>JAEWCC010000014.1 GCA_023390815.1 Bacillota bacterium
GCTCGGGGGAGCCGCCCCTACGGGGTGAAATAATACGGCTTAATGCAGTGAAAGCGTCAAATGTTTTGCCCTCATCAGTCGGCTTGCGGACTGCCTCCCTTTGAGGCGAAGCCTTGGGATGGAGGCAATATTTAATTGAGGCTCGGATAGCCGGTATAACACGAAGGCTTTATAGAGGAAGAATCGCGATTCCTTTGGTATTCAGGAAAGGGATTAGTTATTGATCAGATCCATACCGCAGCATTTTTTCGTGCGGAGCAGATATAACAGGTTTTGACCGTCTTCCTGATAGGGCGCTTCGTTTTGCCATTGATCGGTCAGAAAGGTATATAACGCGCCAAACCGGGCTAAGAAGTCATCGCTGATGCGGTAGAAACACCATTGTGAGATTTTGCGGCAGTCGATTACACCCGCGTAACGCAGGCATTTGAGATGCTTGGATGCGTTGGGTTGAGAGATACCCAGCGTAAAGCAAAGCTGGCATTCACACAATTCCCGCTGAGAAAGAAGTCCGAGTATCCGCAGGCGCGTATCATCACCCAGTGCTTTGAAAACCCCACAAAGGTTCATACCAGTCACCCGATAAAAAAGTATCCGAAACATTATATGATTCTGGCCGAAAAAATTGTCTTATCCGGACATTAAGTTTCAGGATCACTTTACGAACCATATTCCTATATTGGCATATAGTAAAGTATCAAAGACAACAAGGAGGTTTCGGCCATGGAAGGCTTTTTCGGTAACAATTCAATGCTATGGATTATACTGCTGCTTTGCTGCTGCGGGGGTAATGGGTTCGGGTGCGGATGCGGCAACGACGCTTGCGGCTGCGGTGGGCAGGGCGGATGCGGCTGCGGAGGTAACTGCGGTGGAAGCTGCGGCTGCGGAGGCGGTGGGTTTGGAGGGATACTCCCCATACTGCTGCTGTGCATGTGCGGCGGTTTTGGCGGCGGATGCGGCTGCGGCGCAAAGTGCTAGTCTATACTTAAGTTAAGCCCAAAGATATGATCCTCCAGACACGGTTCTCAAATACGGTTCTCACAGAATGCCCCGAAAAGGCATTCTTTTTTTGCAGTACCTATAAAAACAGCGGTTATAACGAAGACAAATGCATCAAAATGAGCGGCAATGATCGGAAATCTATTTAATGATGCGCAAGAGGAGAAGCGCAGGCGCGTGATAAATACGTGGCCGGAACGCGTAAAAGGAGGCGGTTGAATTGGAGATTATCGGACTTGGGGCGGTTATCGGGTTGGTTATGACCGCGGCATGCATGATGTTTTACAGAAAGGGCGTAAGGGACTGCATGGAAATAAAGAGAGGCACATCACAGAAGGGGCCGGGCTGTAGTCCGCGGCATAATACGGCGCACGACGATGCGGGCATGGCGGCGATGATGAAACGGTATGAGGCAATACTCTCGTATGACCCGTATGGAGCGCCACAAAAATCTGAGCAGCCCGGAGCTTCTTATAAGGAGGGCGTATGAGCAAAACTGAAATCTGGCAGCAATATGAGCAGGGTGTCGACTACAAGGCGCGAATCGGGCTGTATCGCACGGTGGATTTAAACGAGCGTTTTTTTGCGGGGGATCAATGGGTGGGTGTGCCGCATGACGGACTGCCTACGCCGGTTGTCAATTTCATCAAGTATGCGTCGGCCTGGAAAATTGCAGCGGTAGCTGAGCGACGGCTCACGATGCAATTCTTCGCGGACGGGCTGAGCGACGGCGGCGATATCGGCATTTACGCGAGGCAAATATCGGACTACTGTGACATGCTCTGGGAACGTCTGAAGATGGACTACGTCACCAAGGAAGGCCTCAAGCAGGCCGCTATCACGGGCGACTATGTGCAGTATTTTTATTGGGACAGCAGCCTTAAAACAGGGCAGGCAGTTTCGGGCGACATTGCCACACAGCTTATCGATAACGTGAACTACTACCCAGGTAATCCGAACACACCCGACGTTCAGAGCCAGCCCTACATCATCCTTGCGTTCCGTGAAATGGTGGACAAGGTGCGCGAGGAGGCCAAGCGAAACGGCTGCGGCAACTTGGATGAGATTGTTGCGGATGAGGAGACGGAATATACCGCCGGAGACCGGGGCAAGGTCGAGATGGATGGAGGCGGCAAATGCAACGTACTGCTCAGGATGGTTAAAAAGGACGGGCGCGTCTGGTGCGAGAAAGCGGTGCGAAATGCCGTCATACAGCCAGCCAAGGATACGCACCTGACACGGTATCCCCTCGCGCTGATGAATTGGGAGACACGCAAGAATTGCTGTCACGGCGTTGCAGAAGTATCGGGACTCATTCCGAACCAGGTGTTCATCAACAAGATCATGGCACTCTCACAGCTTTCACAGATGCAGATGAGCTTTCCCAAGGTGATATACGACCGCACGCGTATCCGTGAGTGGACGAACAAGGTGGCAGGCGCAATCCCTGTGAACGGTGATATAGGCGGCGCGGCGCAGTATTTGATTCCGCCGGGTGTTTCATATGACGCGTGGCGGGGGCTGGAAGTAACGCTGGAGAAAACCATGCGCATGATGGGTGCGAACGATGTCACACTCGGAAGCATCAAAAATCCGGATAACACCTCGGCATTCATCGCGGCGAGGGATGCGGCAATGGTGCCGCTGCAGTCGAATCAGGAGCGGTTCTACTCCTTTGTTGAGGACATCGGGCTGATCTGGCTCGACTTTATCCGGTGTTTTTATAAAGGCGGAAGGATGATCCCCGTCATGCAGGATGGACAGCGCGTATTTGTTCCGTTGCCGGAGGGCGTGTTGGACGAGTATGCGATGCGCCTTAAGTTGGAAGTCGGGCCATCGACGATGTGGAGCGAGATTCAGGTTCTTCAGACGCTGGACAACCTGCTGAAAGGGGGTAAACTGACGCTTAAGCAGTATCTGGAGCGGCTGCCTGATGGGCACATTCCGATGAAGCAGGAACTGCTGGAGGAGGTCTCGTACGCTGCGCAGTATGCACAAAGCACACAGGATGCGACTGGCGGCACGATACCGCCTGCGCAGGGCACTGGACCGATGCAAGCACGTGTATAATCGAACAGGGCAGTAGTCAAGGATAAGGTTTTGCTGAAAGGAAGGTAGCGCGGGTGAAGGGGTCTGGACTAGCATAATTGCTGTTCGTGCGTGAAGTAGGCATCTGGGGGTCGGTAATTAGGCCGGTTTTTGAAAGATGGGGCTGTTTTGATGGACCTGAATGGCAGAACAGTGGGAATTAGTCGAGCACGGCGGGATGCTTTCTTTGGGAAGCCCCGCCTATTCATTGTAATTAGGGGGGATCGGTAGAAATACTATTGACGGCTAACAAATGTTATCCTATAATGAGGATAACATTTGTTAGCTGGAGGGAACGTGGAAAACGGGGTTCATACAAAGGAGCGGATACTTCGTGTCGCAATCGATCTTTTTGCGGAGAGAGGGTACAAGGAAGTCACCATGAGGGAGATTGCGGCTGAGGTGGGAGTAAAGGCGAGTTCTCTTTATAAACATTATGAGAACAAGGAACGCATACTCCAAAGTATATTCTCGCTTCTTCGCGAACAAATGGCAAAAGCCAATATTCCTGCCGGTATGCTCAGAGAATATGTGCTTGCTGTATCGCCCAGAAAGTATTTGGACGATTCTTTTGATCTATTCAGGAATGTGATGTGGTCCGCTGAGATCATCAAAATTTCCAAGATCATGATTAAGGAACAGCAGCGCAGCCATGCCGCGAGAGAATTTTTCATGCAGGAGCTGATTGAAGGGCCGAATCGCATGTTAAAGGCCGCGCTGGATTTGATGGTTGAAAGCGGCAAGATTGATGCGACAGACACGAGGACGCTGGCGGAGGAATATAACGCGTATATTATATACCTATGTTTCGAGCAGAACTTTCTTAAAGAAGAGCCGGACCTTGGCGAAATCGAAGAAAAGATGAGACGGCATAACGCGTTTTATGCGGATTGTGTACTGCGAAAGGGGAACAAAAAATGAGGGTACTTGCCATTATGGGGAGCCCGAGAAAGAAGGGAAATACTTATCGCGTGGTCGAGCGTGTCCGGGAAAAGCTAATGGATATAAACGGGGAAATTGATTTTGAATTTTTGTTTTTACCGGACTGTGAGTTGCGCAGCTGTGCTGGCTGTTTTCAGTGCATTGCCAAAGGCGAGGAGCGATGCCCCCTCAAGGACGACAGGGACCCTATTATGATGAAAATGTTGCAAGCAGACGGAATTATCTTCGCCGCCCCCTGCTATGCAATGGGTGTGCCTGCCATCATGAAGAATTTTATCGACCGATTTGCCTATACCCTTCACAGGCCCCTCTTTTTTGATAAGGCATTTATGGCAGTCGCTACCGTGGGCGGCGTGATGGGGCTTAAGCAGACGCTGGACCAGATGGCTATTCTGGCGGCCGGATCAAGACCCGCAGTCAGGCTGAGCGTTTCGTGTCCGCCAGTACCCATGCCCATGATTGACAAAAGTACGGAGAGAAGGATACGAAAGGCAACAGTCGCATTCTACCGACTGTTGGCGGTGCCGCGCAGAAGAGTGCCTGGCCTTGGCGACTGGGCGTACTTCCATTCTTTTAAAGCCTTTACGGGATTTAGTACCTATCGCAAAGCGTGTCCGGCGGACTGCGCATATTACACCGACAAGCAGGAATATTTTTATGCGTTGCACGATCATCCACTGGGCAGACTGTTGGGCAGGATATTTAAAGTATTAATGAAAGCCGGGCTCAGGCTTTCGATCAGGGAAGACAGGGCTGTGCAAGGCTTTCATGATAAATCCGACGCTCCTGAACAGAGCAGCTGATTCGAAAGGGTTGTGAAAGTACACTTTTATCGGTGTTGCATATAATACTAATGTACACTGGATAAAGGGGTAATGACGATTGACAGCAGAATATGGAGAGATTAAGCAGAAAATTACCGAGATTCTGGGACGACTGGATGCTAACCAAAGTGACAGGACAAGAATTGAAGTGCTGGAGCGTAGGATGTGCGACATGAATGCCGCACTGGCCAGCGCGGAGGGAAGGCTGGAAAACCTCAAGATTGAAGTAGCCGGAGAACTGCGGCTGGTCCACGAGATGCTTGACAATTTTGGGGAGAAGATCGAACACATCGACCACAATACGTCAAGAGCGGAAAACGCGAAGAGGACCTGGCGGATTGCATTGGTGGCAGCAATACCCGGTATGCTTTCCATCGTGCTGCGTATCGTTGAAATGTTCTGAAGATGAAACGGGGTGTTGAGTGGAAACGCTTGGCACCCCGGACTGGATTACCGCAAGTGCGGTTTTTTTTATACGCCTAACATTCGAAGGGAGGATTTATTTCGTACAAAAGCATATACAACCTTTCCATTGAGTCGAACCAACGGGATATGGTTGGGGCTGAGATCCGCCACAATCCCGGGGATTCAAGGACCTCGGCAAATATGAGCGCAAATGAGTGCTTTTTTTATTTATAACAGAATCAGGAAAGGAGAGATCACCATGGATGAAATGACCCAACCACAGGTCGTTGAAGAGGCAAACCAGCCGAATATTACAAGCGGCGACGCAGCAATAGGCGGAACCACAGAGATCGGGCAGGATTGGGGTTCGGATACGCCATTCCTGACCATACGGTACAACAAACAGGATAAGCCGCTGTCCCGGGAAGAAGCGGCGGTGTATGCACAGAAGGGAATGAATTACGACAAGCTCTCAGAAAAACTGAAAGCCGCCGATGATCAGCTTAAGCGCCTGAATGGACTCGATGTCTCGGCGAAACATACCACGCAGGACGCAATTCCGAAAGGCGAATTGCAGGGAGCGGAGGTTTGGGCGGGTTCAACGGAGCAGGAAATACAGGCGGAGGTAAGCGCCCAGCTTGATGCTTTTGTGGAAGCGTATCCGGATGTTGATCCGGGAGCGTTGCCCAAGGCGGTCTTAAATGCCTGGAAACGGGGCATACCGCTGCGAGAAGCATATGACTCCAACCAGATCAATGAGCTGGCGGGCAGGCTGAGGGAGATGGAGCGGCAGACACGGGCAAAAGAAGCCAATGAAAGCAACGCGGCGGCCAGTATGGGTGGCGCGGGAAATGTGGGTGCAGTACACCCGCAGCCCATCACAGACGAAGCGATTCAGACAATGTCGCCTGCGGAACTTGAGAAGAATCATGCGCGCATCTGGGCATATCTCACGGGGGATAAATCTTGAAGGGAGTAAAATATGGCATACGAAAGTTTCAGGCCGGAAGTCCTGGCCAAAGAACTCATGACCGACAGAGGCCGGGATTGTGTATTTAAAAACCTGACCTACAAAGGACCAATTTTAGGCGAGATCACAAAAAAAGGTGATGTGCTTCATATTGCAGGTGTTGGGCGGCCAACCGTACATGATTACACGCCGGGCGAGGACATCGTGCTGGAGCAGAAAAGCAGCTATAACCAAGAACTGTACATCACGCAGGCAAAATACGTCAATGTTGAGGTGGACCGCGTGGATAAGGCGCAGGCGCAGGGCGAGGTATTTGGTGTTGAGGTAAGGGAAGCAAAGAAGGCGCTAGCGCAGACTCTCGACGAGTACCTCGCGGGGTTTTATACCCAGGCGGGCGGCGAGATTGAGAACACTTCCTGCTCCTCCACGTCGATCTTATCCACGCTGGCAGAGACGGAACAGAAGCTGCTCGAAGCGGACGTGCCGTTTGAGGAGGAGAAGTTCCTTGTCATATCGCCTGCGATCTACACCAAGCTGGTGCTTGGCAAGATCATGTTTCAGCAGACGAATGCGGATGTATTGGGCAAGGGCTTTAAAGGCAGCTTTCTAAACTTTAACGTGTATGTGAGCAATTCGATCAGGAAGACGGGCAGCGTAAATCACTGTATGGCGTTTTCGCGGCAGGCGATTGCGCTCGCGGAACAAATACCGCCTGGCATGATCGAACGGTACAGCCCTGAGAAAACCTTTGCCGATGCATTCAAAGTACTGCATCTGTACGGCGCAACGGTGATTCGTCCAAGCGAGCTGATCTGCGTGGATTTGACGGCGACCGACGAGACGGAGATATAGCGGCGCAACAAGCTGTAAGCAGGATGGATTAAGGAACGGCGCTCACACAGCAACGGTATGCACGAGGCAGGATAAGGGATGACGCTGGCGGCTGGTTCCCGCTGTGGTGAGAGCGGCCTTAAGAAAGATGGAAAAAGCAACGGTGCTCACACTGCAACGGTATGCACGAGGCAGGATAAGGGATGACGCTGGCGGCTGGTTCCCACTGTGGTGAGAGCAGCCTTAAGCAGGATGGAAAAAGCAAAGATGCTCACACTGCAACGGTATGCACGAGGCAGGATAAAGGATGAGGTCGGCGGCTGGTTCCCGCTGCAGAGCGAGCAGCCGTAATTAAAAAGGAGGGGTTAAGATGGCAGATGTAAGTGTTTTTTCGGTGAGCGGCGGTGGATCCAGCGCCCTGGCTACAACGGGTATTGCGAGAGCACAGGCGGTGCAGACGGTGCCATGCGGCAAGGATAGCCGACTGGCGCTGCGGGTCTCTAACGGTAACGCGGCTGATGTGGTGGTTCGTGTCGCGGCGGGTACTGGACCGCGCGCAGCCCTGGGCGATATGGATATCACGATCGCAGCGGGCAAAACGGCATATATTGCACTGTTTGATACCGCCCGGTATAAGGCGGAGGGCGCGGTCAGCGTGGCGCTGGTGGCTGATACGAACGGCACAGCGCTGAATAGTGAGGCGATTGCGGACATCCGGATAGAAGCGGTGCAGTTGTAGGACACAGGCCGCAGACAGGGACGCATGGCGATCGGTGCTGCGTCCCTGTCCCAAACAGGCAGTACAAAGATATTGAGGGGCGTGGCTCGATGAAGCTGCATGGGAATCATACCAATAATTGAGTGATGTATGCTTCGCAGAGGGCAGTTCAAGGAAGCAGGATTGGATGGCACGGAGAGGACAGGACAGAGGGAAGGAGTGAAAATATGACGGCAAAGAACATATATGATATTGCGATGACGCTGGTCGATAATACGAACAGCGATGTTGAGAATGAAGACTATGCGAGAAGAGCGCCTGCGATAATCAACATACTGCAAAGGGAACTCGCTCTTTATGAAGGGGTTTCGCTGACCGCTGAGGTGAAGGATCTTGATGATTTGTTGCAGATCAGTGATGACTCGGCATCCCGTGTACTGCCGTATGGGTTGGCTGCAAATTTTGCTTTAGTGGATAAGAACGGCGATATGTATGACGAATACAGCTATATGTATCGTGCATTATGCCGCACAATCCGTCACAAAGAAATGGACACGTCCGACGAATACGGTGTACTGGACGGGTTGATATAATGCGGGAGATTGCCAATGGACAGTGATTTTCTGCGTCTGGCGAGGCGTGTCAAGAATTTGGAAGGTTCGTCATGTTCGATTGTTTCTGCTCGGCTAACCGGGGAAATGCTGCTTTGGCCCGGCACTGCGCCGCCGGATGGCTGGCTGTTTTGTGATGGGGCGGCAATATCAAGGGTGGATTTTGCGGCATTATTTACAGTGATTGGTATCCTGTATGGGGGCGGAGACGGCAGCACGACTTTTAACCTGCCTGATCTTAAGGGCAAGGTGGCAGTAGGATATCATGGCGCGGATGGATTATTTGACGTATTGGGTGAGACGGGCGGTGAAAAAACGCATTCACTGACAACATCAGAGATGCCAACCCATACGCACGTTCAAAATAGTCATTCGCATACAGTATCAGCTACGGTGAACACCGCCGGGGATCATAGTCATTACATCAAGTGGTATAGCGGTGAGTATATATCGCTCTCGGGCAACGGAAGCGGTGAATCGTCAAGCGGCTACCGGACGGGATATACCAGCGGTACGGTTTACCATGAGGCAACGAAAGCGGCGAGCGCAGGCGGCCATTCCCATGGTGTCAATGTTTCTTTGGGTGGATCTGCGGCTGTCTGCCAGAGTGCCGGCGTAAACGGATCTCACAATAATCTGCAACCGTATGTGGTACTCAACTATATTATAAAAAGCTAGAAAAAGACCGTCTGCTTACTGGGTCTGATAAAAAGTCCTTGGAGAGCTGTTCAAAAGCTTTTGCCCGAAATAAAAGTCGTTAACGTACAGACCAGTAAAGTATATTACCTTACTGCTTCGGACTGCAAAAAGGAGTATGAGATGAAAAACAACGTATTGCAGCAAATAACGCTGCCGGATCTGAATGGTGGACTCAACACGCATGATCCGGAATATGACATTGCGGATAATCAAAGCCCTGACATGCTGAACCTTTGGTACAAGGATATGGCGCTTTGTAAGCGCCCGGGACAGACATGGATGTCGCAGCTAGCCAACGTATACCGTATATCCGGGTTGTATAACGGTGCTCGTGTGATTCACGCGGGTAATAAATTATACCGATGGAACTCTGACGGTATGGCACGGTATATCGGAAGGTTTGATCCCGCTTCAGGATATCCCATCGGAGCCAGAGGGGGCGATTATTGCATCGCCAGTACGGCAGGGTCGCTACGCGGCGTGACTTACGAAGCAGGTACGGCGGCAGTTTATGGTGGTGTTCAGGCTATCGCGACAGCCGTTTCGGGAATGGTAACCTTACCCGGGAATGCGGCAGTGACGATAATAAGAACGGGAACGGAAGGTGCATGGCTTGAAATCACGGTGCCCGTAGAAGCGGGTGATGATGACATCGAGGTTTCTCATAGAGTCCGCGCGGCCCTGGCTGAAAAAACAGAAGTTACGGCACTCTATATCGTCGGTGGTACGGGAACGCTGGTAACCCTCACGCAGGTAACACCGGGAGTTCAGGATGAAAAGCTGGCCTTGACTATTGACAACGGTACCTGCACCGGGCTCGCTTCGGCAGCCTCTTTAGATATCTCGGCATGGCGAAAGGCATGTACAGAGATATGCGATGGCATGGAGGATACACCCGGCACATTTTGCGAATTCGGGGACAGTCTCTATTATATGAGTGGTGGTGAGATATGGGAGATAGCACCAGACTTTACTGTTAAACCTGCGGTGCCTTATGTCCCGGTTGTGCTCATCAACGCATCCCCAAGCCTGGATTCGGGTGATGCAAACGAGGCTTACAACCTGATTGGGGCAGCTTCAGCATCATGGTTCAACGGTGTTGGGGGAACCGCGGTAAACTATTATGTGGTTTCAAGAACAACCGATACTTTTACGGTTACAGCTGTTTCAAGTAGTTCCACTATTATTAACATCACGTCTGGCGGATCGATCGGGTGGAAGGTCAGAAAGCCAGGCTTTCCTTGGCTTCAGGGAATGCCTGCGGCGAATATCAGTACGGACACGATTACGCTGCCATCACATGGATTGAGTGTAGGGGATACAGTGCAGTTTGACCATGGAACCGGAAAGCTGCCGGACGGTGTTTCTCCATATCACGCTAACCAAAATGTGGTATATCAATTACCACAGCGGGGTCTGGATGCTGCGGAAGTGTTGGTGAGCGTCAACGCGATCGATCTAAAAGAAGGCGCAGATTTTACGGTCAGTCGAATGGATGGAACAGTGGATTTCACAGGAGGAACATCTCCATACGGGGCACCTGGCAAGGGTACAAATAACGTACGGATTACCTGGTATAAGACTGAGTATGAAGCCAACGGGACAACACCTAAGAAAAAACGGATAACAAGATGTTCATTGGCTGTACGTTTTGGAGGTGAGGCGGCAGGACTGGTGGGGGGTACCCGGGTGTTTGTAATGGGCAATCCGGATTTTCCGTATCGTTACTGGTGCAGCGATCTGGGACTGCATGTGAGTGCGGGGATGCGGTATTTCCCTGATACTTCGGAGGAACTGCTGGACCAGAACAGCGAAACAATCACAGCTGCAGCGAAAATGGGGAGCGAATTAATCATTTTTAAAGAAAACTCCATTTTCGCGATAGGGTATTCGTTTGACGGTAAGGACGTTTACTATCCCGTCCGCGAGTGCCATAGTACGATTGGGTGTGATATGCCGGGGAGTGTGCAACTTATTGATAATCGGCTTGTATTTGCACATTCCAAGGGCGGTGTGTATATGCTGGTGAGTTCAAACAACGAACTTGAGAACATTGTTAAGCCGATCTCCGCCAATATTAATACGTTGCTGCTTAAAGAAGGAAATTTAAAAGAAGCCTGTTCCGTCGATTACGACCGATATTACTGGCTTTGTGCAGGTGGCAAGGCATATCTATGGGACTACGATACAACACCGTATTATAACTATGCAGACTATGACAAAGCCCAGAAAAGGCTTGCCTGGTATCGGTTCGATAACATTAAGGCAGTAGAATTCTTTGATGGTGACGGTTTATGCTACGGTGGTACAGCGGGTATTGTAAGATTCACAAAAAGCCGGAATGATTTCGGGCAGGCTATTAACGCTTATTATAAGAGCAAGGCCTTTGATTTGGGTAATCCTGAGGAAGAAAAGACATTTGTATGCTTATATCCGAGCTTCTCGGTTGAAGGCAATATACTGGTAAATTTGACAGTGGGGAACGAAAGAACGGATGTATACAAAAAGGAACAGTATGATATTCGATCTTTCGACTGGAGTGATTTCAGCTGGAATGCGTTTACTTGGAACCGTATCAAATACAATAAGACTTACGCAATGCGCCTGAACATGCGGCGAAGCGCGTTTCTTCAGGTTGTAGTGGCGGGTTGCATAGTGGATCGGGGGGTAGGCCTGTCCGGCTTACGCATTACGTATTATATCAATAAGAAGATGAAGAGGTGAATTAACATGGCATTTAATCGGATGGCGTTTAACCCTGAAGAGGGGTTAAGGAAGGTCGATGCGTATCCATCTACGCCCGCATCGGAAGACGAGGCAAGAGACCAGGTGCAGGGCAGGTTGGACGAAGTAAGGGATTATCAATTCGGATTTATTACCCTCTCTTGAATGTGCACAGACCGACTTGGTGAGTGGTGCTGAGAAAATTGGAAGTAAGGCGATAGATGGACTGGATGTTGAAGGGGTATCGGCAACTACGATATGGGATCAAATTTCATTGTTGAAATCTCAACTAAAACAGGTCGTATCCCAAGGCGTGGAAGATGGGGGTGTCACGAGCGGTAAACTGGCTTCTGAAGCTGTCACCGAAGCCAAAATCGCGGATCGGGCAGTGACGGCCTCCAAAATTGCCGTGCAATCGATTGGCACATCCCAAATAATAGATGGGGCAATAACAGCGGCAAAAATATCGGAGGGGGTTCTGAGCGGTGCAAGTCTGTCAGATTCCTCAGTGACAGGTGAAAAGTTATCTCCCAGCGCGGTAACAGAATTGAAGATCGGGGCTGGTGCGGTAACCGAGACTAAGTTAGGCAATAGTTCGGTGACAGCGGCTAAGATTGCCGACGGTGCGATAACAGCTAATAAAATAAAGGATAATAATATTACAACGGAAAAGATTGCAGACGGCAATATAACGATGGCTAAAATTGCCGAAGGTAATGTGACGTCTGCCAAACTGGCAACACTAAGTTCATTAACTATGGCCTCGGGTGCTCATATTAATCTCAATGGAACAACGGACTATTTCTATTATAGTTCAGGTAAGTTTATGCTTCATGTAAGCGGATGCGCTGATGTGCAAGTTGCACCTATTGTAATAGGTACAAGCTCAACCCCAGCACCGGGAACGTATCCAGCTGGTACGATATATATTCAGATACAGTTGTAATAGGAGTAATGTCATGGAAATAAAGCAAAACGCCGTGTTGAATACGACAGGAGATCTTCAGATGATACCAATCAAAGCTGCTATGACGCAGGGCGCAATTCAGAGGCAAGTAATCGCTGTTAAAGTAGCTGTTGTGCAGGGTCCCATCGATAAATCTGTGATCGGTATGAGGATCGCTCTGATACCAGGTCCCATTGATAAAATGGTGTTTTAGGAGAGATACGATGAAAACGGCAACAAAGGAAATACCCGTACAATCATCCGATGGTAAAATGCAGATTGGTACACTTTCATGCGGGGAAACGGTTTTAGTGCTAAAAGAGGATAAGAGTGGTATCTATATTGCATATATCATAGGCCGGGTCGCACCGGAACACATGGCATATATGGTGGATGAGGGAGTATGGGAAACCAAAGTATCTGCGAGAGACAAACTGATGGCTTTTGTAGAGGCACAGGTTGGGTGCTTAAACGTACTGGGGGCGCAGGGACAAAGAATGACTCCTGGGTTGATTAAAAGGCTCGAACATATAACTAAGAAAGACTATGAACGAGCCATGGCGCATTATAAAAGGCATTGTGAAAAGGGTCAGACGCTGGTAGCATATGATTGTAGCGGGCTGATAGTGGCATACTTGAAGTCAGTGGGGTTAATCAATTGTGACCTAACGGCAGATGAATTATATTGTAATGTCTGTGAGCAAATAGAAAAAAACGGGCTGCATGGGGGCGATTTGGTATTTAGTAAGTCCGCGACGCAGAATCGCATGGTCCATGTCGGAGTTTACATGGGGGACGGCACGGTAGTGCATGCCAAAGGGCGGGACGACGGTGTTGTAAGAGAGAGTATCATAAAGGCGGGTTGGAACCGGTTTGGCCGTCTCAAATATTTCGAGCCAGATTTGACATTGACGTATAGGCGTGAGTTGAAAGTAAAAATAAGGCCTTGCATGAGCGGGGATGATGTAATCGCGGTACAGCGGGCGCTGAATGCCGCTGGATTTAGTCCGGGCAAAGTGAATGGCTCATACGGACCAAAGACGAGCAGCGCAGTAAAAAGATATCAGGAAGCGAATGGTCTTGCGGTGGATGGCATTGTAGATTATAAGACCTGGGCAAAATTGATCGGCTAATAGCCAAGGCAAGAATTGAGGCAGTCAATATTCGGGGCAGGCGAGATATCGGATTCTCGCCTTTTTCATATCCTTTAGGGATTATAATCCACTAGCTTTTAGTAAAGGATTTGAGCGTAACGATGACAATTTCTCAAGTTGACAATGTATATTCCTCCTGGTGTAAGGGTATACGTAATAGCGACCAGCCGGAATACAACCTCATTGATAAAAGACGGGAGTTAATCTATAATATGTATTGCTAGATAAAATACAAGAACCAAATCCCCTTAGCAGATTAAGAGGCATTAGAGATGAAAAGACGTATTTTGGAAATTGCCGTTATAATTCTAATCATTCTATCCCTTACATCGACGGCGTTTGCTCAAGACAATCTGCAAAAGGTAATCAATGCAGGCAGCGCTGCCACAGACAGTAACGTCTACAGCTTCGGAAGTGCGATTACGGTGCTGGACAATACCGGCAGCTTGGCGAAGACGAACTGCTCGTTCGATGGCTGGAATACCGCGCCTGACGGAGAGGGAATTCCCTATACAAAAAATCAAACCTTCAGGATGCCCGCACGCAATGTCACGCTTTACGCGCAATGGGAACAATCCACTTTCTTAATCGCCTACGAATTGAACGGCGGCGTGGTGAACGGGGTAAACCCGGCCACCTATACGGAAAGCGACGGCAGTATTACGCTGATCAATCCGACAAAAGACGGGTACGATTTTATCGGATGGTCTGGAACGGATATCGAGGATGCATCGCCCAGCGTTACGATTCCGGCTGGTTCCACGGGGGACAGAGCCTATACGGCAAACTGGTCGCTGCATTCCTACAAGATTACGTACAACCTTGGAAGCGGCACGGCCGTCAATCCGGACACATATACGATTGAAAGCAGCAATATAACCCTGAATACTCCGACGAGACAAAACTGGTACTTTGATGGATGGTCGGGAACGGGTATCTCCGGAACATTGACGACCGTGACCATTCCGACGGGTTCAACGGGCGACAGAACCTATACTGCAAACTGGCTGCCTGTCCATTACGCCAACAGCGAACGTTTATGGAATATCAGCGCGGCAAACGCGACCCTTTCCCCGGCATTCCATCCCAACACGTATGAGTATCTGTTGGCGCCGGACCTGGGCTGCAATTCTTCCACAATCACTGTTACGCCAAATGACCCGGCGGCTGCACTGACGATCAACGGGAAAGCGGCTAAAACAGTGACCCTGAGCTTGGGAAGCGGAGGGACGAGGCAGGCGGCCATACGGGTTGTCTCTGCAGACAGGCTGCGCTCATGCACCTATACGGTTAAAATGGTGCCGCGGTCAAGCGATGCAACGTTGTCGAATATAAATGCTTTTGGGGACATCCTGAGCCCGGGTTTTAGTCCGTCGGTAATGAATTATACATTAACGCCGAAAGTCGCGGGTGCTTCCGTCTGCATCTCCGTGAGCTTGAACGATCCTTATGCCACAGTCAGAATCAATGGGGAAAGCAGAGGCTCTATCCTTCTATCAGCAATCAGCAGCAATTATCCCAAAACGGCTTCGATCGAGGTCACAGCAGCGGATGGAGTTACAAAAAAGACTTATATCGTTACAGCGAGCTCGACCAGCAACAATGCGGATCTGGAAAATGCTCACATCGCATGGGGAATCGATTCCGGAGTGCTGTCCCCGGAATTCAAGCCGAGTGTTACAAGCTATACCCTAAAACCGGCGGTCAGCGGAACTGGTGTCAAGCTTGTGTTCCAACCGGTTGACAACGGTGCGACCATCCGCGTTAACGGGCAAATCATGAATGGAAGCAGTGACGGGTATTCGCTGTTGTTCGGCAGCGCGGTCAATTTGTTTCAAAAAGCGGTGATTGAGGTGAGGGCTTCAGACGGAAAAACAAAAAAAGCCTATACATTTACATTTAACGATCCTGCGCCCAGCGCTTATCTCGCGAGCGTACGCCTTTCTGCGGGTACGCTGTCCAAAACGTTTTCGAAAACAACATACAGCTATAAGATTGCGCTGGGGGAAAACCAGCCGAGCGTTACATTGACGCCTGCAAAAGAGTATGACAGGGCGACGATGACAGTCAACGGTCAGACCGTATCGAACTATACGGTATCGCTTGCAAACGGTAAAAGCGCCACCATAACCGTTAAGGTCAAATACGGAAGTACTGCAAAAACCTACACGTTTGCGGTTTCAAGGGCAAAATCGACAAACAACAGCCTGGCTTCGCTTACAGCCAGCGCGGGGACGTTTGACAGGCCGTTAAGCCCCAATGTGACAAACTATACGCTGACGCTCAACGAATTCACAAAGAGCGCAACGATATTTGATACGGCGGCGTCATCCTATGCAAGCGTCTCATTTAAATCAAAGGTCGTTACACTTTCGAATGGCCAGACGAAAAAGGTATCTATCACTGTTCGGGCACAGTCGGGAGCTAAAAAAACTTATACCGTTACCGTCAGAAGAGCGGCATCATCGGATACGGGCCTTCAATACCTGAAGACAAACTTGGCAGTCTGTCCGTTAACCCCTGTGTACAGCACTGGTGTAACTACCTATACCGTTAAACTCCCGGCTAAAGTCGGTTCGGTGACTATTTCGGCCAAGACCACGGGATATAAGGCCGCTGTTTACTTTGATGGATCCAAGAAGTCGTCTAAAAAGGTTACTCTACAGGCCGGGCAAAGCATGGTAGTGCAGATAAAGGTGGTGGCGCAGTCGGGCGCTGTAAGGATATATAGAATAACGGTATCTAGAGATCTCCAGTGATGCACTTACACGACCGCACGGCATATTCTCTCGCTCTAGAAAAAGATCCCTGTATGAGATTAACGATGTTACACACGCAGATAATTACTCTGTAAGGTTCAGGAGGCAAAAGCGCAGGCGGGCAAAAACTGAGCTTGAAATGCTGGTAAATGGCTATTTGCAGCGGGGGAACATTACTCTGCCTTTTTATCGAATCAGGCTTGCTTTAATTCGTGAGCCGGGTTAAGCGCACACGTGCATAGACGGATTAAATACGCGGGTTAACAGGAAGGTAGTTGAATAGTCCATTCAGATGGTTGCTGAATTATTTCTGTAAAATTTATTATATATGAGTACAAATCATAAAAAAACGTGGTATAATATCGGGCGGTGATGTTGCCGCGGCTCGCCGAATGGCAGAAACGGACAACATTGCGCATAATATAAAAAGTACGTTTGATTTGTATAGGGAATCAAGTTTGAGGGTTGAAATGAATTCATCACAAAAGATTGTAATTAACGGAAAATCGCCGCAGCCGCCGCGCGGAAATCACAAGGCTTTCCGAACACTGTTGGTTGTTTTTATCGCTTTGGTGATTTCCCTGATCGGGTTGGTTGCTTTTATCCTGATTGACATGTCAAAAATCTGGAGCGATCCCGGCGAGGGCGGAATTATTGCGACCGAGACCGATGAAGACGCGCAGGGGCTGCCCGAGGCGACCTTCGAGCAGGGCGAGGTCACGGCAATCGAGAAAAAAGACAACGAAATTGATATCATGATGATCGGTGTTGACAATCGTGAAAACAAGTTTACGGGGCGATCGGACGTCATGATGTATCTGCGTGTCAACACGACCGATAAAACAATAAAGATGGTTTCTTTCATGCGCGATACGCTGGTGAGCATCGAAGATCATGGGAAAAATAAACTCAACACCGCTTACGGATTCGGTGGAATAGACCTGATGTACGACACATATCACAACAGCTTCGGGCTTGACCCGGATTACTATATCGTCGTCAATTTTTATGGCATGGAAGACATCATAAACGCGATGGGCGGTGTCGACATAGAGCTTGAACGAGACGAACTCGAATGGCTGAATAAATGCATTGATGAAATCAATTTTGAAGATTCCGGGGAGAATGTAGCAAACATCAGAAAATCAGGAATGCAGCATTTGAATGGGCGTCAGGCAGTGGCTTATATGCGCATTCGGCATCCGGGTGGCGATGATGGGCGTATTGCACGTCAGCAAGCTGTTATGTTTAAACTGTTTGAAAAGGCACGGGATATCGGAGCCGGACAGATTCCTTCATTACTCGACGCCATGGTCAGTTATGTAAAAACGGATATGCCGGTCTCCAAAATGCTTGATCTTGCCTCGGCGGTAAGGGGTATGCAAACAAGCAGCGTTTCAACATTTCGGTATCCCGATAAATTCAAGTCCGGTAACTATAACAATATGTCGGTTGTGCAGCCGGAAGACTTTAACACAGAGTTCCAGAAGCTTTATGACTTTCTGAACAACGATTAATAAAAGCGCAGAAGAGGGCGTCGCAGGATGCCCTCTTTTTGTTTCGGGAACGAGCGAGAGCCCTTCCCAGAGCGGCATATTTATATCATCTCCTCAATCGGTCGCGTTGGCGATAAAAAAGAAGCGCCTATTGGACGCTTCGGCTTTTATGCTTATAGTACCTTGGCGAGAAAGCTTTGCAAACGCTCGGCCTTGGGGCTGCTGAACAGCGCTGCGGGGGTGTTTTCCTCCACGATGCGGCCCTCGTCCATGAAGATGGCGTGTGTGCCGACCTCGCGCGCAAAGCCCATCTCGTGCGTGACGACGACCATCGTCATGCCGCCCTGCGCGAGCGACTTCATGACGTCCAGCACCTCGCCGACCATTTCGGGATCGAGCGCGGAGGTGGGCTCGTCGAACAACATCACGTCGGGGTTCATCGCGAGCGCGCGCACGATGGCGATACGCTGCTTCTGTCCGCCCGAAAGCTGGTTCGGGTACGCTTCGGCACGGTCCGCAAGGCCGACGCGGGAGAGCAGCGCCATGGCGTTGCTTTCCGCTTCCTCCTGCGACTGCCTTAAAAGCTTCATGGGCGCGAGCGTGAGGTTTTTGAGCACCTTCATATGCGGAAACAGGTTGAACTGCTGGAACACCATGCCCATCTTCTGGCGGTGAATGTTGATGTCCACCTTGGGGCTGGTGATATCCACACCTTCAAAGAAGATATGACCGCCTGTGGGCACCTCAAGCAGGTTGAGGCAGCGCAGAAAGGTGGATTTGCCCGAGCCCGAAGGCCCGATGACGACGGTGACGTCGCCCTTTTTGATTTCGGCGTCGATGCCATCCAGCGCCTTGATGGCGCCATAGTGTTTTTCCAGGCCCTCGGTACGGATGAGTACATCGTCCTGAAGTTCCAAAGAAGCTAAGTTATTAAGGTTATCGTTCACTGCGGCGCAGCCTCCTTTCGAGCTTGCTCACGCCAAAGGAGAGCAGCATGGTGATCATAAGATAGATCAGTGCCGCTGCGAGAAGCGGCAGCGTATAGTTGTAGATGGCGCCGCCGATGTTGAACGCACCGCGCGTCAGGTCTTCCACGGCGATATAGCCCGCGACGGAGGTTTCCTTGATAAGCACGATGAACTCGTTGGCAAGTGCCGGGATCACATTCTTAAACGCCTGCGGCATGATGATGCGCACCATGGTCTGCGTATAGTTAAACCCAAGGCTTCTGCCCGCTTCAAACTGGCCCGCGTCGATCGCGTTGATGCCGCTGCGGAATATCTCCGCTACATAAGCACCCGAGTTGATGCCGAACGCAAGGATTGCAAGCGGTATCTTGAAGGTGGTGGGGGCGGAGGCAAAAATCACGTAATAGATGATCATAATCTGCACCATGACCGGAGTACCGCGGATGACGGTCAGATAGACCTGGCATATTGCGTTGCTGATCTTGAGCTTGCCGGTTTTATCATGTGTGGTGCGGATAATCGATACGATGAAGCCGATTACGATACCGATCATGACGGCGAAAAGCGTAATGATCAGCGTGTTAACAAGGCCATTCGTGATAAATTTCCATCGCGCTTTTTCAATGAACGCAACCGTGAAATCGTGTAAGAAATTCTGCCACCACTCAGCCATGCAATCATCTCCTTTTTGTATGGTGTGGGGAATATAAAAGGCTGCCCGGTAAATCAGGCAGCCTTAGCGTCATCGATCCTTCTGCCCTTTAAAAGGTACCAGCGGACCGGCACTTTGTCAAGCGATTTAGGCGGCAGTGATGTACTTGTCGAGGATCGCCTGCACCTCGCCCGAAGCGATGAGCTCATCGAGTGCTGCGTTGATCTGGTCAAGCAGTTCGGTATTTTCCTTCGCGACGCAGATCGCGTAGTTCTCGGTGATGTACTCGGTTTCGAGGATTGAGAGACCTTCGTTCTGCTCCACGAATACCTTGGCGGGCTCGTTGTCAATGACGACCGCGTCGATCTTGCCCTGCACCAGCGCCTGCACCGCGTCGGCGCCCTTGTTGTAACGCTCGATCTGCGCCTTGCCTGTGTCTACGAGATCCCAGGTGATGTAAAGGTCGCCCGTGGTGGAGAGCTGTACGCCGATCGTCTTGCCTTCCAGATCCTCTACGGAAGCGATGTCGGAACCTTCGGGAACGATGATGACCTGCTTGCCGGTCGCATACGAGGTGGAGAAGCTAACGGACTCAAGACGCTCGTCCGTAATCGTCATGCCGGCCATGCCGATATCGACCTTGCCGGTTTTAACCGAAGTGATGATCGAGTCGAATTCCATGTCTTCGATCTGGAGCTCCATACCGAGCTTCTCGGCGATGAGGCCCGCGATTTCCGCATCGATACCTACGATATTCTCGCCATCATAGTATTCATACGGCGGGAACTGCGCGTTGGTCGCCATCGTCAGCACAGTCTTCTCGGTGCTGGCTTCGACGGATTCGCTTGCGGCGGCGGATTCCGAGACGGCGACCGATTCGCTCGGGGCGGCGGAGCTTTCATCAGTCGCTACCTGTGTGCATGCTGCAAATGAGAATATCAGGCTAAGAGCCAGAACAACCACAACCAGTTTCTTAAACATCTTCATGTTATTCCTCCTCAAACTTTGTTTTGCATATTATAATACATAAATACGCATAAATCAATAGAAAAATGAATAAATATTCAATCATTTTTTATCGTCAATTAAAAGGCGGATCTGACCATAGCATAACGTATAATGCCGCAATATCCCCATTGTATGTACCGCTCGGTTTGACGTATAATGCTCTTGCAATCATATATAAAGGGGTTACGGATGGAGACATATACGATCAAGGCGCAAAAACATATCGCGCTGGTAGCACACGACAACCGCAAGGATGACCTGATCGCCTGGGCGAAGAAGAACGAGCCGATGCTTCGGCGGCACTTCCTTTGCGGCACGGGCACGACGGCCAAAAAGGTATCCGAGGCGACGGGGCTGCCCGTTCACCCGTACAAGAGCGGCCCGCTGGGCGGTGACGTGCAGATCAGCTCGGCAATTTGTGACGGCACAGTCGATTTTCTGATATTCTTTTGGGACCCGCTGACCTCGCAGCCGCACGACCCGGATGTGAAGGCGTTGCTGCGCATCGCGGTGCTTTACAACATTCCCGTGGCAATGAACCAATCGACGGCGGATTTTCTGCTTACGTCCGCCCTGATGGAGCAGGACTACAAGCACGTAATACTCGACTGCAGCAGCATATCGCAGGAGCGGCGTTTTTAGCGAAAGCGGTGTTTTTATCGAAGCCTATTGATTCGGTGAGTCTAACCCCGAAAGACAGCGGAAAAGGCTTACGGCGAAACGGAACATGCGAAGCGCATATTGGAGATAGCGGTGGGCAATTCCAATATTACTGATAAGGAAAGCGGATATGTATTTGCGGTCATATCCGCTTTTTCATGTTCGTGCAGTAACCAAACTGATAAAAATATGGTATAATCATGTGATTCCATGAAACATCCTCTGCTCATATCAACAACAGTGTACCAGCTCCTGTGTGCCCGATAATCCGAAAGAAAAGATTATTTGCGAAGGGGTGTGAATATGAGAAAACTCAAATGCGGGATAACCGTGGCGACACTAACGCTGCTTGCGCTTTCCGGCTGCTCGCTGATACTTCCGGTTAAGGAAACGCCTGCTGAAACACCGAAACCAACCGCTACCGCCACGGTTGTGCCAACCCCGGCAAGCTCTCCGCACATTTCCGCTACAGCCACAACCGTGCCGTCGCCTTCCAAAAGCCCTGAACCTGACAGAACGCCGCTGCCCGAAGTCACGCAGATGTTCCCCGACATATCGTATACGTTCGATTCTGACGAAAATGGGCAGCCGGAGAATGTCACGTTGTATGTGCTGGAAGACGCGGGAGACAGACCGGAGATACAGCTCAGTGTGCTGAGCGGCGCCGAAACCTATGCGGCCAATGAAGGTTGGTTCATGTCTGCCTATTATATGGACTTTACGGGCGGCCAGGCCTGTGTGCTGCTCAGTATGGACGCGATGTCGGATGACTGGTGGACCGCAGTTTATCGGTTGAACGGAGGAACGATGCCCGTAATGACGGACCAGACAAGCGGGTATGTCGAGCGGCTTGACGGATGGTCGGTCACCATGGTGGACAATATTGATGTGCTGGGTACCTATAACGCACAGTGTGAATATCAAATTGGTGACAGCCTGGACCTTAAGCCTGCGGGAGACGGCCTTTGGCATATGAGAGAAAACGACGAGTTCATCACCTGCCTGGTGGAATTGCCCGTGGAATTTCGCGCGGATAATTCGTACAAGCCGGGAATACTGGAACCGGGGGCCTCAAGCCGATTCACATCCACCGATAACGAGACGATGGTATATTTTGAAGGGCAGGACGGCAGCGAGGGCAGGCTTCAATTTACACGCGAAGGCGGTTCTTTATCTATCAACGGCATGGAGGACTGGGATTGCTTTGAGTCGCTGCCTTACGCGGGATGACCGACTGAGCGAAACCGCAACTGTATAAACTGCGGCCTTTTGCGTCATAAGGTTTCCGCCTCGCCGTCCGACTGGCCGGACAGCATCAACGCTTTCGAGAGATTGGAATTGATGGCTGATATGTGAAATGTTCACGGAATGGACAACCTTCAACGGGGAAGCCTGTGTTATAATGGTGCAAAACGTGCAACGGGGGATTGATGAAGAGATTACTTGCTATAGGATTGATATTGAGTCTGCTGCTGATGGGCTGCCAAGGCAACGATGGAGAGCCGTCTGCGCCGACCGCAACGAACGCCACGCCGACTGCGTCAGAGACCGGCACGGTGGAGCCCACTCCGTCGGCGACGACAGAGAACACCCCGCAATTCAGCGGGCATGATAACACGGAGCTGTCTGTGCTGTTCATCAACGTGGGGTATGGCGATGCGATCCTGATCCAAGTAAATGGAAAAAATTATATGGTCGACACGGGAGCGAAGGATGCGGTCACGTCGCTTTACCGTGCGCTGACGCTGCAAGGGGTCAGCAAGCTGGACGGCTTGTTTCTGACCCATACGCATAGCGACCATGTGGGCGGCGCGCAAGCGCTTGCGCAGCGGTGCGAGATCGATACGTTGTATTCAGCGGAAATATCCATGGATAAGAAGAATGGCGGCAATGTGATTGACGAGCTGGCACAGGAGATCGGACTGTCGCATACGAAGCTCAAAGCGGGCGATATCATCGACATCGGCGACGGCGCTTATTTCGAAGTACTGGGACCTTTGGTATACAACGGCGACGACGACAATGATAACTCGCTCGTCATGATGCTGCACGCGGGCGGTGTGACGCTGCTGTTGACAGGGGATATGCAGTTTGCGGAGGAGCAAACGCTGCTGGACGCAAACACGGCGCTTAAGACCGACATACTGAAGGTGGGGAACCATGGCAACCCGGACGCAACCTCCGAGGTTTTTGCCAAGACGGCGGCTCCCGTCTACGCCATGATTTCGACGAGCACGGCGCAGGACGACGATACCCCCAATCCGAGGGTGCTGGACGCGCTGGATGGGTCGCAAATTTTCGTAACGCAGGATTATGAATGCGGCATTTTGCTGACCGCAAAGGACGGCAAAGTCGAAATATCGAACCCGGAAGCACCTGCAAAGACGGCGGATATTGCAATACAGGAAATCGACAAGGAGATGCAGACGGTCACGCTAATTAACAACGGCGTGGATGCCGACCTCTCGGGATATTTCATCATCTCGGAAAAGGGCAGCGAGTTCTTTGTATTCCCGCAGGGCGCGATGCTGGCGGCGGGGCAGACACTGACCGTGGCGTGCCGCGGCGGACAGGGCGACTACATCTGGGACGACAGCAAAGTGTGGAGCAAGAAGGACGACGAGGCAGGCGCGCTATATGACGCGTACGGAAACGAGCTTTCGCAAAGCTTTTAGGGAATGGCTGGAATGAGCGGTGACCATAGGAACGGGCCCCCGGAATAAGCGATGGACCGTAGGGGACGGGCTCCCGCACGTCCCGCCTCAAGAATACCGCACTGTACGTTCGGCAACGGTGAAGGAGCCCGGTGGTGAAAAGCGATGATTTGCGGGGCGACCGGAGGCCGCACCCTACGAGCCGCGACCTGCGGAGTGCAGGCGGAACATCGAGCAGCGGTGGTTAATATGACGGTGGCGAAAGCGGAACGGCATACCCATCCTGGGCACAATCGGGGGCTGTTCCCTACGGGGTGCGAAGGAGATGTCGGGTGACGGCGCAAAACCGCCGGATTCCAATCTATACAATATATGGGCATGGCTGTGTCTGGAAGATCACACAGGTAGTTGTTGGATGCGATTTTTCGATAAAAAATTTCATATTTCGAGCCCAAACCGCTGGACAAGTATAGCGGCTTGTGGTATCGTAATTGCAGTAAAAAGAGTCCTTTAACCCGGTCCTGTGAGTCCGGCAAGGTTAAACATTTGTTTTGTTGCGCAAAACGCTGCCTTGCCGAGAGCAAGGCTTTTTTAATGCCTTTAGGCCGGATAAGGGAATAGAATTCATGAAATATTATATCTAGGAGGATATATATGAACAAGAATTCCGTCATTGGCTACCTGCCCGATGAACGTCCCCCGGCGCTGAAGCTGCTGCTGTACGCTTTGCAGCAGGTCATCGTCATGTTCCCTGCCACGATCGCGGTCGCGCTGATTACCGGTTTTCAGGTATCGACGACGATTTTCGCGAGCGGCCTCGCAACGCTGTGCTTTATTCTGATCTCCGGCAAAAAAATTCCGCTATACTACGGTTCCAGTTTTTCTTACTTAACCGCCGTGATCAGCCTGATGACCAGCGAGGCCATTACATCCAAGCTGAGCCCCGAGGCGCTCACACAGCTTACCAACTGGCTGAATAAGACCACACCGGTGATGCCCGGCGAAGCCATTGCGTATGCGCAGTTCGGCATCATCATGTCCGGTTTTGTATCGATCATCGCGGGCTTGATCGTTCGTGTCTCCGGCAAGAACGGCGTCGAAAAGGTGCTGCCTGCCACGATTACCGGTTCCATCGCGATGGTGATCGGCCTCACATTAGCCGGCAACGCGATCGGCGACGCCGCGCCCGCAATGGCGGACGGCGCTGCGGTGGCAGGCGTGCTCGGCAGCAGCTGGGTTTGGGTGGTATCGCTGGCCACGCTGCTTTCCACGATCCTGTTCTCACGGTATCTCAAAGGCTTCCTCGGACAACTGCCCCTGCTGCTCGGCGCGGCGGTAGGATGCGCAACCGCGGGGATCATCTACTGGGTCGGCGGAGCGGACTTCAACATGTTCCGTGCGATGCCGCCGGAGGCGCTAAGCGCGTCGCTCTGGTCGGCTGGCCCCATTGCGGTTCCGGCTTTCACGCTGCCCAAGTTCTCTGTTGAAGCGATCCTCGCGATCATGCCGATCGCGATTGCGACGATCCCCGAATCGACCGCGCACATCTTCCAGCTTGACATCTACGTCAACGATCTCGCTAAGAAGAAGGGTTCCACCAAGGAATATAAGCTCGCGAACATGCTCGACCGCAACCTGATCGGTGACGGTATCTGCGACATGATCTCCGGCTTCGTCGGCGGTCCCGCAGGCACGAACTACGGCGAAAACATCAGCACGATGGCGATTACGCGCGTGTTCTCCATCCCAGTGCTCATCGTGGCGGCAATCATCGCGATGGTGATCTCGTTCTTCACCCCGCTTATCCAGGGCATCTACGCGATCCCGCTGGGTGTCATCGGCGGTCTCGAGATCTACCTGTTCGGCGCGATCGCTGCGCAGGGTATCGCGATCATGATCGACAAAAAGGTCGACCTGTTCAGCGCGAAGAACGTTGCGGTCATCGCGACGATCATGATACTCGGCCTCGGCGGCAAGTACGCGTTCGGCGGCAACATTCCGTTCTTCGGCATACAGGTTCCCTGCATCGCGGGCGCTGCGATCTTCGGCATACTGCTGAACCTGATCCTCAGCATCGGCGAGAAGCGGAACAAAGAAGCGGCAGCCGAGTAAGAACCCTTTGGCTTGATCTATACGAACGCCCCGTCTGGAGAAACAGACGGGGCGTTTTTGCGTTATGGATATGTGTTTATCGAATACTACTGTAAACCGCGAATGGATGCTTAGCTTGATTTGGGCAGGAACGGAATAAGCTGCTTGGCGAAGCTGGGCAGCGTCATCGTCTGGAGCCAGACCTTGCCGGGGCCGGTGAGCGTGGTTAAGAACAAGCCCTCGCCGCCGAACAGGATGTTCTTAAAGCCCTTGACCATCTCGGCCTGATACTGCACACTCTCCTCAAACGCTGCGACGTTGCCGGTATCCACCTTGATGCGCTCGCCCGGGGCCAGCACACGCTCCACCAGGCTGCCGTCGATTTCGAGGAACACGCGGCCAAAGCCCGAAAGACGCTGGAGTATGAAGCCCTCGCCGCCGAACAGTCCCGCGCCGATGCCTTTGACGACATGCAGGCTTAAGGTAACGGATGGCTGGGCGCAAAGGAACGCCGATTTCTGCGCGATGATGTTGCCGCCGGTCAGTTCGATGTCGGCGATGCTGCCCGGGAAGGTGCTCGCAATGGTGATCTCCTGACCGGGCGCGGTGGACGTGTAGGTGGCCATGAAGAGAGAGTCGCCTGAGAGCATGCGCCCGAGGCCTTTCATGAAACCGCCCTGCATGTTGGTCTGCATTTGGATGCCGCCGTCCATCCAGACCATACCGCCCGACTGCGTGTAGATGCTCTCGCCCGCATCGAGGCGGATGGAGACCGCGGGCAGGTTGCCGCCGAAAATCTTATATTGTAGGGCTTTGGGTGCGTATGATGCGCTCTGCTGCGGACCGCCGACTTGTGCGCCGCAGTTGCTGCAAAAGCGCGTGCCTTCGGGCTGCTGCGCGCCGCAATTGGGACAGAACATAAATGTACCTCCTGATTGGTTTGGATACATTCAATATAGCATGAGGGAGAGGGAATGTATACCAACATCATTCCTGTGCGGAACGGGTGTTTTCCTGCGCCAGCCGCTTTAGATGCTTCTCCACCACGACGAGGGGCGCGATGAGTGCGGCGAACGAGAACGGCAGCAGGCAGAGGCTCAAAATCTCCGGCGGCAACGGGACAAGCAGCTTGGCGACGACCGCAAAGACGACCAGCACGGGGCCGGTGCGCAGGCTGATGCGGCCATAAACCTTATGCGCCTCGTCCCACATGGCTTGAGAGGACATGGAGCGCGTAGTGCGGTAGCCGTAGAGCATGTTTATGCGGCGTGGCGGGCGCAGCGTGAACAGCAGCCCGATTACCACGACCGCGAGGGGAATGAGCAGGTCAGCGACCCAGAAGAAAACGTCCAAGAAGCAATGACCTCCGATTATTTCACGCCGATGCGCATGCGATAGTTAAAGTCGATGCGGAACTCTTCCGCGCCGTAGATTTCGGTTACCGCTTCGCGGTAGCGGCTGATCTGGGGCAGGATGCGCTCGGGGAAGGCTTTAAGCACAGCCTGCAGGCCGCCTTGGCTCAGCGCGAGGCCGACAAGGCGCTCCGCGTTGCAGCGCTCCGCGTTGGAGAAGAGGAGCTCCCGCGCGTAGCGGAAGTGACCGCTTTGCGCGATATTACCGAGGTGGCCTTCCTTAGCCCACTTGACGCTGGCGCTTTGCAGCGAAGGTTCTGCGTCTTCGATGCCCTCAACTTCGCTGATCAGACGCTCATAGGCCATCTCGGCTTCGAGACCGCAGACGGGCGGCCAGTCGCAATCGACCGTGGCAAAAACACCGCCGGGGGAGAGGATACGGCTGACTTCCGCGAGCGTGGAGGCGGGCTCCATCCAGTGGAACGACTGCGAGCAGACGATGGCGTCGGCGCAGGCGCTTTGAAGCCCCGTGTCGTGCGACCAGGCCTGAACGAAGGAGATGCCCGGCGACTGCTTGGCGCGCGCGACGGCGAGCATATCGGGGCTTGGCTCTACGCCGACCACCTCTTTGCAATGCCCTGCCCAGATCAGCGTAGAAAGACCGGTGCCGCAGCCCATGTCCACCACGAGGCCGGGCTGCCTCCCGAGATAAATCCCGATGAGCTCGACTACCCGCTGCGGCATTTGCGGCCGCGCAAGCTCGTAAAGCTCCGCAAACCCCATAAATCGCTGCGCGTTCTTCTCGTCTTCCCGTACCATGGCAATTCCTCCTTTACGCCCCACTATATCACACCGCGCGCGGCGGGAAAAGAGGCGCATTTCCCTGTTGCCGTCGGGTGGGTCATGATATTGTATATGCGGCTGTTCCCATGATGCTGCGAGATTTGCGGCAAAATCCATAAGGACATAAGACCTGCTCATCGGATTCGAGTACAGCAATTGGCGGGATAACCCCTCCGTCCGCGCGCCGGACACAGCCCGGACGCGCGGCCACCTCCCCTTGCAGGGGAGGCTATCACAACCCTGACAACGATGCCCCTGCATGGGGCATTTTTTGTTTTTATGGGAGATATTGTAGAAATGGGACGAGGGTGATATGATAAAAGTTAAGGTAAATATAGTCTAATATACTTGTTAAATTCGGAGATAAAAAATGATTACTAGCTCTCCTTTCGTATGTTCAGAATACAACATATCTGCGAATTTGCATCTTGCTGTAATTGACTTCGAACATTTGAATGGCACAATTAAAGAAGTTCTAGATAATAACTTTGTTCTTATTTGTGAGGGTAGATCTTGCTCGTCTTTATCTACCGTAAAACAACAGGTTAACACTTTATATACTGGAAAAAATGAGACTTGGATTATGGGTGCTACAGCTGAGTTTTTTATTCATTTATATATTTCTCTATCCGGATTTAAGCAAGAGTGTCTTTTTCTAAATTTGGAAGAAGGTTCTATTAAAAAAGGCTTTGATGGGTATTATTCTTATAATGGAAATGAGTGGTTAATGGAAAGCAAGGCTGGTTCCATTCTAACGAAGGATAATACGCATGTAAATAAGGTTGAAAAAGCAATGGAAGATTTAGAGGATAAAGTGATGGGTAGGGTTTGTCCGGGGAAAAGTGGTGTTCCAAATAACCCATGGAAAAACGCATATTCCCATGCAAGCCATTATGACGTAGGAGCATCAGAAAAAATCAGAAAAAACATAAAAACGTTATCAGATGATTTTATTAATGGGATATTTTATTCAATAGAAAAGTTCAATACTATGCCTTGCGGTACTTTATTTTTAACTGGCATCTGGGATCCACCGCAACATAAAGACATACTTGAAGAGCTAAAAGATGTAACAGATAAGTTAAAAGGGAAAGATATTTATGTCATATGTGTAACTCATAAATCGGTTGATTTATTCTTAGATTACTTAAAGCAGGATTTAAAATGAATGAATACAAAGAAATCCATGAACTCAATGAAATAGAGCATTATTCTAGTATCATGGAAAAATTAACAGTCAATCCGCAATTGTTAACGAGTGCTGAAAAAACATTTATTCTAACTTGCGCTATAATTCTAATAAAGAAGTTTGAAAAAGACAGACGTTGTACATCTTATATGGAACTCGCATATTATATTATACTTAAATACTCATTAAGCTTTTCAGATTACGAACCATTATATGACTTTAGTGTAAATGTGGGATTTTATCCAATAGCTCAATCGATTACTTCAAGAGGATTAATTTCATTTGATAATATACCGTTTTCACTATTACCCCATAAGATAAGTTCTGAATATGCAAATGATTTGATTATTGAAACTTTGGAGCAAAAAATTACTAGAAACAGGATAATTGCATCTTCAGATAAGGAGATAAGTTATATTGCTCCTACATCGTTTGGAAAAAGCAGTATAATTATTGATCATATAGTTGCAAATAAAGATAAAGCAAAACGAATAGGGATTATTGTTCCAACTAAATCACTATTAATGCAAACCTATCGCTCAATACGGAAGGCAAAATTAGGCTATAAAATTTTAATACATGATGAAATGTTTAACGGTGAACAAAGCTTTATTGCGATCTTTACACAAGAAAGGGCACTTAGGTTACTTGATAAACATAATATCTTTTTTGATACACTCTATATTGATGAAGCGCATCGTTTGCTAGAAGAAGATTCACGTTCGATCTTATTATCACGACTAATAAAAATTAATCGTTTAAGAAACAAAGAATCTATAACGGTATATTTATCGCCTTTAATCTCTAATACTGAAAACCTCAAGGTTTTTTCTGCTCAAAATATTTTTGAGCAGCGGATCACATTTAACATAAAAGAACCGGAATACTATGAATATAGACTAGACGGAGATGTTTTAAAATACAATCGATTTGTAGATAGATTTTTTAAGATAGGCTATAGCCCTAATATCTTTGATTATATTAATAATAATAGCACAGAGAAAACATTTTGTTATCTTTATTCTCCTAGAAAGATAGAGAAATTCGCAAAAGAACTTTCATCTAATCTCGAAGAATTAGAGATAACAGAGGGTATTAAAGAAATTATAGGTAGCCTTAGAAGATATGTTCACGAAGACTTTTATGAAATTGAATACATACAAAAAGGGATTGTATATTTACATGGTAAACTGCCAGATAACGTTAAGGATTATTTAGAGTATAAATTCAATGGACTTTCAGAAATCCATTTTCTTATTGCTAATAAAGTGATTCTTGAAGGTATAAACTTACCAATTGATTCTCTATTTATTCTGAATGGCACAAAACTAAACGAAAAAGAGTTAACAAATTTGATTGGAAGAGTAAATAGACTAGACCAAATTTTTGGCGAGGGGAGTCAACTTAAAAAATTGCTGCCCGTTGTTCATTTTGTTAATCATCAAGAATACAATAGAAAAAATAGTAAACTCGAAAATAAAATTAGGTTATTAAAAACCGGGGTTTTTCATGATGATGTTAATAATCCGATATTAACCTCATTTAATTTCAAAAGTATAGGAGAAAAAAAGATAAAAAAATTTGAGCAAATAATTGCTGATGAAGCGGCCTTTTTTACAGTACCCAAAGGTCCTGTTGAAGAATTGAAACGGAAGATGATTTCACTTGGAATGAATACGATTTATTCAATAAATGATAATATGTGCGTGACAATTTATAAAAATATAACAGAATTGATGATGCATCCCAAGCTTGATGAAGTTCATTTTCTCGATAAACTTAGTTATTTGTTTATAAAGAATCTCACAGGAGAAATTATTGATAAAGAATTTTTACGCTTGAAAAATGAAAAAGCTATCGCTTATTATAAAATGTTTTTTGATAACAGAAAAAATTCTTTAAAAGAAAATATAACTCTTGAAGTTAAATATTTTTATCGCCGGATTGAAACAGGTGATAGCCTAATGTATATAGGCGAAAGCTTTGGAGAGATGCCCTATGCTTCAGAAGGGAGAGGGGCTTATAATAATGTATATATCAATTTAAGTACAATGAGCAGGAAGCAATTAGTTAATATTGCAGTAATTAAACAAAAACTCGAGCAGGATTTTGTAAGCTATAAACTTCATATGTTTTTCCAGCTAATGTTTGATTATGGCCTACTATCTAAAGATGAATATAATAATATTATCTATGGATCAACTGATCCTCAAAAATTACAGTTAGTAAAGATGGGACTAACTATTAACCTTATTAATCGCTTGGATAAAGATGGACAATTAGAGAACATAATGATTGATGATAATAACAACCTATATGGAAACTATAAACTTGAAGAATACAAGAGACAGGCGGATGATTTTTATCGGTTTGAGCTTAGCAAGTTCTTGTAAGGTGTATGCCGTTCTGATGTCGAAGTCTTCTTCGCCGCAATAATCCAGAGCCTATCCCGGCTCTCTTTTAATCCATTTTGGCGTTTGTAAGTGAATCCCGCTCACACACTCGCCCCGGTACACCTTTTCCAGCGCCGCAAAGTTCAGCTTCTTCATGGGAAGAAGGGCATGCGTGACGCGGCGGATAGCCTCGGGGGAACCATTGATGTATACGTCGTCCATCCAGTCGGGGGATATCTGCCACGAGAAGCCGAATTTGTCCTCCCCGGCCGCACGGCTCGGCCTCGGGCTCGGCGCACCAAAGACGGTCGGCCTCGGCCACATTTTCGTACGTCATTCTTTGACGATGCTGACCGGCGTGCCGATCTCCACCATGTCATAGAGCGCCTCAACGTCCGCGTTGTACATGCGGATGCAGCCTTTGGACGCGGCCTTGCCGATGGAGTCGGGGTTGTTGGTGCCGTGTATGCCGATATGCGGGCTGGAGATGCCCATCCACCGGGTGCCGTACGGCCCGCCGGGGTTTGGCGATTTGTTGATAATGATAAAGTCCCCGACGGGGGTGGGCGTCAGCAGCTTGCCCACCGCAACCGGGTAGGTTTTGACGAGCTGGCGCTGCTTGAAAAGCTCAAGCCGCCGCGGCTTGATATGGATCACGATCTTATACGGGTTCATACGATCATCCCTTTCCTGATATCTTATTCCGCACGGGTCACGGTTGCTTATCGATATGGGTAGAGCCCTTCGGCTCTTTTGAGTTGTCGATAAAACGTATCATGCCTTCCCTCAGACGAGCACCCTCCGGGCACGTAGGAGGTGGCGCGCAGCGCCGGAGGGAGTGATCTGCGGTGAGTGCCAATATCTCTCCCCCAGTCACCTATTGGTGACAGCCCCCTCGTCAGAGGGGGCCAATATGAGAGGTCTCTTGATACTCTGTGAAGAGCCATTCCGGCTCTTTTCTTTTTGAGCGATGATGAGCGGAGCGGCGGGCTAGCATGGCCTCAAGCGGGGCAAAGCCCCGGACGAAAGGAGAAGAGACGATGCAGATCGATGTGACGCAGATTATCATCGCGGGGGTGGGCGTGCTGTTCACCGCGGTGATCGTGCCGCTGGTGAGGGCGGCGTTCGGCTGGCTGAAGGGCAAGACGCAAAACGAGGCGCTTCGCGCCGCGCTGGACGAAGCGAAGACGGTGGCCGACAACGTGGTCGCGAGCCTTCAGGCGAGCGTGGTGGACGGAATTAAGCGGCGGAGCGCAGACGGGAAGCTGTCCGCGGAGGAAGCCATGGAGGTGGCCGACATGGCGGTGGAAATGTTTTTGAGCGACATATCGGAGCGGTCGCTGGCGCTGCTCGAGAACAACGCGGACGACGTCACGGCGTTTATCGGCAACCTCATCGAGTCGCGGCTGGCGCAGCTTAAAAAGCAGGGGTGAGGGCATGGCAGGTGCAAAGACGCCGGAGCAGCTGATTGAAGAACAGTATCAAAAGCTCATCGAAGCGCAGGCGGCCAAGATCGGCGCGGATTACGACGTCAGCAAACAGCAGTACGAAAGCCGCCTCGCCGGGGCGGGCGCGGCGTATCAGCCGCTGCGCAACGAGGCGTACGGCAACAACGCGCTCGCGGAGCGGGCACGCAAGGAGAACCTGGCCAACATGGGGCTTTCGGGCGAGGGCGGCACATCGACCACGATTGAGCAGCGCAACACCCAAAGCCTTTTGTCCGGCCTGGGCGATATTTCGCGGCAGCAGAGGGGCTACGAGGACGAGATCACACTCGCGTTGGCCGGCCTCAATACGACGCGCGCCGCGGATTTGAGCAAGATGCGCTCCGAGCTGGAGTCCAAGAGAGCCGCCGCGCTGCTTGCGCAAAAACAGGCCGAAGCGGACGACACGCTGAACCGGGACCGGCTCGCAGCCTCGCAGGAGGAGGATCTGTTCTCGCGGTATTACCAGCTTTACAAGGCGCGGATGATCACGAAAAAGCAATTCGAGGACGCGACGGGCATCGATCTTAAGTAAGCGGGGCCGGTGCAAACGAAAATTCCGTCTGCGATATCACAAAAAGGTGTTTATGAGGCTCTGGCCGCAATGCCGCGCGAATATTCTTTTCATTGATGCGCAAAATGAGAGCATATCGTGAAGAAAGAAGGCGCTGATATGAGAAAGATCATCCTGATGGTGGCATGCCTGCTGTGCATTGCCCTGCTGCTGCCCGCTTGTTCGGGAGGCGAATCGGGGAGCGCGAGCACGGTGCTGAGCGGCGGCCAGACACCCGGTGCAAATAACTCGCAGGGCCAGCAGGCTGGCAGCAGCCAGAGCCAGGGCGGCCAGGAACAGAAGATGATCAAGCCCGAGCAGCTGATCTCCAAGGACGAGGCAGCGACGCTGCTGGGCGAAACGGTTAAGGACGCGGCCAAGGGCGAGTATCCGATGCTGGGCCTTAACACATGCTTCTACGCGGCGGAGAAACCGGACTCCAAGGGCTATCTGCACGTGGGCATCATCCAGATGGGTCAGCAGGGCCAATCCGGCGGATCGGGCGGCGGAGGGCAATCCGGGCAATCCAGTCAGCCGAGTTCATCGGAGTCCAGCCAAGCCAGTCAGTCTTCGGGCGGCGGCAGTTCCGGCGGCGGGGAAGAGATGTCGGCCAAGACCCTTTACGAGGGCTTTAAAAAGCTGTTCTCCGATCCCAACAGCGTGCTGACGGGCCGCATCGGGGAGGACGCTTTCGTATCCGCGCCGGGCATCAGCATACTTTCCGGACAATACTACATCTATGTCGCAGTGGGCAACGCAGATCCCTTAAAAGCGCAAACGATGGTCAAACAAGCAGCTGAGCTGGCCATGAACAACTTAAAACGCATTCAGGGAGAATAAATACCTAAGACCCCTTCGAGCGCATCGCGCTTGCCCTGCATAACGGAAAAGACTAGCCCGGGGACAACCGTCGGGTTAGTCTTTTTTCCCATGGGATATATTGTTTAATTGGTTAACCATGTTATAATATTCCCGGTAAACCCGCACGGCTTGCAGCGCTGCATTGGGGAGAACAACGATGGTTGAATCCGATGAAAGCATTTCCTTTTCGAAATTGAAATGGATGTTTGAAGAACAGCAAAGGCTGTTTTCTTTTGGCACCTGGGAATGGGACCTTCAAAATGATTCTTCCTGTTGGTCGGATGAAGCTCTCAGAATATTTGGGATAGAACCAAATTCCAGGCCCGATGTTGTCATGCCAAATCGTCTGATGGATTCTGGCGAAAGGGAGAAAGCGCAGCAGGCTTTGCGCATAGCCATCGACACCGGAAAGCCCTTCAGCATGGAATGCCGCATCGTCAGACCGGACGGGGTAATCCGATGTGTAGAAAGCCGGGGCGGCGCCTATTACGACGCGTGCGGCAAACCTTTGCGGGTATTCGGAACCATTCAGGACGTGACTGAGCGGAAAAATGCCGAGTCGGAACGTAAGTATGAAATCGATTCGCTGCGTAAGCAGCTTCATGTACTCATGGACACCATTCCTGCAGGCGTGTTTATTTCTGATGCGGACGGAAAACTGCTGCACATCAACCGTTATGCCAGACAGATATGGGGCCACGCGCTGCCCCCAGCGCGGAATTGGATGGAGTATAGCCTCTACAAGGGCTGCTGGTCCGGAACCGGCAAGCGGCTGGAAGCCGCGGAGTGGCCCGCGTCCCGCGCGCTGACCAAAGGTGAGACTGTGCTGGGCGAAGCCGTCGATATTGAACGGTTTGACGGAACCCGCGGCACGATCCTCGTTTGCGCTTCACCGGCCCGGGATTTATCCGGGAATATTACCGGCAGCATTGCGATCAACCTCGATATCACCGCACAGCGCAAGGCGGAAGAAGCGCTGAAAGCGAGCGCAGACAATTTCCGGATCATCTATGAAAACAGCCCGATCGGAATCATCGTGGGCGATATGGATGGACGCGTATTGCAGAGTAATCCCGCCGCAGAAAAGATTTTGGGATATACAAAAGGAGAATTGCTGGGCAAGGTGTTTTCCGAGTTTACGCATCCGGATGATCTTATGATAGAAATGCCGCTGCTGTCTGAGCTTAAGAATGGCAAGCGGGACCAATATATCGTGGAGAAACGCTACATTCGAAAGGATGGCCGGCATATCTGGGTGAAGCTGACGTGTACGCTGTATACAGGGAGCCGTGGCGAGACGCTGGGTTTTGCCATGGTCGAGGACATCGGTGCGCGCAAGCGAAACGAAGAGCAGATCAAGAAACAAAACATTATCCTGCAGGCGATCAATCGGATCCACGAGACGGCACAGACTTGCGCGACTGCTGATAAACTGATTGACAAAGCGCTTCGAATCGTGGAGGAGCTCACGGGAAGTCCGGTTGCATTTATCGGCGAAGCTGGCGATAACATGAATTCCGAGGTAAAAACCGTCATTCTTGATAAGCAGTGCTGCATCGTTCGCCTGCCTTCCGGGCGTGTGGTTACGCGCCGACGTTTTTTCAATCAAGACCTATTGACTGGAGTGCTTTATAGCGCCAAGCCATTATGTACAGTTGTTCCCGCCTCGGATGAATGTCCGCCGGACGAGCGTATCGGCACTTTTCTCGGCATTCCTTTTATCCAGAATGGCAGAGTTCGCGGCATACTCGCGGTCGCAAACCGGATGGGCGGATATGAGCCGGAGCATCAGGAAATGCTGGAAACGTTGACACCGTCCATATTCCTTTCGCTGTTGAAACTGCGCGGCGAGGAAGCTGCGCGCGAAAACGAGCAGCTCATGCGCACCATCATGGACAGCGCATCGGACTTTCTGTTCGTAAAGGATCGGGAAAGCCGCGTCTTGATGGTGAACAAGGCATATGGGGAAGTATTTGGCGTAGATATTAACGATGTTTTGGGCAAAAACGATTACGAGCTTTACCCGGATGCCGAGATGGCCAAAGGAGTCATTGAGAACGATCGGTATGTGATGCGTACCGGGAAGACGCTGGTTTGCCAGGAAGGCGCGATGACGGCAAATGGGCTAAAAACCTATCAGCTGGTAAAAGTTCCGTGGAAGGATACCAAAGACAGGGTGATGGGCGTATTGGGCATCGCGCATGATGTGACGGAGCTTAAAAACGCGAAAGATTCACTGGAACAAACGGTTGCTTCCCTTCGGATGAGCAAAGCGTACATCCATATACTCTATGAGACTACTGGCAGGCTGCTCTGCAGCCGGACTCCGCGTGAGGAGATTGACTCGCTGTGCGGTAAGGTGATGAAGTTTCTCGACTGTCATGTATTCTTCAATTACCTGACTGAGGATCACGAGGAGATGATGCATCTCAATGCATGCGGGGGAGTGTCGGAACAGCAGCGGGAAGAAATTGAGTATCTGCCTCTGGGCGCTGCTGTATGCGGCTGTGTGGTGAGGGACAAATGCCGAATCGTCTCGGAGCATATCCAGACCACGTGCGACCCACGGACGGAACTGGTAAAATCCATGGGCATCCGCGCGTATGCCTGTCACCCGCTGTTGATGCATGATAAGGCGTTGGGTTCACTTTCCTTCGGTACGCGCACGAGGGATCGCTTCACCGATGACGAACTGATGCTGATGAAGAGCGTGGCGGAGAGCGTTGCGGTCGCAATCAGCCGAAAACAAGATGAGGAGACGCTCGTCCGCCAGGCGGAAGAGCTGAGGGTTGCGGACCGGCACAAGAATGAATTTTTAAGCACCCTCTCCCATGAGCTTCGTAATCCGCTGGCCACGATCTCCATGGGGCTTTCGCTGCTTGAGGCGACCGAAGACCGGGAGCAGCAAAGCAAAGCGCTGCAGATCATGGAGCGGCAGGTCGGGCAGCTATGCCATCTTGTGGACGATTTGCTCAACCTCACACGCATCACCCGGAATAAGATCATACTGAAAAAGGAGAGACTGGATTTGACCCGGCTTGTCATTTCCATTGCGGAGGACTATCAGGCACAGTTCGAGGATAAGCAGATCCGCTTTCATTGTTCCGTTCCGCACGTAATGATTTGGGTCGAAGCCGATCCGGTGCGCGTCAAGCAGATTGTCGGCAACGTTGTCGCGAATGCCTTGAAATTTACCGATTCGCACGGCGATGTTGAACTGTCGGTTGGTATAGAGAACGGCAGTGCCGCCATCCGGGTAAAGGACACGGGTCGGGGTATTGACGCGGCGTTTCTGGAACTTATATTCGACCCTTTTACACAGGCGGATAACGCAATCGACAGGAAGAATGGCGGCCTGGGCTTGGGCCTTTCCATCGTAAAAGGGATTGCGGAGCTTCACGGCGGTAGCGTGAGCGCGGCCAGCGCGGGACGGGGAAAGGGGGCCGAATTTACGATCCGACTTCCTATCATGCAAAACTAAGAAAACCAAGCCTTAATGCGTCACGGCAGCCTCACTCGACCCGCAGATGCGCTGCTACACTGTCATAACCTCGACGCCGAGCTCCTTGAGCTTACCCAGAGATTCGTCGTCGATCTCGTTATCCGTAATAAGCAGATCAACATCCTCGAATTTGCATATGTTCACAAACGCGACTTTATTGAACTTGGAGTGGTCACTAAGCACAATGACCTCGCGCGAGGCTTTAATCATAAGCTTGCTCGCGGGGATCTCCTCGATGGAAAAGTTCATAAAACCGGTGTCAAAATCCACGGCGTCCACGCCGATAAACGCCTTGTCTGCGTGAATCTGGCTGATCATGTTCTCGGTAAAATATCCGTTGAGCGAGAAATGGTTCTTGCGCAGGCTGCCACCCAGAACCATGAGATCTACATTGTTGAAGTGCGAGAGTTCCACGGCGCTCATGAGGTCGTTTGTGGCAATATACAACGGCGAAATATCATGCAGCGTTTTGGAAAACTCGTGGATCGTGGTACCGCCGCTTAAAAGCAGCGTCTCGTTCGGGCTGATCAGGGAATGCGCAGCCTGGGCGATCCGGCTCTTCTCGTCGTAGAACATATCCTGTCTGGCTGAGAAAGGCGGCTCGAATGAAGTGGTCGATTTGCAGGCGACCGCACCGCCCCGAATGCGCCGCAGCGTATTCTGCGCCTCCAGTTCCTCGATATCCCGTCGGATTGTGGAATGCGAGACGTCCATCTTTCTGGCAAGATTTTCGATCGATATGATACCGTTGCGGGAGAGTTCCTCCAGCACGATTCCGATCCGCTGCTCCTTAAGCATACGTGCTACTTCCTTTCCATTAGGTGTCCGAAATCTATACAGTCAGGTCCTGCGTCGCAATGACACAGCAGCCTGTACCGAGTAAGTTTTTAAGTATGACATCGCCCATTGCGATGGGCAGCGCGGGCCTGTGCCGCTTTAATTCCTGTGCACACATGATCAGCATGCCCTTGGGAACGGCTTTGTCCGTTCGGACCGAAAACGGACGCTCGCAGCCCTGCGCTTTCATGTTGCCCGTAAGCACGCGCAGCGGCTCTACGGCTTCCTGCCCGGCGTATTCGGCTCCGCGCTTGCAGCTTTGGCCCGTAACGGAGACGACACTGCCGTCTTTGATTTTAACCGTAAGGCGGCAGCCCAGGGGGCAATTGATGCATACGAGTTGTTTTTCCACCTGCGTCCCTCCCTATAGCCAAAATCAAACAGACCCAATAGTAAAATGCCTGAGACTTACCGGCCCACAACCCTGTGCGCGTGGCGAATGGATACCGTTTTCCCGATGATATCTGCGGCGACTGTGCCAAAAGACTCAGTCTTCCGTTTGAACCCGGATGGTTCCCGTGATGTCAGCCCTGCTTATTGGTATCTCATACATTTCCCCGGGAGTCAATACCCGGGTTTTTTTACGCGCAATCTGCACACCGCCGGACCACACCGAAACCTGGCGGCTTAAGTACTTTGCGTCAGGGCGGAACTGCAGCGTGACCGTGTCGCTCTCACCGCTAAGATATATGCGCTGCGGAACGACACCGCGCACACCGGTGCCATCTTCCACCTCGACAGCTTCAAAATAACGCTCCCGCCGCTTTCCCTCGGCGTAGCGGGCGGCGTTCCGTCCTGCGCGCTCGCTTTCCAGAGAGACGAAATCCACGAGGTCGTGGACATGCAGCGCGTTGCCGCACGCGAATACGCCTTCCGCGGCGGTCATGAACATGTCGTCCACGACCGCCCCCCCTGTCACCGGGGAAATCGCGATACCCGCTTCATAAGCCAGCTCATTCTCGGGGATCAGCCCCACCGACAGCACCAGGGTGTCGCATGCGACGAAACGCTCGGTAGAGGGGATGGGCTTCCTGCAATCGTCCACTTCGGCAAGGTATACACCTTCCACGCGCTTTTCTCCCACGATGCGCGTCACGGTGGTGCTGTAATACAACGGAATATCGAAGTCCTGCACACACTGCACGATATTGCGCATCAGCCCGCCCGAGTAGGGCATTACCTCGGCTATGGCAATGACCTCTGCGCCTTCCAGCACGAATTGCCGTGCCATGATAAGGCCGATATCGCCCGAGCCGAGGATTACGATGCGCTTGCCAACCAGATACCCTTCGATATTCATATAGCGCTGCGCGGTTCCCGCGGTAACCACCCCGGCGGGGCGGCTGCCCGGTATCAGCAGCGCGCCGCGTGCGCGCTCCCGGCAGCCGGTCGCGATGACGATGGCTCCCGCTTCATATTCCGTAATCCCGTCGCGATTCATCGCCGTGATCATTCGCTCCTGATCAATGCTTAGCACGATGGTGTCGGTTTTGTAGTGGATATCCGTCTGGGCTATCGCATCGGTCAGCCTGTGTGCGTACTGGGTGCCGGTTAAGTCCTCGCCGAAACGGTGGATGCCGAAGCCGTTGTGGATGCACTGCCGCAGCACGCCGCCGAGATAAGGGCTGCGTTCAAATATCACAATGTTTTCTGCGCCGTGCTCCTTCGCCGCAAGTGCCGCCGAAAGTCCCGCGCAGCCGCCGCCGATCACGGCGATGTCGATACGCTGCCTGTTCATGACCCCTCCGGAACGCAGGTCTCGTAGGGGATGATCTCCGATCCTTCTCCGCACAGCGTAACCTCCGCCATAGGAATGCCCAGTTCTTCGGAGAGCAGACGTACGACCTCGGGGCCGCAGAACCCGCCCTGGCACCGCCCCATGCCTGCGCGCGTGCGCATCTTTACGGCGTTCACCGTCCGCGCGCCAATAGGGGAACGTATGGCGGCAAGTATCTCTGCACGCGTCACCTGTTCGCAGCGGCACACGATCCTTCCGTAATTGGGATCGCTTACAATAGCCTCTCTTCGTTCCTCTGTGTTCATCCCGCGAAACGGCTTTTTGCATTCGCGCATTGGATTAAAATCCGGGTTGGCCTTAAAATTATACTTCTCCGCGGCCTGCCGTGCGATATCGCGGGCGATAGCGGGTGCAGCCGTGAGGCCGGGAGACTCGATGCCTGCGAGATTGAAAAAGCCCGGCGCGTCCTCGGCTTCACCGAGTATGAAGTCGTCGGTATCGGGGTGAGGGCGCAGCCCAGCAAACGCGCCGATCACCATTTGCCGCGGGAACTCCGGATAAACGCGGCTGATGGGCAGATGACGCCAGTTTCGTTCAAAATACGCCAGAATCTCTCCGGTGCCAATAGCGGTGGTGGATGTTTCGTCCTTGTCCGCGGCTTTGTGCGCATCGCACCCGAGCAGGATTGTACCGTCCGCCGTGGGCATCATTCCCATGCCCTTGGTATGCCCACCGCCCGGCAGACCCCGGGGCGTCTGGCTGATCGTGGCTTTCACGTAAGGCGCGAGCTTTTTGTCCAGTATCAGGTGCTCACCCTTGCGGGGGAGTATGGCAAACTTCCTGGAGCTGATCATATTGTTGATATCATCCGCGTGAGTACCCGCGCAGTTAAATACGTACTTCGCTTCAAATGCGCCTCGATGGGTATCGATCCGGTATCCGCCTTCGATCCTTTCGATATGCCGTACTTCTGTGTTCAGATGAAACGCTGCGCCGTTGACGGCGGCGTTCTCGCACATCGCGATCACGAGGGAATACGGGCAGACGATGCCGCTTGTGGGCGCATACAGCCCGCCGGTGACCTCCTCGCCGAAGAAGCCTTCCTGCTCCAGCAGCTCGCCGCGGTGCATCACGCGCACACCCGGTACGCCATTTAAATCCGCGTTGCGCTTGAGACGGTACACCTCGGCCATATCCGCTTCGCTTGCCGCGAATACGACCATGCCATTGCGGCTGAACGGGACGGAAAGCTCTTCGCACAGCCGGTCGAACATCGCGTTGCCCGCTACATTATAGGTAGCTTTTTTCGTTCCATAGGCTGCGTCGTGCCCTGCGTGCACGGTCGCGGAATTGCCCTTGCTGGCACCCGCGCAGATGTCGCTGCCCTTTTCGAGCACCTCAATCTTCAGCCGCCAGCGGCACAGCTCCCGCGCCAGCGCCGCTCCGGTTACCCCCGCGCCGATGACGATTGCATCTGTCATATTAAAACCCCGCATCATCGTTCCGCTCTCGCATACCTGGCTGGATGGAACGAAATGAAAGAAAATGACGCAATAATGTGGATTATGCAAATTGCCTTATCTGCTGATGATAATAACATATATCGTTGTATGGTGTCAATGATCACTAAAATATAGAAATTATTCGGTTTTTGCAGGCTGTTAACGCCTTTTTTTTATGATTCCACACATTCCGATTGACAGGTAAAAAGAGAGCGTGTATGATAATGAACAAGAAAATACTTATCAAAACGTATCAAAACATTGAAAAAACGTTCAAATTGTGTCCCGAAACATGCGACTAAGTCGCAATTTATATTAATAATAGGAGGAAATGCATGAAAAAGATCTTATTGGTTGTTCTTTGCATCACATTTGCATTGACAATGCTGGTCGGCTGCGGCGAAAAAGCGTCCACCGAATCGGCTGGCTCCGAAGCGGCGGGGGATTTTGATCAATACATCACCTTCGGCCTCAACTACGAGCTGACCGGCGCCAACCCGATCATCGGCGAATCGTCCGTCAAGGGCATCGACATGGCGGTTAACGAGATTAACGCGGCAGGCGGCATCACGGTGGACGGCAAGGTGTACGGCCTGAAGTACAAGGCGCTGGACAACGGTTTTAACACGGACGAATCGGCTGTCAACGCGCAGGAATTTGCGGATGACTCCAATATCGTTGCCATGATCGGGCCGAATGACTCCGATATGTGCATGGCCACCCAGGCGATCGTGACCGAGGAAGGCCTGCCGGCGATTTCTCCCTGGTCCACGCTGGTGAAGCTGACGGATTCCGAGTGGTACTTCCGCGCCTGCTTTACGGACGATTTCCAAGGCGCAATTCTCGCCAAGTACGCTTACGAGTACGAAAAGGCGACAACGGCCGCTATCCTCTATGATATGTCGAATCCGTACAACGAAGGCATCGCGACCCGCTTTAAGGAAGTTTACGAGCAGCTCGGAGGCAAAGTCGTAGAATACTTAAGCTACAACGGCAAGACGGGCGAGACCGACTTCACCTCGCAGATGACCAAGATCGCTGCGGCGCAGCCCGACATCCTGCTGCTGCCCAACTTCTACGAAGAGATCATCACGCAGACCACACAGGCCAGAGATATGGGCTATAAAGGTAAATTCATGGGCAGCGATACCTGGGGCGACACCTCGCTGCTCGATTGGGATACCGAGAACCTGCTCGAAGGCGCGCTGTTTGTGGGACATTACCACAAGGACATCGCTTCGGACGCGGCCCTGAAGTTCATCGAGAATTATCATACGACCTACGGCACAGATACAGACCCCAACGACATCGTGGCGCTCAACTACGATGCTGTATACCTGCTCAAGCAGGGCATCGTGAACGCGAATTCGCTTGACCGCACCGCTATCCGCGACGGCCTCAAGAGCATCAAGGAGTATGTGGGCGTAACGGGTACGATGACGTTCAACAACGGCAACGGCGATCCCACCAAGTCCGCGGTGATCATCAAGATCTCGGGCGGCAAATTCACCTATCTCGATACGATCGAACCGTAATCAATCGGCGGCGAAACGACAGAACATGTTGTGCGTGGCTGTCGGGAGAATATCTCCCGGCAGCCGCCATATCGCTTGAACGGGGGAATTAATTTGAGCATATTACAGCAGTTTATCAATTTCCTGCAGCTGGGCAGCATATTCGCCCTCACTGCCATCTCTTTTTCCATGGTGTACGGCATCGCCGGTCTCGTCAACTTCGCACACGGCAGCATCTTCGGCGTATCCATGTACATCCTGTTCTTCGTCAGCACCTTCCTGTTCCAGTACATCCCCAGCACCTGGCTTGTGTATGTGATCGCGCTGGTGGTTGCCAGCGTCGCCACTTCGCTCGTTGCGGTGCTGATGGAGAGGGTGGCTTACAGCCCGCTCAAAAACGCTCCCAAGGTGACGGTCGTCGTATCGTCGGTGGGCGTGGGCATGGTGCTCGAATACTTGATACTGAATATTGCGGGTTCCAAGGCACTGCGAATGCCGAACCTGATCCCTGATATAGACTTTAACGTCGCGGGCATACCCGTGCCGTTGTTCAAAATTATGATCATCGTGATCGCGATTGTCACGATGATTGCGCTCAATATCGTCGTCAAGAAGACAAAACTCGGTACGGCAATGCGTGCCGTATCGCAGGACCGCGTGGCGGCCGGGTTCATGGGCATCGTCACCACCCGCGTCGTCAGCGCGTCGTTCGTGTTCGGCGCGGTGCTGGCCACCATCGCGGGCAGCCTTTACGGTACGGCGTACAGCATCTTTGCGTACAACGTGGGCGAGTCGATCATCTGGTGGTCGTTCATCGCGGCGGTGCTCGGCGGCATCGGCAGCATCCGCGGCGCAGTGTTGGGCGGCTTCATCCTCGGGGCGATCAACGTGGTCGCGCCGATCGTGCTGCCCGTATCGAGCTACAAAGATATCGTGGCATTTGCGGTGCTCATCATCGTGCTGCTTGTCAAGCCGACCGGGTTGCTGGGCAAGAAAGCCAACGAAAAGATATAAGGTGGCGATATGATGACAACGAATCGGAAAAAGAACAATGGATTCCTGATCAAGCTGATCTCGGTTGCGATTATCGCCGGGCTGCTGGTGTTGTTTGAAGAAGGCGGGCTGATATCGACCTCCGCGCTGCTCATCCTGCAGTATATCGGTATCTACGCCATCGTCGTGATCGGCATCAACATGATAAACGGCTATTTGGGCGTATTCTCGCTGGCGCATGCTGGATTCATGGCGGTGGGCGCGTATTCGGCGGCGCTCTTCAGCCGGTACCTGTTTACGGCGGAGTGGATGTTCCCGCTGACGCTGCTGGCGGGCGGCCTCGTCGCGCTGCTGCTTGGCATACTGGTAGCCATCCCATCGTTTAAGACCAAGGGCGACTACCTCGCCATCATTACGCTGGGCTTCGCGCTGATACTGCAGAGCATATTGCAAAACATGGAGTTCGTCGGCGCATCTCAGGGAATGAACAATATATCGAAGTTCACCAACATTTACTGGGTGTTCGCGTGTGTGATCCTCGCGATATTCATCGTCAGCAAGTTCGTAAAATCAAAATACGGGCGCAGCCTGAAGGCGATCCGCGAGGATCAGGTGGCATCCACGTTGGTTTCGGTGGACGTGCGGCGCAACAAGACCATCGCGTTTGCGATCTCCGCTTTCCTGATCGGCATCGCGGGCGGTCTCATCAGCCATCTGCTCGGCTACACCAGCCCCTCCGCGTACGGCTTCCAGAACATCGTGGACGGCCTCGTGATGGTGTACCTTGGCGGCATGGGCAGCATCACCGGCTCGATATTCGGCGCGGCGGTGTGGCAGATACTCGTACAGACGCTCAAGGACCTTGGCACATGGCGCTGGGTCGTGGGCGGGGGCCTCTTGTGCATCATCATGATCATCCGTCCCAAGGGCCTGTTCGGTTATATGGAACTCGGGGATTTTATTAAGTACCTCAAGAGCAAGTTCCGCGGGAAAAAGACAGACAAGGGGGAAATCAGCCATGAGTAATGAAACCATACTCTCCCTCAAAAATGTATGCATGTACTTCGGCGGCATCAAGGCCATCGACGATATCAGTTTCGACGTGGAGAAGGGCAAAATATTCGGCATCATCGGGCCCAACGGCGCGGGCAAGACGACAGTGTTCAACGTGATTACGGGTATGTATATTCCGACCTCGGGGCAGATCGTTTACCGGGACAAGGTCATCAACAAGTGGATGCCGCACGTCATTACGGGTAACGGCATCGCGCGCACGTTCCAGAACATCCGGCTGTTCGAGGATCAGACGGTGCTCGATAACCTCAAGATCGCGCATTACAGTCATACGAAGTACGGGCTTTTTGACGCGCTGCTTTCAACGCCGCGGTTTAAGCGGGAAGAGGCGCGCGTGGAAGCGGAGTCCATGGAGATATTGGATTTTCTGAAGTTGGGCGATCTCGCGGAACAGAAGGCGGGCTCACTCTCCTACGGCGCGCAGCGCCGCGTCGAGATTGCGCGCGCTCTCTCCTGCAAGCCGGAAATCATATTGCTCGACGAACCGGCGGCAGGCATGAATCCGGCGGAAATTGACTCGCTCAATGAGCTGATCCGCAGCATCCGCGATCATTACGGCCTGACGATACTCGTGGTGGAGCATCAGATGCGGCTGGTCATGGAGATCTGCGAGGAGATCCTCGTGGTTAACTTCGGCAAGAAGCTCGCGATCGGCAAGCCCGAGCAGGTTAAGAACGATCCTGCGGTGCTGGAAGCATATTTGGGAAAGGCGAACTAATATGAGTAACAGAGATCGCAAGGAAAATCCGGTTCTCAAAGTAGAAGACCTGCACGTATCATACGGCAAGATCGCAGCACTCAAAGGCATATCGTTTGAGGTATACAAGGGAGAGGTCGTTGCGATGCTGGGCGCCAACGGCGCGGGCAAGACCACCACGCTCAACGCGATGACGGGCGTCATCCCTGTGAGGAGCGGTAAAATCCTGATGGACGGCAAGAGCCTCATCGGCGTGCCGACCCACAAGATCACCGAGCGCGGCATGGTGCATGTGCCCGAAGGACGGCACATCTTCCCCGATCTGACGGTGGGGGAGAATCTGCGCGTCGCCGCGTACCTCTACGAAAAGAAGAACAAAGCGCTCTATAACGAGAGAAGGGAATACGTGTTCAGCCTGTTCCCGCGCCTGAAGGAGCGGCTGAATCAGCAGGGCGGCACGCTCTCCGGCGGCGAGCAGCAAATGCTCGCGATCGGGCGCGCGCTCGTGACGGGCGGAGAGATATTGCTGCTCGACGAACCTTCGATGGGCCTTGCGCCCAAGCTGGTGGCGGAGATATTCGGCATCATCAAAAAGATCGCCGAGAGCGGGCAGACGATCATGCTCGTGGAACAGAACGCCATGATGGCAATGGAGATTGCGAGCTACTGCTACGTGCTGGAGACCGGCAACGTGACCTATGAAGGCACATCGGAGCACGTCAAAGGCAACAAGAAGATCGCGGAAGCGTATCTGGGATAAGCAATAAAACTTAAAAATTATACAACGCAGGGAGATATGACAATGGAGTCAAAAATCATTATTATGCTGACGCACGACGACAAGACGGTGAAGAACGCGCTGGAGGTCTTTGAGAGCTGCAAGGATCTGCCCGTTCAGTTTTGGGGGTTTAAGGATGTCGGGCTCGAGAAGGATAAGATGAAGGAACTGCTCGGCGCGATGAAGAAGGCGGGCAAGACCACGTTCCTCGAAGTGGTATCGTATTCCGAAGAGGAGTGCATGGTGGGGGCGAAAACCGCGGTGGAGTTCGGCTTCGACATCCTCATGGGCACTGTCTATCATAAGTCCGTGTTCGATTATCTGAGCAAACAGGATATCAAGTTCATGCCGTTTTGCGGCGAGGTGTACGGCAGCCCAAGCGTGCTCGAAGGCACTTTTGACGAGATCATTGCGGACGCGGAAGGCCTGCTCGATAAAGGCGTCGACGGCATCGACCTGCTCGCGTTCCGCCACAAGGAAGGCGCTGCGCTCGCGGAGGAATATTGCAGACGTATCAAGCGGCCCGTCGTGATTGCGGGCAGCATCAACAGCCCCGAGCGCATTGAATTCATCAATCGCATCAATCCGTGGGGCTTCACCATGGGTTCCGCGCTGTTCGAAGAAAAGTTCGCACCGGGCGAAAGCTTCCGCAGGAATCTCGAAGTTGTGATCGAATGTATGAATAACCAGAAATAATTCACGAAGGAAGGTGACACCATGGCAGATGTAATCGTAACGCCCAAAAACGCCGCGAAGATCTGGATGGAGGATCAGGAGGTCTGCAGGGAGTACTACAAGACCGATAAGATCACCTTTGGTATGTCCGAGCTGCCGCCGGGCGGCGTCGGCGCGATCGATCCTGGCCACAGCGAAGCGCACGAGGTATTCTACTGCGTGCAGGGCGAGGTGCTGTGTTATGTTTCACAGGACAACAAGTATTACCGCCTGACCGCGGGGGACGCTATGCTGGTTCCGGAGGGTAAGGACCATAAGCTCTTCAACATCGGCGAAGAAAAGGCGATCCTGACGTGGTCGTGCGCACCGCATCAATGACCGGAGGGTCAACCATGGCTGAACTGATACTGGGGCTCGACATCGGCACCACATCCTTAAAGGCCGCGGTGTTCGACCACAGCGGGGTGCAGAAGGCCGTCGCCGTGGTGGAGTATTCGCTGCTGACGCCTGAAACCAACGTGGTGGAGGCGCCGTGCGGCGTCTATATGGACTCCATCAAAGAGTGCCTGCGCGTCATATCCGCACAGGGCGGCGTGGATACGCGGGATATCACCGTGGTGGGTTTCTCGGTGCAGGGCGAGACGCTCTGCTTTCTGGATGCCGACTCCACGCCGCTGCGCAACGCGATCGTCTGGATGGACAACCGCGCGGGCGCACAGGCGGACAGATTGCGAGAGCGCTTTGGCAACGAAAAATGCTACGAGGTGACCGGACAGGTCAGCTTCGAGGCGTGCTGGCCGGCTGCCAAAGTGATGTGGGTGAAGGAGAACGAGCCGGAGCTGTACGCAAAGGTGCGGCATATCGTGCTGCTGGAGGACTACATCATCTGGCTGCTCACGGGTAAATTCGTCGCGGAGGGCTCGCTGCTCACCTCGACGGAGTACTGGGATATCCGCACGAAGAAGTACTGGAAAGAGATGCTCGATTTCGTGGGCATCGACGAAACGTGGCTGCCCGAGGTGCGTGAGTCGGGCGAACTGGTAGGAACTATACTGCCCGGGATGGCGGACGTGCTCGGCATATCGCCCAAGGCTAAGATCAGTACGGGCTGCCTCGATCAGGCAGCGGGCGCGATCGGCGTGGGCAACATCAAGCCGGGCATATTCTCGGAGAACATCGGCGCGGCGCTTGCAATCTGCGTACCGACGGCGAAGCTCACGTACGACCAAAATCGGCTGATGCCGGTACACTACTTCGCGACGCCGAACACGTATATGATGCATACGTTCACGACGGGCGGCATGTGTCTGCGCTGGTTCCGCGATGCCTTCTGCACCGACGCGGTGAACATGCAAAATGCAACGGGCCTCGACTCGTATTATCTGATGGACAAGGAGGCGGCGACGGTCGCACCCGGATCGGATGGGCTGATTACGCTGCCGCATCTGCAGGGCTCCATGGCGCCGGACGTCAATCTGAACGCCAAGGCGGTGTTCTACGGCGCGACGCTGAAGCACAAGCGCGCGCACTTCATCCGCAGCATCATGGAGAGCCTCGGCTACATCATCTGCCGCAACCTCGAAGCGATTGAGGCGATGGGGCTGGAAGTGAAGCAGATACGCACGATGGGCGGCGGCTCCAAATCCGACGTGTGGAACCAGATCAAGGCCGACATCACGGGCAAGACGCTCTATATCACGCACTCCGCGCAGGATACGGCGTGCCTCGGCGCGGCGATACTCGCAGGCGTGGCGGCGGGCGTATTCGAGAGCATCGAGAGTGCGGTCAATTCGATGGTGCAGATCAAGAAGACGTTCGAGCCCGATATGGCAAAACACGAGGTCTACAAGAAGCAGTACGCAAAGTATAAGGTGCTGTTCAATTCGCTCGGAGAGCTTTTCGAGCTGGATGCGAAGGAATAGCGAAAAGCGAGGCCGATTGCGCGGCTTCGTTCCGGGTCCTGCTCCGGTTCGTCCGGTGGGGGGAATGCAGGGCTCAATATTGCGCCGTAGTAGGGGAGATAGCGGGGCCCGCCGGATCACATCCGGCGGAAACAACATCCCTGCCGGATTATTCCGGCAGGGATCATGAACGAAAGCCTCGTCAGGGTTGGCTCTGGCGAGGCTATTTACTTCTCGTCTTATGGAAAGGAGATATCATGACGGTCAATATCGGAAGTGTACAGAGGCTCACATCGCCCAATCCGTTTGCGCTCGTATCGGCGAACAAACCGGACGGCACCACCAACCTGATGGCGCTCTCGTGGTGGACGTATGTCTCGAACAAGCCCGCCACCATCGCGGTGTGCCTCAGCAAAAAGGGCTATACGGGCGAGCTGATTCAGAAAAGCCGGGAGTTCGGGCTGAGCGTAGTGGACGAAAGCCTGAAGGAAGCAGCGTTTGCGTGCGGCACGTGTTCCGGCCGGACGGAGAACAAGCCGGAGAAGTTCGGAATCAAGCTGATGGAACCGGCGGTGATTGCGACGCGGCTCGTCAGGGCGCATCGCGCGGCGCTGGAATGCAGACTGACCGATGTATTGGAGGTCGCCGACCACTGCATCTATGTCGCCGAGGTGGTGGAAACGCACTGTGACCCGGACAAAAAGCAGCTGTTTGCAATGAACGGTTACGCGAGGCTGGATACGGTTCAGTCAGCCGAATAATCTATATGTTGATCTTAAGAATTCCTCAATGCCCTCTCGTCGAGGGCGCTTTTTTACCGCGGAGCCGCAATTTATTCATAGAAAGCGGGTTTGCCGCGTGCTATGATAAGCGTACACCCCGCTGACTATTGAAGGAATCGCACATGAAATACGGAATTGGCATTGACACCGGCGGCACCTATACGGATGCCGTGATTTATGACTTTGAAACGCAGGAAGTCTTGGATTTCGCAAAAGCGCTTACGACCCGCGACGACCTCTCGGTCGGTATTTTACGCGCGCTGGACAGCCTGGATTCCGCGCTGCTTAGGCAGGCAGGGATGGTTTCCCTGTCCACGACGCTCGCGACAAACGCCTGTGTGGAAAACCGGGGAGGCCGCGCGAAACTGCTGTTCATTGGGGTGGACCCCAAAACCGTGGAATGGGTCGGCGCGCAATCCGGCCTTGACGACCCGGAAAAGATTCGTTACATCCATATCGATACGTTAGCCGAAGACAGCCTGCTTTCCGCCTGGCCGTCCTTTCTGGCGGAAAACCGGGAGTGGCTTGAGGACGCGGACGCGCTCGGCATCGTGCAGATGAATGCCCTCCAAACCAGTGCCCTGCTCGAAAAAGAAGCCAGCGATCTGATATCCAAAGAATTTGCGCTCCCCGTTATCTGTGGCCACGAGCTGTTCTGCGATTTAAACGCGATAAAACGCGGCGCGAGCGCGCTGCTCAACGGGCGGCTGATTCCTGTATTGGCCGAGTTTCTTGACGCGATCAGGCAAGCGCTCCGCGAGCGGAATATCACCGCGCCGGTCGCAATCGTGCGGAGCGACGGCAGCCTGATGAGCGAGCGGTTCACCGGCGTCCGCCCTGTCGAGACCATACTGTGCGGCCCCGCGGCCAGCGTCGTGGGCGCAAACGCGTTGTGCGGCGAAAAAGAAGCGGTGATCGTGGATATGGGCGGCACCACCACTGACATTGCGCTGATTCGAAACGGCCTGCCCGTCAGGGCGGAGGACGGAATCTCCATCGGCAGTTGGCGTACCTTCGTCAAAGGCGTGTATGTGGAAACGATCGGCCTCGGCGGCGATAGCGCCGTGCGATTCGACCAGAACGGCAGGTTTCTGCTGGACACCGCACGCGTGATCCCGCTGTCTGCGGCAGCCGCGCAATGGCCGCAGATCGTCCCGGCGCTGCGGCAGCTGCTGCGTACCAAAGAAAGGCATTCGTGTCCGCTGCACGAGTTCTTTGTGCTGCTCAAGGATATCGGGGAGCACCCCTGCTATTCGGAGGAGGAAAAGCGGTTTTGCGGCGCGCTCAAAAACGGGCCGCTGATCTGGTCCGACGCTGCCCGAGCCATCCGCCGTGACGTGTATTCGATCAACGTGAGCCGGCTAGAGCGCGAGGGCGTCGTGATGCGCTGCGGGCTCACACCGACCGACATCATGCACATCCGGGGCGATTTTGGCCGTTTTAACGCCGATGCTGCACGGCTCGGCGCGCATTTTGTGGCAAACTCCCTTGGCGTGGATGTTGAAACACTTTGTGATCTGGTGTATGACAATATTAAAGCGAGACTGTACGACAATATTGTCCGGATACTGATCGGGGAGAACATGCCGGAGCTGCGCAAATCAGGCGGCGGCGCGGAGCTGGCACCATTGATCCGCCGCTCGTGGGAGATGGCCGGGGGCTGGCATGCGGAACATGTGGCATTCCGGTTTTCCACAAAATCGGTATTGATCGGTGTTGGCGCGCCGATTCATATCTTTTTGTCCGATGTGGCGCGCGCACTCGGTACCCGGTGCGAGATTCCAAAGCTCGCGGGTGTCGCCAACGCGGTGGGGGCGATTGCGGGGAACATCACGACGTCCGCCGTCGTACTGATCAAGCCGCAGGAAGAGGCGTTTCTCGTTTATGGCGCATCAAACCATCAGCAGTTCGACGATTTAGACAGCGCGACCGCCGCTGCTTGCGAGGAAGCCGGAAAGGAAGCGAAGGCGGAAGCCGTTCGGCGGGGAGCCGCAGGCGAAATCGTGGTGAACGTCGAGGTGAAGCCGCTCGTTGCCCAAACGAGCTACGGAGACGACATCTTCATTGAGAGCCGTGTCGTCGCAACCGCAATCGGGAAAATCAGCTTATAAACGAAGGGTATTAAGCCCGCTATTGCAAAGCATTTTGAATAATACAGCCGCCGGGTTTACACGCGAAGCATCTAAACGTATAATTGAAACCGGTGACTGTTTATTTTTGAGGTAAAAAGGACGAAAACATGGCGTATAAGGACCTTCAGGATTTCATCGACACGCTGGAGCAGAAAAAGCTCCTGAAAAGAATAAAGACGCAGGTGGACAGCCATCTCGAAATCACGGAAATCGCCGACAGGGTCGTGAAGCGCGGCGGCCCCGCGCTGCTGTTCGAGAACGTCAAAGGCTCAAAATACCCGCTGCTGATCAATGCGTTCGGCAGCTACGAGCGGCTGAACCTCGGGCTGGAGATCGGGCACATCGACGAGTTGGCAGACGTGATTACCGACTTTATGGACATGTCCAGCTATATGGGGCTGATGAACAAGATCAAGGCGCTGCCCAAGCTGACGCGGCTGGTAACGGTGTTTCCGCGCAAGGTGGCGCATGCGCCGTGTCAGGAGGTCGTGGAAGAGCCGGACCTCGATACGCTGCCGATCCTGCATTGCTGGCCGGAGGACGGAGGGCGGTTTCTGACGCTGCCGCTCGTCATCACCAAAGACCCGGAGAACGATATGCAGAACATGGGCATGTACCGGCTGCAGGTGTACGACAAGAACACCACCGGCATGCACTGGCATCTGCACAAGGACGGGCGCGCAATCTACGAGAAATACCGGAAGCTGGGCCGCCGGATGCCGGTGTCCGTGGCGCTCGGATGCGACCCCGCCACCATCTACTCGGCTACGGCACCGCTGCCCAAGGAAATCAATGAGGCGATGTTCGCCGGATTTATCCGCAAGTCCGCGCTGGAGATCGTCAAGTGCAAGACCAACGACATCTATGTGCCCGCCAACGCCGAGTTCGTGCTGGAGGGCTATGTGGACCTCGATGAGCTGCGCGAGGAAGGCCCCTTCGGCGACCACACGGGCTACTATTCGCTGAAGGATAAGTACCCCGTTTTTCATATCACCTGCCTGACGCGCAAAAAGAACCCCGTGTATAACGCCACCATCGTGGGCAAGCCGCCGATGGAGGACTGCTACCTTGGCAAGGCGACGGAACGCATATTCCTGCCGCTGCTCAAGATTCAGTGTCCCGAGATCGTGGACATGAACTTTCCGCTGGAGGGCGTGTTCCACAACTGCGTGATCGTATCCATCAAAAAGCGTTTCCCCGGCCATGCCAAAAAAGTGATGAACAGCCTGTGGGGCATCGGCCAGATGATGTACACCAAGATGATCATCGTGGTGGACGAGAATATCAACCCGCACGACCTGTCGACAGTGGCGTGGAAGGTGTTCAACAACATCGACGCCGCGCGCGACGTGGTGATTTCCGAGGGGCCGCTCGACGCGCTCGATCACGCGTCGCCGCTTGCGCACTACGGGCACCGTATGGGCATCGACGCCACAAAGAAGTGGGCGTCCGAAGGGCATACGCGCGAGTGGCCGGACGACATCGAGATGGACGCGGACACCAAAGCGAAAGTCGATATGCGCTGGGCCGAATATGATATTGACTAAGCTGCGGGCGTACGCGGGGCTGGTGATGTTCTCGCATACGTTGTTCTCCATACCGTTCGGCATCATCGCCATGTTGATGGCGGCAGACGGCTTTCCGTCCGTTTGGCTGACGGTATGGATACTCGTCGCACTGATCAGCGCCCGGACGGCGGCAAACGCGCAGAACCGCATCGTGGACAAGGATATCGACGCGAAAAACCCGCGCACCGCCGGGCGGCACATGCCAACGGGCAAGGTGAAGACGGGCGAGGCGGTAATTCTGGTCGCCGTGTGCCTCATTATCCTCATTGTGGCGGCGTTCATGATGGGCCCGATATGCGTGGGGCTGCTGCCGTTCCCGCTGATTTTGTTCTTCATCTACTCGTTCACCAAACGGTTTACATGGGGATGCCATTTAATCCTCGGTGCGGCGTGCGCGTGCGCTCCGCTAGGCGCGTGGGTCGCGGTGACAGGCGGCTTCAGTTGGGCGGTGATTACGCTGGCCGCCGCGGTGATGCTGTGGGTGGCGGGCTTCGACATCATCTACGGCGCGCAGGACGTGGGGTTCGACCTCGAGAACGACCTGCATTCGATACCGGCGCGGTTTGGCGTACGGAGTGCGCTCGTGATATCGTCCGTATTTCATCTGGCGGCGGCGGCGCTGCTGGTATACACCGGTGTGCTGGCGGGGCTGGGGCTGATCTACTACATCGGCGTGGGGCTGATTGCCGCGCTGCTGGTGTACGAGCACGCAATCGTCTCGCCGACTAATTTAAAGAACGTGACTATCGCGTCGTACAGCGTCAATCAGATCGTCAGTACGATCTTTCTGCTGTTTTCCGGCGCGGACATACTGATCAAGTAGGAGGCATAAGCTGTGTCAAGATATATCCTCGGCATCACAGGCGCGAGCGGCAGCGCGTATGCCGTGAGGCTGCTGCAGGAGCTGCTGCGCGGCGGGCACGAGGTGCATCTGGTGATGTCGCAGACGGGACAGAAAGTGATGGAGTATGAAACCGGCATCACGATCGGCCCGGAATTCGCGCATGCATACCCTCAAGGCAGCCTTGTGATTCATCCTCATGACGACCTCTTCGCGTCGATATCCAGCGGTTCGTACAAAACAGACGGCATGGTGATCGTGCCGTGTTCGATGACCACGCTCGGGGAAATCGCGGCGGGCTGCTCGCGCAATCTGCTGGGGCGCGCGGCGGATGTGTGCATCAAGGAGCGGCGCAAGCTGATTTTGGTTCCGCGTGAGCTGCCATTCAGCACCATACACCTTAGAAACATGCTGACCCTGAGCGAGACGGGCGCCCTCATACTGCCCGCAAATCCGGGGTTCTACCACAAGCCGCAAACTGTATCGGACATCGTTGATTTTATCGTCAGCCGGATCCTCGATTCGCTGGGGATTGAGAATAATTTGTATCCCAAATGGAGGCAGGAATGAAAAAGAGACTGACCGGCGTCGCGCTGGCGCTGTTGACCGTAATGTCGATAGGGGCCGGATGCGCCCCAACCGAGAAACCTTCGCAGACGCTGACCATCGGTGTGCTGCCCGACGTGGACTCGATCCCCATCATCATCGCGCAGGAGAAGGGGCTTTTTGAGAAGGAAGGCGTTGAAGTCAAGATTGAGCACTTCAAGAGCGCAGCGGACCGGGAGAGCGCGCTGCAGGCGGGCAGCATCGACGGCGCGGTGTCGGATATGCTCTCGGCGGCGTTCCTGACGGAAGGCGGCTTCAAGGTAGCGATGACCTCGATGACAAACGGCAGCTATAAGCTGTTGGCCGGTCCGGCCATGAACGGGGCCACGGACCTAACGGGCAAATCTATCGCGATATCCACCAACACCATTATCGAATACGCCACGGACAACATGCTGGCAAAGATGGGACTGGCACCGGAGGACGTGGAGAAGACGGCGATCCCACAGATTCCCGTGCGGCTGGAGATGCTGCAAAGCGGACAGATTGACGCGGCCACGCTGCCCGAGCCGCTGGCGTCCGTAGCCGTTAAGGCGGGCGCGATGGTGCTTGACAGCACGGACAACCTAGGTATCAACCCGGGCGTACTGCTGTTCAAGACGGACGTGATAGCGTCCAAGAACGCCGAGATCGCAGCCTTTTACCACGCGTACAACCGCGCGGTGGAGTACCTCAAGACCACGGCGGTTTCAGATTACGCGGATATCCTGGTGGATGTGGCCGGGTTCCCGGCTGATGTGAAGGACAGCCTGACGCTGCCCGCATACACCCCTGCGGCGCTGCCGTCCGAAGCCGACTTCGACGGCGTGATCGCGTGGCTGACGGATAAGGAACTGATCAAACAGGCATACAAGTACGAAGATCTTGTAAACAAGAGCTTTGTGAAATAGCGATATGATCGATATCGAAGGGCTTTCGGTAACCTATAAGACAGCGGGCGGCGAATACCCGGCGGTGAGCGGACTCAATCTGCATCTCGGCAAGGGTGATATTTGCGCGCTGATCGGGCCGTCGGGCTGCGGCAAATCGACGGTGCTCTATGTGCTGTCCGGCATCATCACGCAGCACGAGGGTCGGGCGCTGATCGACGGGCAGCCTGTGAACCCCAAAGCGCAGCGGATCGGGCTGATTCCGCAGAATTACGGCTTGCTGGACTGGGCGGATGTCGCCCGCAACGCGACACTGGGGCTGCGGGTGAAGGGGGCGGACCTATCGGCATCCGCGCCGTATACTGCGCAGATCATGGACAGGCTGGGGCTAAAAGGGCTGGAGACAAAGTTTCCGCGGCAGCTCTCGGGCGGGCAGCGGCAGCGCGTTGCCATCGCCCGCTCGTTCATTATGCAGCCGGATGTGCTGCTGATGGACGAGCCGTTCTCTGCGCTGGACGCGATCACGCGCGAGGACATACAGGACCTGTTTTTGAGCGTCTGGCAGGAACATTCCACTTCCACGCTGTTCGTGACGCACAGCATCGAAGAGGCGGTTTACCTCGGACGTAAGATTGCGGTGATGTCGCCTGCGCCGGGCCGCATATTGCGGGAGATCGACAACCCGCTGTTCGGCAAGAGCGGCCTGAGGCAGTCGAAGGAGTTCTATTCGTTCGTGATGGAGCTGCGCGCGATGGTCAAAGAGGACTGGGCGTCATGAAGCGCGTGGGCGTATGGGGCATGGCGAAGGTCGTCGTCGGCCTGCTCATCGTGTGGCAGCTGCTCGCGATGGCTTTGCGCATCGCGTTCATCCCGACACCGGTAGATGTAATTATCAACATATATCATATCTTTTCCGCTAAGATCGCGCTGCATCTGCTGATGAGCCTGATGCGCATTGTCGCAGGGCTTGCCGCGTCGATCGTGATCGGCGTGCCGCTCGGCCTTTGCATGGGCTGGTTTCCCTCATGGAACAAGCATCTGTCGCCGCTTGTTTATTTGACTTATCCCATCCCGAAGATCGCGCTGCTGCCGCTCGTGATGCTGATTTTCGGCCTCGGGGAGTTGTCCAAGATCCTGATGATCCTGATGATCGTGGTTTTCCAGATCATCGTATCCATGCGGGACGCCGTGGCGGGCATCACGAAGGAGACGTTTTATTCCATGACCTCGCTGGGCGCGCGGCGGCGGGATGTGTTCCGGATGGCGGTGTTTCCCGCGTCGCTGCCCGCGCTGCTGTCTTCGGTGCGCGTGAGCCTCGGCACGGCGCTGTCGGTGCTGTTTTTTACCGAAACGTTCGGTACGCAGTATGGCCTTGGGTACTTCATCATGGACTCGTGGATGCGCGTCAACTATACGGATATGTTTTCCGGCATCCTGATACTCAGCGTGCTGGGTCTGCTGCTGTTTGGACTGGTGGACCTTCTGGAGCGCATCCTGTGCCGCTGGAGATGACTGCTCATATAAATCAATGAAAGCAAAAGCGCCTTCTGCGTCCGCTGGACTTGGAAGGCGCTTTTTGTTTGATCCGTAGTTATTTTAGAAGCGGGATAACGGTCGTATTAAAGAACTCCCGCGCAGTCTCCGGCGCAATGTGGTACGCCTCACCATTCAGCGAGACACCTACGCCCGCGTGCGCGCACCGCTTCATGCAGAAGGTGCTTTTGAAGTCGATCCGGTCGTGAAGCTGATGCGCCTCGATGAGCTGCAGGAACGTCTGAATCACGTTGTACGAGCCCTTGAGGTGGCAGGAACTGCCGATGCAGACACGAAGCTCAATCATTTCTCTGCCTCCTTTGCATAGTGCACATGCAGCAGCTCGTGTACGCGGCCCTTTAAAACACCTTCATACAGCGCCATCATCAGCGGGTTTTCCTCGCTGCGTTTGATGCTGCACAGCTTGTCGGCGCTGTAGAGGCGCTCGCCGCGCGTTTGCTTCTCCGACCAGTCCGCGAAGGGCTGGCCCGCGCCGCTCACGCAGCCGCCGGGGCACGCCATCACTTCCACAAAGTCGTAATGCTCGCCCGCCTTGATGCGCTCGATCAGCGCCGCCGCGTTGCCAAGGCCGCTGACAACAGCGATCTTGAGCTCGCGGTCGCCCGCCATCACCGAGGCTGTCTTCACGCCCTGCATGCCGCGCACGCCGGTAAACGCCAGCGCTTTGAGCGATGTGGATGATTTGTCGTAGGAGACGCGCCGCAGCACCGCTTCGGTCACGCCGCCCGTTACGCCGAATATCACGCCCGCACCCGTCATGGTGCCAAAGGGCATATCTACCGCCTCGGGCTCGAGCTCGCCAAACACGATGCCCGACTCCTTGATGATGCGGATGAGGCCCTGCGTGGAGAGCACATAGTCCACCGCCGGGTCGTCGCCGTACATGAATTCCGGCCGAGCCGCTTCGTACTTCTTGGCGGTGCAGGGCATGATGGCCACGTGCACATGCTTGCGGGACGAGGCGGTTGCGCTCTGCGCCTTGATGACCGATGCGAACATCTGCATCGGGGAGCGGCAGGTGGACACGTGCGGCAGCAGCTCCGGGTAGTTATTTTCGCAGTACTGCACCCACGCGGGGCAGCAGGACGTGAACAGCGGCATGCTGTCCGTTTCGCCTTCGAGCCGCCCCAGCAGCTCGCCCGCCTCCTCCAGCACGGTTAAGTCCGCGCCGGTCGCGGTATCGTATACTTCGTCGAAGCCCATACGTTTGAGCGCCGCGACGATGCGGCCCATCGCGTGCACGTCCGACGGGTCTCCGAGCTCGCGGCTGACCGCCGCGCGGACCGCCGGGGCGATCTGCACCGTTACTTTGACGTTATCGTCCGACAGCGCGCGCAGCACGGGGGCGGAGTCGATCTTGACCACAATGGCGCCGGTGGGGCATACCGCCGCGCACTGTCCGCAGCCCACGCAGGGGGAATCGGCAATGGGCCGGTCGAAGGCGGCGCTGATGGTCATCTTGGCGCCGCGGTGCGCGAAGTCGATCGCGCCCACCTTCTGCACCTCGTTGCACATGCGCACGCAGTCGCCGCAGAGTATGCACTTATGGGCGTCGCGCGTGATGCACAGCGAAGAATCGTCGATCTTGGGCTCGGCGGCGGTGTTGGGGAACCGCACACCCGTGATGTTGAACCGCATCGCGAGGTCCTGCAGCTTGCACTTGCCGTTGTTGCCGCACACCGTGCAGTCGCGGCAGTGGTTGGCCAGCAGCAGCTCGAGTATCATCTTGCGATACTTGCGCAGCCTCTCTGTGTTGGTGCGGATGCTGGTGCCTGCCTTGGGCGGCGTGGAGCACGCGGCATCGAGGCCGCCCCATTCGTTTTCCACCATGCACATGCGGCACGCGCCGTAGATGGACAGCTCGGTGTGGTAGCAGAAGGTGGGCAGCTTGATGCCCGCCTTGCGGATCAGCTCCAGCAGGTTCTTTTCTCCGCCTAACTCGACGGGAACGCCGTCGATCGTTACATATCCGTTACTCATCGTTTAAGCCTCCTCGATAGCGCGGAACGGACACGTATCCACACACGCCCCGCACTTGATGCACTTGCCCGCGTCGATCGCGAACGGTTCCTTCACCTTGCCGGTGATCGCGCCCACCGGGCAGTACTTCGCGCACTTGGAGCAGCCCTTGCACAGCGCCGCGTCGATGCGGATGCTTTTAAGCTTCTGGCAGCTGCCCGCAGGACAGCGCTTGTCCCGGATATGCGCTTCGTACTCGTCGCGGAAATACTGGATGGTGCTGACTACCGGCAGTGCGGCGGATTTGCCGAGGCCGCACAGTGCCGTGGCGGTAATCGTGTCCGCCAGCTCGAGCAGCAGCTCGATATCGCCCTCTTCGCCACGCCCGTCCACGATGCGCTCAAGGATTGCGAGCATGCGCCGCGTACCCTCGCGGCACGGCACGCATTTGCCGCACGACTCGTTCTGTGTAAAGTTCATGAAAAACCGTGCGACCTCGACCATGCATGTCTTGTCGTCCATGACCACGAGGCCGCCGGAGCCGATCATTGCGCCTGCTTTTTTGAGCGAGTCGAAATCGAGCGGAAGCTCCATATGGGCCTGCGTGAGGCAACCGCCCGATGGGCCGCCGATCTGCACCGCCTTGAATTCCGCGCCGTCGCGCATGCCGCCACCGATGTCGAATATGACTTCGCGCAGCGTGGTGCCCATCGGCACCTCGATGAGACCGGTGTTGCGGATGTTGCCGGTTAATGCGAATGCCTTGGTGCCGGGGCTGCCCTCCGGCCCGATGCCTTTATACCACGCCGCGCCGCGTTCGATGATGAGCGGCACATTGGCAAAAGTCTCTACATTATTTAATACAGTCGGCTTGTCGAACAGGCCGTGTTCCACGGTACGCGGCGGCTTCACGCGCGGCATGCCGCGCTTGCCCTCGATGGACGCGGTGAGCGCGCTGCCCTCGCCGCACACGAACGCGCCCGCGCCTCGGCTGATACGGAGGCGGAAGTTGAAGCCCGAACCCAGTATGTTCTCGCCGAGTAGGCCCAGCTCTTCCGCCTGCGCGATTGCGCCGCGCAGCCTACTCACCGCAAGCGGGTACTCCGCACGAACATAGATGTACCCTTCGTCCGCGCCGCACGCGTACCCGGCGATCATCATGCCCTCGAGCATCCGCAGCGGGTCGCCTTCCATTACGCTCTGATCCATGAACGCGCCGGGGTCGCCCTCGTCTCCGTTGCACACGATATACTTCTGCTTTTCGGTCTGGCGTTTCACCTGGGACCACTTCCGGCCTGTCGGGAAGCCGCCGCCGCCGCGTCCGCGCAGGTTCGATTCCGAAACCTCGCGCACGATGTCGTCGGTGCTCATGTCAAAGAGCGCCTTCTCCAGCGCCGTAAAGCCGCCGACGCCGATATACTCGCGGATGGATGTAGCGTCGATGGTACCGCAGTGACCGAGCACAAGTCGGGTTTGCTTCTGGTAAAACGGGATATCCTCCTGCTTTTTGTGGAAAGTTCCGCCGTCACGGCATGCCAGACGCTCGATATGCTGCCCGCCCAGCACGGTTTTATCTACGATCTCCTCGCAGTCCGACGGCTGCACCTTTGTATAGAGGTAACCGTACGGCTCGACGCGCACAAGCGGCCCCAGCTCGCAGAGCCCGAGGCATCCGCTGCGCTTGACGCTCACGCCGTCATCGTGCGTTTCTTTTTCCAGCTCCACCGAGCAGGGGATGTTTTTCTCACGCAGCAGCGCCACAAACCGTTCGTAAACGTCCAGCGAGCCGCCCGAAACGCAGCCGGTTCCGGCGCATACGAATATACGGTTCTTCTCGGCGTCCATCGCCTTTTTGCACTCTGCCCGCAGGACGATCAGTTCATCTCTTGTTTTCAGCATCGTTACGCCTCCTGTTTGAGCGTCCGAAGGAGCTCGGATGCTTTGTCGGGCGTCATGGCGGGGTGTACCTTGTCGTTGACCGTCAGCGCGGGGGCCAGCCCGCACGCGCCGAGGCACGCGACCGTCTCTACCGTGAACAGCAGGTCGTCGGTCGTGCGCTTATCCTCCGACAGCGCGAGATCCTGCCGGAGCCGCTCCAGTATCGGGATGGATTTGCGGATGTGACAGGCGGTGCCGTCGCAGACCTTGATCACGTACTTGCCCTTGGGTTCCAGCGAGAAGTTCTCGTAGAACGTGGCCACGCTGTAAAGGTGCGCTTCACCCACGCCCAGCCTTTCCGAGAGGTAAGGGAATACCTCCTTGGGCAGATATCGGTGCTTTTCCTGAATGTCCTGCAGCACCGCGATCACCGCACTGGGCTGGCAGCCACGGTTTTCGATGATCTCATCGACAGCCGCCTTGTCAAATGGTTTGTTCATGCGTCCTCCTTGTATGTAAACTTATAATTGCTTGCGTTGTTATGGAGGCCTTGCCTCCGAAATCACAGAGTTTCTATTTTATCAGCAACGCGGGGGAGCGTTCCAGAGGTACTCTTTGGAAGCTCGCCGCGAACGCTTTGTGATATCTATTTGTAAATGGTTTACATAATATAAATTCATAATCGTTCCGCATCCCGTAGGGGCGGGACTCTGCGCCCGCCCGCTTGTTATCTGAAGTCTGATGGCCCCCTCTGACGAGGGGGCTGTCACCGATAGGTGACTGGGGGAGAGATAATGGCTTGAAACTGGTCTGAAACCGATCACTCCCTCCGTCAATTGCCGGTTTGACAACCGGAAATTGACACCTCCCTCCTCTGAGGGAGGCTTTGTCAGCAACCTGACCTCCCTCGTACCCATATCTGGGTACTTGTGAAGGGGTTACGACAAACTGTACTTAATGGCCCCCTCAGATGAGGGGGCTGGCGCCGATAGGCGTCTGGGGGAGGGATAATGGCTAATGCCGGTCACTCCTTCCGTCAATTGCGGATTAGAATCCTGCAATTTCCACCTCCCTCATCTGAGGGAGGCTTTGTTTGCCTCAGAAATAACTGATCTTGATGTTCTTGCCCATGCGCCCCAGGCACGCGGATAACTCTTCGACCAGCCGCATCTTGATGTTGATGCTGATGGGCAGGTTCGGGTTCTGGTGGGCGGGGTTGATCGCGCGGCCCACGAAGAAGTTGATGTCCGTCGCCTCCTCGAACAACAGACGCGAAATCTGCGACGCGCCGTCCTGCCGTACGCTCCAATCCGCGTACCGCGCGTTGTCCTCCAAGTAATCGCGCGCATATTCCAGCACGCGGTTGATCGTGATGACGCCCTCGGTTACGAGATCCACCCCTTCGATTTTCGCGGTGGGGGGGATGTCCGGATCGGCGTAGAGCGGAACGCCCGTTTCCAGCGGCTTGCCGAGATACCGCGCCGCGAGCGTGGACGTGGTGCCGCCGCATACGATGTGCTTGCCCTCCTTCGAGAAAAACAACGCCATCATCTTGGCCACGTCCTCCGGCTGTGCGGGCGGGCCAATCATGAAATTCATGGGCCGCCGCTGACGAATGCGCACGGTACACGCCGTAGTGTCGTCGCCCGGCTCGCTGCCGTAGAGCGCGTCACACTTGGCGGTCAGAAGGGAGCTTAATGTCTTTGCGGTGTACTCCGGCCTGTAGACCGATTCCAGAAAGCGGATGATGTCGCCCTGCTGCCAGCCGAAGTTGAGCGAGCGCCCTACGCCCGCGTGCACCGCGCCGTCGGAGAAAGCGATGAAGCTGTCGTCCTCATGCAGCGCAATGCGCGACTTGTATATCGTCTTGCCGCCGATCAGCTCGGACGTCTTGGGATAATCCACACTTTTGCCGCCGCGCAGCAGCACCACGTGCGGGTTGTCGTACTGGATCAGCTCCGCCTCAAGGTTATCGTCGATGCGGATCACCGTAAACGTGGAATACGCCACCTGCCGTACACGGCAGATGGGCAGCGTCGCGGCGATGGTGGACACGCAGTCTTCCACCGTAAGGCCGCTCGCCATCATCGTGGAGACGATTTTGGCGGTCAGCGTGGACAGTATGCTCGCCTTCACGCCGCTGCCTAGGCCGTCCGCCAGCACTACCACCGTGGGGCCGTCCGGCTGCTGCACCACCTCCACGTGGTCGCCGCAGATCTCCTCGCCGTGTTTATTGAGGGAGAGATATCCCACGTCCGTGCAGAGCTTAACCATCCCGCAGCGTCTCCTTGAGGCGGGTGAGCGCGATGCGCGTTTCCGCCGTGGTCTCGCCCAGAAGGGATGCGATCTCCTGCACGGCGCGCATTTGCTTCTCGATCATCCGGTCGGCGATCTCCACGGTCGTGCGTGACAGCGCTTCCTTGCTTTGCTGCTGGCGCACTTCCTCGGTGATGTCGCGCATGATGCAGATCAGGATATGATAGTCCGCGTCGTAGATCACCATCTGCTCGACATACCGGCCGTAGTCGGCGAGGTAGAGCTCTTTATCGTACGCTTTGCGCTTGTTCTCAAAGGCGTCCGCGAACGGCCGTGGGTCGAGTATGCGCACGACCGGCTCGCCGGTTACGTCGTGCGGGTCGCGGATATTCATGAGTGTGCATGCGGCTGAATTGAGCTGTTGCACGATAAAGTCTTCGTTCAGCACAATGATGGCGTTGGGCGTGTGCGCGATGATGTTGTCGGAGAACGATTCCGCCTTTTCCTTGAGGTAGGGCAGGCACATCGTGAGGTTTGCCTTGCCCTGCAGCACCGCGACGGCTTTCTCGCGGCAGGTGTTGTAGCCGCAGCTGCCGCAGTTGAGCTCGTGCTCCGGGCGGGTTTTGCCGATCTGCGCAAGCACTTCCGCGATGGCTTTGTCGCTGATGTGTACTCGTGGTAAGGCCATCGGTTCAAAGTTCTTAAAAAGCGCGTCCGTCGGACAGTTGATTCCCAAATCCCTCTTGCCCGCGTAGCGTGATACCGCCATGCCTCCGCGCAGTGGGTGGCGCTGCTGCGCGTCCATCGCGGGGCCGCCCACGCAGCCGCCCGTGCACGCGGACATTTCGATGAAGCATTTGCCCGGCTTGTTGTCCAGCAGTTCCTCGATGGCGCGCGCGCAGTTGTCGATGCCGTCCACGCAGAGATACGCGTAGTCCGCGTTGGCTGCCTTCATGGAGCGCAATATACCGCCCGGAACGGGAAACAGGCGAGAGAGATTTCCGGCTTCCTCCGCCTCGTATTCCAGTGTGATATGCTCCGCTTCCAGCCACGCGGAAAGCTCCTCGAACGTGAGGGCGCAATCCACGTCGGCGCTCACTGCGGCCTCCTGCTTTTTGGAGATGCACGGCCCGATGAACACGGTTTTCGCCTCGGGATGGCGGCGCTTTAAATCCGCGCAATGCGCGAGCATGGGGGAAACCACCGGCGCGAGATAGGGCAGCGCATCGGGGTAGTGCTTCTGGATCAGCATGTTCACGGTGGGGCAGCAGGACGAGATGATCACGCCGCGCTGCGCCGCGTCCACCATGGCGTCGTACTGGTTTTTAACCAGCTCCGCGCCGAGTGCTGTTTCCTCCGCACCCGCAAAGCCCAGTTTTTTAAGCGCGGTCTCGAGCGAGCGCATCGTGACGCCCGCATAGTTCGCCACGAACGAGGGCGCGACGCTTGCATACACCGGTGTGCCCGATGTAATCAGCGCCTTGGCGGCAGGGATGTCGTTGCGGATGTGCTTGGCGTTTTGCGGGCATACCACAAAACAGCGGCCGCACAGTATGCACTCGTCGCTGATGATGTTGGCCTGGTTGTCGCCAAAGCGGATGGACTTCACCGGGCAGTTGCGTATGCATTTGTAGCAGTTCTTGCAGTTGGACTGCCTGAGCTTTAAGTATTCGGTCACGATCATCCTTCCTTCGCTGGGGGAGTGGTTTCTAGTCGGGCGCGCACCTCGGTTTCAAAAAAGCCTTTTGTGTCCTCTGGCTTCAGGGAGAACAGTGCTTCGCCGATCATGATGCTGACGCCCTGCGTGCAGTTGCCCATACAAAAAGAGCCGCAGAGTTCGATCTCATTTTGCAGGTGGTGTTGTTCGGTCAGGCTTTGCAGCTGTTCCACGATCTGCCGGGAACCTTTGAGGTGACAGGAGCTGCCGATACAGACGGTGATCTTCATCGTGAACCTCTCCTATTCTAAAGCCGCAATGGGCGGCGGCAGTTATCGGGTCGGCGCGGCGGAAGTCCAGGTCTCCCGCAGGTGCTTCGAGAGCATCGCGAGCGAGCAGGCCATGTTTTCATTACGTACCAGCACGCCCGCCGGAACGCGCAGATGCACCGGCGCAAAGTTCCATATCGCAGCGACGCCGCCCGCCACCAGCGCGTCGCACGCGGATTGCGCCTGTGCAGCAGGCACGGTGATGATGCCGATGCGGATGTTCATGCGGCGGCAAAGACGCGTCATCTTCTCCGCGTCCAGTATCTCCTTGCCGCCCACCTGCGCGCCGATCACGTTCTCGTCTGTGTCGAACGCGGCAAGGATATCGAGGCCGTAGTCCGCAAAGCCCCCGTAGGAAAGCAGCGCGCGCCCCAGATACCCTGCGCCCGCGATTACGGCGGTGTCGGCATCGTCATACCCCAGAAACGCCTTGATATCGCCGATGAGGTCTTCGCGCTTGTAGCCGATCTTGGGCCGCCCGCCGTCCGAGATCATCGCGAGATCCTTGCGCACCTGCACGTCGTTCATGCCGAGTGCCTCGGCAATGCCCGTGGCGGATATGTTCGCCGCGGCGTTTCCGGGCAGCGATTTTAAATAGTTGAGGTATTGCGGCAGCCTTTGCAGTGTTTGTGAAGAAACGGGTTTGATGCCCATTGGTTCAACCTCCAGTGCGTCTCTGTTGAAAATAGCGGTGCGTAAGGCTTCCCCTGGGGGAAGCTGCCCCAAAGGGGCTGATGAGGGAAAATACGAGGCGGACGTGCGGGAGCCCGTCCCCTACGAAACGGGATTTCTATGTTCGTACCCCCCACTTGTATCTTCCTTATATACTGCCTGTTGGGACGCCGAAGGCGGCGTCCCCTACAAAACGACAGTACTACGTCTTTTTCATATTGGGCTGTATTACCCATAGGGGCGGGCCTCTGCGCCCGCCCGCTTACGCAATTCTGTTAGAAATTCACTTCGGTGTCGTAGTAGCAGCACAGGAGCAGCTTTTCCATCTCGGCGGGGGTGATGCTGCGCGGGTTGGAACCGGTGCATGCGTCGCCCACAGCCAGCTCGGCCACACGGGGCAGCTTCTCAAGGAACTCTGTCTCGTCGATGATGCCGCCCTCGTAATCCTTAATGCAGGTTGGGATATCGAGCTTCGCGTTGAGCGACCGGATGTGCGCGATCAGCGCGGTGGTCAGCTCCGCATCGGTGGAACCCTTGAGGCCGAGGAACTTCGCGATCTCCGCGTAGCGCTTCGCCGCCTCCGGCAGCTTCGCGTTAAACTGGATCACCTTCGGCAGGTACATCGCGTTGGCGCAGCCGTGTACGATGTGGCCGCCCGCGTATGCCGCACCCGTCTTGTGTGCCATGGAGTGCACGATGCCAAGCAGCGCGTTGGAGAACGCCATGCCCGCGAGGCACTGCGCGTTGTGCATACGTTCGCGCGCTTCGGTGTCGCCCTTGTACGAGGCTTCGAGATATTCGCTGACCATCTTGATCGCGTGCAGCGCAAGCGGGTCGGTGTAGTCGCAGTGCAGAATGGAAACGTAAGCTTCTACCGCGTGCGTCATCGCGTCCATACCGGTGTGTGCCGTGAGCTTGGGCGGCATCGTCTCCGCGAGCTCAGGATCGACGATCGCGACATCCGGCGTGATGTTGAAGTCGGCCAGCGGGTACTTGATGCCCCTGGCGTAGTCCGTGATGACCGAGAAGGCCGTGACTTCCGTCGCCGTGCCGGAGGTGGACGGAATGGCGCAGAACTTCGCCTTGGTCCTAAGCTGCGGGAAGTTGAATGGGATGCACAGCTGTTCAAACGTGGTGTCCGGGTATTCGTAGAACGCCCACATGGCCTTCGCCGCGTCGATGGGCGAGCCGCCGCCGATAGATACGATCCAGTCCGGCTGGAATTCGCGCATGGCTTCTGCGCCGCGCATCACCGTCTCCACGGATGGGTCGGGTTCCACGCCTTCGAACAGCGAAACCTCCATGCCCGCTTCCTTTAAATACGTGACGGTTTTGTCGAGGAAGCCGAAGCGCTTCATGCTGCCGCCGCCCACCACGACGATGGCCCTGCTGCCCTGGAGCGATTTAAGCGCTTCGAGCGCGCCTTTGCCATGATACAGATCTCTGGGTAATGTGAACCTTGCCATATATGAAAACCTCCTGTTTAAAAGTCTCCTTCGGTCAGCCATTCCTGACTTCGTTATTATTTTAACAATCTATTGGTAGCATGAGAAATACGAAACGGGCATATCGATATTCATATATCGATATCGAAGGTGCGAGAAAGGGAGCGGCTAAAAACGGGGAATTTGTGCGTCGTCTGCGATATGCTTGGGAAAGGCAAAAAAAATGGGCCGTTTCCTGCCGCTTTAACGGCTATTGCAGGAAGAGACCCATGATCAGCCTTAGTCTGCGCGGCATAAACTCTTGCGATAAGCTTGAAGGAGGCCGGCAGACGATGAAGAAACAATTCGTCGTTGTGGTCATTCTAACAGCGTTGCGCTGAGAAGTGTAATATAAAAAATGAATATCAGTATGCCAATATCGATATGGCGCGAACGAAATCAGCGTCAGTCGTATTGCCTGAATGCCACTTCGTTTTTGGACGCGTAGAGCTGGTCGATAAACCGGCGATCCAGCGCCGTGAAGGAATAGCCTTTGGGGCAGATCAGCAGATCCTTGTACTTGTGGTTCGCGGCGCGGCACTTGCGCTGTACCAGCCCGTACAATTCGAGGAAGCTTTCAGGGATGGGGGATACCCACATGTATGTGCTAGGGATATGCGAGAGCATATCGAACTGACTGCTGCGCTCGTATACGTAAATGCATTTTTTATTGGATTCGCTGCGGTTCACTTTGCTCGCAGGCAGATACGGGATGGCGGTATCGCCGTGCACGATCTCGACGTACTGCCTCAAATCGTCGTAACGCACCTTTTCCGCAGCAGCGAGCGGGTGTTGCTGCGACATCAGCGCGAGGTATTCGAATTCCCAGATGGGTTCGTACTGCAGGCCCTTTTCCGCCAGATAGTCGAGAAAGTAGTTCTCGTAGTCCGTCTGATAGCGGATGATGCCGAGGTCGAATTGGCCCTCCGCCACGCTCGCGATGGTCTGCATGGAGTTGGTTTCCTGCACACCCACGTCAATCTGCTTGTCCGCGTCGAGCTCTGCCGCGAAGCGCGTGAACGCGTGCGCAATATAGCTGCCGCGCGGAATGGATATTTTGAAGTGCTGCCGCTCCGTGTCTTCGGGGATGTAGAGCTGCTCCATCTTGTCGAGCTGTTCGAGCACGTTCTTGGCGTAGACGAGAAACTCTGCGCCCTTTGCCGTGGGGATAACGCCCTTGGAGGTGCGCTCGAATATCGTGATGCCCAGCGTATCCTCCAGCTCTTTGATGGCCTTACTGAGGTTGGGCTGCGCCATGAAAAGGTTCTCGGCAGCCTGCGTGATGGAGCGGGTGCGCTCCACCTCGACAGCATATTTAAAATGCAGCGTGTTCATTACACGCCTCCTTTCGGTCGGTTACTCCTGCGGCTCCAGCCGCGCCTTGAGGTGCTTAGAGAGCACCGCGAGTGAAGCCGCCATGTTTTCGTTCTGCACCAGCACATGCCGCGGCACAGAGAGATGGACAGGAGCGAAGTTCCATATCGCGAGCACGCCGCCTGCTACAAGCTGGTCGCATACGACCTGCGCCTGACTTGCGGGTACGGTGATGATGCCGATGTGGATGTTTATGCGGCGGCATATATCGCTGAGCTGGCTGGGCGGAAGAACGTGCTTGCCGCATACCTGCTGTCCGATCAGCAGTTCGTCGCTGTCGAACGCGACCACGATTTCAAGACCGTGCTGTTCGAAGCCCTTGTACGAAAGCAGCGCGCGTCCGAGGTATCCCGTGCCGACCAGTGCTGCCTGCTGCGCATTATGATACCCCAGAAACCGCTCCATATCCGATATCAGCCCCGCCACCGGGAAACCTGTCTTGGGTTTACCCTTGGCAGAACTCACCGCGGAGAGGTCCTTGCGGACCTGCAC
>JAEWCC010000051.1 GCA_023390815.1 Bacillota bacterium
GCATCGTGGGCACCTCCGCGTTCCCGTACAACGTCTATACGCAGTTCGTCAAGGGCTTCGGCCACAGCGAGCTTACTGATATGACCGCGGAGTATGAAGCGCTGCGCGCAAGGAAGTCCGCGTGGGAGGTCGAGAACATCCGCAAAGCGTTCGGCCTCACGTTCGACGCGTACAAAGCCATGGCGGCCAAGATCGCGCCGGGCGTCACCGAGATTGAAGTCGCCGCCGAAGGCGAATACGTGTGCCGCAAGGCGGGCGCAAACAGCTTCGCGTTCTCGTGTATCGTGGGCAGCGGCGAACGGGCCAAGGCCGTGGTCCCCACCGCCATCAACAAGGTGATGGAAGCGGGTGAGATGGTGATGCTGGGGCTGGCGCCGCGCATCAACGGGTACGCTGGCGTGTTCGGCGAGACACTGCCGGTGAGCGGCGAGTTCACGAAACGCCAGAAGGACTGCGTGAACTGGCTTCGCGAAGCGTACCGCTTAACCAAGGGTATGCTGAAGCCCGGCATGAAGGGCCGGGAGATCGACGTTCCCGCGCGGAAGAGCTTCACACAGAACGGACTGATCCAATACCTCGTGTGTCCGTTCGCGCACACGATCGGGCTGATGGAGGCCGAAGGGCCGTTCTACGGGCCGAACAGCGACGACGCGCTGGAACCGGGCATGACGGTGTGCGTGGACGTGAGCTTCTTCGGGCATCCCGAGTTCCACGGTTCGCGCATCGAGACGGGCTTTGTGATCACGGAAACGGGCTGCGAGCCGCTGTGCCCCGAGATGGACGCGATATTGATGCAGGACGTCAAATAAGGAGGAGACAACATGAAGCTGGGCAAGAAGGTATGGGTATTTGCGGACGGAGACCTGCCCGCGCATCCGGAGGGTGTGGGCGAGCCCAAGGCGCACGAGGCGCTGATGGTGGTCAACAACAGCGACCGGGACGCGAACCTCGCCATCACGCTGCTGTTTGAAGACAAGGGACCCAAGGAAGGGCTGATGCTGACCGTACCCGCGAAGCGCGTGAACTGCTTTCGCATGGACATGCCGATATGGGGCGGGGACTATGTGATCCCGTTCGGCCAGTACGCATTGATCGTGGAGAGCGACGTGCCGGTAGTGGCGGTGTTCGGGCGTCTGGACCGCCGCAAGGACATGGCGTACTACCCGGTCGCGCCGTACAACGAATAACAGATATATTGCCTGAAGAGGCAGATATAAAAAACGAACAGGAGGAAAAACAATGAAAAAGCTGATATCACTGGTGATTGTTGCGCTGATGGTCGCGGTCGCATTCATGGGTTGCGCAGCTCCGGCGGGTACGGACAAGAGCACCGAGCCGTCGCAGCAGGCGAGCGAGCAGGTGTCCCAGGAGGCCAGCGCAGAAACGAGCGCGGCAACCGGAGAGAACAATCTGATCATCGTCTCGAACGCGTACTACACGGCGGCTTACTGCGTACCTTTCAATGCGGGCGCTATCGCGAAGGGGCAGGAGCTGGGCTACGAAGTGCAGGTGCTGGACGGCGAGCAGGATCAGACCAAGCAGCTCGAGCAGGCGAGGCTGGCGATTGAGACCGCGGCGGGCTTCATCTACTTCCCGGCGGATGTCGACGGCTCCACTTCCGTGATTGAGACGCTGCAGGAAGCAAACTTCCCGTACATTGTCATCAACAACTATACCAAGGAAGCCGTAGAAGCCAAAAACGTTTCGTGCTATGTCGGCGCTGACGTGACGAAGCACGGCGAAAACATGGCGCAGGCGGTTATGGATCTGCTTCCGGACGGCGGCAAGATCGTGGCAGTCGAAGGAACCGCAGGACATGCGCAGACCATTGCGTTCAACGAAGTGTTCGACGCGAAGTTCACACCGGATACCAAAATTGAGTGGCTGGATCGTCAGGACGGCGATTTTGACTCCGACGTGGCGTTCACGAAGATGTCCGATATGATCACGCGCTACGGCGATCAGATCAACCTCATCATCTCTCACAGCGGTGACATCTGTGCCGGTATCATCTCCGCGCTGGAGTCCGCAGGCTACGGCCCCGGGGATATCCCGATCGTGACGGCCGGTTCCAATGAGAGCATCAAGGAAGGTATTGAGGAAGGCTGGATTACCTGCACCTCCACGCAGGACCCGAGCACCGAGTCGGCACTGGGCGTTGAGACGCTCGTGAAGATCATCAACGGCGAAACGGTCGAAAAGATCATTACCATCAACGAAGACCTCTGCTACAAAGAGGATGTCGCAAACTACAACTGGTTCTAAACGCTCCGGTGGGCAGTGCTGTGAAGGGCGGGCAACCGCCCTTCACACACGATGATTGCGCCAAAGCATGAGCACATTTCAGGGCGCTGTTGGTTGATGCAGCCCCCGCATCATCAGTTTGGGGGCGCGCCTCCAAATATGGGGTATTGGCTTGAGGGAGGTATGCTTTTTGAACAATTATATTCTGGAGATGGAAGGGATCACGAAAACCTTTCCGGGCGTGAAGGCGCTTGATCACGCGTCGTTCAAAGTCCGGCAAGGGGAGGTGCATGCGCTGGTCGGGGAGAACGGCGCAGGCAAGTCCACACTGATGAAGGTGCTTAACGGCATCTATCAGCCGGATGAAGGCACCATTCGCATTGGCGGAGAACCGGTTCGGTTTAAGGATACGAATGCCGCCAAAAACAGCGGCGTCAGCCTCATCTATCAGGAATTCAATCTTATCAATGATTTGAGCGTAGCGGAGAACATCTATCTGGGCAAGCTCCGGACAAATAAATTAAGAGGGGTCGACTGGAAAGCCCTGCGCGGCGATGCCGACGGGCTGATCCGTCGATTGGGATTTCACTTCAGCGCCAAAGAGAAGGTGAAGGATTTGAGCGTGGCGGAAAGGCAGCTCGTGGAAATCGCGAAAGCGCTGTCCGTTAACGCCAAAATCATCGCCATGGACGAACCGACATCCGCGCTGACCCGCAAAGAAACCGACCGGCTGTTTGAAATCATTCATGACCTGAAGAAAGACGGCATTACCGTCATATACATATCCCACAAACTGGAAGAGGTTTTTGCGATATGCGACACGGTCACCGTGCTGCGTGACGGCCAGATCATCGATACGAACCCGATTGCGGATACGAACCGGGCCGAGGTGGTATCCAAGATGGTCGGGCGCTCTGTGGACACGAATTTCCCCAAGCGAGATACAAAACCCGGGGAGGTCGTACTGAAGGTGGAAGGCATCACGCGCGAAGGATTGGTGGATCATGTATCCTTCGAGTTGCGCAAGGGAGAGATATTGGGCATCGCGGGGCTGGTGGGCGCAGGACGTACGGAGCTCGTCGAAGCGATATTCGGCGCGGCCAAGCGCGATGCGGGAGATATCTATGTGAACGGCAAACTTGCCCGAATCAACTCCACCACGCAGGGCAAGAAATACTCCATCGGCCTTGTGACCGAAGACCGCAAGGAGACCGGGCTCGCGCTGACCTACAGCGTGGCGAGCAACATCTCGATGACCAATATTGACAAGGTTATGAAGCATGGTGTGATCAGCCGAAAGCTCGAAAGGGAGAATACGCTCAAATATGTGGAGGAGCTTGGTATCAAGACGCCCTCCATCCAGCAGACCGTGCTCAATCTCTCCGGCGGCAACCAGCAAAAGGTCGTTCTGGCCAAGTGGCTGTGCGCCAATGTGGATGTCCTGATACTCGATGAACCCACGAGGGGTATCGATGTGGGCGCGAAATATGAGATTTATCTGTTGATGAACAAGCTCGTTGCGCAGGGCAAGTCCATTATCATGATATCGTCCGAACTGCCGGAGGTGCTTGGTATGAGCGACCGCGTACTGGTGATGAACGAAGGACGCAAAAAGGGCGAGCTGCAGGGCGAGGCGATCAACTCCGAAGCTGTCATGCACATGGCGCTCAGCTGACGGGAGGAATGATTATGCAAGAAAAAAGTTTGAGCGCGCGCAATCCCCGCTTTGACATCGGGAACCTGCTGCGCAGCTATGGCGTGCTGATCGGTCTGGTACTGATCATCATAGTGGCTTCCATACTGGAGCCGACCTTTATCACCGGGCGCAATATGCTCAACATTCTGCGCCAGATGACGATACTCGGGCTTTGCTCGCTGGGCATGACGTACGTGTTTATGACGGGCATGATGGATCTCTCGGTCGGTGCGGTAGTGTCGCTCGGCTCGGTGCTCGCAGTGTCCTTCATGAACCGGCTGGTGCCTGAAACCGGTACGGGCAGCGAGGACTGGATCACGATTCTGATCATACTCGGCGCAGCTTTGATGGGCTTTATCGTCGGCCTCGCGAACGGCGTCATCATATCGGGCATCAACGGCAGGCTGGGCGAATCGTTTATCATCACCTACGGTATGCAGATTGTGGTGGCTGCGCTTGCACTGCTGTATTCGGGCGGACAGTTCATCAAAGGGGATTACTTCGAGGGCATTTATACGGAAGTCGGCAGGGGCTATTGGCCGATTATCATCTACGTGGCGATCGCGGCCGTGCTGCACTTCGTACTCAAGTACACCAAATTCGGGCGTCAGGTAAGTTATTTGGGCGCGAACGTCGACGCGGCCCGTATGTCGGGTATCCGCGTCAAGCTGGTCCGCCTGTTCGTATTCGGCATCTGCGGCGCGTGCGCGGGTCTCGCGGCGATATTCCTGACATCACGCGTCAGCTCGGCTTCTCCGTTGCAGGGCGAGGGCTACGAACTCGATACCATCGCGGCGGTCATGATCGGCGGAACGAGCCAGACGGGCGGGTCCGGCAGCATTATCAACACTGTACTCGGCGTGCTCGTCATCAGCGTACTCAACAACGCGCTCAACGTGATGGGCATCGGTTCCAACGTGCAGCTGTTTGTACGCGGTGTCATCATCGTGCTTACGGTCGCGCTGGATATGTGGAACAAGTCGATACTCGCTAGGCAGAAGAGGTGAAAACGATGAATACGCAGAGTAAAAAGATCAATGTAAAGCGGCTGCTGCTCAGCCAGGTAGTGCTGGTCAGCCTGATCCTGTTCATCGTCGTCATTTCCGTATTCTTTCCGGCGTTTCTCCAGGGCGACAATATACGAAACATCTTCATGGATATGTCCATCTACGGCGTGGTCGCCTGCGGCATGACGGTTCTTATCATTTGCGGCGAATTCGATTTAAGCTCTTCGTCGCAGTATATGTGGGCGTCCATTCTGTTTGTGACGCTGCTCAACAAAGTGCCGGTGCCGATCGCGATTTTGGGCGTCATTGCTTCGGGTATGATCTGGGGAGCGATCAACGGTATACTCGTCACGCGCTTCAAGGTCAACTCGTTTACGGCGACCCTCGGTACAATGATCATTATCCGCAGCATTTGCCTGCTGTTTACCGACGGCAAGATGGTCAGCACCGACAATGAGTTTATTAAATCGTTCGGCAACGCGACGTGGCTGGGCCTGTCCTCGCTGACCTATGTCTATATCGCCGTGCTCGTCGTGATCTCGGTGATGCTGGCCTATACAAACTTCGGCAGGCGGATCTATGCCACGGGCGGCAATATTGAAGTCGCTCGTCTTGCGGGCATCAAGGTGCAGCGCTATAAGTTTGCGACGTTCGTGATCATGGGCATCCTCTGCGCGATCGGCGGCATGATGCTCGTGTCCATGCTGCGCGCAGGGTCCACGCAGTATGGTACCGATATCGCGCTTACGTGTGTGGCCGCGACGGTCATCGGCGGCACCAGCCTGTCGGGCGGCTCGGGCAACGTGGTGCGCACGTTCCTCGGTATGCTCGTCATCAACGTATTATACAAAGCGCTCATATTCCTCGGGCTACAGGCGTATTACCAGAGCCTCGTCAAGGGCATCGTGCTGATCGCGGTGGTTGTGCTCGATGCGTATATCAGCCAGAGCAGCAAGGCGAGAAAAGTCAGCGCATAACAGGAGAACAGTTATGAAGATCGTGGTCGGTTCGCTGCAGCAGGAGTCCAACACGCTTTGCCCTGCTGCCAGCGAAACCAGGGATTTTGATATCGTGCGCGGTGAGGCGATGATCCAAAGGATCGCCGCCGCAAGGTACTTTGAACAGATCGGTGCGCAGATGATCCCGACGTTATATGCCAACGCGGTTCCGGGCGGCACACTGAAAAAGCGGGACTTCCTGCTGCTAGCCGAAGAGTTGGTAAACGGGATACCGCAAAGCGGCATGGATGGAATCTATCTGTATCTGCATGGCGCGATGTTCGTGGAGGATATTGGCAGCGGCGAAGCGGCGCTGCTCACCATGGTACGCGCCAAGGTGGGCTTTGAGGTCCCGATCGCGCTGGCGCTCGACTTTCATGCGAATAACACAACGGAGCTTATGGGGCTTGTCAATATCATCGCGGGATACCGGACGGCGCCGCACCGCGATATGGACGAGACCGAGAACCGGGCGGCGGAGCTGCTCGTCCGGTGTATTCAAAAAAAGCTTCTGCCTATGCCGCAGATGGCGCGCGCTTATGTCGTTGCACCGGGGGACTGTGTCCTGACCGACAAGCAGCCCCTGCGCGGTATCCTCGAAGAGGCGCGTCGGCTTGAAGAGACGCCCGGGATGCTCATCTGCAACGTATTCAACGGGCAGGCCTGGGTGGACGCGCCCCACATGGGGCCATCGATGGTCTGCATCCATGAGACAGACGAGAACGCTGCGCAGGAAGCTGCGGATCGACTCGCGCGGATGTTCTACGACGCGCGGTACGACTTTAAGTTTGAAATCGAGGCATGCCCGCCGATTGATGCGGTGCGCCTCGCGATGGAGGATCAGCCGCGTCCCGTGTTCGTTACCGACAGCGGTGATAATACCACCGCGGGAGCGCCGGGGGACAGCGCCTTTATGCTGCGCCTCCTTCAGCAGATGGGCGTACAAAATGTGCTGCTCGGCGGCCTGACGGACGCCCTGGCGGTGCGTGCGTGCGCGGACAGGGCCGTCGGCGATCATGTCCTCCTTACCGTGGGTGGCACGATCTCGCCCTCCGGTCCTAAAACTGATATCGAAGGGACGATACTTTATAAAGGGGACATCGAAGGCTGGTATGGGGAAAACGCAGGCCCGGCGGTGGTAATCCGTTCGGGCGGTATCGACGTAATCCTCACCGAAAACCGCTGCGCGCTGACCAAGCCGCGTATATTCAAGGGGCTGGGGCTTAATATCTGCGATTATCGCTTTGTGATTGTGAAGCTGGGGTATCTTTACCCGGAACTGCAGCAGGCCGCGCAGCGGGCCATACTCGCATTCACATCGGGCAGCAGCCCGGAGAGGCTGCAGGATATGGGCCTTAAGAATATCCGGAGGCCCATGTTCCCTCTCGACGATCATTTCATGTAAAAGTCATACCTGACGCGGACAGCTCACGCTGCCCGCGTTTTTCGTAAAGGCTGTTCATACTAATCAAATGTAACAAAATAGGAAAAAACCAAGCCGACGCATTCCCTATTTCATATTTAAATGTTATAATGCAAAGATAGTGTTAAAAGGCGGCGAATATCCGCTGAATATGACGCAATGCCAATAGAAAACGGCGGACATGGTAGATGATGAAAGAGAAGAAGTATGGTTTCCCTTGGGGACAAGCCGGCCGGAAGTGGCTGAACAGAGGGATTTATTGCGGCATCATAATTGCAATAATGTTTTCAGGACTGTTTTCAGGTTGCAGTGAGGGCGCATCCTCGCACAATGTGAACGGGCTTTTCATTTCGGAAGTCGTCAGTTCCAACTCGGATTCGCTGGCAGACCCTGTTTACGGTTCTCCCGACTGGATAGAGCTTTATAACGGTTCCAGCAACGCGATCGACCTTGAGGGCTATACGCTTTATGAATCGACCGGGAACCGGTTTACATTCCCGGCTGTTTCGATCGCTGCGCAAAGCTATCTTGTCGTTTACTGCTGTCCCACGCTTGAAACACCGGAATCTGCACAGGAAACCGTTTCGGCAGAGACCGCAACGCCCGCCGCGGATGGCACAGCCGACGCAGTGGCGGGGCCGATCTGCACCGGCTTTAAACTCTCCAGAGATGGCGCCAATATTACGCTCGCTTCCAGGGGAGGCACGCTTCAGGAACTGGCGGTTCCTTCGCTCGATACCGATATCTCCTACGGGTTCCGGGATGACGGAACTTACGGTTACTTTATACAATCCACGCCCGGTCAGCCCAATACCACCCCGTCGTTTGCAACGATGGAGGAACTGCGCGGCGGCGAACAGGTTTCGCTTCAGATCAGCGAGATACTGCCTAAGGATGTTTCCGACACGGAACCCTATGCCTGGGTGGAGTTATATAACGCAGGCGACAGTTCCATCCTGCTTTCGGATTACTACATCTCCGAGAACCTTTCCAATCTGAAAAAGGCTGCGCTGCCTGCCATTGAGCTTGCGGCGGGGCAATATGCCGTTATCAAGTTCAGCGACCAGTCGGAAGAAAATTCTGTGCCTTTCAAGATTGGCAGCGATGAAACGACGATCGCGGTTTCCGATCATCTCGGCGTGATGATCGATCGCATTGTCTGGGATTTGGATATACTCCCCGGCATATCCGCAGGCAAGGGCGAAGATGGCAGCACCGTATACTACCCCGTACCGACTCCAGGGGCAGCCAACAGCGCGAATTTCCTCGCCAGCACGGAAATTTCGCTGACCGAAGGTCTGGACGATGTGTACATCAACGAATTGCTCGTGAACAATACGTTTTCCGTGATTGATGCGTACGGCGAGCGCAGTCCCTGGGTGGAGCTGTACAATTCATCGAGCCAGCCGGTTTCCCTCTCCGGCTATGCGCTCTCCGACGACCCGGAGAGCCTCTGGAAATGGAATCTGCCCGATATCACGCTTGAAGCCAACAGCTATATTGTGATCTACCTTTCGGGTCAGGATCAGCGCGGCGAACAGCTGCATACCAACTTCAAGTTGGGGGATGCAGATCATGCACTGTACTTGATCAACCTGACTTCGCAGAAGATGCAGACGGTCACGCTGCCTGCGGAAAACAAGGACAATGTATCGTACGGTCTTTCATCCGGCGGGCAGTGGATGTTCTATCCGCAGCCCACGCCGATGGCCGCAAACAGTACACAGGGCTTTACCGAGATCGCAAGCGTCGGCGGACAATACGCCGGCGTTTCGATCAACGAGGTGGCCAGCGTCAGCAAAGCCCGGGGCGGCGCAGCCGATTGGGTGGAACTCTTTAACGGCTCCACGGAGGATATCGACCTTTCCGGTTACTGCCTGTCCGATTCGAAAAACGATACGACCAAATGGCCCATTGGCAACATCCATATTCAAGCGGGGGGCTATGAAGTGATCGACGAATATGCCGCTGACGGAAATACAGGCGAACTGACGATCGCGCTGAGCGGAGAAACGCTGTATCTGTTCAGCCCGGAAGGACTGATGCTCGATCGCTTCGAGACGGGCGTACTGCGCCCGGGGGTATCGCGCGGAGTATATATGAACAGCGACGCACAAAAAAGCGTCGCTTTCTTTGGTAATCCCACTCCGGGCAGCCAGAATAACGGAAGCGTTCTCAGCGGTTACTGTGATGCACCTTTGTTCTCTGTGCCGGGCGGTTATCACAACAGCTCCGTTACGCTCGAAATGACGACCAAAACCCAGGGCGGCGTCATCCACTACACGACGGACGGTTCGACACCGACGGCGAATTCCCCGCAATATACTGCTCCCCTTACGATATCCGACACAAAGACGGTGCGCGCAATCGCGGTGGCGGAAGGACGAATTACCAGTGACGAGATGGTGGCAACATATTTGCTGGATGATACCCACTCTTTGCCCGTCGTATGCCTTTCAATAAATCAGAGCGATCTCAGTTACGTGTTTGGCAGCACAGGCCGTAAGGATACCCGTGAGCGCGCGGGTTATGTGGAATATTACGAACCCGACGGCACACTGGGCGTCAGTTTTCCCGCAGGTTTTCGCATCGCGGGCGCAGGCACACGCGCTGCGAAGCAGAAATCCATCAACCTATATCTGCGCGGCGGCTATGGCCGCAGTTCCGTTACATACCCGTTCTTCGACGGCTATGATCTGACGACATTCAAATCGCTCTCCTTGCGCAACATGGGGGCGTGGCAGGATATGACGCGAATGAAGGACGTATTCGTGTCCACAGCCGCAAACGGCTTGAATCTGGACAACGCGCAGGCGAAATTTGCGGTTGTCTACATCAACGGTAATTACTGGGGGCTGTACGAATTTAAAGAGAACCAGAACGAAGAGTATTTCGCTGCCCGGCACGGTATCGATGCGGATAACGTTGTGATGGTACGCGGCAACAAATATAACGTGCAGACGGGCCGCACGGACCAGGACATCGTCAGCCTGTATTCTCTCGCTCAGCGGAATATGAACAACGCGGATACCTTTGCAGAATATACGAGCCTTGCCGATTCAGATTATTTTATGGATTACCTGATTGCAGAGACCTTCTTTGGCTGTTATGACACATATAATCAGAAGTTTGCGCATACCACGGACGATCAAATGAAATGGCGGCCTGTATTTTACGATTTTGATATATGCCTTGCGAGCAAATCCGAGTCCTACTTCGGGACCTTTTTCTGCGATACATATACACGGCAGGAAATCGATTCGATGGGGAAAGAACACATTACCTATATGTATCTCTATAACGCATTCATCAAGAATGACGAGTGGAAGCAGAAATTTATCAAAAGATATGCCGAAGTGCTGAATACCACCTTCGCAACCGACAGGCTTTTAGCGCTGTATGACGGTATGGTGAACTCCATCAAGGGCGAGATCCCGCATACTTCATCGAAATGGGGCTTTCCGTCCTCCGTGGGCAGGTGGGAGAGAGATACCCAGAATATGCGCAATGTCATCGAGAAGCGCAGGGGATATATGATTGAAAATCTGCAGAACTACTTCCATTTGTCTAACGATGATATGAAGGCGCTGTTCCCGAACGGATAGGCTTCAATTAGCGCCTGCCAAGCTGTCTTGGCTGCGTATCCTTCATTGTGTCTTAACGGGCTATTGCTTGAATATCTCCGAAAGACCCGCGATGCCGGTGCCGAGTGCTTGGCGGATGGCGTCCAGCGCCGCGGTTTCATCTCGGCTCCGTATTGCGTTTAGCAGGGCCCGATGCATCCGGGCGGACTCGCTGCGCCGCTCACTGCTCGTGAAGAATGATTTAAGAAAGAGACGGATTGCAGTCTCGAAAGAGCTGAATATCATGGCATATACGGCGTTTCCCGACGCCGCTGTGAGCGCGTGGTGAAAGCTGAAATTGCCATCAACAAAGCTTTCGATATTTTGAGAGAGTTCCATTGCTGACAGGGCTTCATGCATCTGCAGAAGTATCTCTTCAGATGCATTTTCCATGGCCAGACGCGTGCATTCACATTCCAGCAGAAGCCGCATATCCATCATATTGTCAAACAGCGTCCAGTCCATCTTATCCGCATCATAGTTCATGAGGGAGAGCAGTATCTGTGGAGTACCCTGTTTTTTAAAGTCGGTTACGAATGTCCCATGCCGCGGTACGATGCGCACAAAGCCGCGGTGTTCAAGTTCGAGTATGCAAAGGTTAATCAGACTGCGGCTGATTCCCATGGCAGCGGCCAGCTCGCGCTCGGGTGGCAAACGGTCGCCCGGTTTAAAATCCCCAGAAAGAAAACTCTTTTCCAGTTCGCGGATGGCTTGTTCCTTTAAGCTGGTGTTGGTTAGTTTGGAAAACGAGGCGCTCATGATGGCTCCTTATAATTGCGAGTGGATGAGTGTTATGGAATATGAATCATGTTGGTGGCTTGGCCACCTGCCAATAATACTATGAGAAGTCGAATAATACAAGTATTTGACTGATAAATCTATGCGCTTTTTATAGTTCAGGTATCGTATATCCGTGAAAACAAAAGGCCCTGCGTTGCAGGGCCGAGGGAAAAATGAACAAGAGGGCATTTTATTCTATTGCGTCTTCAGCTTGGAATATTTCTTCTTGTAAACGTACCGCATCAGCGCGCATTCGATCGCGGGGATGGGCGAAACTTTCTTTCCCTGAACGGAGAGCGCAGTCTTACATGCTTTATCAAGCACCATTTCGACCGCGGAAGCCTCGTCTTCGTTCTCGGCGCAGCACAGCGCGCCCTGGCCGTTCAGCAATACTGCGTTGCGACCTTTAAGCGCCCTGACAACCCCGGTTTCGTCGTCGGAATCGGCAGCCAGCACGTTGCAGCCGACGATCTGGGCGAAATCGTCCAGCATGGGTGAAATGGTGCTTAGCTTGCGGGATGCGTCGACGATATACGGCAGAACCGAAGCGATAATGGCACCGATATCCGTTCGGGCGAGATAGATCGCCCTGTGGATCTTTGCTTCGGGCGGCATCGGTGCACCATTCAGCCCCTTTCCGGATGAAATATCAAAGGACATGAAGCCGTTGTCCGTTTCCAGTATCATGTTGTTTGCGGTGCGGCGGCTGGAACGGACCGTGCATCCGGGAACCTCGGCGGCTTCAAAGGCAGCGACGAAGCGCGCGCAGGCGCGCTCCAGCGCGTGCGCAGCTTCAAACGCCTCAGAAGCATCACTGCCAAAGCAAACCGCGCCGTGATGCGCCATCAGGATTGCGCAACTGGTTGAACGCGCAAGTGCCGCGGCGACATTTTTACGCAGCCGCTTCGTTCCCGGCAGGCCGTAAGTCGCGACGGGGGCGTCGCCGCCGATTCGCTGCACGGCTTCAGCTTCGGTTAACTTCACGTCTGCGCCCAATACGCCCGCAATGGATGCATTGATCTGATGCGTATGAATCACGAAACCGGCTTCGGGCTTTATGCGGTATACCTCTGCATGGACGCCCTTTTCGGACGAGGGCTTATGGGGGCCTTGCCATGAAAGGTCCTCAATACTTACGACAGCGATATCCTCGGGCTGCAAGGTATCGTATGCCATTCCGCTCGGCGTGATGGCGAAATGGCCGCTGTCGATGCGGCAGCTGACGTTGCCCCAGGTGCGCGCGATCAACCCGGTTTCAACGAGTTGTCTGCCCGCACTGACGACTGCCTCCTGCGCTTCTCTGATATTCATGCGTTTCACCCGCCTTCAGGACATCTGCGCGACGTTCGCAAACACGCGGTCAAAACGGGCAAGCGCATCGTCGATGAGCTCTTCCGTGTAAGCGGCGCTGGTATACAGACGGCTTCCGGCCAGCGTGACGAGGCCTTCCGCCATATAGGCTGCGCCCATATGCTCCATTTCCTTCTTGCGGATGGAAGTCTGCTTGAGCACGTCGGGCACCGTCCAGAGCTTGCCCCAGTTGATGGAGAAATGCATGGTGCCTACGGTCTCCAAATGGCAGATGGAGCCCTGATTGAATGCAACGAACGGCAGCCCGTGCTTTTGGATAAGGGCTTTGAGCCCTTCGGTGAGACGGTCGCCCATCAGGCCCGCCTTCTGGCACGCGTTCGTTCTTTCGATTTCACAAAGGGTATGGTAACCCGCAACACAGCTTAATGGATTAGCGGCCATGGTTCCGCCGATCAGAGCTTTTTTGTGCTTATCGCCGGTCTGAATGCCTGCGGCGAGATACTTCATATATTCGCGCTTTCCGCCCAATCCGCCCGCGCCGGGATAACCGCCCGCAACCACTTTGCCGAATACTGTGAGGTCAGGGGAGACGCCGAAATAACCTTGCGCGCCTGAGAGGCCGATGCGGAACGCGGTGACGACTTCATCGAAAATCAGCAGCGCGCCGTATTTTTTGCACAGCCGTTCCGCCTCTTTGTTGAAGTTCAGGCTCAAAGGGCGGGTGCCGCTCTCCGGGCCGACTGGCTCGATCAGCACCGCGGCGGTGCCGCCGCGCAGCGTATTCGCCTTAAGCTTGCGTTCGAGCGCTGCGAGGTCGTCGGGGAAGAATTCCTGCGTATTGCGGAAGCAGAAGTGCGGTACGCCGTGCGCCTGCGTCCACTTGGAACCGGGAATGCGGATGCCGTACGCCAGTTGGTCGCTCCAGCCATGGTACGCGCCGCCCATTTTGATCACATACTTATGCTTTGTGGCCAGCCGCGCGACGCGGATCGCCGCCATGCAGGCCTCCGTGCCTGAGCCCAGCATGCGGAACATCTCGACCGAAGGGATCAGTTCGGATATCTTGCTGGCCAGCTTGTATTCGTATTCGTGGAACAGCCCGGTGGAGGGACCGCAATAGTTGAGCAAATCGATCACGTGGGAACGCACCGCTTCGGGGTTGCTCCCCAGCACCGTCGGGCCGCCCGCCTGAAGAAAGTCTAGGTACCGGTTGCCGTCAATATCGTAGAGAAAAGCGCCTTCAGCTTTTTCAAATACGAGCGGGAACGGATGATTGAACGCAAGGTTGTGCTGCACCCCGCCGGGGATGAGCGTCTTTGCATGATCGATCATCTCTTTGGAACGCGGGCACTTCTCTTCGTAGTATTCCTGTTCATACGCTTTGAGCGCATCGGGTTTGATGGAGTAGATGGGTTTTGCTATCAGGGCGTCGAGCGCAGACGAGACTTCCTTTGCATCGGGGTAATGCGATATTGCAAACCGAGTATCCATGGGAGACCTCCGCTTGTTTGATGGTGTGAGCGAATGTTCACTCACCAGTATTATAAGCCTGTTGTTGTCAGAATGTCAAATATTAAGCTTGTATTTTTATGGGCATTGTGATATGTTCAAGATAGTGAGCGAACATTCACTCATGTCGGGAGGAACCAGTGATTACAGCATTCCACAAGGATACGTTTGACCGAATCCCTGATGAAAAACGGGCACGGATCATTGAGATCGCCACAGCCGAGTTTGCGGGCAAGGGTTTCGACAATGCCAATATCAACGACATCGCCGAGAAAGCCGGGATCAGCGTGGGCTCGCTGTATAAATACTTCGATTCCAAGGAGAACTTCTTTCTGACCTGCGTAAGCTTTGGAATTGAAACCCTGCAGGTTGTTTTAAGCGACGCGCTCGAATCGGACGAGGACATCATGGTCAAGACCGAGAAGATGCTGCGTCTCATACAGAAGCACACGCGGGAGAATCGCGATCTCATCCGGCTGTATAATGAGATCACTTCCGAGAGCAATTCCGCACTGGTCAAAAAGCTTTCGAGAGAACTCGAAGAGATATCGGCAAACGCTTATACCACGCTCATAAGGCAGGCGCAGGAAAAAGGCGAAATTCGTGAAGATGCGGACCCACAGCTTTGCGCGTTCTTCGCAGACAGCCTGTTCATGATGCTGCAGTTTTCCTATGCGTGCGAATACTATCAGGAGCGTTTCCGAATCTATGCGGGGGAGAATATATTCGACCGTGACGAGGCGGTCGTTCAGCAGTTTCTGCGTTTCATAAAGGCAGCCCTTAAATAATAAGCTTTACTGGAATTAAGCAGTACTGGAGGCGATGCAGATGCAGTGCCCTTGTTTTGTTATTGCCTACGATCTGGGAACCACCGGGGTAAAAACATGTATATACCGGATATCGGATAAACTCAGCCTGCAGGAGAGCGCCTATGCGGGCTACGGGCTTTATATTTTGGACAACGGCGGCGCGGAACAGGACCCCGAAGAATGGTGGCAAGCCGTTTGTGAAACGACCCGGCAGGTACTGGAGAAATCGGGCATTCCTGCGCAAAACATTGCGGCGGTTTCATTCTGCTCTCAAATGCAGTGCCTGGTGCTGGTCGATCAAAGCGGGCAGCCGGTGCGCAGGGCAATGAGCTATATGGACAGCCGGGCGAGCCGCCAGTTTACTGCGGGCATGGCGCGCGGACTTACGGTCAACGGCCTCAATGTGCGCAAGCTGATTACTTCTCTCAGCATCAACAAAGCGGTAGCCGCAAGCGTCAAAGACCCGGTATGGAAATACAACTGGGTGCGGGACAACGAGCCCGAGAACTTTTCGCGCGTCTGCAAATGGCTTGATACCAAGGACTATATCGTATTCCGGTTTACGGGAGAGTTCGCGATGACGGAAGGCTCCGCCTATGCCACCCTGCTTTACGATACGCGCTCCGGCAAACGCGGCTGGAGCAAGACGCTCTGCGATCTGCTGCGAGTTGATAGCGCGCATTTGCCGAAGGTGATCCGTTCGCATGAACGCGTGGGCGGCATTACTCCGGAAGCGGCGGCACAGTTGGGACTTGCGACCGGGACGCCGGTATTCGGCGGCGGCGGAGACGCGGAACTGATCGGCGTCGGAGTCGGCGCGGTGGAGCCGGGGGAGACGCATATCTACCTCGGCACCTCGGGATGGGTATCCACCGTAACCCAAAAGCAGGTGGTGGACATATTCTCGATGATCGCGGCCATCGTGGGGGTGCAGGAGGGCCGGTACAACTATTTCGCTGAGATGGAAACCGCAGGAAAATGCTTGGAATGGGTGAAGGACCATCTCGCGCTCGACGAGATCGGCATCTACCTCCAAAAGATGCACGTCGCGGAATCGCAGGAACGCATATACCTGAGCCTGTACGATTATTTGTGCGAGGTCGTCAGCCATGTGCCCGCAGGAAGCAGAGGCGTCATATTCACGCCTTGGCTGCACGGCAACCGCTGCCCGTTCGAGGACCCTAACGCGCGGGGGATGTTCTTCAATACCGGGCTCGAAACTGGCAAGTCCGCGATGATTCGCGCGGTCATCGAGGGCATCGCCTATCACTGCCGCTCCATGCTCGAAGCTCAAGATAAAAAGGTATCCACCTCGCAGGTCATCATGGCGGCAGGCGGGGGCGCAAAGTCCCCGGTGATCTGCCAGATACTTGCCGACGTGCTGGGCCGCAGCGTCGCGACGCTGCCCGACCCGCAGAATGCGGGTGCCGTCGGCGCGGCAATATTGACTGCCGCCGGGCTGGGTTGTATCCCCTCGGTCGAGAGCGCCAAGGAATTGCTGCCAAGTTATACGCTCTATACACCCAATCCGGAAAACAAAGCCGTCCACGACCGGAACTACAAGGTGTTTCAAACGTTGTACCGAAACAATAAAAACAGCTTCGCATTGCTGAACCGTATGTGATATGGTTTCTATTGAAGAGCCGTTCGGTATTATTATCATTGGCTTTTATTTCTTTAGAATTGTGAAAACGTATCGCATGGGCTGCAAGTATGGTATACTATAAAAGTACACAATATTGTGATCAAGTTTCAGTCACCTTACGACAGTTCAACTTTGACATTAACCCGTTTGCTTGATGTGTTAACAAGCATGTTCAATCATAAGTAAAGGGGAAACGAATATGAACACAAGAGAACGATTCATCGCAACATTGAATTTTGAAAAGCTCGACAGGCCGTTCCGATGGGAAGCGCCCGCGGTTTGGCCAGCCACGATTAAGCAATGGCATCGTGAAGGATTACCCGAAACCATCACATGCTGCAATATTACCGACTCGGAAGTGTACGACTATTTCGATATGGATAAGCTATGCTGGCTCCCGTTTGAAGGCGGATGGATTGGGGACCCGTATTACCCGTTCTTCGAATATCAGATACTGGCGGACGAGGGCGATAAACAGGTCATTCAGGATACGGACGGAATTGTGAAGCGGGTACTCAAAGAGAACGCCGATACATCCATGCCGCAGTTTCTGAAGTTTCCCGTGACCGACCGCGAAACCTATCTCAGCAACATCAAATGGAGGCTGGACCCCAAAAGCAGGGAACGGTATCCCGAAAACTGGGATGCGCTGGTGAAGGAATATAACAACCGGGATTACCCGGTCGGCATGTTTGTGATCGGGCCGTTCGGGCATATCCGAAACCTCTTTGGCGACGAAGAACTCATGTACATATTCTTTGACGATCCGCAGTTGGTCCATGAGATCATGACGGACTGGATGAACTTCTACATCCAGTTCATCAGCCAGGTATGCACCGATGTGGTGCCGGATTTCATCATGATCTGGGAGGATATGTGTTACAAGTCCGGGCCGTTGATCTCCCCGGAATTCTATCAGAGGTTTCTGGCACCCTATCTGGCGGAAGTCGTGGAAACGGCAAAATGCAGAGGCATCGCAGGGATCATTGTGGATAATGACGGCGACTGCACCAAAATGCTGCCGATCTATCTGGAATGCGGGGCGAACGCGTTCTATCCGTTCGAGGTTCAGGCGGGAATGAATATTATCGATATCCGGAAGCAATACGGAAATCAGTTTACGATCATCGGCGGCCTCAACAAGCGGGCGCTCTCGGTCAGTGAAGAAGCGATTCGAAAGGAGCTGGATGAGAAAGTGCCGTTCATGCTCGAAAGCGGGGGATATATCCCCATGCTGGACCACTCGGTGCCGACCGATATCCCGCTCAAGCTGTTCAGGTATTACCTGGAGTACGTCAGACGCCTGGGAGCCGCAAAATAGTAAAATAAGGATCAAAAGCACAGGTTCGCCTGTGCTTTTTCTTATGCCCCTTCCTGATCCAGCTTCGCCTTGAAGCTGATATTGCGCGGCGTAATGATGTTGTCGAACTGGATCGTATATACGGCTTTCTCCTCGTCCACGCCAATGACTTGCCCCGCGCCCATAATGCTGTGCATGACACGGTTGCCCACCTGAAAGCGGGGTCCGGAAGTGTTTTGCTCCATGGCTTTCTCACTGCTGAGAAAACGCCACTGCGCATCGCGGATCAGGCTGTCGCTGAGCTCGTCGGTGTATTGAAGCAGCTTCTTGTCGATATCGCGGATTACGAACCGCGAGGGCACCCGGAACGACCCGTCGAGGTTGCGCCCTTCCGAGTCGGACAGGCAGAGGGCCTCCCGGGCACGCGTGACGGCGACGAACGCGAGCCGCCGCTCCTCTTCCATGCCTTCCGCTGTTCCGGTCTTCTTCGACGGGAATATGCCCTCCGACATGCCGCAGAGGAATACATGCGGAAATTCGAGGCCCTTGGCGGCATGTACCGTCATCATCTTCACCGTGTTTTTGCCCGAGGCCGTATCCGTATTCGTCATCAGCGCGATATGGGAGAGGTAGCTTTCCAGCGTGCTTTCCTCGCCGCACGAGATCTCGTACTCGTGCATCGCCTGCTTGAGCTCCGCGAGGTTGTCCAGCCGCTCCTGGCTGCCCTCGGTGCGCAGCATCTCCTCGTAGCCGCTCGCGTCCATCACCGCGGAGAGCAGCTCGGATACCGGCATATCGGCATATCCCGTGCCGAAGCGCTCGATCAGGGAAAGCAGCTTCTTCGCGCCCGTACGCTGGAATATCTCATCGTCAGCGGTGCGCTCCAGCGCGGCATAGAGCGTACAGCCGTTCTGCGCCGCATAAGCTTGCAGAAACCGCATGCGCCGCTCGCCGAGGTTGCGTTTGGGCGTGTTGGCAACACGTATAAACGAGAGGTCGTCCTTAAAGGCGATCAGCCTCAAATACGAGAGCGCGTCCTTCACCTCCCTGCGTGAGAAGAACTGCACGCCGCTGTAGATGGTGTAGGGCAGTTCCTCTTTCATAAACACTTCTTCGAGCGCGCGGGTAACGTAGTGCGCGCGGTAGAGTATGGTGATGTCGCCGAGCGGTACGCCCTTGCCGGCAAGCTCGCGGATGCGGGCGGCGATCCACTGCGCTTCCGCTTCGTGCGTCTTCGCGTGGTGAAAAACGACCGGCGCACCATCGGGGCACATGGGCTTAAGGTCCTTGCGGACGCGTTTTTTGTTGGCGGAGATCAGCGAGTTGGCGGCGGCGAGTATCTGCGGCGTAGAGCGGTAATTGGCCGTCATCATCACCGTTCGCACGTTGGGGAACTCCGTCTCAAAGTCGAGTATGAATTTGACGCTCGCGCCGCGCCACGTATAGATCGTCTGATCGGGGTCGCCCACGATGAACAGGTTCTGGTGGTATGCGCACAGCACCTTCATCAGGGTGTATTGCAGCTCATCGATGTCCTGATACTCGTCGATCATGATATATTCGAGCCGCTGCTGCCACTTTGCTCGGATATCCTCGTTGATCTGGAATATATGCAGCACGTATTTGATAAGGTCGTTGTAGTCCAACCCGAAGCACTTTTTCTGCTGGTAGAGATATCCGCGGAATATGATATCGTCCGGTTCCTCGGCGCTCAAATACATCTCGCGCAGCCGGTCCAGCGGCATCGCGATCATGTGCTCGTAGTAGTCCGGCTCCTTTTGCAGCTTGTAGATCTCAATCATCTCGCGGGCCTGCGCAAAGGTCTTGTGGCGCAGCGTGAGGCCACGCTCCTCGAAGATGACCTTGAGCATTTCGTCGATGTCCGAATTGTCCAGCACCAGAAAGCTTTTCGGGTATTGAACCGCGTGGCTGTCCTCCTGCAGCACCGTTACGCAGAAGCTATGGAACGTGCTGATGTAGCCCGTGTCGTTGTCACCCGTGAGGCGGCGGATGCGCTGGCGCATCTCATTTGCGGATTTGTTCGTAAAAGTCACGCAAAGAATGGCGGAGGGCAGTATGCCGACCTCGTTAACGAGATAGGCGAAACGGTGCGACAGCGCGCGCGTTTTGCCGGAGCCCGCTCCCGCGATTACGCGCACATACCCTTCGGTCGTCGTCACGGCTTCCCGTTGCTGCTCGTTCAGCCCCGATAATATGTCGTCCATTTGCCACCGCCTTTTCATCCGCTTCTTATGATGTGAGTTTATCATAAAACAGCATATCGGGCCATATATCCCAAAAACCGTGCAACAAAAAACAAATTTCCAGTTGACATACATCACGTTGTGATATATAATTCGTTATATCACGACGCGATGCAGTGAAACGTGATGCAAACCGATGTGATGTAAGGAGATAAATGATGAATTTGGATAAGGCGCGGAGCCGGTATATTCCGATGAGCGAGACGATGCTGTACATCCTGCTGTCCTTGCGGGAAGAACGCCACGGCTACGGCATTATGCAGCACGTACGGGACCTCACGGGCGGCCGTATCGTGCTGGGTGCGGGGACGATATACCAAAGCCTCGGCAAGCTCGAAGCGGACGCGCTGATCAAGGCGGGCCGCGAGGAGGACCGTAAAAAGTATTATGTCATCACGCCGCTGGGGGAGGAGATACTCCGGGAGGAAGCGGCGAGGATACAGGAAGTTTATCGTCATATGGAGGGGTTGTTATGAGTAATAAAAAGGTATTCTGGTGTACGGCTTTCCGGTACGTCGTACCGGCGGATTATGAGAATTGGTTCGAGAAGCTGGCGGCAGCAGGCTGGCATCCGGTAAAGGTGGGGCAGTGGAGCAGTATCGCCATGCGCTTTGCCAAGGGAGAGCCGAAAAAGTACCGGTATGTCGTAGATATGCAGCCGCTCCCCAAAAAGGAATACAAGCAGACGTATGAGGAATTCGGGTGGGAGTTTGTCGGCCAGATGGCAAGCGCAATGGTATGGCGGCGCGAATATGAAAATGAGCGTCCCGAATCGTTCAGCGACGTGCAGAGCCGGAGAGGCCGCGGCCGCCGCTTCATCGGCGCAGCTTCCGTTTCGTTCATCCTGTTTCTGCTGGGCGCAATTGGGTTTGGGCTGGGCGCGATATTCTCGCAACTGTCTGCATCAGACCGGCTTCAGTTTGCCCTTGCCGCCGGTTTTTTACTCGTGCTGGCTGCCATGATGGGTGCTGTGCTGCTCAAGATGCGAAAGAATCTAGACAGATAATCCGACAATCAACTTTGGCCTGCGGGATATCCGTGGGTCTTTTTTTCGGATTCGGTATTCAGCCTTCTTAATAATGAAGCACACGAAGGTATACGAGTGGGCAATGGGGGACCAATTTGCGCGGTCGTTGAGCAAGCAGGAATTATTGAAGCTGTGCGACAGTATGATGCCGGGAGCCGGGTATTTTATTTGCGGCCCGCGGTGTTGCAATGACATTACCGCTCTTGCGTGGTAAAATTACTCTATTCACGAAACAAAGGATGAGTGCGATGCCTTTTCAAATTGTACGCAACGACATTGCCAAAATGACAGTGGACGCGATCGTCAACGCAGCCAATTCGGCACTGCAGATGGGCGGCGGGGTATGCGGCGCGATATTCAGCGCTGCGGGCGCAAAGCAGCAGCAGTCGGAGTGCGACCGCATCGGGCGCTGCGCGACGGGGGAGGCGGTGGTTACCGGCGCATACGAACTACCCGCGCGGTTTATCATCCACGCCGTCGGGCCGATATGGCGGGGCGGCAATGGCGGAGAGGAAGGGTTACTCCGAAGCTGTTACCTCAATTCGCTTCGCCTTGCTGTGGAGAAGGGGTGTGAGTCCATCGCTTTCCCGCTGATATCTTCGGGCATATACGGGTACCCGAAGCATCTTGCGTTGCAGGTCGCGGTGACCGCGATCGGGGATTTTTTGCGGGAGCATGACATGACGGTTTATCTGGTCGTATTCGACCGGGAGCCTTCGCTGCTGGACGAAGCATCGTTCTCATCAATCAAAAAGTACGTTTGCGATCACTATATGGATGATCAGGATACAGGCCCGCTGTATCGCAGGCTTAGCCAGGCCAGCGCATTTCCGCAGTTCTCAGTCCGTAACGAGACAGACTTCTGCGGAGCCGTGCCCGCGCCAACCGCCCGGCGCAGCCTTGAGGATGTGATCAGCCGGGTCGAAGAAACTTTTTCGGAGATGCTGCTGAGGCTGATCGACGAGAAGGGGCTGACGGATGTCGAGGTCTACAAGCGGGCGAACATGGACCGCAAGCTGTTTTCCAAGATCCGCAGCAACCGGGACTACAAGCCCGGCAAGCCGACGGCAACCGCGCTTGCGATTGCGCTGAAACTGAATCTTGATGAGACACTGGATCTGCTGAAGCGCGCGGGCTATACGCTGTCGCATAGCAGCAAGGCCGACCTCATCGTGGAATACTTCATCCGCGAGCGTATTTTTGATATCTATCAGATTAACGAGGCGCTTTTCACGTTCGATCAGCCGCTGCTGTAATGTCGCTTCACGGGCGACCCTGCACGCTTTCCTCCGTGCTATGCTCTACCCATCAAATGACGGAGGATAGAGGATAGCGGATGAAAACGATCAAAACTGAGCTGGTATTTATACTGGACAAAAGCGGCTCTATGGCAGGGCTCGAGGCGGACACCATCGGCGGGTTCAACGCCATGCTGGCAAAGCAGCAAAGCGAACCGGGGGAGGCGGTGGTAACCACCGTGCTGTTCGACGACGGGTATGAACTGCTCCACGACCGGATCGATAGCAAGGGTGTCCGGCCGATCACCGACAAAGAGTACTTTGTCGGCGGATGTACCGCGCTTCTGGACGCGATGGGCAAAGCCATCAGTAAGATCATGAGCGTTCAGCATCACACCGGCGAAGAGGCGCGCGCCGATAAGGTGATGTTTGTGGTCACGACAGACGGGCTGGAAAACGCGAGCCATGAATACTCGTTTCAGCAGATCAAAGAGTTGGTCGAAAAGCAGAAAAGCGAATGCGGCTGGGAGTTCATATTTCTCGGGGCGAATATCGACGCCATTGCGACTGCCGCGCGCTTTGGCATCGGCGCAGACAGGGCCGCCAACTACCATGCAGACGGAGCGGGTACGCGGCTGAACTATGCGGCGGTGAGCGACGCCATCAGCCAGATGCGCGCTTGCGCGCCGGTTGGCGCAGAGTGGAAGGAACGCATCGACAACGATTACCGCTCACGCAGAAAAAAGGATTGACGAAGCGCCAACGCCGTAAAGCCACGGCGTTTCAGGCTGTCGATAAACCCTGTCATGCCTCCCTCGGACGAGCACCCTCCGGGTACGTAGGAGGTGGCACGAAGTGCCGGAGGGAGTGACCGGTATTAAGGCATTTTCTCTCCCCCAGTCACCTATCGGTGACAGCCCCCTCGTCAGAGGGGGCCGCAAAGAGAGCTTTTCTGACACTCTGCAACGCCGTGAAACCACGGCGTTTTTCATATACGTCACAGAAAAGTACGGCGTGTTTCATCGTTTGCCATGCGCGTCACGATATCCTGCCCGCAATTTATGGCATCCGCATATTGATATAGGGGCGATATTGGAAGTCAATCGCCGCCGTTTCGGTGGCGCAGCGCCGCAATGCGCTTGCGGTAAAACAGCAGCACGGCAGGCACGAGCAGGAATAGCACCCGGCCTATGATGGTATTGGCAAACAGGATCAATGCGCCGAGCCAGCGGCTTCTTCCGCTGTACACGCCGTAAACCGCGCTGCGCGGTATCTGTTTGATCATGGCGCCGGGTTCCGCGGCAGCCGGGTAATGGTCGATATCCACCTCCAGCCCGTCCGAAAGCTTTTTGACGACCCGCTCTACATAAACGATGTTGTTATCTTTGAACAGCACGATTTGATTTTCTTCAATCGAGTACTGGACATCGATCTTTCGGAAGAACGCAAGATCGTTGATCATGATGGACGGCTGCATCGTATCCGACCGGAATACATACGGAATGGTGCCCCGTATCGTGACCTCGTTGCCGGGGGTCGCAGTGCTGAGCAGAATGATGAGCACATTGAGCGCAAGCGCGGCGAATATAAACACGATCAGCAAGGCTGTGACTGCTTTGCCAAGCCGCTTTCTGCGTCGCTCAAATCGCGTTTTGTCTTTGTTCTGCTTATGCCTGCCCGCTTCGTCGATGCGGACCACCGTAACGCCTGCGGGGACGGCGTCCACGTCGGTGGCGGACTGATTGTAATATTGGGCCAGGCCCTGTGCGCGCAGCGCGGCAGCCGCGATGCATAGGACTGCGATGGCAGCCGCTGCCGGGAAGTACCACGACCTTCCGGTATCAAATAGGTGGTTCATATCCTGCATCGCCACGCGATTGCGCAGCAGGTCATACGCATTCGATACGGCCTTCAGGACAAACACAAAAACCACAGCGCCGCCAGTGAGCAGCCGTGCGTCGTCCGCCCTCTTAGCATACAGGGATATTGCCGCAGAGAGGGCGGTTAAAACTGCAATATCCGCAAGCCCGGCGATGAAAAGCGACGGTATATAAGCAAATACAAAGTTGTATTTCAGGAACACCGTGAGCAGTGCGGTGAATGAAAACCCGATCGTGTAAATCATGACCATGGAATAGAGCAGTGCCGCCAGTTTGCCGCCTATCATCCGGACGGGTCGATACCCCATATGGATCAGCAGATACCATGCGTTGCGGCGGATCTCGGAGAAAAAAAGGTAGTCATAATAGACCATGAAGTAGACCATAACGGCAAGCAACGCAACGTGGTTATAGATGTACAGCGTGGAAAAGAAGCTGGGCTGCATAATTTCGGGTACCGCATCGGAAAGCACGCTTTCTTTAAGGGTCTGCAGAACAAAGTAAGCCGAAAAAGAGATCAGCCCGATAAACAGCGCCAGAAAAACCTTGCGCCTGAACCCGATCGTGTTATCGAGATACGCCTGACGAATCTCTTTGCTAAAATAGCTGTTCCGGTAGATCATGCTGCAGCATCAGCTCCTCGTATGCATTGCCGACGGTTTTTTCACTAGCCCGCATACAGCGAGGTACAATATCGGCGTCCAGAATTTTCTGATATATGCTGCGGGGCGAGCGGGCTTCGCCTTTGGCTTTAACCAGCAGGCTGCCGTCCTTGTCGATCAGCTCACAGCCGGTCAGGACAGCAGCAAGCTTGCGTTTCATCGTACCGATGTCAGGATCGCTGATGATTACCGCCACCTTGTCATACTCCTGCCGCAGGGCTTCGGCCGTGCCCTGATACAAGATGCCCCCGTCTGCGATGAATGCGGTATGGCTGCACACTTTATCGATGAGCGTATAATCCTTTGTGCCGATAATCAGGGATTTGCTGTGCCGGGTAATCAGCCCGGCGGTTTTTGCCACCGCGGATATCAGCCGCCTGTCGAACGCTAAATCAGGCCGGTTAAGAACGATCATTATGCTGTCGGAATACGCGGCCGCAATCAGCGCCGCCACCGCTTTTTCTTCCTCCGTCAGCCAGCGAACAGCGGTCAGCGAGATATTCCCCAAACCGGCGTCGATAAGGAACTCAAAAAGCTCTTCCTGCATGGAGAGCCGGTCCTGACGCACGTGAGCGGTTGCGAACATCAGATATTCCAGTACGTTCATGTTGCCATACAGCATATCGGCAGCCCCGATATAGAACACATGCTGCTGGATAACGCGCTTGCGCCGCATCATGCCCCGTTCGATCAGTACGCATTTTCCGTCCTCGTACGGGCGGATATTGCCCATAATCTCGAGCAGGAGGGAGATTTCATACGCAGTACGCGCCGTAACGCCCCAGACCTGTTCGCGGTCGATTCTTAGATCAATACGACTCAGCACACGTCTTGGCGTCTGGTTTTTGCGTACGATATGTTCAGCTGAGGACAGCGCTTTCATCTTTACGATGTTTTCAACTTCCTTTGACGGCGTTTTCTTCTGCATATGCATCCCTTATGCTCATGTGAACGGGATTTTCATCACGAAAACTCCGATGACGCGGTCGGGCGTCAGCAGATCCGGATCGGGCGAGTTGATGGGGTTGTCTCCCTTGGTACGGTAGGATGCGTTCCCGCTCTCGTCCCGGACGACCTCGATAATGCGGTGAGTAACGACCGCGCCCGAAAGCGTATGGAACGTGACGATTTGATCGGTTTCAAGGCTTTCCGCGTGCTCTGCCTTTTTGCATACGATCACCGACCCGACCGTGAGCGTGGGCTCCATGCTGCCGGATTCCACCGAATACAGTTGGTACAGCCCGAATATCGCAGGTGTTTCGCCTCTGGATTTTGCCGCGTACACGCCAAATAGCGTGACCACAAGCACGGCAAAGACGGACAGGAAGACGAGCCATTCAAATGCTTTGAGGGCGCGTTTCAGCGACACTGCGCGAACAGGCTGGTCCGCAGCACCGGATGCCTTCTGCTTTTCGCGCAGGATTTCGCTGCGCATGGCTTTAATTTGTTCCTGCGTCGTAAATTTTGACTGCGGCAAAACGGTCCCTTTCCCTGTGCGACAACTCTTCCTGATTTAGCATTTCCAGATTAAAAAAAAACAGCCGCACTCGCGAGCGGCTGTCATGATCATGATAGATGGGTTATTTTTGAGTTCCGGTTACGGAGACCGTCACCGCTGCGCCATAGTTCGCACCAGCATAATTCAAGTCCACCGCGTCGTTGCTCGGCCAGTTGACGGAAACCGTATAGGTTTTCTGCTGACCGCTGGGGCTCAGCGCAAACTCGCTGTTGTACGCGATCGTGCCGCTGCCGGTTACCGTGCCGACGACGTTTCCGTTCTGATCCTTGACCGTAACGACCAGCGGAGCAATCATGGTCTTGCCATCTGCCGCCTTAACCTGAACATTAAAGCCCAGCGCCATTGCGGTTTCGCTGACAACCGCACCGTCATAGTTTTTAACGCTGAACTGCCAGTCTTTGGTTTCGGTCGGAGCGATCTTGACGTTTTGCGTAAAAGTATCGGCTCCGTTTTCGAGAAGAACGAATTCTTTGGCGACCACGCTGCCTGTTGCGATGTTGTCAATGGACGTGGTGTACATGGCGAGCGTGCCCGCAATGATGGAAGTCGTTAACACCATAACCAATGCAATAATGACTAAAACTTTTTTCATAAAGAATCCTCCTGATTTTTTATTCTTTGAGACAATGTCTCTTGTTTACTCGCTTTGCTGCACAACGGATAACGTATCGCTTTGTACCGGTGCTTCGCCGGATACCCCGGACAATTCTGTTTCCGCCTGCGTCCCGTTTCCTGCTGCCTGTTTCTCCGGCTCCGCTGCTGCCGCAACTGTATTCTGCTGAGGCCGCGGCTTGCCGTGCGCATCAGGCTGAATACTGAAGCTGTAAGCCGCTTCGCTGGTATAGCCCGCCAGAGTGCCGCCGATTGCGGCAACAAAAGTCGCGCATAGCAGTATCAGCAAGATCAACATTTTGTATTTCATGCGCTCCTACCTCCTGCAAACCCCAGTCAGCTAAGGCTTCCAAATTTACATGTCAGCGAGGCGCCTATCGAAGCGGTATTGCTGCCGCCCACCTTAACGCCTTGCGGCGCGTCTTTGCCAAGGCCGAATCCATGGCCTCCGAACGTGACGCTCTGCCCGGGCTGTATGTTGTCCATAGACGCATTGTTATACCCCGGGTTAACGAAACGGTATACGCCGCTCGGCAGGTTCTGGATCATCTTCGCGTTGCTCCACACGTTTTGCAGCTTGTCCGAAGGCAGCGTAAAGTCGATATCCCAGGCCTCGATCAGCTGATTGGAATTGTTGGTAATCGTTACGCTGTAATTAAACTCATTGACTCCGCTCTGGCCGTTTTGCCAGGACGCAGTGGTTTGATACAGCACGCTGACATTGCTCGTCTGCGGCGGCGTTGTCGGCTCGCTTCCAGAGAGCGGCGCCTGCGAGGCGATCGCGTCAATGTTCACCGTCGTACCGTATGCGTTGCCCGCATAACCGATATCGACGCTGTTGTCGCTCGGCCAGAAAAGCTCGACTGTATAGGTTTCATCCTGACCGGTTTCGGAAAGCGGAAATTCTCCCAGAACATCAAACGTGCCGACACCGGTTGCGCGGTCCACGACGTTTCCTGCTTCATTTCGGACGGAAACAGTCAGCGGTGCGATGGCGGTCTTGCCTGCAGAAGCGTGCACATCAAACGTCAGCTTATAATATAAGTCCGTCTCGGTGACGACATGCCCGGAATAGTTCTTCACATTGAACTGCCATGCCACCTTTTCCGTCGGAGCGATTTTAACACCCTGCGCAAAACTGTCCGCGCCTTCACCAGTGAAAACAAACTCCTTGGCGATGACGCTGCCCTGTGCCAGATTATCGATGCTCGTCGTGTACATGGCCAGCGTGCCTGCGGTCACCGAACCCGCCATGACCAGCAGCAATACAAGAATTAAAGCAACTCTTTTCATCTTGATCCTTATTATTGTGGTCCAGAAGCCACAAATCGTCGTTTGTGTAGTCCGAAAACCACAAATCGTATTAATTCTTAATTAAATGCTAACATGCTATATATGGTGCGTCAAATTGTATGATTTAACATATATAGTATGAGCTACGCGAAATCCGTATAATAATTTGCGTACAAAAAGGTAATAAAGGGCGGATATGGCGTGTTGCTGCATATACAAAAAATTCGAAACAATTTGGCTGGAATTTAATACTTCTTTCGGTTTTATAGTTAAAAGTAGAACCGCAGGTCTGCTTTAGTAGAAGGATTCCAACCGGCGCAAATTGGCGGAATGATCAGGGTGGGGGTGGGGGTAAAGGAGCTAGAGATGTACTGGTAACCATATTGTAGAAGGCATGGTTATCGGCTGGTATGATGCCGTCGAATTGATTCGCATTACCGTTTTAACATCGTGAAACGTTTCACGGTATTTTCGCATTAATTACACGCTGTTTCACTGCGAGATTTTTAATTACTGTACTAGAAAAACTGTTCAAATTTCGATTTATTATGCAAAAACATCAATAAAAATAATAAAAAATAGAAATAATGCAAGGAATCGTACCGGATTACTGCTTGGGAATGAAAAAACACGCTTGACATAACATGCGAATGTGTGTAGACTCGTACTAGTGAATCGTTTTGCGCTACTGTACATAGATTTTCATAACACAATTTAAAGGATAGATCACTGATGCCTACGATTAAGGATGTTGCAAGACATTCGGGATTAGCCTATGCAACGATTTCAAAATATTTGAATGGCGGCAATGTACTGCCTGAAAACAGGGAAAAGATCGAGGCAGCTATCAAGGAATTGAACTTCACCGTCAATGAATTTGCGCGCGGGCTTAAAACCAACAAGTCCAATACGGTGGGTATCATTATTCCGGATATCGGGAATGTACTCGTTGCACATACCATCCCTATTATCGTAGATGAACTGCGCAAAAACGGGTATGCGACCATCATATGTGACTCGCGTTCGGATCACGAGCGCGAAAAGGAGCTTGTCAATTTTTCTATGGCGAAACGTGTCGACGGAATCATCAACATGCCGGTAGGCGCGGATGGTTCCCATTTGTTCGATGCGTTTGAGAATGAGGTGCCAGTCGTTCTGCTGGACCGGATCGTAACCGACTGTATCGGGCACGTCGATGCCGTGCTGGTTGATAACGCGCGCGCCGCCCAGGATGCGACAGCTTGCCTGATTGAACACGGACATGTGGAAATTGGTGTGATTGCAGGTCCCCGGGATGTCTATACGGCGATGGAGCGCCTTTCTGGGTACATTTCAATGCTAAAGAAGTATAAGCTGTCGGTTAAGGATTCGCTAATTGAGTATACTGATTTTAGTATAGAAAGCGGTTATCGCGCGTGTAAACGTCTGCTCAACAATAATCCCGGTATGACAGCGTTGTTCACCTCGAACTACGACGTCACCGTAGGCGCAATGATGGCGATTAACGAACGTGGGCTTTCTGTACCCGATAGTATTTCGGTTTTCGGATTTGACGACATGCCGTTTGCGCAGGTTATCAAACCTCACCTGAGCGTCATCGCCCAGCCGATCTGCGAGATTGGCAAATACGCCGCGCAAATTCTTCTGGACAGAATGAGCGGCAAGAACAAAGGACACGCGAAAGTTACCGTGCTGCGCACCGATACCGTTTTCCGTGATTCCGTGGCGACCAGAGCATCATCAGGCAACAACGGCGAAACCGTTTGCAATGAATAATTAGTAAGGAGAGGCATTGGATCATGGTAAAAATCGGTATACGGCCATGTATTGATGGCAGACGAAACGGTGTCCGTGAATCACTTGAAGATCAGACAATGGGCATGGCAATTTCCGCTGCAAAGCTGATCAAAGAGAATTTGAAATATCCCGATGGCAGCCCTGTTGAGGTTGTCATTGCTGACACGACGATTGGCGGGGTTAAGGAAGCTACCTTGTGTCAGGATAAATTTGAGAGGGAAGAGGTTGGCGTTACACTGACCGTATCTCCCTGCTGGTGCTATTCCACCGAAGTGATGGATCAGGACCCTGCCACAATCAAGGCGGTTTGGGGCTTTAACGGCACCGAGCGTCCCGGCGCAGTGTTCCTCGCGGCGGTGCTGGCTGCGCATTCCCAGAAAGGCCTTCCGGCATTTGGTATCTATGGCCATGACGTAAGGGATAAAGACGACTTCTCCATTCCCGAGGATGTTCAGGAAAAAATACTACGTTTTGCAAAATGCGCAATCGCGGCCAAGCTGATGCGCAAGAAGAGCTATCTGCAGATTGGTTCCATGTGCATGGGCATCGCGGGTTCCATCCTCGACCAGGATATGATTCAGCAGTATTTCGGCATGAGAAGCGAGTCGGTCGATGAGACTGAGATTCTCCGCCGTATCGATAACGGCATTTACGACCCCGCAGAATTCGAGAAGGCGCTTGCGTGGACAAAGCAGCACTGCAAAGAGGGCTACGAAAAGAATTCGGCGGACATGGCGTTCTCCCGCGAAGTCAAGGATGCACAGTGGGAGTTTGTGGTTAAAAGCGCAATCATCATCCGTGACCTGATGATCGGCAATCCGAGACTCGCGGAACTTGGATTTGTCGAAGAGAGCTGCGGTCACAATGCGATACTGGGCGGCGTGCAGGGACAGCGCCAGTGGACCGATTACAAGCCAAACTTCGATTTCGCGGAAGCCATTTTGAATTCCCAGTTCGACTGGAACGGGCTGAGGGAGTCCCTCGTGCTCGCAACAGAGAACGACGCGCTCAATGGTTTTTCCATGTTGTTTGAGCATCTTCTGACGAATCGTCCTGGTATCTTTGCGGACGTTCGCACCTACTGGAGCCCGGAAGCAGTCAAGAGAGTGACGGGCAAGGAACTGACCGGACTTGCGAAGAACGGCATTATTCACCTGATCAATTCGGGTGCGGCGTCGGTAGACGGCACTGCCGCGGTATCGGATGCGGCGGGCAACCCGGTCATCAAGCCCTTCTATGAAATGACGGAAGCGGAAGCAAACGCCTGTCTGGCCAAAACCGACTGGTGTCCCGCAGATCAGTACTATTTCCGTGGCGGCGGCTTCTCGAGCCACTACATTGGCGGTACGCGCGGCGGCATGCCGGTAACGATGATCCGCCTGAATCTCGTCAAGGGCTTGGGCCCGGTGCTGCAGCTGGCAGAAGGCTATACTTGCGAGCTGGATCCGGAAATCCACAGGACGCTTGACCAGCGCACCGACCCGACATGGCCGACGACCTGGTTTGCGCCGAGACTCACGGGCAAAGGCGCGTTTACCGATGTTTACAACGTCATGGCGAAATGGGGCGCTAACCACGGCGCATTCTGCTACGGCCACATCGGTCAGGATATGATCACAATGGCTTCGATGCTGCGCATACCGGTATCCATGCACAACGTCGAAGAGGGCGAGATATTCCGCCCGTCCACCTGGAGCGCGTTTGGTACCAACGATCTGGAAGGCGCCGATTACCGCGCTTGCGCGGCACTCGGACCGATGTACAAGTAATCGGTTAACAAAGTTTCAGAAATTATATTTCTTCTGCGTCAGCAGAGAAGAAAATATAAGGAGGAAAAGAAATGAAGAAACTCATCGCAATGGCATTGGTTCTCGTGATGGTTCTGGCCATGGCTGCTTGCACAACCAACAATCAGCCCGCTGAATCCAGCGCCGCAACAACCACCGAACAGGTATCTCCGTCGGCTGAAACGTCTACACCGGCTGAGGCAGGCGCACCCGTCATCGCTTTTGTGCCGAAGGTTATCGGCCAGGCATGGTGGGATTATGTCCGTGACAGCGGCGTAAAGGCATGGTCTGAGGAAAACGGCATTGAAGTTAAGTACCAGGGACCGACCGAAGTTGACGCTGCCGCTCAGGTTCAGATCATGACGGACCTGGTCGCGCAGGATATCGACGTCCTCTGCTTCTCGCCGAACGATCCGGACGCTTGCGAGAATATCTGCAAAGAAGCGATGGAAAAAGGCATCATCGTAATCGCGACCGAAGCTTCGGGCATGACCAACGTTAACTACGACGTGGAAGCGTTCGACGAAAAGGGTCTCGGCGGCTTCATGATGGATCAGCTCGCTGCTCAGATGGGCGAATCTGGCGAATACATCACCATGGTTGGTTCCATGACGATGGAATCCCACAACAACTGGGCGGACGCCGCTGTGGCTCGCCAGCAGGAAGCTTATCCGAACATGACGCTGGTTGAGGACAAGCGCGTCTCTTCCGAGAGCGATGCTGAAGTTGCATACCAGAAGACCAAGGAACTGCTCAAGAAGTACCCCAACCTGAAGGGTATCCTGGGCACCTCCTCCTTCGACTCCCCGGGCGCAGCTCGTGCGATCGAAGAACTCGGCCTGACCGGTAAAGTGTTCGCCATCTCTGTGGCGCTGCCCTCTGAAACCCGCGACTACCTGAAGGACGGCGTTCTCGGTTCCGTCGCTCTGTGGGATCCGGCGCTGGCTGCGAAGGCAATGCTGAATCTGGCAGTCAAGATGTATAATAAAGAAGAAATCAAGACCGGCGCTGACCTTGGGGTAGAAGGCTACACCAACGTGAACATCACCGGTACCAACGTGATCGGCCAGGGCTGGATCGCGATCACCAAGGACAACGTAGATACCTTCACATTCTAAATGAATCTGCAGGCGACTGCGGAAACAGATTACAGGACGTATGTGGCAGGGAAGCTTTGCTTCCCTGCCCTGTCCGTAAAATACCTAGCCTTTTCTGGGCTTTATTCCGGCAAGGCTGGCCACTGATGGAAGCTTAACGGCGAATAGTCGCCGTGCTGACCCTTTGGCAGCCGTTCCGTTTCCATGAATGGCCACGTGCCAGTTTAGCCTGCGGCGTAAGCCGTAAAACTCTTTCGAAAGGGAGTTTGCCAATCTATGTCTGAATATTTGCTTGAAATGAAGAATATTTACAAATCATTTTCCGGTGTACACGCGCTGGAAAATGTGAACTTCGCAGTGCGTCCCGGTAAGGTCATGTGCCTGGCCGGCGAGAACGGATGCGGTAAATCCACGCTGGTCAAGATTATCTCCGGCGTTTATACAAAGGATGAGGGTGAGGTTTGGTTCCAAGGGGAAAAGATCACAAAGATCACTCCGGCTGAGGCCACCCGGCTGGGCATCCAAGTCATCTATCAGGATCTGTCGATTTTCCCCAATTTGACCGTGCGTGAAAATCTGGCCATGAACTCGGAGATTACCGCGAATCGGAAGTTTGTCAACCGTAAGCGCATGGACGATACCGCAAAAGAAGCGCTCAGCAAGATCGGGCACCAAATCGATCTTGACGCGAAGATGGGCGACTTAAGCGTAGCCGACAAGCAGCTGATTGCCATCTGCCGTGCGCTGCTGTTTAACGCCAAGCTCATCATTATGGATGAGCCCACCACGGCACTGACGAAGAAAGAAGTGGACGCGCTCTTTAAGACCGTCCGTAAGCTGCGTGACTCGGGAATCGCGATTATGTTTATCAGCCATAAGATCGAAGAAATTTTCGAGATTTCTGACGACATCGCAATCATGCGGAACGGCAAGAACGTATATCTGGGTACCACTTCAGAGATTACGCCCAAAGAATTTACGTACTATATGACGGGCCGTGAATTGTCGGAAGATCGTTTCTGCCCTGAAAACATCAGCGCCGAGCCGGTGCTGGAAACAAAGAACCTGACGCTTGAGGGCAGTTACTCGGATGTTTCCTTCGAACTTCGGAAAGGGGAGATCCTGGGGATTACCGGCCTCCTGGGTTCCGGACGTACGGAGCTGGCGCTGTCGCTGTTCGGTCTGTTAAAGCCAAAAAGCGGCGATATTATACTGAAAGGCAAGAAGGTCAAAATTGCATCTCCGATTATGGCGCAGAAGCTCAAAATCGGATACGTGCCGGAAGACCGTCTGACCGAAGGTTTGTGCCTGCAACAGCCGATCGCAGACAATATCACATTGTCGTCTTTAAAGCGTCTGTCCAGCAAGATGGGCATCATTAAAGACAAAACCGTCCTCGATGATGCGAACGTATGGGTAAAGAAATTCTCAATTGCCACCGACGATGCACGCAAGTTTGCCTCGACGCTTTCCGGCGGCAACCAGCAGAAGATTGTGCTGTCCAAATGGCTCAGCAACGACCTCGATATTCTGATCCTCAACGGCCCGACCGTGGGTGTCGATGTCGGCGCGAAGCAGGATATTCATCACCTCGTTCATGAGCTGGCCAACGACGGACTGGCGGTGATCATTATATCGGACGACCTCGCTGAAGTCGTCGCGAACTGCAGCCGTGTCATTGTAATGAAGGAAGGCAAGATCGTCGGCCAGCTTGACAGCGGCGATATTTGCAACCAGGCTATCCTGGATATCATTCGGTAAGGGAGAGGTTGACTTATGGGACTTAATAAAAAGCTCCGCCGCATGACGCGTAAAACGGAATTCTATATATTCCTGGTTCTGGTGGTCATGTGTATCGCGATTGAGGTTATTTCAGGAGGGCAGCTTTTTCAGGCAAACTCCATCGTTGATATCGCCCGTTCCATGACGATTTACGGCATGTTCGCACTCATCAGCTTGATGGTTGTCGTATCCGGCGGATTCGACCTGTCATTCCCGACGCTGGCATCGCTGTCCTACTCTGCTGCGACAACCATCGTGCTGGCGCAGGGTTGGGCTCAGGAGAGCGCTTGGGTTGCTTTCCTGCTGTCGGGTGCGATCGGCATGGTTCTGGGCATGGTAAACGGCTTCATCATATCCCGTTTTAAACTGAACGTAATGATCGTGACGCTGGGTACCCAGACGCTGTTTCTCGGAATCAGCATGGGTTTGCTGCAGTTGAGCGAGATTACATCTACGCTGCCGCTGGGCCTGCGAGCTTTCGGCGAAGCGTCGCTCTTTGAGGTGTTCAGTTCCACGGGTATGCGCTCGACGATGCCTGTCGCGTTTCTGCTGTTTGTTGCGTTGGCCATCATTGTATGGTTCGTCCTTAAATACACGATGTTCGGGCGCGCGCTTTACGCGATCGGCGGAAACGAGATCTCCGCAGAGCGCGCTGGTTTTAACGTAAAAAGAACAAAGTTCTGGCTCTATGCGTTCGTTGGCCTGGCTGCCGGTATCATCGGCATGCTCCGCGTTTGCCTGAGCCGTCAGGCCATCCCCAAAGCCCTGAACGGCTGGGACCTGAAAATCATCCCGATGGTAATTCTCGGCGGCGCGAGTATCTACGGCGGCGAAGGCAGCGTCTTCGGTACACTGGTGGCCGTCGGATTGATCACCGTCATATCCAACAGTATGCTCCTGATCGGAATCGATTCCTACTGGCAGGATCTCTTTAACGGTATTGTCATTCTGGCAGGTGTTACGGTTTCGGCGATACAGGCGAAGCGCCGGAGCATATAAAAGGAGGAAGTGAAAATGAAAAAGACAGGTATAAAGTTCAATTATGTATTCCTTCTTCTGGGCCTGCTTGCACTGGTTCTGGTGTTCTTCTCGATTACAAAGGGCGGAACGCTTTGGAAGGGCGATACGTGGTCTTCCATGACGATGCAGTTCCCCGAATACGGTGTGATGACGCTGGGCGTCATGCTCTGCTTCATCGCCGGCTGTATTGACGTGTCCTTTGTGGCGCTGGGCGATTTGGCAACCGTTATCGCAGGAATGTTCATGGTCAAGATGACAGAAAACGGCGCGAATGCGGGAAACGAAGGCTGGATCATCCTTGCAGGCGTTCTGATTGCGCTGGCTGTAGGTGCCATAGGTGGGCTGCTCAACGGGACTTTGATCTCCCGGCTTGGCATTCCGCCCATTCTGGCCACATTGGCCACGCAGATGGTGTACAGAGGTGTTGCCATCGGCTTGACGCAAGGCAACCCGGTAACCGGTATTCCGCAGTTGTACAGCGAAATCGGACATGCGAACTTGTTTGGTTTCCTGCCTGTACCGCTATTCGTCTTCATTTTGGTGTTCCTGGTCTGCGCGTTCCTGCTTCGGTATACGACTTTTGGCCGCAAGCTCTATATGCTGGGTTCCAACCCCAAAGCGACACGGTTCAGCGCGATCAACACCACCAAGATGATCAACACCACCTTTATGATCAACGGGGTGATCGTGGTAATTGGCGCGTTGCTGATGATGTCCACGATGAACTCGGCCAAGGCTGACTACGGTTCGTCTTACGTGATGCGCTGTATCCTGATTCTGGTGCTGGCTGGCGTTATACCGGATGGCGGTGTCGGCAAGATACTCAATGTATTAATCGCCATCGTCACCATTCAGATCATCGCGAGCTGCGTGAACATGTTCCCGGAACTCAACACCTACTACAGCAGTCTGATCTCGGCGGTATTGCTTATCGTCATGCTGATCACCACGAGCCGTCTGCTGGGTGAAAGAAGGATCCGTAAAGTCACGGACAAGAAACTGCCTAAGGCAGAAGCCTAGGCGATTTATCGGAAAGGAAGCGCGGTTTATGCAGCTTATCAACATGTTTACCGATCAGCTTGAGGACGCCGTAAAGCGCCGCATCCCGTTCATTATCCCTGTGGGCACTCTGGAATACCATGCCCGTCATGCCTCGGTCGGCACCGACACCATGGTGATTACCGGGTGTCTCCGGGAGCTGGAAAAAGAAAAGGAAATCGTTATATGTCCTCCCGTCTGGTACGGGGTTGGCTCCTATGCGGTTTGCGGGCCGAGACCGGGCCATTTCCACGTGGACGAGGATACCTATGCCGACTACATGTACTGTATTTTAAAATCGATGGTTTACGGGGGCAACAAGAATATCTATCTTGTTGCCCACCACCAGACCGAAGAGGATGGGCTTATGCCCATGACAATCGCCTGCCATAAGGCGGCCAAGAAGGTCACCATGGAATACATGGAGGAGACGCTCGGCAAAGGCTGGTGGGGAAGCGACAACTACGCAAACTATTACGAAAATCTTAGTTCCGGCGACGATCCGTTTTCCTTCATCAAGGTTATCTCGCTAATCGGCAAAGACGCGCAGCACAAGTGCGGCGGGTTTGATCATGCGGGAAAATGGGAAACATCCTTGATGATGGGGACCTGGCCGGAGAATGTAGACCTTTCCCGCTGCAGCCAGAACACAGAATGGTTCGCCAAGAGTGCAGTCGAAGCCAGTGCGGAGACCGGGAAACACATGGTCGAATGCACGCTGGAATGGCTCCGGAAGGCGATTGTCTGACCCAAGCGAAAAGGAGAATTTCTATGAACAGTATTGAACGTTTTTATGCCACTGCCGAGCGCAAACCTGTAGATCGCCCGGCATGCTGGCTCGGAATGCCGACGCCAAGCGAGGTTCCGCATCTGTGCGAATACTTCGGCGTCAAGACATTGGATGAACTCAAAGCCTCCTGCGGCGATGATTTCTATGCGATCGAGGTGCCGTATCAATCGCCGACGTGTTCGGCGCTGTACGCGGCTTTCGACTGGTATATGAACGGCAGCAATGTCGATACCGAACACCGTACGCTGACGGCGGACGGCTTCTTTGCGAACTGTGAGTCGGTTGAGGATGCCGAAAAGTTGAATTTCCCCTGGCCGGACCCGACCCTTTATATCGATCCCGCTGAGTGCAGACGACTTGTGGATGAAGCGCCTGATGGCAAGACCATACTCGGTATGGTCTGGGCTTGCCATTTCCAGGATTTCTGCGCCGCTTTCGGCATGGAAAACGCCATGATGAACATGCTGGCCGCGCCGGAACTCGTACATTATGTGAACGACCGTATCATGGACTTCTACATGAAGGCGCTGAAGATATTCCTTGAGTCGACCAAGGGCAGGCTTCATGCGATCCTGATCGGCGACGATCTCGGAAGCCAGCTCGACCTCATGATCAGCCCTGAAATGGTCAAGGAATTCGTAATCCCCGGCGCTAAGCAGCTCATCGATCTCGCGCATAGCTATGGCGTCAAGGTGATCTACCATTCGTGCGGTTCAATCATTCGGGCGATCCCGATGCTGATCGAAGCGGGCGTAGATATCATTCACCCCATACAGGCATTGGCGCATGGTATGGACCCGGAGAGCCTGAAAGAGAAGTTCGGCGATGTAGTTTCGTTCTGCGGCGGCGTGGACACGCAGGAGCTGCTCCCCAACGGCACGCCGGAGCAGGTGATGGAAAAGGTGAAGTACCTGCGGTCGATTTTCCCGACCGGCCTCATCATCTCGCCCAGCCACGAGGCTATTCAATCCGACGTGCCCCCGGCCAACATCAAGGCGATGTTTACCGAGGCGCAGAAGGTATATTAAACCCTGACGAAGCGTTTATAATCGGAGGGTATTATGAAAAGACACGGTGAAATGATCATGATCAAGCCCGAGGGGCTGGAAGCCTACAAACGCTGGCATCAGAATCCCCTGCCGGGCGTCAATGAAATGATCAACGCCTGTAACATCCGGAACTATTCGATCTATCAGCGCGGGGATTTTATGTTCGCCTATTATGAATATGTCGGCGACGATTTTGAAGCCGATATGGCAAAAATGGCGGCTGATCCGACGACGCAGCAGTGGTGGGATTTGGTGAAGCCTTTAATGCAGCCGTTGCCGGATAAAAAGGACGATGAGTTCTGGTCCGGCATGGAGGAAGTCTATCATCTGGACTAAAGTCAGAAACAAGCCAGGGACAGGGTTCATGTCCCTGGTTTTATATTGCAATTCATCAGGATAACATAATCGACAAGGAGGATACTATGGATCACGGAAAAAAGGTATGGATATTCCCGGATGCAGAGCTGCCGCCGGTCGGCGTAAACGTGATACCGGGACATGAATCCGTCATTATTACCAATGTGTGTGACCGCGAGGCGCATATACGCATTACGCTGCTTTATACCGACAGGGAGCCTGCGGAAGACATGGTTGTTACGGTAGGCGCAAAGCGCGTACGCTGCCTGCGTACGAACGAAGAAAAAGATTTTGGCTGCCATACGCCGGTGATGGGCGAACAATACGCGATCATGCTGGAAAGTGATGTGCCGATCGTGGCGCAGTACGGCAGGGCGGAGCCCCGGACCGTTAACTTCTATACCACGCCGGGCTATTGCGAATAAGCGGCTGTCAAGTATCGCCAAGCTGAGGTTTAAAACTATGCTTGACGAGGACGCCAATAACTTATAGAATACACATAGTAAATCGTAGAGGTGCCCGTTTGATCGCGGGAGAATAGGGAATGGGGTGAGACTCCCCGGCGAACCCATCGCCGTAAGCGGTTAGCGACGTCCATGATGCCACTGGAGATGACTCCGGGAAGGCGGACGTGTTCGCAACGATCCGCAAGCCGGAAGACCTGCCTTTTCGATATGATCCGACACAGGTGACGGTAAAGCCTGTAGATATTGCCTTTGGGCAGTATTTACAGGCTTTTTATATTACTTTTTGGAGGAGCTTAACGCTATGAAGACAAGAAAAATTATCCTGATCGCGCTGTTCTGCGGGTTGTGCTATGCGGGCGCGAACATCAAAATCGCCGGTTCCATCGCTTTCGATTCCACTCCGGCTTTCCTGTGCGCGATGCTGATGGGGGGGCTGCCGGGTGCTGTTGCCGGGGCGCTGGGCCATCTGTTTTCCGCGCTGCTTTCGGGCTTTCCGCTTACGCTGCCGCTCCACCTTGTCATCGCGGCAGAAATGGGACTGATCTGCCTGGTTACCGGCGTACTGGTGAAAAGAAGCGGTTGGCCGATATGGCTTGCAGCCATCGTCGCGTTGGTGCTGAACGGCGTAGCAGCGCCCGCGATACTCATCGTCTGGCCGGGAATGGGACTCAGCGTCGCACTTGCCATGTTCCTGCCGCTGCTGCTGGCTTCCGCGGCAAACGCTGCATTAGCGGCGGTGCTGGCATATTTGCTGAAGAAGCCGTATAGCTTGATCACAGCAGCGCAGCAGCAGAAGAGGCAGAATGAAACGATTTGATACCTTCCGTGATGTGCTGATATTGTGCCCGGAGGATGCGGGCGCCGATGTGCTTGTGACAGCGGTGGATTCATGCGGCGCGATCGGTGAAAAACCGGGGGATGTAGTTCGGGCAGCTCCGGAATGCGCTGCAGAACATACGGCAAGGGTAGCGTTGCTGGAGGTCGCCAGTACCGGTGCCAAACTGGTGTTCTGCACACTGAATGTATGTAACGGTCCCGCTGATGGAGAAAGAATGCTTGCGGGCGTACAAAAGGCTCTTCCGCATACCCCAGTCGTGATGAGCACTGAAAAGAATATGCCCACCTGCATGAGCGCATTCGGCGTCAGCGTAACGGGGATATGTAAGCCCGAAGAAATGCGTCTGGGACATGCAAAGGCGGGGGACCAGCTGTTTTGCGCGGGCGTACCGCTTGTAGGGGAGGAGGTGCTGAGCCCGAGAGCCGCCTGCTTTGGGTTGGCGCATCTGGACACGCTTTTTAAGGATGCCCATGTCCATGCGGTAATTCCCTGCGGCTCTCAGGGGATCGCGAAGGAGGCGTATGTAATCGCCTCCGAGAGCGCGCTCATCGCGATACTCGATAATGAGAGCAGGCTCGATCTCAAGAAGTCTGCAGGGCCTGCCACATGTGCCGTATTCGCGGCAGACCGCCCCACAGGGCATGATTTCAAGCTGGGTCTGCCGGTCGCCTGCATTGGGCGGCTGGCAGCGGTAAAGGACTGACAGCTGGGATAAAAAGATAGACTGTCTCGGATTCGCTTCCAATATAAAAAAGCCAATGCCCGTAAAGACATTGGCTTCTAATGGCGGTGAGAGGATTTGCTCCGGTTATAGTGGAGTGTATTTTTTACAATTGACATGAAACTGACATGAAGGCTCTTTCGGTAAAGAATAGAGCCCTTAAAAGGGGTTACAGACGGGGTTAATGGCGTTGTTTTTATAAAATAAAAAAGCCAGTATCATACGATAAATACTGACTTTTTTGGCGGAGAGAGAGGGATTCGAACCCTCGGTACGGTATTAGCGTACACACGATTTCCAGTCGTGCGCCTTAGACCAGCTCAGCCATCTCTCCATGGCGCTTTGTCCACGCGAAGGGTATTTTAACATATGGCACGTGAAATAACAACACGTTATGTGATCATTTTTATTTTTTTCACATATTTCATGACCCGAGAGAGATAATAACAACATCGCATGAAAGAAAGGTGAGAGGGATGCAAAGCTTTAAATCAGGGCAAAAGGCGCCGCAGGGCGGTGACTACAAGATTATAAACGAACGCGGACAAATCGTCCGGAGCGGGATTACTTTAAGCAAAGGCGATTCGTTTCCGCCGACGCCGGGCTCAAACCAACATTTTGAAAAAGAGTAAAGCGAGGCCGGCGTTTTGCCGGTCTTGTTTTTATGATTAAACTGTTTCAAGTCAAAACCCATTATTTAAAGAAACCGATTTCCCTAAAATTATGATCACCATTAATATTTAATCACAATATTTCAATTGACTGTTGAAAAATACGTTCACAAGTGATATATTATGATTAAATTAAAGAAAACGGTTTCTCTAAATATGAGGAGAATATGAGCAAGATCACGATTAACGATATCGCGGAGCGTATGGGGCTGTCCAAGGGCGCTGTCAGTAAAGCGCTGGGCGGTAAAAAAGGCGTCAGTGAAAGCACGCGCGAAATGGTGCTGGAGACAGCCAGAACCATGGGCTATCAGGTCAATACCGCTGCGCAGGCGCTCGCTCGCAGCACGATGAAGCTGGGTATTGTTATGCCAAGCGTGTGGGAAGAATACTACGGCGAGCTTAAGAAAGGGATCGACCGGCAGCTTGCGCAGATCAGCCGCTTTAATGTTACGGGAGAATACCGCTATTATGACAGCCTCTATTCCGCGGAGGGGATATGCAACGCGCTAGAATCGTTCGAGCAGGCACAGGTTAAGGGCATCATCCTCTGCCCGGGTTCAGTCACAAGACTGGAAGGATATCCTGAATATTATCACAAGAACAGCATACCCATTGTACTGCTGGGCACGGATGCAGAAGTCAATGAAAAAGTCGCCTGTGTACGCGTCGATTCGGAGATGGCGGGTACGATCGCCGGGGAGTTCGCGAGCCTGATCGTGTCACCGGGCAAAACCGTCGTTGTCTTTATCGGCAATAAGGACATCGAAGATCACAAAAAAAAGCTCGAGGGTTTCTGTGCAAAAATCTCCGACCACGGCTTTGAAAATTACGTCGTATTCGAAACACAGGACGACCCGGACCTGGCATACGCGATTGCGCGCAAAAAGCTGACGGAGATACCTGATGTGGGCGGAATTTATATTGCGACAGGCAACTCGGCGGGCGTGTGCCGCGCGATTACAGATCTCGGCTTGCAAGGCGGGATTCGTGTCGTGGCAACGGACGTATTCCCGGATATCAAGGAATTCGTGGATACGGACGTAATCAGCGGGGTGATCTATCAGAATCCCATAAGACAGGGCGAGCTGGCGGTATCGTGTCTGTACCGATGCATATCGGAGCGCGTCATGCCTGTATTAAACCCCGTCATACCGACGCTGCTTTTGAGGAGCAGCTTCAATCAAATGATCAGCGAAAAATAAAAAAAGCATAAAGGAGGCCCCGAAAATGGACACCTGGCGCGGGTTTGACCTGACAAAAAGGAAGGATAAGATTCGCCGTGCGTTTGAGCGCGCCCCGCTGACCGATGCGGAAATGCTGCCCATCGTAATCGGCACACCCTGTTACTTTGGATTCGGAAGCAAACCGCGTCCGCGCGAGTACTGGGAAGACCCGAAGGTGATGGTGAATTTCCAGGAGAATGCGTACGAAGCGCACCTCTCGCAGATCCATGATGACTTTGTGCCTTATTTTATGCCGTGGTTTGGCACGGGCGTGCTGGCTTCGGCGTTTGGCAGCACCATCAAGCCGGCTACCGGCAACGGCGATGATCCGGCGGTTACAAACATCGCGATCAACGATGTTGCGGATATCGCCAAACTTCACCTGCCCGATCCAACCAGCAGTGGTTGGATGCCAAAAGTGATTGAGTTCATCGAGTACGCAAAAAAGCACAGCGATCTGCCCATCGGTCTTACGGATATGAACAGCCCGCTGTCCACTGCGTGCCAGCTCTGCGGCTATGAAAACTTCTTCATCTGGATGTACGAGGAGCCGGAGGCTATAAAAGACCTTATGGCGATGATCACCGAGGCACTGATCCAGTGGACAAGGCTGCAAAAGCAGCTCGCTGATGAACCCATGGATTCAAGCAGCGGCTTGCAGGGGCTTTGGTCCCCGGCAGCGGGCATCTGGCTCTCGGACGACGATCTCGTCACCATCGGCCCCGAACAGTACGAAGAATTCATCGTGCCGCACTATTCACGCATATTCACGGAGTTCGGCGGCGGCATCCTGCATTTTTGCGGCAAGGGGCTGCATCAAGCGGACAATATCCTGAAGATCGAGAACGTTCGGGCAGTCAATAACTCGCCGATGGGCCAGTACGACATCTTCACGCGGTTCGTCGATAAAGTGGGACACGGAAAGCTCTCTGTCGTCATTCAGGACGGCGTGCCGGAGGATATGAAGACTTACTATACACGCCTGTTTGAAAACATCAGCGATTTTCGGGGCTTTATGTTCGCTACCTTCCTGATCGATAACTACGCCGTGGATGAAGTCGGCGGCCTTGTGCCGGTTAAACGCGACCCGGTAAAAACGGCTAACGAATTTGTACGCATCGTACGCGAGTGCGTTGCGAAAAAACTTTGAAGGGAGAAATCATGAAGGACTTTCCGCTCAAAGGCGGCAAGGCGCTGCTGCGTTTTGCCGGAGACATCAGTCAGTTCGCGGGGGCCAAGCGCTACGAGTTCACCGAAGGCAAAGAGAAGGGCGTCGAGGCGGTGGATGTGCGCACCGGCACGGGCTTTGAATACACCGTGCTGCCCGGTCGCGGCATGGACATCGCACACTGCAGTTATCACGGCGTACCGGTCAGCTATATGAGCAAGACGGGCATCGTTTCGCCCGCATACTACGACAGTAGCGGTCTCGAATGGGTACGCGGCTTCTTCGGCGGCCTGCTTACCACGTGCGGGCTGTCCAACGTGGGAGGCCCATGCAGCGACACCCACGATATATTGGGCGAGCAGCATTATGGACTGCATGGGCGCATTACGCATATAAGCGCGTATCAGGTATGCGTTCAGGAGGACTGGGTCGAGGCTGAGCAGTATGAGATGCGGGTGAGCGGCAAGGTGAAAGAGGCGCAGCTGCACGGTGAATGCTTTGTGCTGAGCCGCGAGGTAAAAAGCGTGATGGGCGAAAGCCGCCTTTTCATCACCGACAGGATTGAAAACCAATCCTGCCGCGAGCAGCCGCTGATGCTGCTGTACCATATCAATATCGGTTACCCGATCGTAAGCGAAGGGAGCCGTTTCATCGCAGCGCAAAAGCGGATTGAACCGAACGACGATTATTCACGCAAGCGGTTGAATGAGCATGCAGTTTTCGGCGCGCCCGTACCGCTCGAGAAGGAGAACGTGTATTTTCATGACATGTGCACCGACACAGAGGGTTATGCGGTAGCCGCGGTCGTGAACGATGCGCTGGAGGCAGGCGCTTATATCCGTTACAAGAAAGCGGAGCTGCCCGAGTTCTCTCAATGGAAGATGTGCGGCGTATCTGAATACGTGATGGGGCTGGAGCCGGGCAACTGCCGCCCCGTGGGCCGGACAGCTTGGCGCGAAAGCGGAAAGCTGCGCACGCTGGCGCCGTTCAGCAGCGCGACCGTGCATCTGGAGATCGGCATTCTGAAGGACGCGCAGGAGATTGCGGCGTTCGAGAGCCGCCTTAAAACCATCGTATAAACCGGCGCGCTATGCGCGCTGATCTTTGAAAGGAGCATATATGGCAAAAGTGAAAATCGGTTTTATCCCCTCAAACTGGGAATCGTGGGACGGTAGTGAGTTTACCGGCAAGTGGGCCGGAAAGATGCGCGACCGCTGTGTTGCGGTGCTCGAAGCGATACCGGGCATGGAACTCATCGTACCTTCGCGCGAAATGACGGTGGACGGCTGCGTCAACGACAAAGCGGAAGCGGCGCACGTGCTCGAGTATTTCAAACAGCAGGACATCAAGGGCCTCATCATTGGCAACATGACGTTCGGTATGGAAGTCGCGGTGGGCGTGATTCTAAGCGGCCTCAATAAGGAACTGCCCGTCATGCATTTCTGCACGCGCAGCGGGCCGATCGACCCGAATGGTTCCCGGGCGACCGATACGTGGTGCGGCCAGTTTATGACGGTGTCATCGATCAAACGCCGCGGCTTTAAGTATGAGCACATCTTAACCTGCAACCCCGAAGAAGACATATTTAAGGAAAAGATGGAGATATTCACGCGTGCCGTCTACGCGATCAGCCGTTTCCGCGGCGCGAAGATCGGGCAGATCGGCACCCGGCCAGAGCTTTTTGAATCGCAGTATTTCAGCGAAGAGAACATGCAGCGCCAGTTCGGGCAGATGCTCGTCCCGATGGACCTCGCCACGGCTTTTTCGCGCCTCGATGCGGTGCGCGCCGACGACCCGGAAGTGAAGCAGGTGCTTGCCGAGATCAAGGCGGGCGCGGATTGCATCACCGACAACGCGAGCGAGGAAGCGCTCATCAATCAGGCGCGCTATGAAGTCTCGCTGATGCGGATTGCGAAAGAGCTGGACGTCAACGCGATGGCAGTATCATGCTGGACGCAAATTCAGGAACGTTACGGCATCTCCGCGTGCTCGACATTCGGACGCCTTAACGACAAGGGCATCATCACCGCGTGCGAGGTGGACGTACTGGGCGCCGTCACGATGTGGGCGGTATATTGTGCGACGCTTGGCGAGCACATCCCGGATTTCATCGACTGGACGGATCTGCACCCGACGGAAAAGAACGTATGGCTCGCATGGCATTGCGGCAACGCCGCGCCCAGCCTGCGCGATACGCGCTGCAAATCTCAGCTGGTGCGCAACGAGCGCATGATTCAGTGGTGCCCGACGTGCCACGGCGCGCTGGAGTTCAAGCTTAAGAGCGGCCCGGTCACCTGCTCGCGTATGGTGGAGTATGACGGCGAGTATACGTTCTTCTTCGGCAACGGCGAAATTGTCGATATCGACCCGTACATCCGAGGCGCTTACGGTTGGGTGAAGGTGAACGACCTTGCCGACTGGGAAACCAAGATGGTTGAGAACGGCGTCATCCACCACGGCACGCTGATCCATGACAAAAAGGTCGCAGACGTGCTCGAGATGTTCTGCAAGTTCCTTGGCATCAAAGCCGTGAGGGGAGCGTAACCCATGGCGGGAAAGATGCTGCAGGTCACGCTGGAGGAACCCGGCAGACTCAAAAAGCAGATGGTGGATATTCCGGAGCCGGGCAAGGGCGAGATACGGGTGAAGGTGGAACGCATTGGGCTATGCGGTTCTGATGCGACGATTTTTCATGGGCTGCACCCGTATGTGAAGTATCCGGTGGTGATGGGGCATGAATTTGCGGGCGTTGTGTCGAAGCTTGGCGATGGCGTAACCGGTCCCGCCGTTGGGACGCGCGTGACGGTAATCCCGCATCTCGTGTGCGGGGAGTGCCATGCGTGCAAAAACGAGATCTATAATTTCTGCGAGCAGCTGCGCTGCACGGGCGCGGAGGCGGATGGCGCGCACTGCGAATACAAGGTGATGCCGAAAGAGATGGTGCTGCCCATTCCGGACGAAATGAGTATGGACGATGCGGCGCTTGTGGAACCCGCGTGCGTGGCGTACCACGGCGCCAAGCGCGGCGAGGTGAAACCGGACGATATCGCATTGATCGTGGGCGCTGGGCCGATCGGCAACTTCTGTTTGCAGAGCGTGAAAGCGCTGGGCGCGAAGCGAGTGATCATCGCCGACGTGGATGAGTATCGCCTTGGACTTGCGGAGGCGCTGGGCGCGGATGGCGTCATCAATGTAAAGAAAGAGACACTGGAAGAAGGGCTTACGCGCCTTGCGGGTGGGCCGAAGGAAGTCGGGGTGTTCTACGATTGCGTGGGCGGCAAGGGCGAGGTGTTTAACCAGATGCTGCTGCTTGCGGCACGCGGCAGCCGCATCGTGATCATCGGTGTGCTGCAGAGTGAGTACAACGTACCCAACCTGCCGGATTTCGTGCAGCATGAGCTGCGTCTTTCCGGCACGACAATGTACACGCCGCAGGATTACCGCGACATGATCCGGTTGATGTCCAAGGGCACGATCTCGACCAAGGGGTTGATATCGCATCATTTCCGTCTGGACGAAATCGAAAGCGTATTTGAGAACCTCGTGGAAAAGCACACCGAGCCGTATTTCAAGGTGGTATTTACGGTCGGCTAGGGAGGAAAGTATGGGCTTACTCGGAATCGATTTGGGTTCGAGCAGCGTCAAGGGAGTTGTGTTTGATCACAGCGGGCGGCCGATCGCTTCGGCCGCCCGGAGCTATGAGACGCTGCGTCCAGCGCCGGACGCCGCAGAAGCGGACGCACAGAAAATTTGGGAAGCTGCGGCGGGCGTAATCCGCGAGCTGGCGCGGGGCGCGGAACCGATCGAAGCGCTGGCGGTCAGTTCTCATGGAGAGACGTTCATTCCGGTGGACGCGCATGGCGAACCCGCAGGCTTTGCCATGATGAATTCGGACAACCGCGCGGTCAAGGAGATTCGGCAGCTCACCAAAGAGCTGGGTGAACGGGAACTGTATGCCATCACGGGTGTTCCCGCGCATCCGATGTTCGCGCTACCCAAGATCATGTGGCTCAAAAAACACCGTCCTGAAACGTATGCCAAAACTGCCCGTTTTTTAAGCGTGGGCGACTTCATACTTTCCCGGCTGGGTACGGGCTGCTACACGGATGTATCGATGGCGAGCCGCACGTTCGGGTTTAATATCAACAAACGCGCATGGTCGGACGATATTTTAACTGCGGCTGGTGTTAAAGAGTCGCAGTTTTCAGAGATCACGGAGTCCGGCAGGTGTTGCAGCGTTGTGCCGCCCGATACGGCGCGGGAGCTGGGGCTTAAAGCCGGGGTCGTGCTGGCACTGGCAGGGCACGACCAGCCGTGCGGCGCGTTCGGTTCGGGCGCGTACCGGGGCGGCGACGCGGCGGTATCGGCAGGCACATACGAGTCGGTTAACGCCGTGACGGATGAACCGGGCAACAACGACCGTGCTTTTGAATTCCGCGCGAACTCCTATCCGCACGTCGTGCCGGGCACCTACATCAATCTCGCGTTCTTTCCGGCCGGGTTCTCTACCTCATGGTTCGTGGACGAATTCTGTCATGCGGACAAGGAACAGGCTGCGAAACTGGGCGTCAGCGTTTATGAGTATCTCGGAAATTGCATGACCGAGCGCCCGTCGGGCCAGCTTTTTCTGCCTTACCTCATCGGCTCCGGTACGCCCTATTGGGACCCGTCTGTTCGCGGCGCGCTGCTGGGCATTACGCCCACCACGGGGCGGCACGATGTATTCCGCGCGATATTTGAAGGCCTCGCGTTTGAACTGAAACTGAATATAGAAAACATGGAGCGTATCGGTATTCGCCTCGACGAAATGGTCATCAGCGGCGGCAACTCCCGGCTGGATTTTTCGGTGCAGCTGCGGGCCGACGTGACGGGCAAGCGCTTTGCGCGCATCGATACGGCGGAGACCGTATGCAAGGGCGCGGCGATGCTGGCGGGCGTTGCTGCCGGTATATATTCGGATTATGAGGATGCGGTGAAAAGGACCGCCGCTTCGCGGGAAGTATTCGCGCCAAGGGCGGAAGCCGCGCGGCAATATGAAAAGCCGTATGTCAACTATAAAAAGATATACCGAGCGATTCGGACGATCCGGACGCGCGGATAAAGGAGAGACTATGAACAGCCGGGAGAGGGTGCGCGCAGCGCTTCGTAACCAGCAGTCGGACCGTGTTCCGATCGATTTTGGCGGCACAATCGTCACATGCCTTGACTTGAAGGCGCATGAAAACCAGCTCAATTACTATGGCATCCGGCGCGACGCGGGGCCGGTCATCGACTATACGATGGGTACGGTGGAACCCGCCGAAGAGCTGATGCAAAAGTTTGGATCGGATGTACGCCGAATCGGCATGAACGTAAGCCGTCCGAATATCGTGAACGATATGTACACGGACGGATTCGGAATGGTGCTGCGAAAAGCCAATCCGCACGAATATTTCGATGTGATCCATCATCCGCTGGAGAATGCCACGATCGATGATATCGAGAAAATGACGCTGCCGGACCCGGACAACGAAGCGCTATACAAGGGACTGAAGGAAAAAGCGCAGCGGCTTTACGAGACCACCGATTACGCGCTGGTCGCGGACTTCGGCGTGCCGGGGTTTTACGAGACCTCGCAGAAGCTGCGCGGGTATGAAAACATTGCATGCGACCTGCTGGCCGACACAGATTTTGTGTTTGCGCTTTACGACAAACTGCTCGCATTGCAGAAGCGCTGGTTCAAAAACTATCTCGAATGCGTCGGGGACTACGTGGAAGCGATCGGTTACGCGGATGATCTTGGTATGCAGGACAGACCGCAGATATCGCCGCAGACCTACCGCGACGTGATCAAACCGTACCACACGCAGATATTCAAGTACATCCACGAACTGGCGGACGTGAAGGTGCTGCTGCACAGCTGCGGCGCGATCTCGCCGATCATTGAGGACCTCGTGGAGGCAGGGGTGGACGTATTCAACCCGCTGCAGACGCGTGCGGCGGGTATGGAACCCGAAGTTTTGAAGGAAAAGTTCGATGGAAAGTTCGTATTTTGGGGCGGCTTCGACGAGCAGCAGATACTGCCGTTCGGCACGAAGGAGCAGATCGAAAAAGAGGTTCGGCGCTTGATGAGCCACATGGCGCCTGGCTATGTGTTTGGCCCCGGCCATAACATCCAGGCGGATACAAAACCCGAAAATGTCGAAGCGATGTTCGCTTTCGCACAAACATTGCGCGGCTGAACACGCGGAACCAACTGCCGATAGTGACATATATATCGTAAACCAGATAATAACGTTCGTAGTAACACGAACGTTATTTATATTTGATTGTAAAATGTATGCGATTTCGTTGACACGGGATAGGCTCGTCCATTAGACTGGTTATATCAATTAAGGACAGAAGACGACAAATTATACCGGGGAGACGAAAATGAAAGCAGCCGTCATCATGGGGTCGAAATCCGATCTGCCCGTTCTCGAAAAAACGATTAAAACACTCAAAAGCTTTGGTGTCGAGGTAGAAGCGCATGTGATGAGCGCACACCGCACGCCCGACACGGCGCACGCATTCGCCGCGTCCGCGGCGGAGAGCGGCATCGAGGTGATCATTGCCGCAGCGGGAAAAGCCGCGCATCTTGCGGGCGTACTCGCCGCATATACGACGCTGCCTGTGATTGGGCTGCCGGTTAAGTCCTCCACGATGGACGGTTTCGACTCGCTGCTGTCCACGGTGCAGATGCCGCCCGGCATTCCCGTGGCGACCGTGGCGATCGACGGCGCGGAGAACGCCGCGCTGCTCGCCGTGCAGATACTCGCCGTTAAGTATGATGCGCTCAAGGACAAGCTTGCTGCGCACAAGAAGGACATGGCGGCCAAGGTACTCGAAGCGGATAAAAATCTTCAGAAGGAGATTGGAATATTATGAAAAAGCTGGAGCAGATCTACGAGGGCAAAGCAAAAAGAGTGTACACCACGGATAACGCCGACTATGTGATCGTCGATTACAAGGACGATGCGACGGCGTTCAATGGCCTTAAAAAAGGCACCATCGTAGGCAAGGGCATCGTCAACAACAAGGTATCAAACCATTTCTTCCGTCTGCTGGAGAGCAAGGGCATCCCGACGCACTATGTGGAGCAGCTCTCGGATCGTGAAACGGTCGTTCGCAAGGTCGATATCGTGCCGGTCGAGGTGATTATACGCAACCGCGCTGCGGGCAGCTTTTCCAAACGCATGGGCGTAGAGGAAGGCAAGTCTCTGTTGTGCCCAATCCTCGAGTTCAGCTATAAGAACGACGAGCTGGGCGATCCTTTCATCAACTCGTACTACGTGCGCGCATTGGGACTCGCGACGGACGAGGAGATGGACAAGATAAGAGAGTATTCGTTCAAAGTCAACGACATCCTCTCAGCCTACCTCAAGGAGATGGGCATCGATCTTATCGACTTCAAGCTGGAGTTCGGCCGTTTCCACGGCGACATCATACTCGCGGACGAGATATCGCCCGATACCTGCCGTTTCTGGGACACCGCGACGGGCAAGAAACTCGACAAGGATCGTTTCCGCAGGGACCTCGGCGACGTCGAGGAAGCGTATCAGGAAATCATCCGGAGGTTGATGGGAGAATAGCATGCCAGCACGTTACAGAATCCCCACGCCCTACGAGCGCTGCAAACCGGACGACGACTGCATGCACGAAGAGTGCGGCATATTCGGCATCTACTGCGCGGACGCAAGCATCGAACCCGCCGACGCCGCGTATTACGGCCTTTTCGCATTGCAGCATCGCGGACAGGAAAGCGCGGGCATCGCGGTTGCGCGCGCGGGAAAGATCGATTATCATAAGAGCATGGGGCTGGTGCAGGAGGTCTTCCGCGACAGCCTGGACAAGCTGAAGGGCGGGCATGCCGCCATCGGCCATGTGCGCTATTCCACCATGGGCGACAGCCTGCTCGTGAATGCGCAGCCGCTCGTGATCAGCTCCAAAAAGGGCAACCTCGCACTCGCGCACAACGGCAACCTGATCAACGCCAAGGAGCTGCGCGACGACCTCGAAAACAGCGGCGCGATATTCCAGACCACCATCGACTCCGAAGTGATTGCAAGCCTCATCGCCAAGCACAGCGGCGGGGATATCATTGAAGGTATCACGAAAACCATGGAGCTCATCAAGGGCAGCTACGCACTCGTGATCATGACGCCCGATGCGGTGATCGGCGTGCGCGACCCCAAGGGTATCCGGCCCATCGCGCTCGGGCGCATCGACGACTCGTTCGTGTTCGCGTCCGAATCGAGCGCGCTCGATACCATCGGCGCGGAGTTCATCCGCGACCTTCGGCCCGGCGAGATCGTCGTGGCCGACAAAAACGGTTTAAAATCCTATCAGGGGCATCGCGCGATGGATACCGCGCTGTGCATCTTTGAATACGTATATTTCGCCCGGCCCGACTCGGACATCGACGGCATACCGGTGCACAAGGCACGCGAGCGCGCGGGTGAGTTGCTCGCGATGGCGGGCCATGTAGACGCGGATGTGGTCGCGGCGGTGCCGGACTCCGCGATGCACGCGGCAATGGGTTATTCCCGGCAGTCGGACATCCCGTATATCACCGCGCTGTCCAAGAACCGTTATGTGGGGCGCACGTTCATACAGCCCTCGCAGGGCAAGCGAGAAATGGGTGTATCCGTTAAGCTGAGCGCGTTAAAGCGCAATGTGCGCGGCAAGCGCGTGCTGCTCGTGGACGACTCCATCGTGCGCGGCACAACCTCCAAACGCATCATCGAAATGCTCAAGCTTGCGGGCGCGAAGGAAGTACATATGCAGATCAGTTCGCCGCCCATCAAGCATCCATGTTTCTTTGGCATCGATACGTCCTCGCACGATCAATTGATCGGCGCTTCCCATTCCGTCGAGGAGATTCGCAAGCTCATCGGTGCGGACTCGCTGAACTATTTGCGTATCGAAGATCTGCTAAAGACAGTGGAAGGCGCGGCCTGCAACTTCTGCGCGGGCTGCTTCGACGGGAAATACCCTGACGACGTATCCTGCCTGCTTAAAAACGGCGGCGGTAAAAAGAACGCATTGGACAAATGAGGGGGACATATGGCGATAACCTATAAGGATGCCGGAGTGGATGTGGAAGCGGGCTATCAGGCGGTGAAGCTCATGAAGGCGCATGCCGAGTCCACGTTCGACAGCAATGTGCTGCAGGGCCTCGGCTCGTTTGGCGGCATGTACGGCTACGGCGACGATGTGCTCGTGTCCGGTACGGACGGCGTAGGTACCAAGCTCAAATGCGCGTTCGTGATGGACAAGCATGACACAGTTGGTATCGATTGTGTGGCCATGTGCGCGAATGACGTGGTGTGCCATGGCGCGAAGCCCATGTTTTTTCTCGATTATATTGCGACGGGCAAGCTGATTCCCGGAGTCGCGGCGGATATCGTCAAGGGTGTCGCAGAGGGCTGCCGACAGGCAGGCTGCGCTTTGATCGGCGGCGAGACGGCGGAGATGCCGGGCTTCTATGCCGAAGGTGAGTACGACCTCGCGGGCTTCTGCGTGGGCAGCGTCAAACGGGACAAGCTTATCAACGGCAGCACGATCAAGGCGGGGGACAAACTGATTGGGCTCAAGTCCTCCGGTATCCACAGTAACGGCTTCTCGCTTGTGCGTAAACTGGTGCCCATGGAGCGCCGTATATTGGATCAGTACCTCGATGCGTTTAAAAAAACGCTCGGCGAGGAATTGCTGACACCCACGCGCATCTATGTTAAGACGGTTCTCGGACTGATGGATAAATTTGAAATCAAAGGCGCCGCGCATATCACGGGCGGCGGTTTCATTGAAAATATCCCACGCATACTGCCTGCCGGGCTCTGCGCGAAAATCGAACTGGGCAGCTGGGATATGCCGCCCGTTTTTGAACTGCTTGTGCGCGAAGCGAAGCTGGAACCCGAAAGCGCGTACAACACTTTCAACATGGGTATCGGCATGGTGCTGGCTGTCAGGACAGAGCAGACGATGGAGATCGCCTATGCCGCGCGTAAGTTCGGCGACGAGGCGTTTATCATCGGCGAGGTTGTGGAAGGCGAGGGCGTGAAGCTGTGCGGATAGAAAAGCTGGCCGTCATGGTATCGGGCGGCGGCACAAACCTTCAGGCGGTGCTGGACGCGTGCGCAGACGGACGCATCCCCGCCAAAGTCGTTTGCGTGATATCGAGCAAGCCGGGCGTGTTTGCGCTGGAGCGCGCCGAAAAAGCGGGCGTGCCGTCCATGGTGATAAGCCCCCGCGACTATGCCGATCAACAGGCGCACGACGCCGCGGTGATCGCGGCGATGGAGAGCTTCGGCGTACAGGCGGTGGTGCTGGCGGGCTACATGTCGATCCTCGGTACCGATCTGGTCAACCGATTTCCAATCGTCAACATCCATCCCGCACTGATCCCCTCTTTCTGCGGCAAGGGGTATTACGGGCGGCGTGTGCACGCGGCGGTGCTCGAATACGGCGCTAAAGTATCCGGCGCGACGGTTCATTTCGTTGACGAGGGTACGGATACCGGCCCGATTATTATGCAAAAAACGGTTGACGTGCTAGACAACGACACACCCGAAACGCTCGCGGCGCGCATCCTCGAAGTCGAGCACGAGATTCTGCCCAAGTCGGTTGCGCTGCTCTGCGAAGGGCGGCTGCGCCTCGAAGGCCGACGGGTGAAGATTGCAGATTATATGTAGGGGCGACCAGTGGTCGCCCGCCGTACAAGTGCAGTATGTGGAGCATTGAAAATACCATGAGTATGGCATTTTCACGATGGGATTCTCAAGGGATATTCATCCCTTGAGCGGAGGTTTGGAGGCAGAGCCTCCAAGTATATTTATTTAGATATTAATTTGGAGGTTTATCATATGAAACGAGCTTTCCTCAGCGTGTTCGATAAGACGGGTATCGTGGAATTCGCGTCCGGCCTCGTTGCCCTCGGCTTTGAGATTCTCTCGACGGGCGGCACACAGAAGGCGCTGGAGCAGGCAGGCGTGCCGGTTACCAACGTGTCGGATATCACGGGCTTCCCTGAATGCCTCGACGGGCGCGTGAAGACGCTGCATCCCGCGATCCATGCGGGCATCCTCGCGATGCGGGAGAACAAGGACCATATGGCGCAGGTTAATAAGCTGGGCGTCGGCCTCATCGATATCGTGGCGGTCAACCTGTATCCGTTTAAAGCCACGATCATGAAACCGAATGTGACTTTAGAGGATGCGATCGAGAACATCGACATCGGCGGCCCGACGATGCTGCGTGCCGCGGCGAAGAACTGGCAGGACGTTGCGTCCATCGTGGACCCGGCGGACTACGCGCGCGTGCTGGAAGAGCTTAAAAGCGGCAGCGTGACGCGGCAGACCAAGTTCGACCTGTGCGTCAAGGTGTTCGAGCATACCGCGGCGTACGATGCGCTGATTTCAGGATACCTGCGCCGGCAGAACGGCGGCGGATACCCCGAAAAGCTCACGCTGACCTATGAAAAGCTGCAGGATATGCGCTATGGTGAAAACCCGCACCAGAGTGCCGCGTTCTACAAGGAACCGATTGGTACGGAGGGGACACTCGCGGCGGCGGAGCAGCTATGGGGCAAGGAGCTTTCGTTCAACAACATCAACGACACGAACGGCGCGCTCGATTGCCTGCGCGAGTTTGACGAGATCACGGTAGTTGCGTCCAAACACGCCAACCCGTGCGGCGTGGGCAGCGGGGACACCGTCTATGACGCCTATATGAAGGCCTATTCCGCCGATCCGGTATCGGTTTACGGCGGCATCGTGGCGGTCAATGCAGAAGTGGACAAGGCGACTGCCGAGGAGATGGTGAAAACCTTCCTGGAGATCGTGATCGCGCCCGCATTTACGGAGGACGCGCTGGAAGTGCTGAAGACCAAGAAGAACTTGCGCATCATGCGTCTGCCGAATATCAGCAAGAAGATCAGCAAAACCGCGCTTGATATTAAGAAGCCGCTGGGTGGCCTCATCGTACAGCAGCCGGACGACAAGCTGCTGGACGGAGAGTTGAAGGTGGTCACCAAGGTTGCGCCGACGGAGCAGCAGATGAAGGACATGCTGTTTGCGTGGAAGCTCGTGAAGCATTTAAAGAGCAACGCCATTGCGGTAGCGAAAGACAATCAGTCGCTCGGCCTCGGGCCGGGGCAGGTTTCGCGTATCTGGGCGGCGGAGAACGCACTGCAGCGTTCGGGCGAAAAGGTCAAAGGGGCGGCGCTCGCATCGGATGCGTACTTCCCGTTCGAAGACTGTGTGCGGCTTGCGGCGCAGTACGGCATCAGTGCCGTCATTCAGCCGGGCGGCAGCATCCACGACGAGGATTCCATCAAGGCGTGCGACGAGCTCGGTATCGCGATGGTATATACCGGCATGCGCCACTTCAAGCACTGAGGAAGTAGCAATGAAGATACTCGTGGTGGGCGGCGGAGGCCGAGAGCATACGATCATCTGGAAGCTGCGGCAGAACAAAGCCGTGAAGGAGGTCCACTGCGCACCGGGCAACGGCGGTATCGCCGATATCGCGACGTGCGTACCGATTAAAGCGACGGATATCCCCAGCATCGTGAATTACGCCAGGGCGGGGGAGTTCGATCTCGTGGTGGTCGCGCCGGATGATCCGCTCTTTATGGGAATGGTGGACGCGCTCAAGGATGCGGGCATCCGCGCGTTCGGGCCGATGGCGGACGGTGCGCGGCTTGAAGGCAGCAAGGTTTACGCCAAAGACCTGATGAAAAAGTACGGCATTCCTACTGCGCAATACGAGACGTTCACGGATTACGACGCAGCCTGCGCCTATGTAGAGCAATGTGCGCTGCCCACGGTCGTCAAGGCGGATGGGCTGGCGCTCGGTAAAGGCGTCATTATCTGCAAAGCCGTGGAGGAAGCCAAAGCTGCGCTCTATGATATCATGGTGAAGAAGGTATTCGGCGAGGCGGGCACACGCACGGTGATTGAGGAGTTCATGCAGGGGCCGGAGGTTTCCGTGCTGGCTTTCTGTGACGGCAGCACGATACTGCCGATGGCGAGTGCGCAGGATCATAAGCGCGTGTTTGACAACGACGAAGGCCCGAATACGGGCGGCATGGGCACCTTCTCACCCAGCCCCAAATACACCGAAGCGGTGCGCAACGAGGCGGAGGAGACGATCATCCGCCGAACGGTGGACGCGCTGCAAAGCGAAGGCATCGACTACAGGGGCGTGATCTACTTTGGGCTGATGCTCACAAAGGACGGCCCGAAGCTGCTCGAGTATAACGCCCGCTTTGGAGACCCGGAAGCACAGGTGGTGTTGCCGCGCATGAAGAACGATCTGCTGGACGTGATGGATGCTGTGATCGACGGGCGGCTGGACGAAGTGACGCTGGAGTGGGACGAGCGCAGCGCCGTGTGCGTCGTGATGGCCTCGGGCGGCTATCCGGGCGCTTATCCAAAAGGCATGCCGATTACCGGGCTGAAGCAGGTAAAAGATGCGGTGGTGTTCCATGCGGGTACAGCCAGACAGGACGGGGAATATGTGACCGCCGGAGGACGTGTGCTCGGTGTGACGGCATTAGGACATGACATTGCGGATGCACGCCACAAGGCTTACGGAGAAGTGAACAAAATTCACTTTGAGGGCGCGCAGTACCGTACGGACATCGGCATTAAATAGCTGATAATTTGCAGAACGATATAAATAGCGGCGGCTCAGTGGAGCCGCCGTTTTACTATCCAAAAGCAACTAATGTCATTCTGAGGGCGATTGTGCCTGAAGAATCTTTCCATTCACTTCAAGAATCTTCGCTTGTGCTCATAATGAAGGCCGAAATGTTTGCACTCTAAAGCAGTTCAGATACCCGCCGCATTAACACTGTTCCGCCAGCTTGTCCAGTTTGGTATTCCGGATATAGATAATAAGGTCGGTCGTGACCATCAGGATATCGATCACATAGAAAACCAGCACATAGGTGATATTGCCGGATATCAGCTTGCTCGTTATGCCGCAAATATAGCCGAATATGACGATCAGCAGAAAAAATAAGCTTTTCCCCTTTGCCGTACGCGATTTGATGGATTTGGCAATGGAGAACGGCCATGAGACGCCGAAGCTGATCAGCATCAGTGATTCAAACAATTGGACCATACGGTACCCCCGAAAATAAAAAATTTGTCCATGACAGAATACCCCTGTTTGCACGCGCTGTCAAACGGGAACGTACCGGTATTAAAGCGAAGGTCCGGATGAATATACTGACTATATATGTTATCATATATCGACGGAGGGGGCCTTATGGAGATTGTACGTATGCCGGGAACAGCCTGGCTGGTTTATGAAAGCGGACGCGGTATTCTGATTGACGCAGGAATGCAAGCAGATGGCGGTGCGGTATTGAAGCGCATCCGCGCGCTTAAGGTTCGCGTGCCGCTGATATTCCTGACGCACACGCACTACGACCACACGGGTGGCGTGGAAGCGCTTCGCAGCGCGCTGGGCGCGAAGGTGCTGGTGGGGGAAAACGAAGCCGCATGCCTGCGTGAAGGATTTACGCCTGTACCCAAGGGGGTAAACGCATTTTCTCGCTTTTTAAGCCACGCGGCACACAGCGTACAATCAAAAACGCGTGAGCATTATGCGCCGGTTACAGAGAACATCGTAGAGGCGGGGGAGACGGGCACGCTTGAGGGGTTCGGCTTCGATGCGCGGTACTACCATCTGGGTGCGCATTCAGCAGGTTCGGTCGGGCTGCAGATCGGCGAAACCTTCTTCGCGGGGGATACGGTTTTTGGGATCGGCGTCGGGGCTTATCCTCCCTTCGCCGATTTTAAGGAGGAGATATCCACTGCATGGCAGACGATTATAGAAAGCGGCGCAAAATACATCTGCCCGGGCCACGGGCGCATTATTAAAGCAGAGGCTTTGAAAAGAGAGTACACCCGCCGTTTCGGCGCAATATAAAAGGGCGGCGAACCGCCCTAGGAATAAACTCATGATAAAGTCTTAGTTACGCCGTTCAGCGGCGGCGGTAGGGTTGACGCACGGGCGGACGATGCGTCGATGTTCTCTCCGTCGGCGGATGCACCACCGCGCGGGGACGCGGTGCCGTCATTTCGGACAACATGCGCAGCATCGCCGCGGCAATATCCAGCGTCGTTTTATCCGGCGCGTCGGAAGTGTTGATTTCGTCGAGCAGCCTTTCGATATATACAGCATGCTTGCCGTGTCTGTCTTCCTCCACGGCTGCCGCCACTTTGCGCAGCAGCACATCCATGCGGCTCTCCTCAATATCAGGCAGCGTCGGAATCTGAACCGATTTGATCTTTGCCTTGGTGAAACGCTGGATGTTGCGCAGCTTATAAAATTCGCGCGCGGTGATGAACGTATACGCCTGACCGGGCTTGCCTGCGCGTCCGGTACGCCCGATGCGGTGCACATAATATTCTTCGTCGTTGGGCAGGTCGTAATTGAACACCGCCTCAATGTTATCGACGTCAATGCCACGCGCGGCCACGTCGGTTGCCACCAGTATGCCGATATCGCCGCTTTTAAAACGCGTCATGACGGCGGTGCGTTCGTTTTGCCGCATATCGCCGTGCAGCGCCTCGGCCAAATACCCGCGTGCTTTCAGGCCCAGCACGAGCTCGTCCACGCCGCGCTTGGTATTGCAGAATACGAGGCACAGCGAAAAGTTGTTGCCGTCGATCATACGCGACAGCGCATCCGTCTTGGAGGATTCCCTCACTTCGATATAGTACTGCTCGATATTGGGTACCGTCAGTTCGGTGTGTTCAATGCGGATATGCTCCGGGTTCTTCTGATATTTCTTCGTGAGTTCGAGTATGGGTTTGGACATCGTTGCCGAAAACAGCACCGTCTGTTTTTCTTCGGGTGTTTTGGCGAGTATGGTGTCCATATCCTCCTGAAAGCCCATGCTGAGCATTTCATCGGCCTCGTCGAGTACGATCAGGCGTACGCTGTCCAATTTGAGCGTATTGCGGCGCATGTGGTCCATGATACGCCCCGGCGTGCCGATGACGATCTGCGGGCGTTTCTTGAGCGACATGATCTGGCGGTCGATCGATTGTCCGCCATATATGGGCAATATCCTTATGCCCTCCCGGAACTTCGATACGCTTTGAAATTCCTCCGCCGTCTGTATGGCAAGCTCCCGGGTGGGGCACAGCACGAGTACCTGTACGCGGCCCGTATCCTCCGCGAGCGTTTCGATCGCGGGGATCGCAAACGCGCAGGTTTTGCCCGTACCCGTCTGCGCCTGCCCGATGATATCCTTTCCGTCCATGATGGGACGTATGGTGCGCTCCTGAATGGGTGTGGCTTCCTCAAAGCCCATGGCCGCGATGCCGCGCTGAATGGGTTCCGATAATGGGATGTCTGTAAACCGCAAGCTGATTGTCTCCTCGAATATATTTGTTTACTATTTTACGTACCTCAATAAAAAATAAACCAGCTCATACCATATCATTGAATGGAAGCTGTGTCTATACGCGGTAAAAAGAATGTTAAGCTTTGCAGAAGGCATCGAGGCGTAAACCAGAGAAAAAGACTATGCCACTAAACGCTGAATGCTTTGATTTCTACAACCGAAAGAATAAAACAGGCAGCCAATATCATTGACCGCCCGCTGAATTACGCTTTGGGAAATATATTGTTTGATTACAGGCTGAACGCCTCCGCTACGGCACTGACCGCTTCGACGGCCCGAGCGGCGTCCACACAGAAACTGATCTTGGTCTCGGATGTGGTGATGATGTCTATCCCGATATTCCTGACGGCGAGTGCGCCGAACAGCTTGGATGCCACGCCGTACTGCCGCTGCATGCCCGCACCCTCTACGGTCAGTTTGGACAGCGACGCCATCACGAGGATACGCGTTTCACCGGTTTCATATTTTTTCAGTATTTTGAGGCCGCTTTCAAGGTCTTCGCGCGGCAGTGAAAACGACAAACTGACACGTCCGTCCTGCGGCGAGGTCTGGCTGATGATGTCCACCTTGATGCCGCCTGCGGCGACATCCTCAAATACGCCCGCAATGGCGGATGGTTCGGCAGGCATGCCCGACAGCGTGATCATCGCCTGACCATCATCCTTGTAGATGTTTGTGATGGCGATCTGCGATATCATGTCGTTCATGTTGTAGAACCCGGCCGGCTTGCCAGCGATGAAGCGTGCGGCGCGCAGCGCCCCGTATGCGAATATCTGACGCGACTGTGCGGTATGCCGAATTTCGAGCACCTCGTCGGGGCCGATGAACAGTACGCTGTGTTCGCCCGGCAGCGTGCCGCCGCGTATTGCGTGGATGCCGATCTCACGTCCGCGTTTGGGACTGGTTTTGCCGCGCCCGCAGAGCAGCTCCTTGGGGTCGAGAAACGTTTCGTTGATCGCCTCGGCCAGCGCCAATGCGGTGCCGCTTGGCGCGTCTACCTTCTGGTTGTGGTGCTGCTCGATGATCTCGATGTCGAACGCTTCGCCAAAACATTCTGCGGCGCGTTTGCTCAGCTCCATCTGCACGTTGACACCCAGCGACATGTTGGCGGACATGAACACCGGTATGTATTCCGATGCCTCGGATATCTTCACTTTTTCCGCGTCTGAAAAACCCGTCGTCGCAATGATCAGCGCCATGCTGTGCTCGCGCGCGTAGCGGATATTATCGGCCAGCGCTTCCGGCCGGGAGAAATCGACAATCACGTCGGCCTGCTCACGGCACTCCTCGATCTGGACGTACACGGGAAACGGGTTTTGCCGGCTGTCCGGAAATTTATCTACGCCTGCAACGACGCGCACACCCTCTGTCTTGGAAGCCGCCTCGGCAAGCGTTTGCCCCATTTTCCCATTGGCGCCGCAAATCATGATATGGACCATAAATACCTCTTTAACGTTTGTAAACCGCTCAGGCGATGTCAAACCCCAGCGTGATGAGCTCCTTTTTGAGCAGCGGCACCTTATCCGCGCTCATCTCGGTCAGCGGCAGACGGGGGAGGCCCGCGTCGATGCCGATCATATTGAGCGCCATCTTGATGGGGATGGGGTTCACTTCGCAGAATAGCACATTGACGAGCGCGTTGAGCTTCAGCTGCAGCTCGAGCGCTTTGCGCGTATCGCCGCCGACAAAGCTCTCCACCATGTCGTGCGTCATCTGCGGCAGCAGGTTGGATACCACCGAAATCACGCCGATTCCGCCCAGCGACAGCACGGGAACCACATGGTCGTCGTTGCCCGAATAGATGTCGAAACCGGGACTGAGCCGTGCGATCTCCGCGATCTGGTTGATGTTGCAGCTCGCTTCCTTGACCGCCACGATATTGTCGTGCTGCGCAAGTTCCTTCATTACCGCGGGGGAGATGTTGATGCCCGTCCGGCTTGCAATGTTGTACACGATTACGGGCAGACCCGCCGCGTCAGCAATGGCATAGAAATGACGGATCAGCCCCTCGTCGGTGCATTTGTTGTAGTACGGTGAAACAGCGAGCAGCGCGTCTACGCCGAGGTCCGCCGCCTCCATCGAGGCCTGCACGGATGCCGCAGTGTTGTTGGTGCCGGTGCCCGCGATAACGGGTACGCGGCCCGCGGCCTGCTTCACGACGAACTCGAAGGCGCTGTTTTTTTCCTCGTGCGACATGGTAGAGGCTTCGCCTGTACTGCCGCACACGATCAACGCGTCGATGCCATTTTCGATTTGGTATTCTATCAGCGCTTCAAATGCCGCATAGTTGATGCCCGTGTCGGTAAACGGCGTGACAAGAGCGGTACCGGCTCCTTTGAATATACTCATCTCATGGCTCCTTTCCTGTTTGGCGACAGGTGTCACCGTTCGAAATACCCCTTAGCCGCCAGCAGCTCCGCAACGAGCACGCCGCCGCCCGCGGCGCCGCGCAGCGTGTTGTGGCTGAGGCAGACAAACTTATAGTCGAATATGGGGTCCTCGCGCAGGCGGCCCAGCGATACGGCCATGCCGCTGCCATTGTCGCGATCCAATTTGGTCTGCGGGCGAGAATCCTCCTCAAAGTATTGCAGGAAGGGATGCGGCGCGCTCGGCAGGTTGAGCTTCTGCGGCTCACCCTCAAACTCCTTCCAGCGCTTCAGTATTTCTTCTTTGGAAGGCTTGTTGGCAAACTTCACAAACGTGGCCGCCATATGTCCGTCGGTTACGGGAACACGGATGCACTGGCTCGTGATAACCGGTTTCTCAGTCATTTTGATCTGTCCGTTGTCGATCTTTCCCCAGATCTTGAGCGGTTCCTGTTCGCTCTTTTGTTCCTCGCCGCCGATATAGGGGATCACGTTGTCGATCATCTCGGGCCAGCGGTCGAATGTCTTGCCTGCGCCCGAAATGGCCTGATAGGTGCACGCAACGACCAGCTCAGGACCGAAGTCCATCAGCGGATGCAGCGCCGGCACATAGGTCTGAATGGAACAGTTGGGTTTTACCGCGATAAAGCCGCGGCGCGTTCCCAGCCGTTTGCGCTGTGCGACGATGATTTCTGCATGCTCGGGATTAACCTCCGGCATCATCATGGGGACATCGGGCGTCATACGGTGCGCGCTGTTGTTGGAGATCACCGGCAGCTCGGCTTTGGCGTAGGCTTCTTCGAGCTCTTTGGTTGCCGCTTTGTCGAGGCTGACCGCGCAGAATACGAAATCTGCATTGTTTTTTGCCGCAGCGATATCGACCGCGTCATAAACGCGCATGTCTGCGACGCTCTGCGGCAGCGGGGCAGTCATGGCCCAGCGCCCTTGGACAGCTTCCGCATACGTTTTACCGGCAGAACTTGCACTTGCGCTCAGGTGCGTGATTTCAAACCACGGGTGACCAGCCAGCAGTGTAATAAAACGCTGCCCGACCATGCCAGTGGCGCCAACGATACCGACTTTCCATTTATCCATGTGAACTTCCTCCCGGAAAAATTAATACGCGCGGCAGAAGCCTTCATCATGACTTCTTAATATAAAAAATAGCACGCAAACCATATCGACGCGCTACACCACCCCATATTGTCAAACAATATGTTTCAAGTTACAGAGCAGCGCTCCGCCCATCCCGGGCGACAGTGATACGGCTGTTTGCCGTACCCCCAGGCGCACCTGCCGGACAGGTACCGCCTTCGGCAATTTCCCCTTTCCAATATACGATATGCGGCTTCCGGAGCCATCGTAGATTGTACTATTGAAAATCGCACCTCAGACTGTAACGGTTTATTGTGCTTCATTATATCACCACGTTCCGTCGCCGTCAATCTCGGCGCTTTTTGACATCAGTCCGCAAATTTTTTACAATATGAAACATTGCATTTTTGTCTCCGTATAGTATATTAAAGGATATTGTCCGTAACTTGGAATCGGAAAGAGGAGATCGATTGGAAGCATACCGGTATCTTGCAGCCGTATATGACCGTATGATGGACGACGTGGACTATGACGCATGGGCGGCATATCTGCACGGGCTGTTACAGCGCCACGGAGCCAAACGCGTTTTTGAAGCCGCTTGCGGCACGGGTGCGCTCACACAGCGGCTGTATGATCTGGGCTACGACATCGTCGCATCGGATATTTCCGAGGCGATGTTGCGCACTGCAACCGAAAACGCGCGCAAAAGTGGACGGGAGATCCGGTATATCCGTCAGGACCTGCGCCATATGGAAACTGCACGCCCGGTGGATGCCATTGTCTGCGCATGCGATGGCCTCAATTACGTGGATTTAAGCGGCGCAAAGGCGTTTGCGCGCAGCGCATATGCCGCGCTGAAGCCGGGCGGGCTGCTGCTTTTTGACATCAGCACGCATTATAAACTGAAAAATGTGATGGACGGGCAAGTATATTTTGACGATACGGACGATGCGACATGCATTTGGCAAAATCGGTTTAGTGAGCCGGAAGGCACACTGACCATGGATGTAACGCTGTTTATCCGGCGCGGCGAGCTGTTTGAACGTCAAAGCGAGCGGCACGTCCAGTATGCCCATGATAACGAAATACTCCGCGGCGTCATGCGGGACGCCGGTTTTGGCACGGTGGAAATATACGACGCTTTCACGGCAAACGCACCCGTGAAGGAGACGCAAAGGGCACAATTTGTGTGCACACGATAGTTTTCCGCCCGCTATAACTATGGTATAATGAACTCAAAGGAGAGTCATGGAAGAAAAGAACGGCAGTAAAAAAATAGATAATAAAGTGCTGAGTTTCAATCAGCCCGCGGAATTCTTCGTGCGGAAGGCGGAGAAGCATATCGACGCGGGCAATTTTATCGAAGCGTTGCAGCTTTACCGCCAGGTGCTGGGCATGGACCCGCACAACGTGGAATACCTGCTGGGTATTGCGCAGATTTACTCGGAAATGGGATTGTACGCCGAATCAAACGACGTACTGCTCAAAATCGTGCGTTATGGCAACGCACCCACCGAGTGTCTGTTTGCGCTGGGCTGCAACTATATGGGTATGAAAAAATACGACCTCGCGGACGAGGCGTTCGAACAATATCTCGCGGTGGATCCCGACGGCGAGTATGCCGACGAGATCGACGAGCTTTTTGATATCCTCGACGAGGAAGACCTGATTGATGATGGCGGGCTGCAGGATGTCAACCGGCGCATGCTCATCGACGAAGCATCGGAGGGCAAGGATTACCTCGACAGCGGCGACTATAAGGCCGCGGTGAAGCATTTGGAGAACGTGGTGCGCAGGGACCCTTCCATGGTGTCCGCGATGAACAACCTTGCCCTGTCTTACTTCTTTGACGGGCGCAAGGAAAAAGCGGTCGAAACGGCCATTCGTGTGTTGGAGGCGCAGCCGGTCAATCTGCACGCAATCTGCAACCTCGCGCTGTTCTATTCGGATCTTGGGAGTGGGGCTCGCGCGGCAGAGCAGCTTGAAAAACTGGAGACCCTTGGCGATATCGAACCGGAGGATATCCATAAGGTGGCGCTCACGTACTGCGAACTGGGGAGTCACGAGAAGGCATACCGCTGGTTTTTAAAGATCGTTGCGCTTCAACCTTACGATATTCGCATTCTTCATTTTACAGGGCTTGCCGCGTACAACTGTTCATTGTTCGCGGAGGCTGCCGGATATTTTGTCCGCATACTCAAGATCGACCCTAAAAACAGTCTGGCCTCCTATTACAAAGCCAAAGCGGAGGATGCCAAGGTAAACGGAGCCGTTAAAAAGCTTGAATACGTGTATCAGGTGCAGTTTAGCGAGATTAAACGCAGAATTAAATATCTAAACGATTGTCTGAAGCATAAAGACGGAAGTTTCGAGAAAAAATGGATGGAGGATGCGTATTTCAAGTCCATCATTCTCTGGGGGCTGCATTACGGAGACGAGTACATCAAAAAGATCGCGCTCGAGATCATGTGCATGTTCTCGGATGAAGAGGTGGAGGAGGAGTTCCGCAATTTCCTGCTGAAAAGCGCTGAAACCGATGAGATCAAAAACGATGTGTTCCTGTATCTCAAACGCATGGGCGCAAAGGAACCGTATGTCGCGTATATTAAGGGAGCGATCGCGGAAGTACGCGTGGGAAGCGTCTCAGAGGATTTGAAGGCATTGCCGGAGCCTTATGCCGAAGCGCTGGACCAGTTTATCCGCACCGCCAGGCGTCGGCAGGACGATGCCGTGATTACGACGGGCGTTGAGCTTCTGGTGATGGTATCCAAGCACAGGAGTGACAGCGGACAATGGATACGCAAGCCGGAGGCGTTTGCGGCTGCGCTTGAGTATATCGCCATGCACAGGGCCGAGGGGGCGGCTTTGCTTACACAAAAGCAGCTCGCGGAAATCTATCATGTATCGATACCGACGCTGAGCCGCTACTGCACGATCATATACGAGGTGCTTAAAGATGCAGAAGCTGATTGACTTTGAAAGCCGGTTTCGCGATTACCTCGCTGAATACCGGGCGAAACACGATATCGCCGAAGACGTACTGGACGAGCTGATACCGGAGCTTTATCTGCGCTGGCTCGAAAAGCCGCTTGAAGAGCTGGACGGTAAAACGCCGTGCAGCTATTTTGACGAAATCCCGGGAACAGATCTGGTTATGTTGTTGGGACAGTATTTTTTTGCTAATATGCAGATACCCGGCGCGCTGCTTAACCGTATTGCGGATACGAAGGAGGAGACTTTTCCCTACGTGCATTCGCTTCTGCAGAATTTGGAAGGCGAGCGCAGCGACGAATTCAAAGCCATTCTGGTGCAGCTCATCGAGGAGATGGAAATGCCGCATCCGTATGACTATTATATCAGCGTGATTGCGGGCACGTCGGAAGGCAGCGATTTTTCGGAAGCGTGCGTTGACGCCCTGAAGAGCTCCGGCAATGCGGTGAAGGACGCACTTATTGATGCGTTTGATAACGCGGCCAGTGAATACGCCGAAGACTGCTTTTTGGATATACTCGCCGATCTGCCGTATGATGAGCGTGTTTTTACGAATGTGCTGGACAAGTTTGTCAGCAACGAGGGCAAGCGCGCGTTTTACGCCAGCTGTCTCGGTAAACTGGGCAACGAAAAGGCGCTGCCCTACCTCGAGGAGGCGTTGCGGCAAGATGGGCTTACGTATTTTGAATACATATCGATCAAGAACGCGCTGGAAGAACTCGGCGGCGAAGTGGACATCGAACGCGACTTCACCGGAGACACGGACTACGACGCGCTCATCGGCAGGGAGGACTAATGGCTGTAACACTGGAAGACGTCAGGAATTGTGAAAAGATCAAGGAGCTTGTGAGTCAGGCAAATAAGGTGCTTGAAGTCATCGGATACACGGACCACGGCCCGCGCCATGTGGGCTACGTGAGCCGCATTGCGGGGGAAATACTCAGCAAGCTCAACATGCCCGAACGGCGCATTGAACTGGCTAAGATCGCGGGCTGGGTACACGATGTGGGCAACCTGGTGAACAGAAAGAACCACGGACTCAACGGCGCGGTGATGCTGTTTCCGATACTGTGTGATATCGGGCTTCCGGTTTCGGAGGTTTGCGAGATTTGCGCAGCGGTCGGTTCGCACGAAGAGGAGATGGGCAAGCCGGTCAGCGATATATCGGCGGCGCTGATTCTCGCGGATAAGGTGGATGCGCACCGTGCGCGCGTACGAATAAAAAGCTACTCGCCGAACGACATCCACGACCGCGTCAACTACGCGATCCAGACGACCAAGCTTACCGTTCAGGACGGTACGATCTCCATCGATTACACGATGAACGAAAGCAGCTCGCCGATGGACTTCATGACGATATATCTAACGCGCATGCAGATGTGCGAGCAGAGCGCACAGTTTTTGGGCTGCAACTTCGGGCTGTATATCAACGGCGTCAAACTCAATCGCTGGGAAAACAAAGCCAATGCAGTATAGATGCTTTGCCTCCTGCGCGTTCGGGCTTGAGGCCGTCACTGCGCAAGAGCTTAAAAACCTGAAACTTAACGACGTACTCGCCCGCGACGCGCGGGTGTATTTTTCTGCCGACGCATATGGTCTCGCGCGCTCGAACCTTTGGCTACGCACCGCGGACCGGGTATACATCGAACTTGCGCAGGCGGAGGTATCGACGTTCGACGCGCTGTTTGAAGCGGTGAAAGCCACCCCGTGGGAGGATTATATCCCGGCGGACGCGCGCATTGACGTCAACGCGGACGCAGTAGGCAGCACGCTGTTTTCCGTGTCAGACATCCAATCTATTTCCAAGAAGGCCATCGCCGTACGGCTCGGCCAGAAGTACCGACTGACCACGCTACCCGAAACGGGCGCGCGCTACGACGTGCACATCAAGCTGCTGCGCAACACCGCATCGTTGTGCCTCAATGTGAGCGGCGCGGGGCTGAACCGGCGCGGATACCGCAAGGAGAATGTGGCGGCACCCATACGCGAGACGCTCGCGGCGGGTATTGTGATGCTCTCGAACTGGCGCGGCGGCGATTTCGCCGATCCGCTGTGCGGTTCGGGCACGATTGCCATCGAAGCCGCAATGATCGGCGCGAACATCGCCCCGGGACTCACGCGTACGTTTGACGGCGAGCGCTGGCGCATGTTCGGCGGCGAGTGGAAAACCGAGCGGCAGGCCGCGCGGGAAGCCGTAAAGCCGCAGCCCGACGTATATGCGTCCGATATCGATCCCAAAGCCATCGGCGCGGCGGATGCCAACGCCAAGGCCGGAGGCATAACGCTGAAGCTCTATCATGCGGATGTGAAGGACTTTGCGCGAAGGGACTGCCTCATTGTCACCAACCCGCCGTACGCACAGCGGTTGGGGGATACTCAAAGCGTTCACAAGCTGTACGGGGACATGGGCAGAGCGTTTGCGGGCGTACAGAGAAAGCACATCATCACCGCGGACGAGCAGTTCGAACGGTATTTCGGCAAGCGTGCCGCGAAAAAACGCAAGCTCTACAACGGCAGTATCCGCTGCACATTCTATCAGTATTTTTGATTTTATTTGACTTGAGCCGAAAATGTGGTATATTAAATAACGCGCGTGTGCTCGTAGCTCAGCTGGATAGAGCGTTGGACTCCGACTCCAAAGGTCAGAGGTTCGAATCCTCCCGGGCACACCAAAATAAACGCCACCCATGATGGGTGGCATTTATTTTGTCCCGGGAGGATTGGAAGCGAGCGTTAAAAAAACGCCCCCGTGTGGGCGTTTTTAGCGAGATGGGGAGGCAGACAAGTTGGGGAAGCTGAAAGACGGAGCGCGGGATACAGTGCTGAAACATGGTAACCTCCCCGGGCACATTATGATTGAGAGGATTCGAAGCGAGCGTTAAAAAAACGCCCCGGTGTGGGGCGTTTTTAGCGAGATGGGGAGGCAGACAAGTTGGGGAAGCTGAAAGACGGAGCGCGGGATACAG
>JAEWCC010000058.1 GCA_023390815.1 Bacillota bacterium
GCATCGTGGGCACCTCCGCGTTCCCGTACAACGTCTATACGCAGTTCGTCAAGGGCTTCGGCCACAGCGAGCTTACTGATATGACCGCGGAGTATGAAGCGCTGCGCGCAAGGAAGTCCGCGTGGGAAGTCGAAAACATCCGCAAAGCGTTCGGCCTCACGTTCGACGCATACAAAGCCATGGCGGCCAAGATCGCGCCGGGCGTCACCGAGATTGAAGTCGCCGCCGAAGGCGAATACGTGTGCCGCAAGGCGGGCGCGAACAGCTTCGCATTCTCGTGCATCGTGGGCAGCGGCGAGCGGGCCAAGGCCGTGGTCCCGACCGCGATCAACAAGGTGATGGAAGCGGGCGAGATGGTGATGCTGGGACTCGCGCCGCGCATCAACGGTTACGCGGGCGTGTTCGGCGAAACGCTGCCGGTGAGCGGCGAGTTCACGAAACGCCAGAAGGACTGCGTGAACTGGCTTCGCGAAGCGTACCGCTTAACCAAGGGTATGCTGAAACCCGGCATGAAGGGCCGGGAGATCGATGTTCCCGCGCGGAAGAGCTTCACGCAGAACGGGTTGATCCAGTACCTCGTGTGCCCGTTTGCGCACACGATCGGGCTGATGGAGGCCGAGGGGCCGTTCTACGGACCGAACAGCGACGACGCGCTGGAGCCGGGCATGACGGTGTGCGTGGATGTGAGCTTCTTCGGACATCCGGAGTTCCACGGTTCGCGCATCGAGACGGGCTTCGTGATCACGGAGGCGGGCTGCGAGCCGCTGTGCCCCGAGATGGACGCGATATTGATGCAGGACGTCAAATAAGGAGGAGACAACATGAAGCTGGGCAAGAAGGTATGGGTATTTGCGGACGGGGACCTGCCCGCGCATCCGGAGGGTGTGGGTGAACCCAAGGCGCACGAGGCACTGATGGTGGTCAACAACAACGACCGGGACGCGAACCTCGCCATCACGCTGCTGTTTGAAGACAAGGGACCCAAGGAAGGGCTGAAGCTGACCGTACCCGCGAAGCGCGTGAACTGCTTCCGCATGGACATGCCGATATGGGGCGGGGACTACGTGATCCCGTTCGGCCAGTACGCATTGATCGTGGAGAGCGACGTGCCGGTGGTAGCGGTGTTCGGGCGTCTGGACCGCCGCAAGGACATGGCGTACTACCCGGTAGCCCCGTACAACGAATAAAATCTCATCGATCGGATGCTGGAGAGCGTCTGCATGCTTGGCAGGCGCTTTTCTGTATCCCGCACACCTGTCTATTTATCTACAAATGTGATATAATGGAATCGCTGCGAGGTGTATATGAAGGAGCCGGGTGAGCGAAAAACAAAGCGGGACAAGCATGCGGACGCTGCCGAACGCGGCGGTTTCGTTTGGGAGGGCAGGGAGCGCTGCACGGATGATATAGACGCGCCCGCGCGGAGTGTTCTGCTGCCTTGTCCGCAGGATAGCGTCAGCTGGGACGCTACGCAAAACCTCTATATCGAAGGCGATAATCTTGAAGCGCTCAAACTGCTGCAGGCGTCCTTCCGTGGTTCCGTCAAACTGATCTATATCGATCCGCCGTATAATACGGGCGGCGGCTTTGTATATAAAGACGATTATTCATCGCGCCGGGGCACGCATGACGAATGGCTTTGCATGATGTATCCGCGCCTGATGCTGGCGCAAAGACTATTGCGCGAAGACGGCGTTATTTTCCTCAGTATCAATGAGAACGAACTGTTTCACTTAAAGCTGCTGTGCGATGAAGTGTTCGGCGAAGAGAACTACATGACGATGTTTTCGGTAAAAGTGCGCCATGAGCACCGAATATTAAAAGGCGACAAGGACTATCATGAGGTTATCGAATACCTGCTGCTGTACCGGAAATCCAAAGCGTTCAGCGCGCCCCGCCGGGAAGAAGAGGTCAGCCTCAAGGATTACGTATGGTGTGTGGAGGAGCTTGCCCCTGCATCCGAAACGGTAACAATGGGCGCAAAGCAAGTTCAGGTGTTCCGCCCCGGACAGTACCGCATCATCCGGCAGGAGGCAGGCTCACAGCTCTTGAAGCGCATCAACATTCGCGGCGCGCTCAAAGAGGGGAACAGCAGCGGCCGGTTTTATATGAAGTACCTGGATGCGTTTCGGGAGAAGGGACTGCTGTTTAAGGTGCCGGATATCGGCGACGACGGGTTGGCATATCGGTATTTCCTCACGCCCATCAAGGAAAGGCGTAAAAACGGCGATTACTTTCAGGGGGTGCCGCAGCATCGGACAATTCGCAAGACCCCATATCCCAACTTCCTCGATTTCGAGCGTGCGTTCAACCGCGTGGGGTTTGAAGGCGGCGTAGAGTTCCGCAACGGCAAGAAGCCCGTCGCGTTCCTCGAAAAGATACTGGAGATGGCTGGGCTGACGAATGAGGACGGCATCGTGCTGGATTTCTTTGCGGGATCGGCATCCACCGCACACGCAGTGATGCGCACCAATGCAAGGTATGGACGAAACAGCCGCTTCATCATGGTGCAGCTCGATGAAAACCTCGACGAGGCGGTAAAGAAAGGTGCCGGTGAAACGCAGGCTTCCGCGTGTAAAGCGATTGCGTTTCTGGAAGCGATCGGAAAGCCGCACGTATTGTCCGAGCTGGGCAAGGAGCGCCTGCGCCGCGCAGGCGCGCAGCTGCAGGCCGAAGCACAGAAAGAGGGGTATACCCTGCCTGATATCGGCTTTAGGGTGTATCGGCTGGGTCGGCAGGGCGGCACAACTGCCCCCGGCGAAGTTTTGGAATCGTAACAGGGTATAAATTCATGAGATTGATATCGGACCAAGGCCAACAGGAATCCAAGCAACGGAGAGGAGCTCTATGAAGGTACTTAATACAGGCAATATGGACGAAAAATTTATCTGGCGGGACGGGTTGGGACTTGCCACGCAGTATCTCGGCGCGGCAGCAGGCAGCGAAAAGCTGTATGTCAATATCGACCGCGTGCCGCCCGGCGCGTACAGCACGAAATACCACAGCCATTCGCAGATGGAGGAGTTCTTTTTGATAATGGGCGGTAGCGGGACGCTGCGCCTGAACGAAGAGGAATACCCGGTATCTGAAGGGGATTTTATCGCAAAGCCCGCAGGCCGCGGCATTACGCATACGTTTTATAACAGCGGCAGCGAAACGCTGGTGATACTGGACGCGGGTACTGTGGAGCGCGAGGATATCTGCTATTACCCCGACGAAGGGGTATATCTCGACAAAACGCCCCGGGGACGCCATGTTTACGGCGTGGGCGAGGGATGGACAAGCGATCCGAACAAGGGATAATGTCGGTTTATAATAACCCTACAGGCGGTAAGCCGGGAAGGAGTGTGTATGAAAACAGTGGTGATTACGGGCAGTACGAGGGGAATCGGCCTTGCAATGGCACAGGAGTTCCTGCGGCATGGGTGTAACGTGGTGCTATCCGGGCGGCATGACGCTCTGCCGGATGTTGCAAAGCAGGCGCTCGACGAAAATATGGAGCATGTTCTGTACATGCAATGCGACGTCGGCCGCAGCGAAGAAGTCCAGCACCTCTGGGACGAAGCGGCAAAGCGATGGGGCCGCGTGGATATCTGGGTCAACAACGCCGGGCAGAACGCGCCGCATGAAACCATTTGGGATACGGATGCGGCGTCTGTAGACCGCCTCATCGGCACCAATGTGCGCGGCATGATATACGGTTCACAGATTGCCGCGAAAAACATGATCGCGCAGGGCGGCGGGCAGATATGGAGCATGGAAGGGCTGGGCTCCAATGACATGATTCAGGAGAAGACGATACTCTATGGCATGTCGAAGCGCGCGCTAACCTATTTCATGCAGGGGCTCGCCAAAGAGCTTGCGCATACCCCTGTTAAGGCGGGGCGGCTTTCTCCCGGCATGATGCTCACCGACTTCATCACCAAAGCCCCGGATGGCAACGAATCCCCTGTGCTTCAGGACGAGCGGTTCCGGAAGATATTCAACATACTCGCTGACAGGCCGGAAACGGTCGCCGCGTTCTTTGTGCCGCGTATGCTGGCCAACACCAAGAACGACGCGCATCTCGTATATCTGACGGGGGCAAAGGCGATGGCGCGCTTTATGACCGCGCCCATGCGCAAGAGGAAGTTGATATAGCCACATACCAACTTTTTGATTGACAATCGTGAGGGTATTTGATTATACTAAAAAGGTAGCATGGTAATATGGGGTAACAAGATTCATATCGCAGTACGGTGAATTCGTGATTGCTTTACCCTTCGGTACCAGCCGGAGGGTTTTTTAATTGGCAGACTCTATCTAAAACTCAATACAAGGAGGGTGCGTTTATGCTCGGAATGGGTGACTTCGCGATATTTGCGGTGTATGGCTTATGCATACTGTCCGCAGTCGCCTGCGTGGTGTACGGGATCATCTTCTGGAACCGCGGCGTGGACAAGGAGGAGCCCGTGGTTGAAAAGCAGTGGGAGGATACCGAGAAGGACATCACAGAGAATCTTGATATCTAAGGGAAAGGAGCGCTTGCATTATGGATACCACTTGGTTGATTAAAGTCATTGCTATTATCGTTTATCTGGGAATCGTTGCGGTACTCGGCTTTATCGCATACCGCAGAACCAAAACCGCGAGCGACTACCTCGTTGCGGGGCGTAAGGCTCACCCGGTCGTGATGGCGCTTTCGTACGGCGCGACGTTTATCAGCACCTCGGCGATCGTGGGCTTTGGCGGGAACGCGGGCGTATTCGGCATGAGCCTGCTGTGGCTGACGTTTCTGAACATATTCCTCGGCATTTTTATTGCTTTTATATTCTTTGGCAAGCGGACGCGCCGCATCGGACAGAACCTCAACGCGCACACATTCCCGGAGTTTCTGGGCAGCCGTTTTCAAAGCCGTTTCATACAGAAGTTTATCGGACTCGTCATATTCATATTCATGCCGCTGTATGCCTCTGCCGTAATGATCGGTGTCGCTAAGATACTCGAAAGCGGTCTCGGCATGTCGTATGAGTTCGCGCTGTTTGCGTTTGCTGCCATCGTTGCGGCCTATGTGCTGTTCGGCGGCATCAAGGGTGTGATGTACACCGACGCGTTCCAGGGAACGCTGATGCTCGTGGGCATGACTGTGTTCGTCATCGCGGTATACGGCAAGCTGGGTGGCGTCACGAGCGCGCACCAGCAGCTCACCGACCTTTCAACGAATCCGGCGGTGGCGGAGCAGATCAAGGGATTGCAGGCGGGCGGCTTTATGGGCTGGACGTCCATGCCCGCGCTGTTCTCGAAATACTGGTGGATCGTGGTTTCCACGATTGTGATGGGTGTGGGTATCGGCGTGCTGGCGCAGCCGCAGCTTGCGGTACGCTTTATGACCGTGAAGAGCGACCGCGAGATCAACCGCGCGGTGCCGGTGGGCGGCGTGTTTATCCTCATGATGACGGGCGTTGCGTTCGTGGTGGGCGCGCTCTCCAACGTGCTGTTCTTTAACGATCAGGGGCTTGTGTCGGTGGCCGCGGCGGGCGGCGTGACCGACAGCATCATTCCGATGTTTCTGGACGGCTACATGCCCGAGTGGTTCGTGACGGTATTCCTGATTATCCTGCTCGCCGCGGGCATGTCCACGCTGAGTTCGCAGTTCCACACCATCGGTACTGCCGCCGGGCGCGACATCATACCGGTCAAGCACAGCGAAGGCAGCAAAGGCATACTGGTCTCGCGCGTCAGCGTGCTGATCGCCATATTGCTGACCATTACGCTCTCCTACGTGCTGCCTACCGTATGGGACGGCGCGATCACGATCGCAACGGCGCTGTTCTTCGGCCTCTGCTGCGCCGCGTTTCTGCCCATGTACTTCGGCGCGTTGTACTTCAAGAAGATGACGCGCACCGCGGCAATCTCCGGCATGATCGCGGGCTTTACCGTGAGCCTGCTGTGGATGTTGTTCATCCACAGTAAGGAGTCGTCGCTGATTGGTCTCTGTAACGTGCTGTTCGGCGTGCCGACGCTCTCGCCCGCGGGCTCGACGCTGGAGTTTGTCGATCCGCTGATCGTCGCGCTGCCCGTATCGGTAATCGCGACGGTCGTCGCGCAGCTGCTCAGCAAGAACAGGCCGGAAGACGCGCATATCGACGCGTGCTTCCACGGCATCAAGCAAAGGACGCAGGCCTGACGCAACACCGTTATTATGAATATCGGGCGGAGAAGCCGCCGTAAGCAAGGCCGTGCGGTTGCACGGCTTGGTTTTGTGTGAAGAGGTGAATGTAAGGATATATATGGTATAATAATGGAGGAAGAAATGTTAGATCCATCACCACATTCGACCTGTGAGGGGATATATGCCTTTGCCAGAGAGGAAACCACAACGTCTGCGCGAATATGATTATTCCCAGAATGGCGCGTATTTTGTAACGATATGCGCGCAGGATAGGCTGCATTTGTTTGGTATTGTTAAAAATAACACGATTCTACTCAATGACGCGGGTAAAATGATTAGCCAGCGGATGGAGAATATATCAAACGGAGTAAATGTAACGGTTGATAAGTTTGTCGTCATGCCGAACCATATCCATGCGATTATCATGATTAGCAGAAATGAAATAGCAGCAACCCCCGGAACGGCACAGGGGCCCGGAACGGCACAGGGGCCGTTCCCTACAGTATCGGAATATATCCGGCGATTTAAGACGATAACAACGAAATTGTATATTGACGGCGTAAAAGATGGGCGTTATCCGCCGTTTGAGAAAGCGATCTGGCAGAAATCATTTCACGATCACATTCTCAGGGATGAAAACGAATACCTTTCAGCCTGGAGGTATATCGACGAGAATCCATTGAAATGGTCCCTGGACGAGTACAATTCGTAGGGAACGGCCCCTGTGCCGTTCCGAAACATACTAAGGTAAAATAAACTAAAAAACCAAAAGAACCCGTAGGGAACGGCCCCTGTGCCGTTCCCCAAATAAAGGAGCATCCTTTCGGACGTCCCTTTAAAATCAAGTGCTTATTTCAGCCCTCTCTCCAGATTGACGAGGAAGTCCTGCACGTTGGTGACGATGGAGCGCGCGGAGAGCGAGCCGCGGTCGTGCAGCTTGCCCACGGCAAACTCGGAGACGTCTACCGCGTAGAAGTTGACGGGCCGGATGATGCCGTCCTTAATGGTGTAGCTTGGCGTCATGTTACCCGTGGCAATAGCGTGCAGCTGCGTGGCGAGCGCGATCACCGTGGTGGCGCGCGAGAGGTGCGCGCGCATCTGTGCCTGCGCCTCGTATACGTTCCCGATCACATCCGGCATCGGGCCGTCGTCGCGGATGGAACCGGCGAGCACGTAGGGGATATCGCAGGCGACCGCCGCCGCCATGATGCCGTCCTCGATACCGCGCTGGCGGATGAACTCGCGGATGCCGCCGTATTCTCGCACGAGGTTGATCGTGTCGAGGTGGTGGTAGTGGCCGTTCGGGATGCTGCGTTGGGAGTAGATGTCCTGGCCGAGCGCGGTCTTAAATACCGCTGCCTCGATATCGTGCGTGGCGACCGCGTTGCCGCCGAACAAAGCCTGCACATAGCCGCGGCGGATCAGTGCCGCCATCGCGCGGCGGGAGTCGAAGTCGAACGTGCACGCGGGGCCCAACACCCACACGCAAAAGCCGTGGTCCTTCTCGTAACGCAGCAGCTCGTAGAGGCTGTCGTAATCGCGCGAGTACGAGGTCTCGCGCGTGCGGGAGCCGCGGAAAGAGAAACCGTCCCGCTCGTCCGCTTCGCTGCCAAAGCCGTTCAAGTGTACATAGATGCCGGAGGTGCCGTTCTCGGTGCGGCCGATAGCAACGGAATCGCCCGCGCGGATGTGGCGCTGCTCTACGGCGTACGGCTCGCCGCCGCGGATGATGACGGCGCAGTCCATGCGGCTCTGCGCAATCAGCCGCCACTCCCCGGCAATCCTGAAATATTCCGGATAAATGCTGGTTGCGTGATACCCCTTGGGCGCGATCCCGTCGCGCTCCGCCACGGCGCAAACGACGTCGGGTGCGCTGCGAAAAACAGGAAGAGAAAAATCAGGTGCAACGTAATCTTGAAGTCTCATGTCATATCCCCCTTTTATTTCGGAAGCATTTCCAGCAGCTTCAACGCGGCCTTATCGGTCACGCGATAGCAAACAAAATTACCCTGGCGCTCGCCCGTCACGATGCCTGCCGCCTTTAGCTTGGATAAGTGCAGCGAGATCACCGGTTGCGGAACGCCCAGCGTTTCGCATATCTGCTTAACGTGGCAGCCCTTAGATGCGATGCCGTGCACGATGCATAGCCGGACCGGATGGCTCAGCACCTTGAGCTTGGCGGCAAGCGCCTCGTACTTAGACAGATCCATTCTTTTCACCCTGATTGAATAACTGATACAGGCCGAAGCCGCCCGACAGATTTTTGGCGTTATGACCCCGCTGCTTGAGTATGCGTTCGGCGATATAGCCGCGTTCGCCCGAACCGCTGAAGCAAAGGACACGGCGGTTCTTGGGCAGCTCGGCCATGCGTGCGCGCAGCTCGTCCACGGGGATATTGACCGCACCGGGCAGCGTACCTGACTCATACTCCTTCTGTGTACGTACATCGAGCAGCAGCCGTTGCGTGACCGCAACATGGTGCCAATGCGCGAGATCGGTGGTGCCCTGCATGACGCCAAGGGCGGTATAACCCGCCGTGTTAACGGCGTCTTTCGCGTTGCCAAACGGTGGAGCGCTGCAGAGTTCAAGCTCGCACAGTTTATCCGCAGTCAGCCCGGCACGCATGGCCGTCGCAAGCACATCCAAACGTTTGTCGACGCCCGCATTTCCCGCAATCTGCGCGCCGTAAATACGCCCTGAGCGCTTGTCGAACATCAGCTTGAGCGTGAGGGAGGCTGCGCCCGGGTAATAAGGCGCGTGTGCAATCGAACGGGTATAAACCTTCTCGTATTTTATATCGAAACTTTTGAGCTGCGCTTCAGTGAGGCCCACGCTGCCCAGCTGCATGTCGAAAAGCTCCATGGCGAACAGCCCAAGCGTGTTCTTGTACCGCGAACCCACTCCGCAGATATTGTCCGCCGCGACGCGTCCCTGCCGGACGGCAGGGGAAGCGAGCGGAATCAGCACGCGCCCGAATATGCCCTCTACTTCAACCGCGTCCCCTGCGGCATAGATATCCTTGTCGGTGGTCTGCTGACGGTCGTCGACGATGATGCCGCCCGTTATACCGATTCCGAGGCCAGCCTTGCGTGCAAGCGTCGTTTCAGGACGTACCCCTGCGGCGATCACCACGATATCGGCAAACGCATCGAGCCCGCCCGACAGCCGAACGCGCAAGCCTTCTTCACCTGCGTCCTCGAGCGCGATTACGGCGGTATGAAGGCCCAGCGATATGCCGTGCTGTTCAAGCTCCATCGCCGCGAGCTGAGCCATGTCGTAGTCGAGGCCGGGCAGCACATGGTCCGAAGCTTCCACCACTCCCGTAATGATGCCTCTGCGCACCAGACTCTCGGCCGCCTCGAGGCCGACACATCCGCCGCCTACAACAATCGCCCGGCGTACACGGTTGTTCTCTACGGCTTTTAAAATCGCGGTCATATCGCTGAAGCTGTGCAGTTGGAATACGCGTGGGTCCATTAGCCCCGGGATATCCGGAACCACCGGAGAAGCGCCTGTTGCCAGCACAAGCTTGTCGTATTTGAGCGTAAAGCTGCGACCGGTCTCCGCATTCTTCGCTTTTATTGAATGCCCGTACCGGTCGATTTCCGTGACTTCGCTGCGCAGCCGAACGTCCACGTTATAGCGCTGGCCGAATACCTCCGGCGTTTGCATGAGCAGCGCTTCCGGCGCGTCCACGACGCCTCCGATACAGTAAGCCAGCCCGCACTGCGCGGGTGAAAAATGCTCTGCGCGCTCGATAAGCGTGATCTTCACCTTCTCGTCGAGCCGCCGTATTCTAGCCGCCGTGCCGGCCCCGCCGGCTGCGCCGCCAACGATTACGATTCTTTTCATATCCCACCTCGGATATATGGTTATCTAAATATTATTATTTCGACGACTGCCTGAAATACTCCTTTTATTCTGCCGATTATGGGCGAGAAATTACATATCATGCGAAAAAGCGCATGGAAGTGAGGCTGCCCGCATTTTGCAGACTTATCGGGTTTTGCCTGTTGGAGAAGAGCTTATGATCTGATATAATGAGTTGATGGAGGCGCGTTATGCAGTTTGGAATGTCTACAGCCTGCCTGTTCCCGGATGTATATATCGAAGAGGCGATCGATATCATCGGCAGCATGAATATCAACACGGTTGAGGTGTTTTTCAGTTGCCTTACAGAATACAAGCCCGCCTTCGTGATGGAACTGAAGCGCCGTGTACAGGGGCAGGGCATTAAAGTCTACTCCATCCACGCATTCTCGCTCCAGTTCGAACCCCAGCTGTTTACGCGGCATATGCGCGCGAGGCAGGAAGCGGACGGGATTCTGCGCGAGGTTCTTGAAGCCGGAGCGGTGCTGGGCGCAGGCGTATACGTCTTCCATGGCCCAATCAACCTGAAGCGGACGCCTAATCATGGCCTCGATTATGACGATATCGCACAGCGCACCGATGAAATCGCAGACATCGCGGCGGAATATGGCATTAAGCTGGCATGGGAGAATGTCCATTACTGCTGGTATGAACGCCCCGAATTTGCGCGGGAGATGCTGCGGCGGGTCCAAACGGACAATCTCTACTTTACCCTCGACGTGAAGCAGGCCGCTCAGGCGGGCTTTAACCCGGCAGCGTTTCTGCCGGATACCGCAGGTCGTTTGGTTAACATTCATCTATGCGATTACGTGCGCAGCGAAGCCGGGGTTGAGCCGCGGCTGCCGTTTTCCGGCGATATGGACTATGAGGCATTCAAGCAGGCCCTTACTGAAATCGGGTACGACGCAGGCATGATGCTTGAGGTGTATCGCCACAACTACCGCGATCATAAACAGCTTGCCGGGAACTTCTTCGCGATACGCGCATTGTTTTCATAATTTACCATTGAGACTGTGTTTCAGACATCTTTGCGGTGGTATCAATAACCGAAACGTTTTTCGATTGGATTGCAAATGAAGAAGACAAGGGTATTCAGCGAAAAAATATGTATTACCGCCAGTTCCCAGAACTCTGCGCACCGTACGCCTAGATCCTTCGTGGTACACCGGGGGGTATTATGGGCAGGGTTGGCTGTCCTTGTGATTGTTTTGGCATCTTGTATCTATATGGCGGTACAGGCGGCCGGAACCGTGCGGGAGCTGCACAGTCAGATCGATACGCTGGGACAGACGCTGGAGGCGCAAAGCACCGAACTGGAACAGTATCAGCAGCAGCTCGGCGAGTTGGAGCAGGCGCAGCCAACATCTTAGGCGGCATGGTATACTCAAAGATGTATCAATATATATACCGATGAAAATAAGGAGGGGTAGTTGTGGCAAAACCTAAAATGGATGAGGTCCAGCGTAATTACAAGAACATTCCGGACGCATGCATTCCCTGTGCGACTTCTTTTACGGGCGATATCAACACGAAGGCGGGCGTGCGCATCGACGGCAGCGTAAAGGGCAACGTTATAGCGGCAGGCAATGTGGTGATCGGACCGGAGGGCCAGGTGGAAGGGCAGGTCGGCGGGCGCGATATCAACATTGCGGGCAGCGTGACCGGCAACGTATCGTCCACAGCAACCGTGCAGCTGCTTGCCAGCGCGAAGCTGCTGGGTGATCTGTCTGCGGTCAGCATTGCGATTGAGGAAGGCGCAACGTTCAAGGGTATGTGCAGCGTCGGTCCAAACGATAAGAACGCGATATCCAGCTCGGCAAGGCTGGTGGAAGCGCCCGCAGCACCGGCACCGGCTCCAAAGACGAAAGTATAAGGCCGGGGAAGCACAATGAATGATTGAAGCGCCTGGAATCCGGCGCTTTTTTTATGCGAGTTCTGTCAGGTGTACGACGCCCATGCGCAACGTATGGCACTTGAGTTCCTCGTAAAGCCCCGCGAGGCTGACACCCATGTAGGGATTTAAAAAGAATACCTCCATAAAACCAAAAGTGAAGATCGACACGTTAATCCAGCCCGTAAATAAATACATCAGTACGATCCTGTGCCGGTGGCCTTTGTCATGCGCACGGAACGCGAAAAACGAAGGACGTTGTGAATGTTTTCGCTATGGGCTGGCTTTGCTTTTGGCCAAAATACTGCATGGGAGTCGTGTCGGCTTGACCGGTAACTGGAGACCGAAGTATATTACAGCAAATTATAAAAAATTCACAAGCAAATTGTTGCGCTGCGGCAGTGTGCACGAATTTCTGCGCGTAACGCGTGGGAAACTAATGCAAAACAAATAATGGGGTGTGTGATGGACGGTTCTCTGATTGTGATTTTGGGGTTTCCTGTATTGTATTTAACCGGCAGCTTCAGGCGGGCGGCGGCAACGCTGAACGTGAAGGGATCGGTATTCGTATTGTATTTTGCCTGCACGGCAGCCTTGTTGCTGTTGCCCGCAGTGCGCATATCGCAGGGCTTTGCGCTGGGTTTCGCGGGGTTGTTCTATTGCTTTGCGCCGTTGGGGCTCATGATCCGGCAGCGAAATTTCCCGGTGGGGCTTCCGGTCGCCGCGACGCTCTGCGTGCTTTTTTCATGTGCGGAGGAACTCATCTGGGGCGACTATACCATCCGCTTCCTGCCCTATGTGGAAGGACTTGTAATTGCAGTTACGGCGCTCGTTTGTATAGGCCGCCGCGCAGCGGTTTTTACGCCCGTGTTGGCGGGCATTTTTGAAGCGGCGGCACACACGGTACGGCTGATATCGGGAACCGACGCGACCCCGTGGCTTTCCGGCATCTGCGCTGCGTCGGTAGCGATTGCGGTCAGTTTTCTTATTGGGACGGTTCGTGTGCGTCAGCCCCATGTGGCGCGGCACGCCTCGCGCCACGCAGAAACTTGATGTGGCGCGGCACCCAAAAATCATGTATAATAGCCCAAAGCTATGCTAGCGAGGGCATTTTTTGTTTGAGGTAAAAAGCGTCTGCGGCGCATCCCGGGAAGCCGGCCTGCGCGCAGGCGATAAGATCATATCGGTGAACGGCGAGGCGCTGATCGATTACATCGATTACGTCTGGTTTTGCGGCAAGGAGAACCTGAAGTTTCGCGTACAGCGCGGGGGAGAGACGATTACCCTGCGCATGGACAAGGAGGAGAGCGAAGACTTGGGACTCGAATTCGTGGAGCCGCTGCTTGGTAAAAAACGCGTGTGCGGCAACCGCTGCGTGTTCTGTTTTGTGGACCAGCTGCCGCGAGGGATGCGCAAAAGCCTTTACATCAAAGATGAGGACTGGCGCTGGTCGGTATTGGCGGGCGGTTACGTCACGCTGACGGACATCGGCAAAGACGAGATCAACCGCATTCTGCGGCGCGGCGCAAGCCCGTTGTACGTATCCGTACATACCGTGGATGAAGCGCTGAGGCGGCATATGCTCGGCAACGACGCGGGTTTGCCGATCCGGCCATTGCTGAAAAAGCTGAAACGGCACGGTATCCGGTTCCATGCACAGGCGGTGATCTGCCCCGGCATGAACGATGGTACGAAGCTGGAGGAGACTTTCCGTTTCCTTGCGGGGCTGTATCCCGCGGCACAAAGCCTCGCGGTGGTTCCTGTCGGCCTGACTGCGCATCGGCAGAGGCTGACGCCGATTTCGCCCGTCACGGCGGATATGGCGCAAAGAACCGTCAAAGAGGTTGAAAAATGGCAGAAAGAATGTTTAAATAGTATCGGTACACGTTTCGTGTTCGCCGCGGACGAATATTACCTCAAGGCGGGGCTCCCACTGCCCGAAGCGGACTGCTACGAGGATTATCCGCAGATTGAGAACGGCGTAGGACTGATCGCCAAACTCCTTGCCGAGGCGGACGATGCGTTTGCCGGATGCCATGGGCCGGGCAGGCACGTCAGCATTGTGACGGGCGTGGATGCGTACCCGCTGATGGTAAAGATGGCAAAACGGGGGGAGCATGCGTGCGGAGCGCATATCGACGTGTACTGCGCACAAAATGGCACGTTTGGTGAAAGTATCACGGTTTCGGGCCTGCTGGGCGGCGAAGATATCGCTCGGGCCGCGGTGGGAAAGGCCTTGGGCGAAGCACTGCTAATCCCGGGAAATTGTGTGCGTGAAGACGTGTTTTTGGATGATATGACGATTGCGCAGCTCTCGGAGCGGCTCGGCGTGCCGGTGCATCCGGTGGCCGATATGGCGCAGTTTGTAAAACTGATACAGAAGGAGTAACGATGGCAAAACCTTTGGTGGCCATTGTCGGACGTCCCAACGTCGGCAAATCCACATTTTTTAATAGAGTGACCGGACGGCGCATCGCGATCGTCGAGGACACCCCGGGCGTCACGCGCGACCGGCTCTACGCTGATGCCGAGTGGCTGGGGCGTAACTTCACGTTGATCGATACGGGCGGTATTGACCCGGACGCAACGGAGGTCATCCCGAAGCAGATGCGGCTGCAGGCGGAGCTTGCGGTGGATATCGCGCAGGTGATCCTGTTCTTTGTGGATGCGAAGCAGGGGCTCGTATCGGGAGACGAGGAAATTGCGGAAATGCTGCGGCGAAGCGGCAAACCGGTCATCATTGTCGTCAACAAAGCCGACAACAAACAGGACGAACAATCCGCGTTCGATTTTTACGGGCTCGGCCTCGGGCCTGTGTTTGCCGTATCGTCTGCGCAAGGTTTAGGGTTAGGCGATTTGCTGGACGAGGTGATCTCGCACTTTGACGAGACGGCAATGGAAGAAGAAGAGGGTACGGTAAAGGTCGCGATCGTGGGGCGGCCCAACGCGGGCAAATCCTCGCTCGTCAACCGAATCATCGGTGAGCAGCGCACGATCGTATCGGACATCGCAGGCACGACGCGCGACGCCATCGACGTGCCGTTTGAACGCAACGGGCAGAAGTTTATTTTAATCGATACCGCGGGTATCCGAAAAAAAGCGCGCATCGAGGATAAATCCATCGAGCGCTACAGCGTAATCCGTGCGCTGGCGGCGGTGCGCCGGGCCGATGTCGTGGTGATCATGATCGACGCGACGCAGGGCATTTCAGAGCAGGACGTCAAAATCGCGGGCTTCGTCAACGACGAAGGCAAGCCGTGCGTGGTCGCGGTAAACAAATGGGACGCGGTCGAGAAGGATACGCACACGATCAACGCGTTCGACAAGAGCATCACGTCCGATCTTGCGTTTATGCGCTACGCGAAAACAGTGTACATCTCGGCGCTGACCGGACAGCGCGTGGATAAGCTGTTCGATATGCTGCTTTCCGCGCGCGAGAACGGCATGCGGCGCATAACGACGGGACTCTTGAATGAGTGCATCTCCGAAGCCGTGACCGTGACGGAACCGCCCACAGACAAGGGGCGGAGGATGAAGGTGTACTACGCGACACAGGTGGCGGTGTCGCCGCCATATTTTGTAATATTCGTCAACGACGAACGGCTGATGCATTTCTCGTACCTGCGGTACCTCGAAAACTATCTGCGCAAGTCGTTTGACTTTACCGGCACGCCCATTAAACTGGCGGCCAGGAATAAGAACGAATAGACAGGGGTGTCTTGATATGGATTGGTTAATGGCAATCGTATGCGCGGTCGTGGGTTATCTGATCGGCTGCATCTCCTTTGGATATATCACTTCAAAATTGTTCCGCGGCAAGGACATCCGTGAGGTGGGCAGCGGCAACGCGGGCACGGCCAACGTGATTCGCAACTATGGCTGGGCGGTCGGCCTTGCCACCTTCGTCGGCGACGTAGCCAAGGGCGCGGCGGCGGCGCTCATCGGCGGCGTGATTCTTCCGCAGTTCAGCGCGGGCGGTATCTCCGTTTTCAGCATGGCCGCGCAGCATGGCGTGCCCATCGGCGCGTTAATTGCCGGCGTGGCAGCGGTGATCGGCCATATCTGGCCGGTGTTCTTAAAGTTCAAAGGCGGCAAGGGCGTCGCGTCCAGCCTCGGCGTATTTCTTGTGATCATGCCGCTTCAAACGGTGGTAGTGTTTGCGGTCTGCGCCGCAATCATCGCAATCACGCGGTTTGTATCGCTCGGTTCGTTAATCGGTACGGCACTGATGGTTGCAAGCTCCGTGCTGTTCTTTTTCGGCGATTACTGGCACCATGTTGCCAGCCTCATATTGTTCGTGCTCGTGTGGTACTCGCACCGGGCGAACCTCAAGCGTCTTGCCGAGGGCAAGGAAAATACGATATAAATGGCAGGAGGTCAGCGGATGCGGGACAAAAAGGGATTTTTCAGCCGGTTACACGAGCAGCGCTTTGTAATGCAGATGCTCATCATATTAGCGGCGGTTGCCGCCGATCAAATTACAAAGTACATCATCGAATCGAACATGCTGGAAAGGGAGTCGATATCGGTCATCGGCAACATTTTCAGACTTACCTATATTAACAACGAAGGCGCGTCGTTTGGCATCCTGCAGGGTGCCCGGATATTCTTCCTGATCGCGACCGGCATTACACTCGTCGTGCTGCTCGCCTACATGATACGGTCGCGCAAAAAGCAGGGGGCATGGCTGCGGGTGTGTCTCTCGTTGATCACAGCGGGCGCCGCAGGGAACTTCATCGACAGAATATTCAACGACGGCAAGGTACGCGACTTTTTTGACTTTGGCGGCATCGGGTTCCCCTTCATATTCAACGTTGCCGATATATGTCTCGTGGTCGGCTCCATCATGCTGGGCATCTACATCCTGTTCATCCATAAGGAGAAGGACGGCAAAACGCTACTGGCGCGCCGCGACAAGCACAAGGACGAGCTGCTTGAAGGAGACGAGGACATCACGGAAGAGTCGGATGCCGGTGTTGAAGGACCCGAAGACGAAAAGCAACGGAGCAGTTCCGAAGAGTGATTGATTTCTGCCAGCGCTGCCGGAAGGGCGGCGCTTTTCTCATATGCCTGCGGAGAGGCAAACTGCTGATATTAAAAATATTAATGGAGGAATTTTATATGGAGCAGTTCGACAATGTAACAGTGCTGAAGAAAGCAAACGTATACTTTAACGGCAATGTGACCAGCCGTACGGTCATTTTCAGCGACGGCACGAAAAAAACGCTGGGAGTTATACTGCCCGGAGAGTATGAGTTTGGCACGGCGGACAAGGAACAGATGGAAATTCTCGCGGGGAAATTAAACGCCTTGTTGCCCGGAAGCGAAGAGTGGGTTTGCTATGAAGCGGGCCAGACCTTTGAGGTTCCGGCGAACAGCAAATTCAAAGTATCGGCGGACGAAGTAGCGGATTATTGCTGTTCATACATCAAGGAGTAAGGGCAATTATTAAAAAGCATAATAGCGATATCAGGCGCTGCCACCATGGCGGCGTTTTTTAATATTTTGCGCATAATCAGATGTTATTAAAATATACAGAAGCTCGGGCATATCATAAGGAACAGGTCGAGTATTTGGCCGCCGCAAACTTCGGAAGAATAAAAAAGCTATTAAATAATAAACATTTGAATTATTTGATAAGTAATGCTACAATATTTTACATAAAGTGATAAAATATTATAAGAGGATTTTTTATGGATGTGATAATTGGAATAATTATTGGTGTCTTTGGATTAGTTATATCTGTACTTTCGATACTTATATCACGTTATTATTATAAAAAGTCATTAATAAAGTCTCTTACTCCATATATCTAATTTTCTTCTTCCCCACTGCGGAGAATTGATCAAATGGTAAGAAAAGACTTATCAATTAGATACCGAGATAAGGAGATTAAAGAATTATATGAAATCCAGTTTCTCATTGCAAATACAGGTGATAAATCAATTAGAGATATAATTGAACCATTAAAAATAGAATTGCCTGAAAATTGTAATTTATTAGATGTAACTTTGCTATATGTTAAGCCAGAAGGAAGGGAGATAAATATAGATATTTCCGAAGAGAAAAGAATAAAGTTAATTTTTCCTTTATTAAATAGTGGTGAGTTTTTTATAATTAAATTACTTCTGGATGGTGACGCAACATATAAAGATTTTAAATTTACGATTGTATCTGACGAATTGCCACCCGTACTAAAGGAAGAATTTTTAGATTTTAACTTATTGGGTACAGATAAAAAGAAACGCAATGATTTTGAGCCTGGAATGTTTTTTACTGGCATTATCTGTTCATTGTTTGGAGCAGCATTAATAATTCTTATATATAATAATTTTGCAAATATATTAAATGAGCTTTGGTTGATCATTATATGTTGTATTCCAACAATAATATTTCCGATATTAGGCATAATATTAATAGTTGAATCACTCATTAGTTTGCCCTCAAAAAAACCAAAATTTATTGTTCCAGATGATAACCAACTATTAAAACAAAACTTTCCTAAGTTTATCTATGATGAACTTGAAAAATGATCGAGACTTGTTGAACCAATTATACACAATATATACGAATGCGTCCATATCGCAGCATTGATACGCGCGTATGATATCCACTGCATTGCCTTTGCGCCGCCTGAATGGTAGAATACGGGCATGGAAGAGATGAAGCTGACCGCGGAGGCAAGCGCTCCGCGGCTTGATAAATACCTTGCGGAGGCGCTGCCCGTATCGCGCACGCAACTGACGAACGCGATCAAGGACGGGCATGTGACGCTCTGCGGGCGCACGGCCAAGCCGGGTGACAAGGTAAAGGCGGGCGACGAGATCGTCGTGCGCCTGCCGGAGCCGGAGCCTTCGACCGTGGAAGCGGAGGATATCCCGCTCGATATCGTCTATGAGGATGAGGATATCGCCGTGGTGAATAAGCCGCAGGGGATGGTTGTGCATCCCGCGCCGGGCCATGCCAGCGGTACGCTGGTGGGCGGGCTGCTCTCCGCGCTGAACAACCTCTCCGGCGTAGGCGGGCAGATGCGGCCCGGCATCGTGCACCGGCTGGATAAGGATACGTCCGGCCTGCTGGTGGTGGCCAAGAACGACGCCGCGCACGCGGCGCTTTCCGCGCAGCTGGCGGACAAGAGCGCGAACCGGGTGTATTTCGCGGTCGTTCATGGCAACATCAAAGAGGATGCGATCGATATCGACAAGCCCATCGGACGCAGCAACAGCGACCGCAAGAAGATGGCGGTGGACGCGCGCGGACGCCGCGCGGTGACGCATATCCGCGTGCTGGAACGCTTCGGGGAATTTACGCTGGTGCGCGCCGCGCTGGAGACAGGCCGCACGCATCAGATTCGCGTGCACCTCGCGAGCATCAGCCATCCCGTGGCGGGGGACCCGGTATACGGCCCCAAGGCCGTACGGCTGCACAAGGAAGGCCAGTTGCTGCACGCGGGCGAGCTCAGCTTCATCCATCCGTCCACAAAGGAGCGCGTGACGTTTACCGCGCCGCTGCCGGAGTATTTTAACGGCGTGCTGGAGAAGCTGCGTAAAGAGGTTTGACACGCATCGCTGTCCACGATAGTCATGATATATCGTTCCATACAATCCGACTAAATGATTGGAATAATTGGAGAAATATGATATGCTCTTTTATGCACTTCACATAAGGAGTATTCCATATGAAAAAAGTATGGCTCCAAGTACTTTTCATCTATACCGCTGCAATATGCTTTTTTGGAATAGCCGGTTGCAGTTTGCTCCAACAGCAAACAACTGAAAGCAGCGCAGCCCGTGCTGACATACCGACGCCCACAGCGACCGCTGTATCAACATGTGATCCAACAACCGCTTCGGTTACCACACCAACAACAAGCCCTACCTTGATGCCCGCCGTCTCGCTGCCTCCGGGTACCAAGGTAGAAGCACGTTTCTTTGAGGATCTGGATAGAGACGGGGAGAACGAATCGATTATTGCGTCCAGCGCGGAAGATGAAATCGATTTTGATCGTATTTCAGTGGGAGTCATAACGAAAACATCGTATGATGAAATACTTGTTTGTAATGGCATATTTGATGGCGCATATCGGGTACAAACGGAGAGTGGGGAGATTTGCGTATTAATCAGCTGTCAGGACCCTGTCATTAGCGGTGGGGATACCTATGCCTGTTCGTTCAGCGGATTGACGCCGGTTTTGGGAGGATGGGCGGATGGATTAATAACCGGGATGGATGGGACTCATATAACGGTGGAGGATTGGGCAGATTTTATCGGCAGTTGGTACTATACGCGTGAATGTGAACTTACGGATGACTTTTCGCTGGTGCCTATGTCGGACATGATGCCTATCACGGAAGACAGGGAACCACTTCACACCATTCGCGAACTTCCGGTGGAAATGCTGGTGGATGGCGAATACGCCGCCGGTACGCTGCCAACCGGAACATACCTGTTTCCCACCACGGGCGACGGCAAAAGCACCATGTGCTTTAAGCTGGAAGACGGCTCCGAGGGAAGGATTCGCTATATCCGCGATGAATCCTTCTGTGCGATGATCGACGGCGTGAGCGAATACGAGTATTTCGACAATGTTGATTATTGGAGCTAGGGCTCAAACCTCGTCCTCGGCTGCTCCGCGCAGGAACGAATTGAGCCCCGCGATGAACGCACGGGGGTTCTTTATGCGTTTGACCTCCAGCAGCTTTCCCAGCGGCTGTGACAAAGCACCGGAGCAGGCGACCAGCGACACCCCCTGCCCGAGGCAATATTCAAATACGCCCTCAATCTCTGCGATTTCTTCGACCGGCGTATCCTTTGTGACCATGGTGCTGCCTTCCTTTCATTACAAGGTGGTAGTATACCATATGCAAGGCGGGATGGATGATTACACAACCGGCTATCGATTTTTACTGAATAGGATAATTGGTTTGTGTAATTCTCAAAAGGCGGCGTGAGATGAAAACAAGGAGTGGGTGCAATGAAAAGAATGTGGATGCCTGTAGTCCTGTTGGTATGCTTGTTGGTGATGGCTGGATGCAGCGAGCTGACGGATATGCATGAGAAGGAAAGCGGCGCTGCGCAGAACACAAAGGCAACGCTGACGCCCGCCCCCAGCCATACTTTGGCCGTAACACCCGAGCCGCAGCCAATGCCGATGGCACGGGAAGATGCGAGGTTTTCTGCTGACCTTAACGGGGACGGCAAAGATGAAACGATCGTCGTGATGTCCATGTATAACGTTCCGAATGATGGGTGGGAAACAATCTATCTGGAAACGTTGGAGAATCCGGACAAGAAGATCGTCTTATCGGATTTCGACTGGTTTTCGCAGGCGTATCTGACATATACGCAAAGCGGCCAGCCTTGCGTACTGGTCAGCTGTGACGGGGAAGGCGGCGAGGTCATTACCTATATATGTTCTTTCAGTGATACAACCCCCATATTACAAAATGAGATGTACGAGGCGGTGCTCGATATAAACGGCACCGATCTGACAATGGGTTCCTGGACCGAAACCATCGGGGATTGGGACTATACGCGCGATTACGAGCTCACCGACGAATTCGAGCTCGTGCCGGTGTCCGACATGATGATTGTGACGCAGGGCAGGGAGCCGCTGGTTGCCATCCGGGAACTACCGGTGGAGATGCTGGACGATGGGGAATACGTAAAGGACACACTGCCCATTGATACGATTATCTGGCCCGTTTCCGCGGACGGGAACGGGCATATGACGTTCCGAACGGAGAACGGCAGAACCGTAAGGATTACCTATACGGTGGATGATGAATACGGATACGCCCTGATCAATGGGTTAAGCGTGGACGGGTTTTTTGACAACATTGAATATTGGGGGTTAACCCCAACTGAAGACTTCCGATTAAATAAACAGCCCGTGCAACGAAAATGTGTGGCACGGGCTGTTCTTCAAAAAAACCGTTATGCAAGCGTAAAGCGATTTACCTGTGATTTTAAAAGCTCCGCCTGACTCGAAAGCTCCTCGCTGGCTGCGGCCGCCTGTTCGGCGGTTGCCACGTTCGTTTGAACCACCTGACTCATTTGTTCGATACCCCGGTTGACCTGCGCGATGGCGGTTGCCTGCTCGTTCGACGCGGACGCGATTCCGCCCACCAGCGCGGCTGCTTTTTCCGCCGCGTCCATGATACCGGTCAGCTTTTCGGCGGTATCGTTGGCGATGATCAACCCTGCTTCCGCTTTTCTCACGGAACCGTCGATCAGTTCGGTTGTTTCGCTGGCGGCCTTTGCGCTGCGCTGGGCGAGGTTGCGCACTTCTTCCGCGACCACTGCGAAGCCCTTGCCGTGCACGCCTGCGCGCGCGGCTTCCACTGCGGCGTTGAGCGCGAGTATATTCGTCTGAAATGCGATTTCATCGACAACCTTGATGATTTTTGAGATATCCGATGACGCTTCACTGATGGCGGCCATTGCCTGATTCAGGCTTTCCATCTGACGGGTGCCGTTTTCTGCGTCGGACTTTACCTGGGCGGAAAAGTCGCTGGCCTTGGCCGCCTTGAGCGCGTTGTCGCGGGTCTGGGAGGCAATATCCGCAATAGACACGGTCAGCTGTTCGATTGCGCTTGCCTGCTCCGTTGCGCCTTGCGAGATGGATTGGCTTCCATCGGAGACCTGCTTCGTGCCGGACGCCACCTGCTCTGCCGCAATACTGATATCGGACAGCATCCCGCCGAGCGAAGTGATGATTTGGTTGATCGAAGATTTCAGCTCCGCGAAATCACCCCGGAATTCGGATGTAATACCGGTACGCAGGTTGCCGAGCGAAACCTGGGCCAGCACGGATGAGATTTCCGCGATATAGCGGCGAATGCTGCTGACGCTTTCGAGCAGCTTTGCGGCAATGCCGCTGAAAACGTCATGTACGTCGAGCGTATCCGCTTCGGCTTCCTCAACCTCGATGCGGAGGCTGAGCTCACCCTGAGAAAGCTTGTCCATGCTGCCATGAAGCTTTTGTACCTCGGCGCGGATGAAAGCCGCTTTCTTTTCCTGCGCGCGGCTAGAGGCCTCAAGCGCATCAAATACCTCCTGCAAGTCGGCCCGGCTTTTTTCGATGTTGGCGATGATCCCTGCACCCCATTTGGTGAGGAAGTACAGCGCAACGATCTCACCATTGAGCATAAAGAATATGGACAGGAAATAGGGCAAGCCATTGTTCTCGCCCAGCAGGTGGTCCGGGCGAAGCACGTAGATCGCGATGAGCAGCACATTCACAATGCTGCCGTATGCGAGCAGCAGCTTGCTGTTAAAGTACAGCGCAATGATGATGACCGTGATACACACCATGTAATGCCGGTCGAGCGAGAACGGATTGAGGAAGATCACGGCATACACGGCGATTACGGGTATAAGGCCCATTAGCAGCGATTTTGCAAAGCGGTTCATTTTGAGGAATGCAATGACGGTAACCAGAATTCCCACGGTCAGCCCTTCGGCGGTTACGCTGTACTGCGTGCCTGCATTGCGGAGAAACGCCTGCTCGATGATGATCGCGATCATCGCCCAGATGATGATAAGGGCTACCTTATCGACTCGTTTCAAATCGTAGGTGGTGTTTTGTGTTTTCATGAAGCGCTCCCGGAAGTCGTATTGAAGTAGTATTATATATAATGAATCGTGTAAAACTTGTGGAAAATGAACCTGATTAAACAGGATGAATTTAAATAACCGCTTTTCGTCGCTGCAACACGAACATATTGACGGGTTTTGTAAATACGTGTATCTTAAAACTACCCTATACAACAAGGAGACCGGATGAATATACTTAAAACCAATTCCCTGACGGAAGCGCAAATTCGTGCAATCCACGAACTTGACCGGATATGTGCCGAAGCGGACGGCGCGAAGAATCGGATATCACTGGACAACGGGATCAATTTCGTGCACGGCATGGACAGCTATTTTATGCTGTTTGAGGGCGATGCGCTGCTTGGACTGATCAGTGTATTCGCCCCGATGCAGGACGTTGCGGAGATTTCCGCTATCGTGCATCCGGAGTACCGGAAACAGGGGCATTTTCGGCGACTGCTGGCCGAGGCGGCTGCTTCGCTGCTCGGGAACGGCTATCATAAGCTGCTGCTGGTCCACGAGGCATCCGCGCAGGCAGGCAAGGCCATTGCACAAAAGTGGGGCGTTGGTATCGAGCACTCCGAATATCTGCTGCATTATACGGGCAGCGTACAAACGTCGGATAACGCAAATCTGACGGTGCGGTATGCGCAGGACAGCGACATTCCCGAAATGGCGAGGCTCAGTTCCGAGACGTTTGGCGAGACGTTCGAGGAAGCAAGGCACCTCGTCGAAAGCGCTTTCAAAGACAACAATCGGCACAATTTCGTCGTACTGTTGAATGACGAAATGGTGGGCATCGGCGGCGTCAATACGGGCGATCCGGATCTTTATATCTTCGGCCTGGGTATCTCGCCACAGCACCAAAACAAAGGGCTTGGGCGGATTATGCTGGCAAAAATCATTTGTGAACTGCAAAAATCATACGACCGCGATATCGTACTCGAGGTGGACAGCGAAAACGCGCGTGCGTTCCATCTGTATACCACGAGCGGTTTTGAGGTGCGCACCCAGTACGATTACTACGAAGCGCGCACAGAAGAGTATATAGCGCAGTAGGTGACCGAAATTTTCTGAGTACCGTCGCAGGACCTGACTTCGCGACGTGTTAAGTTTTAAAGCTGTGAAAAGGAATTCCTCGCGAAAAAGCCGATGGTTTGGGAAAATGTCAATGACGCGCCAAGGCGCGGCGGACAATCTTTTATTGACATTTTTCCGGTCGTTGTCTATAATACTCGTGTGTTAAAAAACTCCCGTTTGGTGGGCACTCAGCGCCCGTGGAGTCGGGAGGGAGGGTAAGCAGTGGCGGAGATACGCGTTGGCGAAAACGAATCGTTGGAAAACGCATTAAAAAGATTCAAGCGTCTGACCGCAAGGGAAGGTACGCTGGCGGAGCTTCGTAAGCGCGAGCATTACGAAAAACCGAGCGTCAAAAGGAAGAAGAAAGCGGAAGCGGCGCGCAAGCGTAAGCGCTAAGCAACATTCGCGAATAAGCCCGGGGCCAAGGCTCACGGGCTTTGTTATATCTTTAATTCCGGCCGGGGTCAGGTACTCTGAAAGGAGACAATATGAAACAGACGATACGCAGGGCAGCGGCAATCATCGCGATGGTACTTTGTATTTTCGCGTTTTCGGGAAATGCGCAGGCAAAGAGCGGTGAAGTGGTATTGCTCGATGTCACCGGAGAGGTAAACGCCGCGATGACGGGGTACATACGGGACGCAATATCGGACGCGGAGCAAGCGGGCAGCCCTGTGGTGCTGCTGCTGGACACCTATGGCGGGCAGATCATTGAGGCGGACAGCATCAAGGAAATATTGCTGGACGCCAAGGTGCCGGTGAGCTGTTATATCACGCGCAACGCGCTTTCGGCGGGGACGCTGATCGCGATATCGTGCGAGCGTATCGTCATGGCGCCCGGCGCGGTGATCGGCGCGGCAGAGACGATCCCCAACGACGAGAAGACGCTTTCGACCTGGGTCGGCATACTAAAATCCGCTGCGGAAGCGCGCGGGCGGGACCCGCAGATCGTCGCGGCGATGGCCGATAAGGACATCGCGATCGAGGGCGTGACCGAAGCAGGCTCTCTGCTGACGCTGGGCGCGGAAGACGCGCAGGCGCTGCATATATCGGACGGGATTGCAAAGTCGCAGGACGAGGCGCTGGCGCTGCTGGGTTATTCAGATTACGCGGTGCAGCAGCAAAACATGAGCTTTTCGGTGCTGGCGGCGCAGTTTCTGACCTCGACTACCGTAATGAGCATACTGTTTATCGCGGCGATCATCTGCATGGGAATCGAGGTGTTCACACCGGGCTTCGGTATCTTCGGTATTCTCGCGATCGTGTTTTTCGGGCTGTATTTCGGCGGCAGCTACATCGCGGGCTATGCGGAGTGGTGGAGCATCGCGCTGTTCGTGGCGGGCATCGTATTTATCGGTATCGAGATCGCCGTGCCGGGCTTCGGGGTATTCGGCATTCTCGGTATCATCAGCCTGATTGCGGGCATGATATTTGCCACACGCGATTTTACCACCTTCCTCTCGGTGCTGGGCATCGGCATACTCGGCGCGGCGGTCGGTCTGCCGCTCGTCTATCTGCTGCTTAAAAAACTGGGCCTGCTGCGCAAACTCGCGCTCGAGAAGGGCATGCTGCCCGAGGAAGGCTTCGTAAGCCACGATCCGATCCCAAGTCTTACCGGCAAGACCGGCATGGCAATATCCGTACTGCGGCCTGCGGGCATCGCCCTCATCGGCGGCGAGCGGTATAGCGTGATATCGTCGGGCGGGTACATCGAAAAGGATACACCGGTTGTGGTCGTGGAGCATACGCCCGGGCGCATCGTGGTCGATGAGATCAGGACGACGGCTTAAATCGTAAGAACAAGGGAGCGGGGAATCCGCTCCCTTCGTTTTATGGTGATAACAATGCGCCGCTTCTTTGAAAAGGGATAGCGGCACTATATTTTTTTGGCGAGATAGCGTACGTCGGGCCGTACCTCCCAGCCGACGGACGTCCAGAACTCCTGCGAACCGGGGTTGTGCGTGGTAACGAGCAGATACGCCTGGTCGATGCCTTCGGCGCGCAGCGCGGTAAGCGCGCGCTGCTGCATAAGCTTTGCAATGCCGCGACGGCGGAAGGCGGAGTCTACCGCGACGTGGAATATCGAGCCGCGGCGTCCGTCGTGACCGCACAGCAGCGTGCCGATCAAACGGCCCTGCACGTCGCAGGCGACCGTGCTGAGGCCCGGATTGCGCTTGAGGTAACGCGCCATGATCTCAAAGGTTTCGTGTACGGCGGACGATTCCGGTCTGAACGAAGCCCTCCATAGCGCCATCGCGGCCTCGATATCCGTTTCCTCCATTGCGCGGATGATGATGTCATCAGGCATATGTTTTAACCTCCGGGGCAGTATTACGGAATTTCAGGATATTCAGCGGCCGGTTGTGGTTGCTTCTTTTCGGGCCAAAGCATATATAGTGAACCCAACACCAGCAGCGCAGTCAGCACGCAGGCGAACCATGGGATACAAAAGACCGCGGCAGCGACCATGGCAATCCCCAGCCGGAGGCGTTTCTTCCTCCCGAGACTCAGTCCCGCGATCCCTAGAATACCGCCTGTTGTTCCCAATATACCGCATATCAGCAAGTAGACTCCCATAGACAACTGTGATGGATACAAATCGGAGAGGCCTTTATCGGGATGATAGGTGCTTACCTGAAATAGTCCTAAGAACAGGGCCAGGAGCGATGCGATGATCGCAAAGGTACATGTGGTGACGCTGATTACGGCAACCGCCGCCGGACGGGAGTGCGCGTTTGCCGATTGCGGTATACCCGGTTGCCTGCCCGCTGAGATGAACGCCAATACCCCGCAGACAATAAAGAGGACTGTGGAAATAACGCCGACGATTGTGAAAATGCATAGTACGGCGGATGCCACGAACAACGCGCCGGAGAGCCGGGCTTTCCGGCGCAGCAGCACGCTGCCCGCAATGCCCAGCCCCGCGCCAATCGTACAGAGCGCGGACGGGACGAGAAAGAAAACGTCGCCGGTTTCCAGCGGCTTGGCCATTTGCGCCTCATAGGCTTCCTGATCGACAGGCGCAAATTCACCGAATTTGGCCCAACTGAAGCCGATCTGAAAGCTCAGATAGGCGCAGAACAGGGCAAGCAAGACCGCAATGATGGAGATAACTAAGCCTGCCGTTCTCATCATTTATCCTCCTCACTGTTGTGTTGCGCCCAGGGCTTGATTCGGTTGCAGATACGAATCAGGTAAGTCCAGACTGAGTATCGCGGAGATCATCAGCAGTCTCCTTGCGACACGGCGCTGCCGCATGAGGGTCGTGCAGCCGACGATACCGCAAACACCGCTGACGGAACACCAAGTTGAAGCGATCGTAAAAAACAAAAATATACCCATATCGAGGCGAGCAAACGGGTACTGCAAGGAGCGTCAGGCCAACCAGCAAATAAATAATGCCGATAAAAATGGCGGATCTGTGGGCGGCTCTAATCATGATCTGCCTTCGTTTTGTCCTCTTCCTCCGGCCATTGCGGGACAGCGCGGTTTCGGGCGGTCAGGAAAAGCATGAAGAAAGCAAGGCCGAATATCGTTCCGGTCAGAGCGAAAAAGGGCAGCCCCAGAATACCCGCCAGAAGCATCAGCGTGCGCCCGGCGCGTGAATGGCGGGGCAGAACGAGCCCGCCTGCAATGCCGCATAACCCGCTGGCGATGAACAGCGCACCGCACAGCGGAAAAGCAAAGAAGGTTACGAAATCGGAGGCGCCGTATTCGCCCCACAAGAGTATGAATGACAGGATACCGAATATCAGAATGATGACGCCGCTGACGATTGAGATGATTCTGCTGGTTTTATACATCGCCATCCCCTTGCAGTTGGTTTGTTAGTTAACCGCATTCTTTTTAAATCTATGTTGGCATCATTATATTCCAAATGAACCCATATAACAAGCGAGGCAAATAGAAACGCACCCGACCGAGGACGGGTGCGTATGCGATTCGGTGTTATTCCTGTGGTTTGCGGTCGACGGGTGCCTGCTGGGGCACGGCGGGCGGATATGGTGTTGTCTGCGGGGGATACGGATATTGGGGCGGGTAAGGATATTGCGGGGGATAGCCGTACGCGGGTATGGGCTCTTTCTCCTTCAGCAATGCGAATATGGCGGATAGTATGAACAGAATGGAGAACGTGAGCACGGCGGCAACAATGAACATGATACCACCAGCCGTGTTCTTCTTTTTGACGATGATGCCGCCCGTAAGGCCTAGTGCACCGGCTGTGACACCGAGGATCCCGAGGATCAGATAAGTTGTAGAAATGAATGAAGGGAAACTGTTGTAAAAGCCGTCGAATGCACCGGAGTAATCTAAGTCGCCAAAGAACAGGGAGCCATCGGCAAAAAAGGCACCAAGGACGATGAACATAATGCCTGAAAGAATGGCGATCGCGCCACCCACGATACCCAGTATCATACTGGCTGTCTTCATAAAAACCTCCCGCTCAACTGTTTGATCGCAGTTCGGAATCTGCGCGATGTAATTGTTGGTATAATACCATACCATATTATAATCCGTGTGATAGAATGTGGCAAGCGGCATCCGGACAGAAAGATACCCGCAGGAATGCGGGCAGCAGGCCGGTATAAGATTTTGTCATTCTGAGGGTGCGGAGCAGCCTCAGAATGACAACAGCGGTTTTCCTCAATCCAACCCCGCGCTAACGGGTGTAATGAGCCGACGGGAATTACCCCTCTGTGACTTTTTGTTCGCGCTTGAGCCGGCGGATCTGCCGGTTCATCTGCGCGAACAGGAAAGCAAACAGGATGAACAACCAGACAACAATGCCCGCAAGCACCAGGTTAATGACGGATATGGGCGGCGTCAGGCCGGTTACGAGGTTGACGGCGAACGCGATAAACTCCAGTACAAGGAACGCGCACCAGAACGTGCGCACCCTGCGGTAGTGCGCAATACGCGAGGTATTATCCGAATAAAGCTCGAACGGACCGTCCGCCGCTTTCTTGCGGAAGTATACCCAGCGCAGATATGTCGCGACACACTCCGCGCCTGTTTCCTCCACAAAGGCAATGTAGCGCCTGCTTTCGGGATGCGTCGCCAGATGATCCAAAAGTTCGATCCGGTAGACGTATTCACCCGGCGTGGTTTCCTCCAGCACGTAACGGCACCACGAGTAATCCGTCATCGACAGACCTTTTGCGGCGAGCGCGTTGAGCCATTTCTCTTCTCTTTCATAGTTCCAATAAGCTTTGCGTATTACATGTTTCATTACATTGCACCTCCTGCGATGCTCCGGCCATTACCAATCAGCTCCTCCAGTCGTCGGATCTCCGTCTCCACGGCCGTCCGCCCCTGCGGTGTGATCGAATACTCTTTTTTGCGATCACCCTCCGGGCTGCCACATGGCGTGATCCAGCCCTTTTCCACGAGCGTTGAAAGCGCGCCGTATAACGTGCCTGCGCCGAGCGCCACGCGCCCACTGCTGAGCGACTGTACGCGTTGCATGATGCCATAGCCGTGCAGCGGCTGATAAAGCGCCAGCAGGATGTAGTAAACCGCTTCGGTCAGGGCACCTGATGTTTCCGCCATAATTTCTCCTCCTATATCAGTATTCGTTATAACGGAAATTGTTATAACGTTATGCGATATATCGTCTTACGATATAATATATCGGCTGACGATATATTTGTCAACAGGTTTTTATAATAATTTTTGAGCGGCTTCGAGCGTATATTTGACGTAGCATGGCAGAAAAACGGAGGATTGATATGACAAAAACAAGACGCGTCAGCGGACAGAACATGGACAGCGGTGCAGGCTTCGCATACGCAGCGCGTAAAGACGAAGATTGGGAGATTGACTTGGACGCGATTCAGGCTCGTGTCGATACCTACCTCGCACAAGCGGCGGAAACAGGGCGGTACAGCATATCTGGGTTGTGCATTGCGTTAAACATTACACGCGAAACACTGCGCCTGTGGCGCATGGGGTATGTGAGCGTCCCGGACGAGCAGAGCGCGCGCGTGCTGCCGAACCCTGCGCTTGCGGATGTGGTGGCGCGCGCGGAGCTTTACGTGCAGCGCTACTGGGAGGAATGCGACGAATCCAAAATGCAGAGCAAGCACACGAAGCTGCTTGAAAGCGCAGGCGTCATGGGGGAAGGCGCAAAGCGCCCTCAGCGCGTGCCGCCGTTTGAGCTGGGCAGCCTCAAAAAGTACAGCCGATAGAAGGAAGAGCGTTCAGCGACGAAGCCGTGGTAAGATGCCGCGGCTTTTCATATTAGGGTTGACTTAAAATTTATATACCCCTATGATGAATTGGTCGGAGGTACGCTCGCGGCAAATTCACAGCACCGGGGAGAAGATGGACAACAAACGACTTACACTGATGGAAAGCGCGCCCGTAAGGAGCGCGATATTAAAGCTCGCATTGCCGACAATGCTGGGCATGGCCGTGCAGGTCATCTATAATCTGACCGATACGATCTATATCGGACAGCTGCAAAACAAGGACTTGGTAGCAGCGGTATCCCTTGTAATTCCGCTTTTCATGGCAATACAGGCGTTCGGCAGCATATTTGCCGTAGGTACCGGCAGCTATATCTCGCGCAAACTGGGCGAAAAGAACTTTGCCGAAGCACGGCATGCCAATTCGGTAGCGGTTTACTCTTCCGCGGTGCTTGGCGTGGTATTTACGGTGCTGACGCTAGCGTTGAGCGACCCGTTGCTTCGCCTTATCGGTACCAGCACGGATACGTTTGCACCCACAAAAGAGTACTATATGATCATTGCGGCATTCTCCACGATGCTGACGCTGCAGGTGAGCCTTGTGGGACTTGTGCGCAGCGAAGGCGCGACAGGCCGGGCGATGCTCGGCATGGTCATCGGCCTCGGTACCAACATTGTGCTGGACCCGCTGTTCCTTTTCGTATTCGATATGGGCGTTGCGGGTGTCGCGTGGGCCACGGTAATCGGCAACGTACTGGGCACGCTGTATTATGTGCTGCACTTTCTGTCAAAAAAGACGGTGCTGTCTATCCGTTTCAACGATTTCAAGCCCACCAAACGTATATTTGCCGAATCGTTTAAGATCGGGCTGCCGGCCGCGCTGAGCACGCTTGTCATGAGCGTTTCGATGGCGTTGTCCAACATACTCGCGAAAAGCTACAATGACTTTATCGTGGCGGGCAATGGCGCACAGATGCGCGTGAATAGCATGTGTATTATGCTGATGATCGGGCTCGCGCAGGGATATCAACCGTTCGCGGGCTACAACTACGGCGCGAAGAATTATCATCGCCTTATGACAGGCCTTAAGACCACCATGGTATACAATACGATACTCGGGTGCTTCTTTGCGGCGGTGTTCTTGTTGTTCGGACGCGAGATACTGTCTCTGATTCTCACAAACCCGGACGAAGTGGCAGCACTCGATGCGGGTGCCAAGATTATCCGTGCCTTCTCACTGGGTGCACCATTTATCGGCATGCAGATGACGATGATGGTGACTTTCCAGGCATCGGGTAAAGCGGTGCGCGCAATGCTGCTCTCGCTTGGGCGGCAGTGCCTGCTCTATATTCCGCTACTGTTCACCCTCAATACGCTGTGGGGCTTTGATGGCTATATCTTCGCCCAGCCCATTGCGGATTTTCTTGCAATGGTCGCGGCTCTGCTGATGAGCATATCGTTTCTGCGCGAGATGCATGCTTTGCATGTGGAGAAAAATGAAGTGCTGACTGAAAATGCAGGGTAAATTGCATAATCCCCGCACGGCGCGGGTAAAATACACTATCATTTGTTTAAGAAAGGGAAGAGTATGAAAGCAGTGATTGACCGGGATGGATGCATCTCCTGCGGACTATGCGCCGAGACCTGCCCCGAAGTATTCCGCATGGCGGACGACGGGTTGGCGGAGGTATATGTGGACGAGATTCCTGAGGAAGAAGAGGACTCCGCTTCCGAAGCTGCGGAGGATTGCCCGGTAAACGTGATCTCGGTGGAATGACCGGCGGGAAATAAAGACTGGCAACCGCATAACAAAATTAATACGCCCTGCCGCGCGGCAGGGCGTATTTTCGTATCGGGAAATTTCAGCTGGCCGCAGCCTGCGCCTTCGCCGCCTTGCGCGCGCGGCGCTTCTTCGCACCCCGCACGATCAGCACAATCGCGAGTGCGATGAGGAAGAGCAGGACAGCAACGACGCCGCAGACGATCCAAGCGAAAGTATTGAACTGCGACAGAATTCCGAATAAGCCGCCGGAGGTGTCCGCCGTCTTGCGGCCCTGCGGCATGGCGTATTTCTCCGGTATAACGCTGACGCCATCCTTTGGCTCGAAAGACGACAGATAGGAAACGACGGCCTGCCATTCCTTAATTTCGTTGCCTTCATACGTATAGATGATTTGATCGTTGAAATCGGTAATCTCCGCGCCCGACGCGTCCTTGGGCGTGATCGAGAGGATGCCGAACGACTTTTCCTTGACATATGCGAGCATCTGGCCGGAATACAGGCTGCATACCACGCGGTACAGCCGGTCCGGTTCGATTGCCTCTGTGGTGCCGTCCTCGCGTTCGAGCACCGCGCTCGTTACCTTGTTGAATATCAGCCGGTTCGGATTATACGTTTCTTTGAGACCCGCGAAATAAAGCTGCGCGTCGGCAAGCAGCCCGGCGACGGAGGCGTCCACCTCGCAGACGTTCTGCAGCTCCCACCCGTAGAGGTAAACGGAGATCAGCGGATATCCCGATTGTCCGTCCGGTCCGGTACCCAGCGAGAGGATCTTGAATGCGTCCGCCACGGTGATATCGCCCTTGTTGATCGTTGCCCGGATGACGCCCACCGGTACGACCGAGACGTCCACGGGCTCGTATTCCTCGCCTTCCGCGTGCCTGACCGCGTAGACATATGAATCGGCGGTGATATCGCCCAGCGCGTAGTCGCCGGGATGATAGTACATGTCGTTGATGTTGGTAAACTGATACGGGGAGTATGCGATCACTTCGTCGTAGAAATGACCGTAATCCGCGAGGTATTGATCCGCCAGCCCCTTGAAGGCGTCCACTTTGGCGGCAATCTGCGCATTATCCTCAATGGAGTCATCGATCGCGCGAAGCGAATACCCCTGCACCTGCCAGCCGCCGTTATACGAAAGATCGAGCGAACCCAGATAAGCGCTGTCCGAGCCGCTCGAGACGATCACGGTATTATCTACGACAATGGGCTGCTGCAGCACCGTGTGTGAATGGCCGCTTACAATCACGTCGATGCCCGGTACATTCTTGGCAAGCTGCTCATCCTCCGACTCGGCCACATCCTCCTTGGTACCGGAGTGCGAAATGCAGACGACCAGATCGACCTTCTCCTGCTCCTTCAATATCTTGACCATGCGCTGCGCCGTATCTTTTACATCCTCGAAAACGGCAGGCACGGACATGGGCGCAAGTTCGGCGGCTTCCGCGCCCATCAGGCCGAATATGCCGATTTTGCAGCCGCTTTTCTCCGTGACGATATACTCCTTAACCCCGTACGCGTCCATTGCGCTCCGCAGCGCATCCGCTTTTGCGTCGCCCTCAGGCACCGAGATATTCGACATCACATAGGGCGGAAGCGTGTCGCCGCTCTCCACCGCGGCATTGAGGCTGGCCGTAAAGCCGTCGATCGTATAGTCGAACTCGTGGTTGCCCGCAGTCACCGCGTCGTATCCCATCATGCCCATCAGCCGCAGTTCGGGCGACTGTGTGGTTTCAACGGTTTGGAACAGCGTACCCATCGTGTAGTCGCCCGCGTCCACGAGCAGCGTTCCCTGCGGGGCCGCATCGCGCGCTTCCTCAATGGCGGTATAGAGCCGCGCGAATCCGCCCGCTTGGTAGAGCTGCCCGTCCGGACCGGCTACGATGGCCGGTTCCAGCGAAGCGTGCAGATCATGCGTGAACAGGATGCGGATGGAATCGGAAGGCGCACCCTCGGCCAGCGCAGTGGGGAAAAACACTGACAGAGCCAGTGTCAATACCAAAAGCACAGACAAAACTTTTTTATGGAGTTTCATAATCATGCTCCTGTATAATGTTGAATTAAGAAATCATCAATTGGGACAATTGGATTATACACCCGAAAAGGGCATTTATACAATTGTTGTTTCTTATGATGCATTATCATCCTGTCATGGTGCATAATGAGAGGGAATATCATCGGGAGGAAAGAAAGATGATCGGCGGGCCGTGGAGTCCGGAAGCGTTTCGGGGAGCGCGAAAACACCGGAATTATTTTGAGGGCTGGTATTATAAGCTGATTGACCGGGAACGCGGACACGTATTTGCGGCAATCCCCGGATTGTCGGTTGGCAATAACCGAAATGACGCCCATGCGTTCGTGCAGTTTATCGACGCGGTGGAAGGCCGAACCGAATATTTCCGGTATGCGGCGGATGAATTCACTGCCGACAGAAAAAAGCTGAATGTGCGTATCGGCGCAAACGAGTTTACGGACCGCTATGCAAGGCTTGATTTACAGGACGCCCGTTCGGTTATCCGCGCAGAGCTGCGTTTTGACGATGTGGTGCGTTATCCGCGTTCGTTTTTAAGCCCCGGCATCATGGGGCCGTTTTCGTTTGTGCCAGGCATGGAGTGTTATCACGGCGTGGTGAACATCAGTCACACGCTCAGCGGAAGCATTCGGGTGGATGGGCTCGAAACCGACATGACCGGCGGGGAAGGGTATATCGAGAAGGACTGGGGCCGATCCTTTCCTTCGGCCTGGATCTGGCTGCAGGCGAACCATTTCGCGCAGCGCGGTGCCTCGTTCATGTTCTCGATAGCGCGCATTCCCTGGCTCGGCACCAGCTTTCCCGGGCTGATCTCTTTTTTAAAAACGCCGGACGGCTTTTATAAATTCGCAACCTACAACGGTGCGCACGTGCACGAGTTGAATCTTGAAGGCAATACGCTGACCGGCACACTTCAGCGCGGTGCTTATTTACTCTGTTTTACCGCCTCATACCGGCGCGGCGGCCTGCTCAAAGCGCCTAAAAACGGGCTGATGAACCGCACGATAGAAGAGAGCATCACAGCGGAGGTATCACTGCGGCTTTGCCACGGCAGCAGTATTTTATTCGAAGGACAAAGCGGATGGGCTGGAATGGAACTTGCCGGTCAGCCCGGGGAGATACTTGCCTCGCGGTGAACTTAAGCAGGATTTTCACGCATCCAAGCAACCATAAAGAGGACAGCTCGCCTGCCGGAAGGATTCTCCTTCAAAAGAAGCGCAAAACCAACAGTACCATGACTTACAATTTGATTTCTGTGACGGTATACGTATACTGAAATTACATTTGGAATTTTCAACAGAAAGGGCAAACCTGCCGAAAGACAGGGACGCAAAGCCGAGAGTCTAAGGTTTTTACTATGACCGTCCGGCTGCCTATTCTTGCGGAAAACATGCCGGCTGTGATTGATTTCAAATAGCATCGATTTATTCGAGGAGGGAACAATGAAGTCACCCCGCCGGATTTTTGCGTTTATTATCGCAATTGCATTGCTGTTGGCTTTTTACGGGGGCGAGTCCCGCGCAGCAGAAACCTACCAGACTGGCCAAATCGTGAACTGCGTAAGCGCAGTGAACGTGCGCAGCGGACCCGCAACGAGCTATTCGATCATCGGTACCGCGCCAAAGAATGCGGTTTATACCGTCAAGGGCAAGTCCGGCTCCTATTACGCGATCGATTATAACGGCCGAACCGGCTATGTATACGAAAGCTATATAGCCATAACAGCCATTGCCGCGGCGAAAACCTCCACGGTGACCACATCCCAAACGGGTAAAATCGTCAACTGCGTGAGCGGCGTCAATGTGCGCAGCGGGCCAGGAACCAGCTATGCGGTCATTGGCACCGCGCCGAAGGGCAGCGTCTATCCGGTTACCGGCAAATCGGGCTCGTATTATGCGATCAGTTTTAACGGCCGCACCGGTTACGTATATAAAAGTTATATATCCGTCACAACATCATCGGTAACGTCGCCCTCGCCTACACCCACGCCGATACAATCGTCCGCGCCGACGCCGGCACCCTCTTCGTCCGCATTACAGAAGGGTACAGTTGTCAACTGTGTGAGCGGAGTGAATGTGCGCAGCGGGCCAGGAACGAACTACGGCATTATCGGTACGGCTCCAAAGGGCAGCGTCTATACGGTCACCGGCAAATCCGGCTCTTTTTACGCCATCAATTACAATGGCCGCACGGGTTATGTGTATGAGACTTACCTGTCGGTAGCCGCTGCGGCACCGACTCCGACACCCGTGCCGACAGTGACACCCGTGCCGACAGGGACACCCGCACCGACAGTGACACCCGTGCCGACGCCGACACCCGCGCCGACAGCGACACCTACGCCGACAGCGACACCTACGCCGACGGCAACACCCGCGCCAACGCCCGCTCCTCAGACGGGCGGCCCGGTCGTGCTCGGATACTATGCGTCCTGGGCCGCGTATTCGGGCTATACACCACTCGATATACCGGATGAAAAACTGACGCATATCCTTTATGCGTTTGCGGATGTCGGGACGGATCTCAAAATCAAGATGGGCGATCCCGCCATCGATCCCGCCAACTTTACAAAGCTCAGAGAGTTAAAGCAGCAGAACCCGTCGATCCGCACGCTGATATCGGTCGGAGGGTGGACGTGGTCGGGACGATTCTCGGACGCGGCGCTCACGGCGCAAAGCCGCGCCGCATTTGCCGACAGCGTCGTGGCGTTTGTCACGGAGCATGGCTTTGACGGCGTGGATATCGACTGGGAATACCCCGGCGGGGGCGGCCTTTCCACCAATGTTTCAAGGCCGGAAGACAAAACCAACTTTACCCTGATGATGGCCGCGATACGCGAAAAGTTGGATGCTCAGGAAGCCGCGGACGGGCACCATTATCTGCTTACTTTTGCGGGCGCGTCCGGTACGTTCTATACGCGCCAAACCGAGATGGATAAGCTCGGTGATATCGTGGACTACGCCGTGATTATGACCTACGATATGCATGGCGCGTGGCCGGGCAGCTATACCGACTTTAATGCGCCGCTCTATACGCCCAGCGAAAACTCGCCGCAGTACAAATGGAGCAGCAACGCGGCGGTTCGGCTTTGGGAAAGCAGCGGCTTCCCAAAATCCAGAATTGTGATGGGCGTGCCGTTCTACGGCATCCGTTTCAGCGGGGTTCCGAACGTCAACAACGGGCTCTATCAGACGTTCACCTCAGGCGGGTCGATCCCGTACGACAAGATTGTATCCACGTACCTTTCCAATCCCGCCTACAAGCGCTTTGTGCATGACGATGCGCTTGTGCCGTGGCTGTTTAACGGGTCGACATTCATATCGTATGACGATCCGCAGTCCGTCGCGGCCAAGGCGGAGTATATCCGCGATACGGGACTCGGTGGCGCGGCAGTCTGGGAATTGTCTCAAAATGCGGACGGGACAATGCTTAGCGCATTGTATGACCACATGCACTAGCCTGTTTACAACAACGGGATAGTCGAGTTCCTTGAATTTGAAAACAGAAGAAAAGCTAACAGGCCGGATAAGTGCCCCGAAGGGTATATCTCCGGCCTTTTTGCTGCTTCCTGCCCCGCTTGGCGGGGTTGAGTTTTATTGGAAATGTGCTATAATCATAGCGTCGGGTAGCTCCGGCACTCTCTGAATTCATTGAATGGAAAATATATTCCGGCAGCGGTGATCCCATTGGATATGACCATATCACTGTAGGGGGTACCTTTTATGCGCTTGAAGTTTCCGAAAAGTCTGGGCTTGGGCGTCGCTTCGGCTGCTACGCAGATTGAGGGGGGACACAAGGAGAACAGCTGGTACGATTGGTACAAGCAAGGCCATATCAAGGACAACGCCGATCCGTCCATCGCGAACATGCACTACGAACGCTATGCGGAAGATGCACAGCTTATGCACGATATGGGTATCCGTCACTACAGGCTGGGCCTTGAGTGGGCGCGCCTCGAACCGCAGCCGGGCGTGTTTGACGAAAAGGAGTTTGCGCACTATCGCCAGGAGCTACTGCTTTTAAAAAAGCTTGGCATCCAGCCGCTACTGACGCTGCATCACTTCACCAACCCGCTCTGGTTCGAGCGTATGGGTGCGTTCGCGAACAAGAAGTGCATCCCCATATTCCTGCGTTTTGTGACCATTGCCGTCAAAAAGCTAGGCGATCTGGTTTCGGAGTACATCACAATTAACGAGCCAAACGTGTACGCGACCAGCGGGTTTTTCTTCGGCGAATGGCCGCCGGGCAAAAAGTCACTCGGCGCGGCGCTGCGCGTGATGGGCAACATGTGTGAATGCCATATAAAGGCGTATGACCTGATCCACAAGCTGCGCAAGGAGATGGGCTTTGACGATACGCGGGTGAGCTACGCCCACCACATGCGCGTATTTGTACCCAAGGACATGAAAAGGCTTTCGGATCGTATGGGCGCGCGGCTGATGATGAGGCTGTTCCAAACGTCTCTCTCCAGTGCGTACTTAACCGGCAAAGGCGGATTCCCGCTGCGAAGCGTTCCCGGCGCGAAGAACAGGCTTTATTGTGATTTTCACGCGATCAACTATTACAGCCGGACGGCGGCCTCGGGGTTGTCCGCCGGTTTTCTTTCCGGTGTTCCGGTCAACGATCTCGGGTGGGAGATCTATCCGCAGGGCATCGTGGAATGCGCGAAAGAGTTGTACGCGCTTGCGAAGCTTCCCATCTATATTACCGAGAACGGCACTTGCGACAATACCGACGCGTTTCGCAGCCGCTATGTATATGAGCACATCAAAGCAATCTGCGAGAGTGGCCTGCCCGTGGAGCGCTATTATCACTGGTGCTTTACCGACAATTTCGAGTGGGTGGAGGGCTTCTCTGCGCGCTTTGGCATCGTGCATGTGGATTATGAAAGTCAGCAGCGCACCGTCAAACGCAGCGGTGAGTTCTTCTCGAAGATGATCGCAGAGGGCGGCGTCTCGGAAGAGATGTACAGCGAATACTGCGGCACGGAATATAAAATGAATTAGTTTGGAGCGGCGCTTCAAGGATAAATAAAAGGCGGGTGTGAAAATGATCTTCTTATATGTTGGATTGGGATTGCTTGCTTTACTCACCGTGTTCTTCGCATTATCAAGGAATCGAAACGTAAAAAATACGTATTTCTTCGGCATGGGAACGATCGGGCGCGATATGTTCTATGCGATGGAGAGCCAGTTTCTTTTATACTATCTTTCCGATGTGATCGACCTTTCCGAAGGGATGCTAGCGCTGGTGGGTGGCATACTGTTTGCCCTTCGCATCTTTGACGCATTCAATGACCCGCTGATGGGGATGATTGTTGACAATACGAAGTCCCGCCGCGGAAAGTATAAGCCGTGGATACTGATCGGTGCTGTGACCAGCGCTTTCTTCATGATTATGCTGTTCACCAACCTGAACGTTTCTCCCACCTGGTACGTGGTTATATTCGTGGTCAGCTATCTGTTCTGGGATATCACGTACGGCCTCAACGATATCGCTTACTGGTCGATGATGCCCGCGCTTTCGCTGGACCAGAAACAGCGCGAGAAGATCGGTTCTTTCGCGAGAATATGCGCGAACCTCGGCCTTTTTGCGGTTGTTGTGGGAATGGTACCTTTGACGGACTGGCTTGCGAAACAGTTCGGCGGAGATTTGGCGCAGGGTTGGTTCGTCTTCGCGGTGGCGATCGCGGTGTTGATGATTGGCTTCCAGATGTTCACGCTGTTTGGAACCAAAGAATACCGCGGCGAGTTCAAGGATGAGGAAAAGACGACGCTGAAGGGAATGTTCCTGGCAATTTTCCGAAACGATCAGCTATTGTTCACCGTTATATCTATGGCGCTGTTTACGATCGGCTACGCCACAACGACGGGTTTCGGCTTATACTTCTTCAAGTACGCGTATGGCGATGAAGGTATGTATTCCGTATTCGCAGCGATCGTCGGGGTCTCGCAGATTGCCGCGCTTGCCATATTCCCACTGTTCAGCAAGCGCTTCAACAGAAAACAGCTTTATACCGCATCGACAATACTCGTCATTGCCGCTTACGCGCTGTTCTTCTTCTCGCCGATGAATATGATACCGCTGGGTATTGCGGGACTGCTGCTGTTCGTTGGAGAGGCGTTCATTCAGTTGCTCATGCTTATGTTCCTCGCTGATACGATCGAGTACGGGCAGTGGAAAACCGGCAAGCGCAATCAGGCGGTCACATTCTCGGTTCAGCCGTTTATCAACAAGATCGGCGGTGCAATCTATACGGGTGTTTCCACCGTTACGCTGCTTGTTTCGGGGATCAGTGCTGCCGACAGGACACATACACCGGTAACGGCGGAAGGAATTTTTATTCTGAAGATGGCGATGTTCATACTGCCTTTGCTCTGCATTATCGTGGGATATATTATCTACCTGAAGAAATATAAGATCGACAAGAAGTTCTACGATCAGATTGTGTCGGATCTGGCCGCAAGAGGGGCCATCAAGAGCGAGATTTCGGAGTGAGATATAATGAGAGGCTGCCCGGCGGGCAGCCTCTTTATGTGATCTTCTAATATGCTGCAGGTTCCGGGTCATGCAAAGCGAAGCCCGGGTATACACCGTTAAAGTCCTTTGTTCGCGATTGCTCCTCAGGAAGACAGAACGGGTTTGGGTGTTTCAAAGGAGCTGTCCGAAAGGATGGCTTTTTTATTAATCCGCCTGCTTTGTGATTACGTACAGGTTGGAGCCGAAGTCGCCTAGCAGACGGATGCGGGGGTTATAGTAACAGCCGATGAATTGATTATTCAGGCGGATGCCCGCGTTCAGCATGTCGCCGCGACACTCGTATTCTTCCACGCAGTCTGTCATGGGGTACACCTTGTTGATGGTGCGCACGATCAGTCCGTCGGGATTGAGCGCAATGGGCGCGATGTGCTTGATCAACCCGCCGAACCGCCGGATGGGGATGGTCTGCGGCCGCGTCTTGACAGTATAGCGGCTGGCCAGGCCGAAGCCCGTGAGCGGCAGAAAGTCGTAGCCTTCCGCGGCGACCGCCTGCGTCTGGAAGAAGCCCGCGACCGCTTCATTGCGGTCCTGCGCGACGCACTGCCAGTGTACCTTGTTGTTTTTGATCGCGGGCAGACGGCTGAACCGCCCGTACTGGAACGTTTTGCGGTGTGCCTTGTAGAACGCGATCTGCTCACGAATTTCCTTTTTCTCCACGTGCGTCAGGTACTTCAAGTCCATCTCGTAGCCGAGACAGCCAAAGCAGGCCACATTGAAACGCGTCGAGAGCGGCGTGTTGCGCAGCGTCTGCTGGTGCGGTGCTTCGCTGACATGCGCACCCATGGCGGAGAGCGGATACAGATGCGATAATCCTTCCTGTATCTTCAGGCGCTCAATGGGGTCGGTATCGTCCGAGGACCACACCTGCGGCGAGAAGCACAGCATACCGAGATCGAAGCGGTTTCCGCCCGACGAGCAGCTTTCGAGCAGGATGTGCGGACGCGGTTGGAATATGCGCGAAAGCACGTCGTACAGCCCCAGGATATAGCGGTGGAAGAATTCGCCCTGATTTCGGAGCAAAGGCGAAAACGCGTCGCTGATATGGCGGTTCATGTCCCACTTGACATAGGTGATGCCTGCTTCGTCGAGTATGCGCGATACGTTATCAACGATATAATCCAGTACGTCCGAGTTGCATAAGTCCAGCACTAGCTGGTTGCGCCCGAGAGCGGGCTTCTTGCCCGGCGTGGTCAGCGCCCATTCGGGGTGCGCGCGATAGAGCTCGCTGTCCGGATTCACCATCTCCGGTTCGAACCACAGGCCAAAGCTCATGCCGGTCTTGCGTATCTTATCCGCGAAGTGCGGCATGCCGCCCGGCAGCTTCCTCCTGTTGACGGTGTAGTCGCCTAGCCCTGCGTGGTCATCGTTGCGGCTTCCGAACCAGCCGTCGTCCAGCACGAACAGTTCCACTCCGAGGCGCTTTGCGCGCCTTGCGAGCCGCAAAAGCTTCCTTTGATTGAACTTGAAAAAGTGTGCCTCCCAGTTGTTGATGAGCACCGGGCGTTCCTTGCCTTGCCAATCGCCGCGCACAATATGCGCATTGACGAAGTCATGAAAGTGCGCGCTGAGGCCATTGAAACCATTCGCGCTGAACGTCATTACGGCTTCGGGCGTCTCGAAGCGCTCGTCTTTGCCCAGCGTCCATTCAAAACAGTGCGGGCTGATGCCGAGCTGTACACGCACGATGTCCTGCGCGGACAGCTCAACCGCGCCGTAGTGGTTGCCGCTGTAAACAAGGTTGAAACCGTATACGCGTCCGTGCATCTCGCCTGCCTCCGCCTCGGCGAGCAGGAAACCCGGGTTGTGCCGATTGCTGCTTGCGCCCGTTGTGGACTCGTTGACGTACATGCCGTATTGCACGGGGCGTTCGTGGCGGTGTGCCTCTTTAATCCAGCCGCCGTCGAACGTGATCAGCTTAAAGCCGAGGTTGGGGAGATCAATCATCATGCTCATCAGCTGCCGGATGACAAGCGGCTTGCCGCTGCGGTTGATGAGTACTGCGCGGCGTGTGATCACGTCGGTATGCGTATAGACGGTGTAGTAGAGCAGCAATTCCACCTCGTTTGAGGTATCTTTGAGCGTCAGCTCCAGCGTATCGCACTCGGAGGTCTCGCCGTACGCGCCGGGCAGCGTTTCCATCGGCACGTACCCCGGCAATATACGGTGGGAACGATAGACGAAGTCCGTGGAGAAGCTGCCGTCCGGCATCTTGATCTCCGCAGGGGAGTGACGGTAATCCCCGCGCCCGATGCCGGACCATTCTAGCGCCATTGTATCGAGACAATATACCGGGTCGGCTTCGTCATAGAGCACGCTGCTGCCGAACATCGCGGTGCGCTTTAAAACCAGTCCCTCCGGGTCCTGCTCTGCAAGGCGCTCGCCATAATGGATATGCTCAAGGTGTCCGAACTTGCTGACGCGGAGCCAATAGCTCGTATTGTCCGTGGTCAGCCGGATGAGGCTGCCCTTTTCCTCAATCATGCCTTCGCCCCCTTCTCGATAATGACGGCTTCGTAAGGTTGTAACGTACCATCATATGGGGTGCGCCCATAACTCGATATTACGACCCTGCCGCCGCAGGGCACCCCTTGCGGGCGCTTGCTGAAGTTCAGTAATACGCGGTATGTCCTGCCTTCGTATTCACGGTCGAAGCAGAACAGGTGCTTGTCCGCTTCCACGTATTTGAACGCGCCGTATTTCAGCACATCGCTGCCTGCCCGCAGCGCGATCATCTTTTTGAAGTAGCTTCGCACCGAATTCGGGTCATCCATCTGCACGGCCATGTTGATGCGTGTATGGTTGCTGTTGACACCCAGCCACGGCGTGCCGGTCGTGAAACCGCCGTTTGGTGTGCCGTCCCACTGCATAGGCGTGCGCGCGTTATCGCGGGACTTGGTTTTAATCATGCGCCAGCGGTAGCCCTTGGGCAGGCGCAGCTTTGTGGCAAGCTTGTAGATGTTGCGCGATTCCACGTCCTGCACCTGATCCATGGAGGTGAAGTCGAAGTTGGTCATGCCGATCTCCTGTCCCTGATAGAGGAACGGCGTGCCGCGCAGCGATAGCTGCATCGTGCAGAGCATCTTCGCGGATTCCGCCCAGTACTGTTTGTCGTCGCCGAAGCGCGATACACTCCGGGGCTGATCGTGATTCTCGAGGTAGTTCGCGTTCCACTCCAGCGCCTCCTGCCACTTGGCAAGCGTTTTTCCGAAGCGCCCCGCGTGGAAGCGCCGAGGGAACCACTTCAAAAAGAACTGATCGGTCTCCATGTGCTCGAAGTAGAAGATCATATCGAGCTCGCCGCGCGCTTCGTCGCAGAGATCCTTGCCCATCTGCGGCGTCACGAACACCGTTTCTCCCACGGCGAAGCAGTCGTATTGGGAGAGCACGTCTCGCCGCAGCGTGCGCAGTATCTCGTGCGCGCCCGGCTGAGAGACGTAATACTCAGTCCCCTTGATCAGCTTTTTGCTGTCAGCCAGCGAGGTTTTATAGATGATGTTGATCACGTCGCAGCGGAAGCCCGATATGCCTTTGTCAAGCCAGAAGCGCATGATATCCTTGATCTCATCCAGCACTTTCGGGTTGTGGTAGTTGAGGTCGGGCTGCTTTGCCGCGAACAGGTGCAGGTAGTATTCGCCGCTCCGCTCGTCAAGCGTCCACGCGCTGCCGCCGAACAGGCTCATCCAATTGTTCGGGGGATTCCCGTTTCTGCCCGGACGCCAGATGTAATAATCGCGGTACGGGCTGTTTTTGTCGCGGCTCTGAGCAAACCATACGTGCTCGTCGGAGGTGTGATTGATCACGAGGTCCATCACGAGCTTGATATCGCGCTTCTGTGCTTCCTCAATCAGCCTGTCCATATCCGCCATCGTGCCGTATTTGGGATCGATATCGCGGTAATCGCTGATGTCGTAACCGTTATCGGCGTCGGGCGAGCGGTATACGGGGCTCAGCCAGATGATGCCGACGCCCAAATCCTTTAGATCGTCCAAATGAGCGATGATGCCGGGGATATCGCCGAAACCGTCTCCGTTCGTGTCCGAAAAGCTGCGCGGGTAGATCTGATAGACCACGCGCTCCTGCCACCACTTTGCCATGGCGCGCCTCCTTGGGTGAAGTAATCATTTGAAAGGGTTGCATGCTTAGTCTAGTATGTTTTTCCTGCCCGCGTCAATGAGGAAATTGGGAAAGAAAAGCCTTTTGGTGAAGTTTTTCAGTTTGTTCTGGAAAGGCCGCCCTGGGTCGGGTATAATCAGGATTGTGATAAAAAGAACATAATCGGAAGGACGAAGGAATGAGTGCAGATTATTTAATCGTGGGCAGCGGCCTGTTCGGGGCGACGTTCGCGCATGAGGCAAAAAAGCGGGGTAAAACCTGCATTGTGGTGGAAAAACGGCAGCATACGTGCGGGAACCTGTACTGTGACTTAAAAGAAGGCATCAACATCCACCAATACGGCGCGCATATCTTTCATACCAGCCTGAAACCCGTATGGGATTACGTGCGCGGCTTTGCGGAGTTCAATCACTACGTCAACTGCCCGGTGGCCAACTACAAGGGCGAGCTCTATAACCTGCCGTTCAACATGAACACCTTCAGCAAGATGTGGGGCGTCATCACGCCGGACGAAGCGCGCGGTATGATCGAACAGCAGCGCGCGGCCATCACGGGGGAACCCGCCAACCTCGAGGAGCAGGCGATATCGCTGGTCGGCAAGGACATCTACGAAAAGCTCATAAAGGACTACACCGAAAAGCAGTGGGGACGCAGCTGCACGGAGTTGCCTGCGTTCATCATCCGCCGCCTGCCTGTGCGCTACACCTACGACAACAACTATTTCAACGATCCGTATCAGGGCATCCCGATCGGCGGATACAACCCGATCATCGAAAAGATGCTGGAGGGGTGCGAGGTGCTGCTCGGAACGGATTTCAACGCCGATCGGAACGCGCTGAAGCGGCAGGCCAAAAAGGTCGTATACACCGGCGCGCTCGACGCGTACTTTGACGGCTGCTACGGCCCGCTCGAATACCGCAGCGTGCGCTTCGAGACCGAGCGGATTGAGACGGATAACTATCAGGGAGTGGCGGTCATGAACTATACTGACCGCGAGACGCCCTATACGCGCGTGATCGAGCACAAGCACTTCGAGTTTGGTCAGCAGCCGGTGACGTATGTCTCGCGCGAATACTCCATGGAGTGGACGCCGGGCTGCGAGCCGTATTACCCCGTCAACGACGAGAAGAATCAGCAGCTGTTCGAGCGTTATCGGCAGCTTGCGGAGCGCGAGGAAAACGTGCTTTTCGGCGGCAGGCTGGCGGAGTACAAATACTTTGACATGGACAAGACCATCGCCTCTGCGCTGACGCTTGCGGGACGGGAACTGGTATAGGGGACTCAAAAAAGACGAAACAAGTCTGCTGGCATAAGACACAATGACACGAAGAAAGCCGCCCGGAGAATCGGACGGCTTTTGTGTTTTATCATACCTTTAAACGGAATACGATACGCTGAGGATACGCCCCAGCATGTCCTTGCCGGGCGAGCTGGGCAGCTTGCTGAGCGCGCGCTGCGCGCGGATGACGTACTTAGCCATCACATCCTGTGCTTCGCTGGTGCCGCCTGCGCGAATCACTTCTCCGAGCAGACCCATGATCTGCTTTTGGTTTAGCTTCTTATGCTGCAGCAGCGATTCGATATGCGCTTTGAGCCCCGCGTCGCGCGCCGCTGCGAGCAGCACCGGCAGCGTTACGATGCCTTCCTTTAAATCGTTACCCACGGGTTTGCCAATGGTCTTCGAGGTTTCAAGCATGTCCAGCAGGTCGTCCTTGATCTGAAACGCAATGCCATAGTATCCGCCGAACCTTCCCGCCTGCTTCACAAGGTCGTCGGGGAGGCCGCCAAGGTGCGCGCCGATGGCGCAAGAAGCGGCGAACAGTACGCCGGTCTTGCGTGTCGCGCGTGAAATATAGGTCTTAAAGCCGGGAATGCTGCCCCGTCCGCGATATTGCTCCACCTCGCCGACGCATACCGCTTCCACGGCGCGCGCTACCTCGCGCAGATAATCGAGCGGCAGGCCGCTCTCCGCGAGCGCAAGTATCGACTTCACATAGATATAATCGCCCGCAAATATGGCGGTATGCAGCCCCTCGGTCGCGTTGACCGTGGGAACGCTGCGGCGCAGCGGCGCGTCGTCGATGATATCGTCATGCACCAGCGTGGCAGTATGCAGCAGCTCGATACTCTTAGCCGCCTGCAGCGTCTTTTCCCTGTCGTAATTGCCCAGCATCGCCGAAGCGATCAGCATTGCGGGCCGAAGCCGCTTGCCGCCGCTGCCGATGACGCGCAGCGACAGCGAATCGAGGTATGCCTCTATATTTTTTCTGGCATGAAACTCCTGCCGCAACGACTGCTCGAACAGGTCAAGCTCCGCCTTCAGCGCAGGATAATCCTCCCACACGAAAATGTCCCCCAAATTTATTTCCCGAAACGTCTTTTATTATATGCCAGCATCAGACGGCCGTTCTGCTTGCTCGTACCCCATACGCGGCCAAGGTAAGGCAGCACCCAGTGGTCAAGCCCAAACGCACGGCCGGCGCCCGCCGCAATCGCGATACCCGCGAACAGCATCCACCATTCGGTAGAGTACATGCCGGTCGTCGTGATGAACATGGCGAGCAGACCCAATGACACAACGGAGGCGAGGAACGTGAACGTGCCGGAGAATATCGCAAGGCCCACCAGTATCTCCATGATTACGATGAACACCTGGAAGAACATCGACCAGCCCTCGGTCGCAAACACCCAGCCGTTTAATATCCAATCGACCAGGAAGAACTTCATACGGAATACGAGCGGCGCATCCTTGCCAGACTGCTCAATGAAGACGCCGATAAAGCCAAGATCAATGTTCAGTATCTTCTCGACGACCGCAGGCGCGTTTTCCACTGCACCCGTCGCACCCGTTACGGCCTCTGCTGCCTGTGAAGCGCCCGAGACGCCTTCCACGGCGCGCCCCAGGAAGGAAGCGAGTTTGGGTGAATTCATCCAGCCTTGATTGATCTTCTCGAGACCTTCGTAGAACCAGGTCCAGCCGAGGAACAGACGGAGCGGCACCAGCCACCAGGCCTGCACGGTCTTGGTGTAGTGGCGCTGCAGGAAGCGCTGGTGCTGTCTGCGGTGTAGTATCTCATCGCGCAGATAATCCCATACGCCTTTCACACCGAGTATGGTGTAAAGGTAGTGGCAGTTGATGAGGAATTTCATGATGAGCGATATCCAGCTCGGAGGGCGGATGCCCATCAGATCGGCGACGGCAAAGTAGTTGCCCACGCTGACCATGACGCCGTGCAGCTTGACCTCGACCACCTCGGGCGCTTTGCCGCGGATATCTCGCAGTATATTTTCCGCCACACCATGACCGGTCTGTACCGCGGTTTCGACCATGGCGGGATACGGCTTGCCCTTTTTGTCCAGCAGCGCGCCTACGTCGCCCACTGCATAGACGTTGGGGTATTTGGTACGGCAGAACTCATCTACGGAGAGCCTCCGCGCGGGGCCTTTTTCGAGTTCCATCTCTTCCACATCCAGTGTGGCACGTACGCCCGCAGCCCAGATCAGCGTCTCGGTTTCGATCTTCTCCGGGCCCAGATCGATATACTCGCCGGTGACTTCCTTGATTGCGGTGTTGAGCATCACCTTGACGCCGAGCTTTCTTTCCATGTAGATATGAGCTTTTTTCGCGGCTTTTTCATCAAGGTTATTGAGAATGCGGGGCAGCAAATCTACGACGTACAGGCGTACTTCACTGCGCTTAATATTGTATTGACGGCACAGCTTTTTGACCCAATGCGCAAGCTCGCCGATCATTTCTACACCCGTAAAGCCCGCGCCGCCTACGACGAACGTGAGCAGTCGCTTCCGACGATCCTTGTCGGTTTCCGTCTCGGCCTGGCAGAAGCAGCGCTCAATCTGATCGCGGATTTCTACGGCGTCACTGACCGACCAAAGCGGATAGCCGTGCTGCTCCAGCCCCGGTATGCCATAGTAGTTCGGCGTGGAGCCGATACCGAGTACAAGATAGTCGTACGGAAACTCGTGACGGGCGGAGGAAAGCCGCTTGTTCTCAAAATCGAACTTCTCGATTTCATCCACGACTACGCGTACGCGCGTACGCTCGAATATATTTTTCAACGGGATTACGACGGCATCTTCATCGACGCGGTTGCCCGCTACCTCGTGAATCTCGGTGAGCAGCGTGTGATAAGGATTTCGGTCGATGACGGTAATTTCGATATCGTCCCGCCTACCCCTTTTGTTAAGCTTCAGTGCGGCTTCGACGCCTGCATAACCGGCGCCGACGATGACAATTTTTTTTGGCATAAAACCCTCCATGCAATTTAAAGACCAGGCCGACCAGCAGGGTGCATAGGATGAACGAAACACCGAACAACTGGTTCGTTAAGCACTGTGGCGGCACTGCTTGCAATCAACTGCTGATATTATTATGATGATCATGACAGTTTTTAACCGTTTTACGGCAATGACCACACAAGCACTTCATATCTATGGATCGGGAATTTGTATGAACACCTTAAAAAAACCGAATCCTTCAGCATTCAGTTTCCCGTACCCTATTTAGATAGGAAAAGTATATCAGAGAGAAAATCAAAATACAATTAATAATTATTACAAATTAGGGCGAATTGATTAACAAAAACGATTCTGAATTAGATTTTCTGGTATAATTATGATTAATTCTATATATTTGATGTTTGATCATTTTACGCTCTTTGCGTATAATAGTTCATCGGTATGATGGCCAGAACGTTTAACCTTTTTGGTTGGATGAAGCCGTCAATATCGATACAATAAATACTGTAAGTTAATGAAAGGATCTGGGGGAGAGAAATGAAGAAGATTTTGATCATTGTGCTGGCGCTGATGCTGGCGCTGACTGCGCTGGCAGGCTGCAGCACCAATAACAATCAGCCGAGCGCAACGCCCGCTGCCACCGAAACGGTCAGTGAAACACAGACCGCAACGGAACCGGCGACGACCAGCGAAACGAATGCTGCGGTGAAGACCGGCCTTGGCATGGTGGTTTCCGTTGCGAAATCCACGAGCGCTACGGGTAGTGACGCTGCACTGGCTGAAGCCGACATCGTAATGGCGGCGGTAACGCTGGGTGCGGATGGCAAGATCGCTGATGTCAAGATCGATATGACGCAGTCCAAGGTGAACTTTGACGCGACGGGTCAGCTGACCACGGACATCGCGGCTGAAGTGAAGACCAAGGTAGAACTGGGCGGTGAATACGGCATGGCTTCCGCTTCGGGCATCGGCAAAGAGTGGTACGAGCAGATTGCTGCGCTGGAAGATTGGATGGTCGGCAAGACGATCGACGAAGTGAAGGCAATGCAGCTGGATGCCGAAGGCAAACCGGCGGAAGCGGACCTCACTTCGAGCGTGACGGTTCACGTTTCGGATTACATCAAGGCGGTTGATAAGGCTGTTGCCAACGCGAAGGATTTCGGCGCAACGGTATCGGGCGCGACCAAGACCGGCCTTGGCACCATCGTATCGCTCGCGAAGTCTACGAGCGCTGCGGCGGATGCGGAAGGCCTTGCGCAGACGGACAACGTAGCGATTGCGGTTACGGTTGACGAAAGCGGCGTCATCGTAGGCGCGATGATCGATACGGCACAGGTCAAGATCAATGTTGATTCGAAGGGCGTTGTGACGACGGATCTCGCGGTTGAGCAGAAGACGAAGGTGGAACTGGGTGCCGAATACGGCATGGCTTCCGCTTCGAGCATCGGCAAGGATTGGTTCGAGCAGTCTGCGGCGCTGGCACAGTGGATGATCGGCAAGACGATCGACCAGGTGTCCGCAATCCAGATGGATGCGGAAGGCAAGACGACTGAGGCTGACCTCACTTCGAGCGTGACGATCCATGTGAGCGATTACATCAAAGCTGCCCAGAAGGCAGTTGCAAACGCTGGCTGAACCCTATAAAATCAAGGGGATTATCCCATGCGGATAATCCCCTTATATTGTTTATGAAGAATATTATTGTTTATATTTTGTTGGCCTGTCTGTTGCTGCCTTTGGCAACCGGCTGTGCACCGCAGGAAACCGCATATGAGAAGCACCAGTACGAGTTTTACGACACGTTTGACACGGTCGTCATCGTAATGGCTTTTACGCGCTCGCAGGAGGAGTTCGACGCGCTGTCGGATACCGTTCACAGCCGCATGCTGGAGCTTCACCAATTATTCGACATCTACCACAACTACGAAGGGATCAACAATTTAAAGACGATCAACGATAACGCGGGCATCCAGCCGGTTAAGGTGGACGCGCAGATCATTGACCTCTTGAAGCAGGCGAAGCAGTGGGACGAAACGACCGGCGGCATCGTCAACGTGGCGATGGGCGCGGTGCTGAAGATCTGGCACAACTACCGCGAAGCGGGCATGTTGGACGAAGCGACTGCGGAGCTTCCGCCGCAGGACGCGCTGGAAGAGGCCGCGCAGCACACCGATATCAATCAGGTCGTCATTGACGAAGCTGCTTCAACCGTGTATCTCGCCGACCCGGACATGAGCCTCGACGTGGGAGCGATGGCGAAGGGATATGCCGTTGAGGCAGTGGCGGACGAGCTCATCGCGCAGGGGTACGATTCCGTGCTCATTAGCGGCGGTGGCAACGTACGCGCGATCGGCGCACCGAAGGACGGCGAGCGTGACAAGTGGAGCGTGGGGATTACCGACCCGGAGATATCGACAGACCTTATTGTGCAGCAGCAAAAGCTGCTCGATGTGGCGTATGTGAACGACATGTCGGTGGTATCGAGCGGCGGCTATGAGCGGTTCTATATGGTGGACGGCGTGCCGTATCATCATTTGATTGATCCCGAGACGCTGTATCCGGCAAACTATTATCAGGCGGTTTCAGTGCTCACAGAGGATTCGACCCGGGCGGATGCGCTCTCTACCGCGTTGTTCCTCATGCCGCCGGACGAAGCGCTAGCGTTTGCGGAAAGTCTGGAAGGTGTGGAAGCCTTGTGGGTGATGCCCGACGACACGCTGATGTACACGGACGGCGTCAAAGCCATGCTGCGCAATCTGGGCGGCGCGACAAACGGCTGACAGGCAGACCATGATATGCCCGCTTGATAGGCATAATGACGGGTTACTGTACATGTGAAACCACCTATATTTCTATTGACACTGCCTTGCTCATGAAATAAAATATTTCACGGGAAGGAAGTTCTCCCTTGGCGATAGCCAGAAACGCTTGCAGAGCTGATGACTTCTATAACAGAATAGAAGCTTCAGCTTTTTTACTATAGCAAGCAGCATTTCAAATTACTGAGAAAGGAAATACCAATGATCTATTCTTCTGAAGTGGAACATATGTGTCCGGTTGCTAAGGGCGCATATCATGGCCCCGCACCGATTCCTGAAGAGGGCAAGTGGGTACAGGCGAAGGAAATCAAGGATATCAGCGGTCTGACTCACGGGGTTGGCTGGTGCGCGCCGCAGCAGGGCGCATGCAAACTCACGCTGAATGTCAAGGATGGCATTATCGAGGAAGCGTTGGTTGAAACGCTGGGGTGCAGCGGCATGACCCATTCGGCGGCAATGGCGTCCGAAATTCTCCCGGGAAAGACGATTCTCGAAGCGCTGAACACGGACCTCGTCTGCGACGCGATCAACGTCGCCATGCGCGAGCTGTTTCTCCAAATCGTGTACGGACGCACCCAGACCGCATTTTCGGAAGGCGGGCTTCCGATCGGCGCAGGCCTTGAAGACCTTGGAAAGGGCTTAAGAAGCCAGGTCGGGACCATGTTTGGTACCAAAGCAAAGGGCGCGAGGTATCTCGAAATCGCCGAAGGTTATATTACACGCATGGCATTGGATGAAGAAGACCAGATCATCGGCTATGAATTTGTGCACATGGGGAAAATGATGAGCGCGATTAAAAAGGGCGTCGGTGCCGACGAGGCGCTGAAGCAGGCTACCGGCTCTTATGGCCGTTTTGCCGAGGGCGCAAAGTACATCGACCCCAGACATGAATAGAAAGTGAGAATTGAATATGGCTTTATTTGAAAGTTACGAGAGAAGAATTGATCACATTCAATCCGTTCTTAAGCAGTATGGAATCGCGAGTCTGGAAGAAGCAAAGAAGATTTGCGATGATAAGGGCTTCTCTCCTTATGATATCGTCAAAGAAATTCAACCGATCGCTTTTGAAAACGCGTGCTGGGCTTATATCGTGGGCGCGGCGATTGCGATTAAAAAGAACTGCTGTACTGCGGCGGAGGCTGCTGAAGCCATTGGCGAAGGGCTGCAGGCCTTTTGCATCGCAGGTTCGGTCGCGGAGGACCGCAAGGTGGGCATCGGACACGGAAACCTTGGCGCGATGCTGCTTCGGGATGAAACCAAATGCTTCGCGTTTTTAGCAGGCCATGAGTCCTTCGCGGCAGCCGAAGGGGCAATCGGTATCGTCAAGAACGCAAACAAGGCGCGTAAGGAACCACTAAGAGTTATTTTGAATGGACTTGGCAAGGACGCTGCGCAGATCATCTCCCGCATCAACGGGTTTACTTACTGCCAGACGCAATTCGATTATGCGACGGGCGAAGTCAGCATAGTAAAGACAATTCCCTACTCGAACGGTGAGCGGGCGAAGGTTCGCTGCTTTGGCGCGGACGACGTGCGCGAAGGCGTTGCGATCATGCATCTCGAAGGCGTCGATATATCGATCACCGGCAACTCCACAAACCCCACGCGTTTCCAGCACCCGGTAGCGGGAACCTACAAGAAGGAGTGCATGGAGCAGGGCAAGCGGTACTTCTCCGTCGCTTCCGGCGGCGGCACGGGCCGTACGCTGCATCCGGACAATATGGCGGCGGGCCCTGCATCGTACGGTATGACCGATACCATGGGACGCATGCATTCGGACGCCCAGTTCGCGGGATCCTCTTCCGTTCCGGCGCACGTCGAAATGATGGGCTTCCTCGGAATGGGGAACAATCCGATGGTTGGGGCAACCGTAGCGGTGGCCGTAGCGGCTGCGGTTGCCATCAACAAATGATCAATCGCCGGGGTGATAGACCGGGCTTATTGCAAACGTAGGGAAGCGCCGCAAGGCGCTTTTCTTTTGTAGCTATCATAGGTTTATAGACATTGACCGTTGTTGAATGTTCGGATATGATGAAATCAATCTCCCGCGCATAAGCCGTATAACGATTCTTAGAAGGAGACCGTACCATGGCATCTGAATGCGGCCGGAACTGCATACACTGCCTGCGCAAGCTGTGTACGCGCAGCATTCCCATATTCGCATCGCTCGAATACGGCCAGCTTGAGAAGATCGCCGGTATGACTGAACATATCTCGTACCCGAAAGGCGGCGTCATCGTCCGCGAGGGTGAAACGCCTGATTTTGTAGCAATCGTCAGCGCGGGCAGTGCAAAGGCGGTGAAGTACACTGCAGATGGGCGTGAACAGATTCTGTACCTGTTCTCCGAGGGGGACTTCTTTGGGGAACAGAATTTGCTGTTCTCCCGCCCGGCGGCATACAGCGTCGCGGCGCTGGAACTGGCGGAACTTTGTTTGCTGCGCAAAGCCGCGTTTGAAACGCTGCTGGCGGAAAACCCGGATATCAGCCATAAAATCATCGGCGAGCTGGGCTGGCGGCTGGCGCATCTCGAAAACGCCGTGCAGAACATGGGGGTGCATAGCGTGGAGGCGCGCATCGCATCCGTGCTGCTGGAGCTGGCCGACAAATACGGCACCGGCGACGTGCTGCATATGCCGCTCAGCCGCGAGGGGCTGGCCAGTTACATCGGCATTGCGCGCGAAACCGTGAGCCGCAAACTGGGGCAGCTAGAAAACGACCGAGTTATTCAATCCGAGGGCAACAAAACCATTCACATCCTCAATCGGGCCACGCTCGAAGAGATTGCGGGTCTGTCTATCTGATTTATCATTTTATTTTTTGATTCCAATCACAGAAATAATGGGGTTTATTTGGTATGCTCTGATCATAATAAAGAGGTCGGAGGGATATCAGATGAAACAGCAATGGGGAGAGAAAACCATCGGGAGTATCGTGGCGGTATTGCCCGCTGCGGCAGGTGTTTTCAAAATATACGGCGTCGATTATTGCTGCGGTGGCCAGCGCGTATTGTCCGGTGTGCTAAGCGAACAGCACATCGACGAAGCGGAGCTTTATGCTAAGCTCGACGAAGCGTATGAACAGGCGCAGAGAATTGAAAGTGAGAGGGATTTTAACGCGCTGAGCGCGGGTGATCTGGTGCAGCATATCGAGAGTACGCACCATGCGTACCTGCGCGAGGCGCTGCCGCAAATCAGCGAGCTGTTCGGCACGGTTCTCCGGGCGCACGGACAAAGGCATCCGGAGTTGTTCGATCTGCACCGCGTGTACAGCCGACTGCGGGGCGATCTGGAGCAGCATCTCGTGAAGGAGGAAGCGATCCTGTTTCCCTCGCTCATAGAGGAACCTTCCGCGGAAACGAAACGCCTGTCCAAAGAGATCAAGGCGGAACACGATGAAGCGGGCAACGCGCTGAAGGAACTGCGCCGGATATCTGGCGACTACAAGGCCCCGTCTGACGCATGCGCGACATTTGCGAAGCTGTACGAAGCGTTGGAGCGGATGGAGGACGATCTGCACAAGCACGTCCATCTGGAAAACAACATCCTGCTCCTGAACGTGTAGGGGGATGACCATGGAAGAGATCAAGTCGATTGATCTCAGCCGTTCCGTGCATTCGCTCTGCAGCGAATACCCGGAAATCGCGTCCATCATGGCGCGGCTGGGGTTTACGGATATCGTGAAGCCGGGTATGCTCGCCACAGCGGGGCGGTTTATGACGATCCCCAAGGGTGCGGCAATGAAAAACATCGATATGGATAAAATAAAAGCGGCATTGATTCAAAACGGCTTTGAGCTGAAGGAGGGAATCCATGAGTGAATTGATCAACAACCGGGAGCACAGACGCAATGTTTTAAAGGAGCTCATCACGGAGCTTCACAACGGCAAGACCGTGGAGGAGGTTAAGCACCGGTTCGAGGAGACGTTCGACGGTGTGTCGGCATCGGAGATATCCGAAGTCGAGCAGGCGCTGATAATGGACGGCATGCCGGTATCCGAGGTACAGCGGCTCTGCGATGTGCATGCTGCGGTATTCAAGGGTTCCATCGAGGATATCCATCGCACGGAGCAGCCCGCACGGCAGCCCGGCCACCCGCTGGATGTGATGAAGCAGGAGAACCGCGCGATCGAAGCGCTGATTGCGCAGATTAAGCCGAAGCTCACGGCGCTCGCGTCCGGCGATACCGGCGCAGTGGTACAGCTTCAGGAGGACTTTGCACAGCTCGGGCAGGTGGACATTCATTATCAGAAGAAGGAGAACATCCTGTTCCCATACCTCGAAAAGTACGGCATTACCGCGCCGCCCAAAGTGATGTGGGGCGTGGATGACGAGGTACGGCAGTTAGTGAAGGATACCGCAGCGGCGCTGAAAGGAGCGGACGCGGCGGCCATTCAGGCGAAAGCGAATGAGACACTGAACCGCATCACGGAGATGATATTCAAGGAAGAGAACATACTCTTCCCCATGATGCTTGACACGTTTACGCCGGACGAATGGAAGCATATCGCGGACGATGCCGCGGATTACGGCAATTGCCTGATCGGTTCCGTGCCGCAGTTTGTACCCGAAACGGCACCGGAAAAGCAGGCTGTGCCAGCGGCCGCGCCCGGCGAAGGCGGGCTGATATTCCCGACGGGTGTGATCAAGATGAACGAACTCGTCAGCCTGCTGGATACGCTGCCGTTCGATGTCACCTTTGTTGATAAGGACGACGTGGTAAAGTATTTCTCGCAGGGGCAGGACCGCATATTCCCGCGCACCAAAGCGGTGATCGGGCGCAGTGTGACCAACTGCCATCCGCCGGGCAGCGTGCACATCGTGGAGAAAATCGTGGCGGACTTTAAGAGCGGGGCGAAGGATCACGAAGATTTCTGGATTCATATGGGAGGACGCTATGTGTTCATTCGCTACTTCGCGGTGCGGGATGCGGCAGGGGAATACCTCGGCACGCTCGAAGTGACACAGGACATCGCGCCGATACAAGCCATTGAGGGCGAGAAACGCCTGATGACGGAGTAATCATTGCAAGCGCCTGACGGCGCATCAGAGGTTTTAAGTTACCGGCTTGCACATTACAAGCCGGTTTTGCTTTGCATACCGGCAGGATTTAATCGTGGTTGTCAGCAATAAAGAGGCTGATTCGACTGTAGACCATAAGCGCGGGTCATGCGAGAGGTGAGTATGGAAGACATCATAAAAGGAGATTTGGAAGAAACACTGCGCGCGATCGCATCAACGATCAACAAGTGAAAAAGTGCAACCAAAGTTACCCCCGGGACCTCTCAGCATACGCTGCTTGAGCGAAGAATTAAAGCGCTTCATATGGCATCCGTACTGAAAAGAGAATTAGGCTTGTAAGCGCGCGTGGCGCGTTTTGTTATGCTGAAAAATGAAGCAATGGAGTATGTGAAAGTACGCAAGATGCTCCTATTTGGCGATAATCGCAAAAAAGTGTGATTGACTTGAGGCATATGAACGTATATACTACAAACAAATTACGATTATTACGGAAATATGAAACAAGTCCAATCGCAATGAGCACCCGTTGACACGGGACAAGCATTGCCACAATAATGATATTATCGAGGCCGATTCCAGAACCAATCTTGTACAAACATGAGCGGTAAAATACCGCTCGGGTGGGCGTGGAATACGATTTTTTGGGGGACTTATGCAAGAGAATGAAAAGCCGCAGCGCCGTTACCGGTTTAACCCGAAAAAACTGGCGACGACGCTGCTGACGCTGGCTGCTATGGCCGCAATTATTGTGGTGGCTGCCGTTTCGCTCACCAACGCAGGCACGGTCGCGGCCGCCTCGCCGCCGCCGGAGTTCACGACTGCCGGTACCGTACGTCCCGGCACCGCACCGGAGAAGCCTGAGGAGAGTAAGCCCTTAACCACGAAAGGGCAGGGACAATTGGTTCTGGTAGATCCGGGTCACGGCGGCTTTGATCCCGGCGCAATCGGCATCACCGGAGCCCACGAGGCGGATCTGAACCTCGCGGTCGGCTTGAGCCTCAAGGAAGAGCTGGAAAACGCCGGTTTGCAGGTACTCATGACGCGCGACAGCGATATCGGGCTGGGTACCACCCAGAACGAAAGCCTTGCGACGCGGGGAGGGATCATTGAAGAGTGCGGTTCGGATATCGTCGTCAGCATCCATATGAATTCATTTCCGTCCGACCCAAGCGTATCGGGTCCGATTGTGATGTTCATGCCGGGCTCGGACCGGGGCAAAGCGTTGGCCGAATCCGTGCAGCAAAGCTTGAATGACACGCTGGGCGTTACAGGGTCCGCGCGCGCGGAAGATCTGTATGTGCTGCGCAGCGGCAATCAACCCTGCGTGCTGGTCGAATGCGGCTTTATCAGCAACGAGGAAGAGGAATATTCGATGCAGCAGCCGGACTATCAGCAGAAGCTCGCCAGAGCAATCTGCGAAGGGATTTTGCAATATTTCGCAGAACAGTAGCCTTGATCCAAAGACATAATAGAAATCATAAGGAGCGGGTTTCCGCTCCTTTTTCCTGCGGAATAATATCATGGCGTTTTTGTTTCGGTTGTTGTATAATGATCGGGCCGGACACCTGAAATACCCAAATTGATATCATTTATCATCATGACCGCATCGACTGCAACGCTGCGTACACTGTCATTTCTTTTTTATTCACACAAAGCGTTAATCCGGCGTTGCCGATCCCGCCGCCTGCGGCGGATCAAATCAATATCATTGACCATAACCGGGCTGCGGACCACCGTCCCGCCCGATAACAAGGCATAATGGTGGCGGATGAGAAACTTTTTTAAACGCATTCAGGAGAAATTCCTCAGCCTCGCGATACGCACACGGCTGCTTATATTCATGCTGTTTCTCGCCATTATCCCGATGATCATTGTGCTCAATATTTCGATGGACACCTCAATCCGCGTAATTGAGAAGAACGCGGAACAGGCGAACGTCTCGTCGCTGAAGATGGCCGCCATCAACATCGACGCGCTGCTTACGGAATGTGTCAAACAGGGCAGAATGATATCGAAGGATACGATGATCCGAACGTATTTGAAGGAGCCGGACAGTCCGGTGCTCGAAAAGGAGGACGGAGCGCTCAATGACCGGCTGATGTTCCTTAAAGACTTCACGCTCAACGACATCTCGCTCACGTGCGTTATGGGCAAGAACGGGCTGATGATCAAATCTACGTACAGCTTCTTCAAGGACTCGGATTTCCGTGATACCGACTGGTATCAAAAGGTCATCGCTTCGGACGGGCCGGTATGGTTTGACGCGCATGAGGACCAGTTCATGGTCATCAGCCGAACGAAGTTTAAATATGTGACGATGGGCATGCCGGTCGTGGACATGACGACGGGGGAGAAGATCGGCGTTGTGCTGGTCGATATCCGGGACGACATTATCTACGAAAATATTCTGCACGCCACCAGCGGCGGGGGCAGCCAGATGCTGTTCTACGACGCGGATTACAATGCGATACTGCGCACCAATCAAAATGCGCTGGCCGGGGATATTCAAAAGGAACTGATCCGCTACAAGATCGGCAGCGCCCCTGAGACAGCGGAAAACGGCACAGAGGCTGCGGGCAGTGCGGCGGAAGAAGCCTTCGACGCATCCGCTATCAGCAGTGTACAAAGCTTCCGCACATCCATCGCCGGCAAGGCGTACTACGTGTGCGTGGTCGATCTGGTATCCGGTTGGAAGATGGTGGACGTAATGTCCATCGACGAACTGACGAAGGATACGAAGCAGATCGTACCCTTCTCCATCCTCGTCGCGATCGGGGTATGCGTTATAGCGGTATTCTTGTCGCTGCAGTTTTCGTCCAGCATCGCGCGGCCCATCAAAAGTCTGATCCGGCTGATGAAAAAGGTGGAGACGGGCGATTTTACCGGCAAGTTCCAGGTAAAGCACGCGGACGAGATCGGCATGCTGGGCAACAGCTATAACATAATGCTGGACGAGATTGAACGGCTGATGAACACCGTGCTCGACGAGCAGCGGGAGCTGCTCAAAGCCCAGTTCAAGATATTGCAGGAGCAGATTAACCCGCATTTTCTCTATAATACGCTCGACTCGATCAACTGGCTCTCGCGCATGGGCCGCAACGATGAGGTTGTGGTGGTCGTAAACGCCTTTACCAAGCTGCTGCGCATCGCGCTCAGCAAAGGGCGGGACGTGATTACGGTCCGGGAGGAAGCGGAGCATGTCGGGTATTACCTCACGATCCAGCAGATACGCTATAAGAATAAGCTCAACTATGAGGTGGATATCCCGGAGGATATGGGCGGGTATTATACGCTCAAGCTGATATTGCAGCCCATCGTGGAGAACGCCATCTACCACGGCATCAAGGCCAAAAAGGGCGGCGGCGATATTTTTGTGAGCGGCAGGGAGCTGCAGGATTGTCTGGAGTTTACGGTCAGGGATACCGGCGGCGGGTTTGACGAAGACGCGCTGTCCGAACTGTGCGAAAATCTCAATAAGCCTTTCGGGGTCGCGTGGACGGGGGCGGGTTCGTTCGGCATCAAAAATGTCAGTGACCGCATCAAGGTATTCTTCGGATACCAGTACGGCCTGCGCTTTGTGAGCGTGAAGGGCGAGGGCACCACCGTGGTGATCACGATACCGAAACTGAGGAAGTGGGAACAGATATGAGAGTGATAGTGGCTGACGACGAGGAAATCATCCGCACCGGCGTGGTGGAACTGATCCCGTGGGAGCGGCTCGGATACGAGGTGGCGGGTGACGCCGAGGACGGCGAGGACGCGCTGGCGCTGATTCGCGAGACAAAGCCCGATGTGGTGATCACGGATATCAAGATGCCGTTTCTTACGGGGATTGACCTGCTTAAAGAAATCAGAAAGATGCCCGAGCCGCCCTATACGATATTGCTCACCGGCTACGACGAATTCAAGTTCGCGCAGGAGGCGGTCAACAACGGCGCATACGCCTACCTGTTAAAACCCATCGAGCCCGCCGAGCTTGAAAAGATATTGCTCGATATCAAGGAGGATTACGAAAAAAAGCAGGCGGTGCGGGGGTATCTTAAAGAACTCAGCACCGAGTCCGGCTTCAAAAGGCAGCTGTTCGGGCTCAGCGAGTCGGACGAGATTGAGCGGCTGCTCCGGGAATACGGGGTGGACCCCGGAACGCTGTTCTTCAGCGTGATGATATTTGAAATCGACGACAGTACGCGGCATGCTCAGTCCGAAGGCGCCGATCAGGTCGAGCGCGCAAAGGCCATCATGTTTGAAGCCATCCGTGGCGAAAACGGGGGGAACTCCCGCGCGGTAATCGCGGAGAACCGAGGCTTCATGTTCACCATCGTGACCTGGGATGATGACCGGGATAAGCTCAAAGCAGCCAATGCGCAAATGGCGCAGGCTGTGCGGCAGCGGATTGAGGGAACGGGCATCAGCCTCACGATGGCGGCGGGCAGCGTTTACTCCGGAACCGGCGATATTCGGACATCCTACGAGGAGGCCATCAAGGCGCTGTCGGTCAAGTTTCTCGCCGGGCAGAACCAGGACCTGTATTTTGAGAGTTTTGCGGACAGCATATCCCAACAGGAAAACGAAATATTCGATATCGAAGATATTGCCGGTCGGCTCAGCTTTGAAAGCCGGGAAGCCCTGACTGCCTCGTTTGACCGTATCATGGACGGCATCCGGCGCAAAGGCGCGTATTCCGCGCTGTATCTCCAGCTGGTCATCACCAACATCTATATCTGCGCGTTGCAGACGCTGCGCAAGGCCGAGGTGGATGTGGAAAGAACATTCGGCAATCCGCTGCGCAGATACGAAGCGGTGCTGCAGCATGAAACCGTGGATGAGCGTGTGGACGGTATGAAAGCGCTGATACTCGAGATGTATGCCGCCATCGAGAACAGCCGCAGGAACGCGTTTTCCGGCGCCATTGCGCAGGCAGAGGCGTATATCCTGGAACATTTCAGCGATAAGGAGCTGAGCCTCTCCGACGTGACGAAGCATATCGCCGCCTCTCAGGCGCACTTCTGCGTCGAGTTTAAAAAGAAGACCGGGGAGACGTTTGTGGATTACCTGACGCGCATCCGCATGGAAAAGGCGCGCGAACTGCTGACGCTGAGCGACCGCAAGGTTTACGAGATTTCCGAGATGGTAGGCTACGATAACGCCACGTATTTCAGTACCTTGTTCAGGAAGCACTTCGGGGTATCGCCTTCCGAGCTGAAAGCAACGCTCAAACGGACTGAATAAGCCGTAAAATCACGGATGTAAGCGATGACGCCGGGCTCCTTGACGATGGAGCCGGGGGCGTGTACACTGAGGGTACCGCATTGCCATGATGAATAGGAGGAGAGAACCGCACATGAGAAGATTTCCCGCTGCGATCACGTTACTCCTGGTGTTTGCATTATTCATCACGCTGACAGGCTGCAATACCGGCACCGCGGAAAGCCATTCCGGTACAGAGAGCGCCGCCGACGGCGTCATCCGGATCGGCTTTTCCCAGACAGGCAATCAGGTAGGATGGCGAATCGCCCAGACCAACAGCATACTAGACGAGGCAAAGGCAAGAGGCTATGAGATGGTTTACACCGACGCGCAGGAGGATACTCAGCAGCAGATTGAAGACGTCAGATACATCATCAGCCAGAACGTGGATTACCTGATATTCGATCCGAGGGAATACGAGGCCTCGGCCGGGGCGCTCGAAATCGCGAAGGAGGCGGGAGTTCCCGTGATCGTGGTGGACCGCGAAGTAACGGGGGTGGCCGGTACGGACTTCGTCACGCTGATCGCGCCCGACTTCTATTGGGAGGGCAAGGCCGCCGGGGAATGGCTGCTTCACGCCCGAAACGGACAGGCAAGGATCGTAGAGATCACCGGAACGCCCGGTTCCTCCGCCATGATCGACCGGCAGAAGGGCTTCATGGAGATCGTGAATGCGCAGCAAGGCATGGAGATCGTTACCTCCGAATCGGGTAATTTTACGCGTGAAGAAGCGCAGAAGACCATGGAGGGTGTCATCGAGTCGATACCCGGCCAGTTCGATACCATATTCGTGCACAACGACGACATGGCTATCGGCGTATTGCAGGCGCTCAAGGCTGCGGGCATTATGCCGGGCAAAGACGTGATGGTGATCGGCATCGACGGCCAGAAGGAAGCGGTGCAGGCGATCATCGACGGCGAGATGGCGTGTACGGTTACGTGCAGCCCGAACTACGGCCCCCTCGTGTTTGATACCATTGAAGCGCTGATGGACGGCGAGACGGTGCCCGAGAGCATTGTAATGCCCGATTATGTGATCGACCGCACCAACGCGCCGAAGGAACTCGAAAAGGCGTTCTAGCTGACCCCAAACCCGATATCCCCCTGTCGCCGGACAGCGGGGATTTTTTATTACTTTTTTCTTCGTGTATATCATCACTCCATAAGATAGTGAAAGAAATCTGAAGGATACTTTATTCAGCTTATTAGGCGCGCCCTCTATACTTTTCTTTGTAAAGACCAATCCGTAGGGGACATTCAATTCACTTGGTTTAAATCAATTCAACGGCTTTAAGCAAATCCATAAGGGGGGTCGTCATGGCCGGTAAGTATCTCGAAATGGAGTCCATTTGCAAGAACTACCCGGGCGTCAAGGCGCTTAAGAATGTACATTTCAGCGTGGGCGAGGGGGAGATCGTCGCGCTGGTGGGAGAAAACGGCGCGGGGAAGTCCACGTTGATGAACATTTTGGGCGGCGTCATCAAACGCGACAGCGGAAAGATCCGTATTGCGGGCAGCGAGGCAGACATCCACTCGGTAGCGGACGCACAGCGCGAGGGCATCGCGTTCATTCATCAGGAGTTGTCGCTGTTCGGGCAGCTCTCCGTACAGGAGAACCTGTTTATCGACAACCTGAAGGCCGTAAAAGGCGGCGTACCCTGCTTCATCAGCAAAACGAAAATGCGCAAAAAGACCGAGGAAATTTTCAAGGAACTCGATATCCATATTCCGCCCGCGCTGAAGGTGAGCAAGCTGCCGATGGGCGAGCAGCAGATGGTCGAAATCGCCTCCGCCGTAATGAAGGACGCCAAGATCATCATCCTTGACGAACCGACGACCTCTCTCGCGAGCCGGGAGCGCGACAAGCTGCACGAGATCATGCGCAAGCTGCGCAGCGAGGGCAAGCTGATCATCTACATCACGCACGAGATCGAGAACGCCATCCGTATGAGCGACCGCGTGGTGTGCCTGCGCGACGGCGAAAACGCCGGAGAACAGGCGAGCGAAGGGCTTAAAAAGCCCGAGGTGGTGTCCATGATGATCGGCACCAAAGAAGGCAAAAACTTTGTCAAGACGGAGCGTCGTGTTGAAGACCGGACGGTGCTCGAGTTTAAGGATATTAAAACGGCATCCAAACTGAACGGAGTCAGCCTGGCGCTTAAAAAGGGTGAGGTGCTGGGTTTGTACGGCCTGATCGGCTCGGGCCGGACGGAGCTGGTGCGAGCACTCTATGGGCTGGACCGGATTACGGAAGGCGAAATATTGCTGGACGGCAAACGGATTAACCGGCCATCGCCGAAGGCGCTAAAAGAAAAGGGCGTTGCGTGGCTGACCGAGAACCGGCGCGACGAGGGGCTGTTCCTGGAGCTGGGCATACACTTCAACGTTTCCGTGACGAACCTGAAAAAGTTCGCCGCGGGTGTGCTCGGGATCATGAACAAGCCGCGCGAAACCGTGGCGGTGGAGGACGCGATCCGCAGGCTGCAGATTGCGACGCCCGGCATGTACCAGCTGGCGGGCAAGCTCTCGGGCGGCAACCAGCAGAAGGTGGTCATTGCCAAATGGCTGCACCTCAATCCCCGCGTGTTCATCCTCGACGAACCCACCAAGGGCATCGACGTGGGCGCGAAAAACGAGATCTACCGCCTGATCGACCAGATCGCGGGCGAGGGGGTCTCGATCCTGCTGATTTCGTCCGAGATCGAGGAGATCATCGGCATCAGCGACCGCGTCATCGCAATGGCGAACGGCCGCGTGGCAGGCGAGTTGAATGGTCGGGACATTAACAATACCAACATCATCAAATACGCAATGAGCTGACGGAGGTTTGCCGTGACACCATCCAAACTGAAAAACCCCTTGGCCAGTAAAAGCTTCTGGCTGGGCAATATCGTTTACATCGTCGTGGCGCTGGCTTTTATCGCGTTCGCTGTATTAAACCCGCTGTTCATCAGCCGTGATAATATGCTCAGCTTGGTCAAGCAGTCTTGTACGATGATCATCGTGGGTATCGGTATGACGATGTGCATGCTCACGCGCGGCATCGATCTCTCGGTCGGCTCGGTGATGTATGTTTCCGCAGTGGGTATGTACCTGGCGATGGACGCGTGGGAAGGCCTGCCCATCGGCGTGGTCATCCTCGTGGGTATGGCCATCGGCCTTGCGATCGGCTTGCTCAACGGCTTGCTCGTCGCGGTGCTCAAGGTATACGCGCTGCTGCCTACGCTCGCCACCATGTACGCGTTTCGCGGTATCGGCCTCTCCATCGCAGGAGCTTCCGTAAGCCAGATGCCCATGAAATGGACGGCGCTCGTTGCGGCCAACTGGCTCGGCATCCCCGTATACATATTCGTCACGCTGGCGCTGGCGATCGCGGCGCAGATATTTTTGAACCACACCGCCCTGGGGCGGCGCATATACGCCACGGGAGATAACGAGAAGATGGCGCGGGAAAAGGGTATCAACACGTTCGGCGTCAAGCTGTTTGTGTACGCGATGAGCGGCTTGATGGCCGCACTGGCGGCGGTACTCTCGTCTGCCATGACGATGCAGGCCTCGTTCACACTGGGCGACGGCTTCGAGTTTAAGGTGATTACCGCGGCGGTGCTGGGCGGCGTGAGCTTAAACGGCGGGCGCGGTACTGTGCTGCCGGGCATTATCATCGGTGCGGTCATCTTGTCCTTCATCTCCAACCTGCTCGTGCTAATGAAGGCCAACCCCTATTCGTACGACATGGTGTACGCGCTCGTGATATTCGCGGTCGTCGTGCTGGACACAGTTAAAATTCGCAGCGAGGAACGCAGCGCTGCGTGATATTACCTTCTTGAAAGGAGAACCGGTATGAAGAAAACCAGATTGGCTTTAGTCCTGGCGCTTTGCGCGCTGATGATCGTATCGATCGTCGGCTGCACGGCGAAGCCCGTGGAGGAGTCCTCGCAGGCCCCAGAGACCTCGCAGGCGACTGTCACCGAGAGCACAGAGGTGAGCGCGCCGGATGAAACAGGGCCGGTCAAAATCGGAATCGCGATGGGGGCGATACAGTCCACGTTCTGTGAAGGGCTGCGCGACGGCGCTGCCGCGAAGGTGAAGGAGCTGGGCGGCGAAGCGGTGGTCGTGGTGGCGGATGGCGATGCGACGCTGCAGGCGACGCAGATTGAAGACCTCGTGGCGCAGGGCTGCAAGGCAATCATCTGCTTTGCGAACGACACCGACGCGATCGTGGCATCCGCACAGTACTGCCACGACAAGGGTGTTATTTTCGCAGAAGCTTCGAGAATTTCCACGGACATGACGTACATCGACCTGGCGCTGGGCTTTGATAACGGCCAGCAGGCGCTGATTTGCGGTGAGGCGATTGTGGCGGGGGCGAAGGATGTGGGCTACGACAAACTCAAATGCATCGAGTTCGTCGGTTCGCTGACCGATCAGAACGCCATTGAGCGCCAGCAGTACTTCGAGGAATTTGCGGCGGCCAACAACATCGAGATCGTCGGGACCGTGCTGACCGAATGGGACGCGGAGATTGCTTACAACCGCTTCAGGGACGCGATCACCGCGTGCGGCGGCGACTTCAACTGCATCTACGCGGCGTCCGACTTCCTGTTCACGCCTATCATGTCTGCGCTGTCTGAGACGGGCAACTGGGTTGTGAAGGGGCAGCAGGGCTACAAGGTCATCGTCGGCATCGACGGCGCTCCCGATGCGCTCGAGAAGATTCGTACGGGCTATATCTACATGGTCGCCAACACCGACGTCATGCAGCTGGGCGCTGCGACGGCAGAGAAGGTATGGGATATGGTGAAGAACGGTACGACATATGAAGGCGACAAAAAGCTCATCATCATCGACGCGCAGACGATCACGGCTGAAAATTGCGACGACCCCGCAATCTGGGGCAACAACTATTAATCCTATTTCCTAATAATGCAACGACCTGTGCCGGCGGCGCTTCGCCGCCGGCCTGGGTACGGAGGACGTATGAAAGTGTGGACTGTAACATTGGCGTGGATGCGCCGGTATCCCGTCGCGGTGGTCGCGATCCTCGCGGCAGCGGCGATGAGCCTGTTTGTGCCGGGCTTCGCGACGGCGACGAACTTTTCCGCGGTGGGGGCTCAGCTTTCCTATATCGGCATCTGCACGACCGGGCTGGCGTTCATCCTGATCGGCGGCGGCAACGATTTGAGCCTCGGTACGGCGATGTCCGCGAGCGCCGTCATATCCGGCCTTGTTATGATCAATATCCCGGGCGGCGGGGCGACGCCGATCGGCCTCGTTTGTATACTCGCGGTCAGCCTGCTGTTTGCCGCGGTCAACGGCTACTTTGTCGCGTACATTAAAGTTAATTCGTTCATGATGACGCTGATTACCCAGTTCCTGTTCCGCGGGCTTGCGCTGCTGCTGACAAATTCGCTTTCGGTCAAGGGGTTGCCGGAGAGCTTTGTCTCATTGGGAAAGGCCACGCTCTGGGGCGTGCCGGTATCCATACTCGTAATGCTGGCGTTCTTTGCCGCGGGGCAGTTCGTGCTCTCCAAAACGAGTTATGGCCGCAAACTCATCGCCACCGGCTCGAACGAAAAAGCGGCGCGGCTCGTGGGCATATCCACCAGCGGTGTGCTGTTCAGGGCTTACCTGTTCGGCGGGCTGTGCAACGCCGTATCGGCAGTTATCCTTGTAGGCAAGCTCTCTGTGGCAAACCCCACGATGGGCAACGACTTGTTTCTGGATATCATCAGCGCGGCGGTAATCGGCGGTTGCAGCCTGTTCGGCGGCAAAGGCTCCGTGGTGGGCGCGGCATTCGGCGTGCTGCTGTTCGGCCTCATTTCTAACGGCCTCAATATGCTGGGTGTGCCATATCAGGACACCAAATGGATTAAGGGGTTGATCATTCTCGTCGCGATTTCGATGGATACCATCAACGAAAAGCTGACAGCCCGCAACATGCTGCGGTTTGCAACCGCCGAAGACAGCAAGGCGCATGCGCAGGATACTGATAAAACCCTGTCGATGGCGGACTGACGTGAGTTTAAGCGTAGTTTAAGAATGCGTAAATATATTTTGTAAATGAACAGGAATATGGACCGGGAGTGTAGAATATATATTGCGTAAGCGCTTACGCAAATTCTCAAAGGACGACCGGCATGAACAGAATTACGATATACGACGTTGCAAAAAAGACCGGATATTCCATCGCGACCGTGAACCGCGCATTGTCAAACAAATCCCGGATCAGCCAGAAAACGAGAGATTTCATTGTCCATGCCGCGCAGGAGATGGGCTATAAACCGAGCAAAGCCGCAGCCGGGATATCGAGGGCGCAGATTCAGATCGGCGTCGTGATACGCAACGCGATTCAGGCCTTTGTGGATGAGATTCTATCCGGTATCGAAAGCTCTTTTGAGCAGCTGGAAGATTTCAATGTATCCGGTGAAATATACGTTTCCAGCAGCGCCGACGCGCAGGATATGTTGGAGAAGATACGGGACATGGTCGACAGGGGCTTCAACGCGATACTCATTCTGCCGCCCGAAAATGATGCTGGGTTTGAACAATTGATACAGGAGATCGCGCAAAAGAAGGTCGTTACCGCCACGGTTGTCTCCGATCTGCCGGGGGCGGCATTCTCCGTCCGGAATAACGGCATACTTTCGGGCAGCTTGGCTGCGGAAATGCTCTGTATGCTGGCTCCCGGAAAAAAGACAGCGATCGTGACGGCCAGCAAGGAAAAAACGGTGCACAAAGATACGATCACCGGTTTTTATCGGTTTGCGGATGCGCATGGCATGGACGTCGCAGGGATCTACGAGCATAACGACAGCCCGGAAGCCGCTTATCAGCTGGTAGACCGCATACTGCGAGAAAACCCCGATATCGGGGGCGTCTACCTGGGTTCTGCGAACTCCTCAACTTTTTGTAAAAGGGTAGTCGAACTCGGCTGTGAAAGGCGGCTCAAAATCGTCGCGTCCGATGTATTTGACGAACTGACGGCATTTTTGAAGGAAGACGTAATTCAGGCGACCATATTTCAGAACCCATACAATCAGGGACGTTTGGCAGTGAGGTACCTCTACGAGTACATCGTTGAGGGAAGAAAACTGGACGATACGGTTTTTCTCCTGCCCCAGCTGGTCGTCAAGAGCAATATTGATTACATCACCAATTCATAGCGGCATGAAGCCCAAAACGGTGAGAAGGATTTAGGTCATGAATAAGAACAACTATCTGCAATGGCTGGAACAAGAGACGGAAACAAAGTGGTGGCACGACTCAGCCATCCCCGCGGAGATCGACGAAGCCATATCAAACGGGGCGCTCGGCGTCACCACGAACCCGGTTCTGACATATAAGAGCCTGCAGGCAGCGCCGGATTTCTGGCAGCCGCAGGTGGATGAGATATCGCAGGATTTAGTCCCGGCGGAGCGCGCGGAAGCGCTGCTGAAGATCATCGCGACTTATGCCGCGGCCAAGTTTAAACCCGTTTTTGAGCGCACGAACGGGCAGCACGGCTACGCGCTGGGACAGCTGAACCCCAGTATCTGCTGCGATTCCGAAAAGATGCTCGCGCAGGCGCTGCGCTACCGCGCGTGGGGCGATAACATCGCGGTAAAGCTGCCCACCGTGAAGGCGGCACTGCCCGTGATCGAAGAGCTGGCAGCGCGCGGCATCGCCGTGTGCACCACGCTCAACTTCTCGGTGGCACAAGCTATGGCGGCGGGCGAAGCGTACGAACGCGGCGCGAGCAAAGCCCGCAGGGCGGGCATCCCCGTGATGCCGTGCTTTGTGGTGCAGCAGGGCGGGCGGCTCGACGAGTACCTGCTGGAGGTCGCGATGGACAACCGCACGGATATCCGGCCGGAGGACATTTTGCACGCGGGCAACGCAGTTTGCAAGAAGGTGTACCGGCTGTTCAAGCAGCGCGGCATCACCGCGAAGATCATGCCGGCAGGGCTGCGCGGTGTGCACCACCTTGCGGAGATGGCAGGCGGGGATATGGTGTTCTCGCTGCAGGCGCGCGTACAGAAGATGGTGATCGAAGCCGATCTGCCGCGCGTGAAGCATATCGACGAGGAAGTTCCGGCGGACGTGATTTCGCGCCTCCGGCGCATTCGCGAGTTCCCGCGCGCCTATGACGAAGAAGGCATGACTGAGGGCGAATTCGTATCGTTCGGCGTCACGCAGAAGACGCTCTCGCAGTTTCTGTGGACGGGATGGGCGCCGCTCGAAACGTACGGCTGCACACGCAAATCGGACCGGTGGTTCTGATAAAACGGCTGCATGCAGCCTGAAATAGGGGAGGAACAACCATGCGTAAATTCGGAATATTAAACAGAAAGCTCAATGATGCGCTCTCGGCACTGGGGCACGGGGACACCATCATCATTACGGACGCGGGATTTCCGCTGCCGTACGACGCGCAGGCCGGAACAATCAGCGTGGACCTGGCAATCGCGCAGGACCTTCCGGATATCCCGACTGTTTTGAAGCTGATCAACGATGAGATCATCTACGAGGAATGCTATGTCGCGATCCACCAGAAGGATTATAATCCGCGGCTGTTCGAGGCGGTCTGCGGCATCGTCAAGCGTTGTGCGGTGAGCCCGATTGCGCATGAGAAGATCATGGAGATGGGCAAACACGCCAAGGTGATTGTGCGCACCGGCAACTTCAGCCCATGGGGCAACGTTGCACTCGTCTCGGGCGTTAAAGCGCCGGTGTGGTTTAGCAAGCCGGGCGTGGTCGCGCCGGATTTCTACAAGGAACGGGTCAATTTCGTTGATAACGATTATCCCGAAAGGTAGGAGAGGCGTATGGACAGATATGATGTGATATCGGACTATCCATACCGCTGCGGCGAATGCCCGATGTGGGATGCCGATCATCAGCTGTTTCTGTGGTCCGATATGCTGGCGGGCGAGCTGTTCGAGTATAACCCCGCCACGGGCGGTGTGCGCAAGTTTGCCGAAGGCAAAAACGTCAGCGGCTTTACGCTGAATGAGCGCGGCGGACTCGTCTGCGCGACGCACCAGGGCTTGTACCTCTGGACGGAAAAAGGCGGCTGGCAGCACGTCGCAACGGAGTTCGCCGGGCAGGCGCTGCACAGCAACGACGCCGCGGCAGACCCCAAAGGGCGGTTCATATTCGGCACGACGTTTTACGACCAGACGGTGGGGGACAACTTCGAGCGCGGAAGGCTGTACTCCGTAGAAAAGCACGGAGAGATCACGGTCATCGGCGAGGGACTGGGCCTCTCCAACGGCATCGGCTTCTCACCCGATACAAAAGTCATGTACGTCACCGACACCTACACGCGCGAGATATTCCGGTACGACTACGACGCGGAAACCGGCAGGGCGGGCAACCGACGGGTGTTCGTAAAGATACCGGATACCGAGGGCATACCGGACGGCATGACCGTGGATGCGGAGGGGTTTGTGTGGTCGGCGCAGTGGTACGGCTACTGCGTGGTGCGCTACGACCCGGACGGCAAGGTGGAGCGGCGGCTGCATGTGCCGTCAGGCCAGACTTCCTCGGTGATGTTCGGCGGAGCCGATCTGACCGACATCTACGTGACCACGGCGGCGGAGGTCGTGAGGCTGTCCGCTGCGCCCAAGGGGTACGACTTTGACGCGCCGCACAACGGCAGCGTGTACCGCTTCAATCTGGGCATCCGCGGACTCGAAGAAAACAAGGCCGATATCAGCCTAAAATAGCGGAAAGGAGCAACCCATGACTACGGAAGAGATTTTAAAAAGCATTGAAGACAACTATGAGGTGAATCCAATAGAGGAGAGCCTGCGGGATACCGTTGTGATCGTGACGGGCGGCACCACCGGCATTGGCCGGGGCTGTGTGCACGGCTTCATGAAGATGGGCACCAATGTGGTATTCTGCGGACGCAACGTGGAGCGCGGCAAAGAGGTGGAAGCCGAAATGAACGCGCGGTCCCGCGGCAAATGCATATTCCGCGAGGCGGATGTTGCAAAGCCGGAAGAAGTGAAGGACCTTGTCGAGTTCACGGTCAAGGAATTCGGGCGGCTCAATACGCTCGTTAACAACGCGGGTTACTTCCCGCTACAACGCCCCTGCGACGTAATTACGATCGAGGAGTTCCGGCAGGTACTGGATACCAACCTTGTAGCATACTTTGCGGGCATCAAGTACGCGCTGCCGTACCTGCGTGCCACGCGCGGCAGCGTCATCAACATCGGCAGCGTGCTGGGCCTCACGGGCGACGAAGGGTCCGCGGCGTACACCGCGACCAAGGGCGCGATTGAAACTATGACGCGCTCCATCGCCGCCGACGAGGGACGCTATGGCGTGCGCATCAACGAGGTGAAGCCGGGCCATATCAACACGGACATGTTCCGCAAGACGACGAGCATGCAGGAGGATATGACAGGTTTCATCACCTATTCCGACTCGCTGCAATGGCTCGGCCGCGGCGGCACCTCAGCCGAGATCGCAAGCACGGTCATGTTCCTCGCGTCCGATTGGGCAAGCTTCATCACCGGCACCGACATCCTTGTCACAGGCGGATACGAGATCGGCGAAGGACCCAAGCGCAAGAACCCGTATCTGGCCGACTGGACGGACATCATGAAGATTGCGGAGACCGACGATAAATAAGCAAATACGATGAGTTCCTTCTTTCCTCTCCATGGGGCGGCGGGATGACCGCCGCCCTTGCAGTTTGATGCAGCCTTAAACAGGAGTAATACGATGAAAGCATTGGTGAAATACGCAAAAGGCGCGGGCAATGTAGAAGTCCGCGAAGTTAAAATGCCGGAACTTCCGGCGGATGATTGGGTGCTGATCAAGGTGCGCGCGGCAGGCATCTGCGGTACCGACGTGCACGTCTGGCAGGACAAGTTCATGTACTGGCCTCCCGTGACGCTCGGGCATGAGTTTTCCGGAGAGGTTGTCGAAGCCGGGCCGAAGTGCCGGAAGTTCAAGCCGGGCGACCGGGTCGTAGCGGAGCCGCAGATCAAAAACTGCGGCATCTGCGAGTTCTGCCGCTCGGGCCGTACGCACATGTGCATGGAGAAATGGACGCTGGGCTGGCGCACGGACGGCAGCATGGGAGAGTACGTCGCCGCGCCGGAGATGTTTCTGCACCGCATCCCGGAGGGCGTTTCCTACACGCTCGCCGCGCTCTGCGAGCCGGTTGCGGTGGCGGTGTACGATATCGCCGAGCATGGAAAGATCAATATCGGTGATTTCGTGGTGGTGCAGGGCAGCGGGCCGATCGGCATCCTCGCGGCGTATATGGCCAAGCGGCTGGGTGCGGATACGGTGGTGCTGACAGGCATCAACGCGAGTGAATATAGTCGTTTCGGCGTGGCAAAGGAACTGGGCGCGGACGTAACCGTCAATGTGCAGCGGGAAAATCTGCTGAACAAGGTAACGGAGCTGACCGGCGGGCGCGGCGCGGATGTGGTGATTGAAACGAGCGGCGCAGCCCCGGCGATATCGTCCTGCCCGGAGCTGCTCAAAAAGGGCGGGCGCATCATTGGCATGGGCATACCCGCCGACGTGATGACGCCTTTCGCGTGGCGGGACGCGGTGCTTAAATCGCTGGAAATCTACTTCAGTATGAGCACATCCTACACCGCATGGGATAAAGCCTTGAGTCTGCTCAAGTCCGACGCGGAGAAGTTAAGCCGCCTCGTCACTTGGACGGGCGCATTAGAAAGTTGGGAGGCTGTGTTTGAGTCTCTCGTCGCAGAGAAAAACGTGAAGGCAGTATTTGAGTTTAAATAAGATATAATTTGGAGGATTTTGATATGGCAAAGGTGAAGGTAGGCGTCGCGGGATACGGCGTGATCGGGCAGCGGCTGGCGGACGGCGTAGCGCGTCAGGCAGACATGGAACTCATCGGCGTCGCGGACGTGGCCCCCACGCTATCGGTGCTGGCGCTCAAGGAAAAGGGCATGCCCTATAAGATGTTCAATGTGGACTCCACGAACAAGAGCATGGAGCAGGCGGGCATCCCGGTATCCGGCAGCTTTGAGGAACTCGTGCAGGAAGCCGACATCATGCTCGACAGCGCGCCGGGCGGTATCGGCGCGAAGAACAAGGAAATATACCAGAAGTATAACAAGAAAGCCGTGTTTCAGGGCGGCGAGAAGAACAGCGTTGCGGACGTGTTCTTCCACGGCTACGCAAACTACGAACAGGGCGTGGGGCAGAGCTACCTCAAGCTCACGAGCTGCAACACCACCGGACTCATCCGTGCCGTGGATATGCTGGACCGCAGCGTCGGCGTGGAGAAGGTTGCGATCACGATCATCCGCCGTGTCGCCGACCCGGGCGATTACCACCGCGGCCTCACGAACGCACTGCAGGTGGAAAAAGCCCCGAGCCATCAGGCACTGGACCTCATGACTATCATGCCGCACATTCCGTGCACGGGCATCCTGGTGCATACGCCCGTGACCCACGGGCACATCATCACGGTCACCGCGACGCCCAAGAAGGGCATCAGCAAGGAACAGCTTTGGGAGATGGCCTGCGCGCATCCGCGCATCAAAACCGTCAGATTGGCGGACGGGTTTCTCGGAAACGCGTCGC
>JAEWCC010000030.1 GCA_023390815.1 Bacillota bacterium
TTGTGGAAACAGGAAAAGATGTGACGGACTGGAAGGCCGGGGACCGTGTGGTGGCGGAACCGCATACGATGGCGTGCGGCAAGTGCGAGCTGTGCCGTCAGGGGCGCATCCAGATCTGCCCGCACAAACGCTCCATCGGCTGGGGCTTGCCCGGTACGTTCGCGGAGTATATGGCGGTGCCCGCAGTGCTGCTGCACCGCATCCCGGATAAGCTCGGTTACGACGTAGCCGCCTTGGCGGAACCGCTCGCGATCACGGTGCATCAGGTGGCGGAGCGTTGCGGCATTGCGTGCAGCGACACGGTGCTTGTCACAGGCAGCGGGCCGATTGGCATACTCGCGGCGTTCGTCGCGAAGAGCATGGGCGCAGACAAGGTTATCATGACGGGCATGAACACGGGCAACCTCTGCCGGTTTCCGGTTGCGAAAAAGCTGGGCGCGGATGTCATCGTTAACATCGAACAGGAAAATCTTGAAGATGTGCTCGAACAGCATACAAAGGGGCGCGGCGCGGACGTAGCCATCGAGACGAGCGGCGCAGGCCCGGCCATTGGCCAGGGCATTAAGGCGCTGCGCAAGTGCGGAAGAATGAGCGCAATCGGCCTATCCGCAAAGGACGCCGTGGGCTTCCCGTGGAACGATGCGATGAGCAAGTGCCTGGACGTATATTTCAACTACAGCAGCAGCTATACCGCGTGGGACCGGGCGCTGCTGCTGCTCGCAAGGAACGAAGAGCTGCTGGCCAATGTCATCACGCACAGAACGGGACTTGAGAGCTGGGAAGAAGTGTTCAATGATCTCGTGGACGAGAAGGGAATCAAGGCGCTGTTTATCAATTAAGAAAAGGAGCAAGGGTATGAAACTGGAAGGGAAAGTAGCGATCGTAACAGGCGGCAACGCGGGCATTGGCAGAGGTATCGCCGTGATGTTCGCGCAGGAAGGCGCGAAGGTCTGCATCGTGGGTCGGAATGAAAAACGCGGCGCGGAAGCGGTGGAGCAGGTCAAGGCAGCGGGTTCGGACGGGTTCTTCATCTCGACGGATGTCAGCGAGTCGGAGAACATGCAGATGATCGTGAGTGAGACCGTGAAGCGGTACGGCAAGCTCGATATCATGGTCAACAACGCGGGCAGCATCCATCAGGGCAGCTTGCTGGATTTAAAGGATGAGGACTTCGACCGGATCATTAAGAACGATCTCAGAAGCGTGTACCTCGGCAGCAAGTACGGCGCAATCCAGATGGTGAAACAGGGGCACGGCGGTCGCATCATCAACGTATCGTCGATCCACGCGAAGATCTCCGAGCCTTCGTGCTCGCCCTACACCGCGGCTAAAGGCGGCATTGAGGCGTTTACGCGCACCATCGCGACAGAGCTGGCGCCGCATAAGATCACAGCCAACATATTGGCACCCGGCGCGACCTATAGCGAACTCACGACGCCGATGTATACGCCCGCGGTCAAGGAGGCGTTGTTCAAACGCATACCTCTGAAGGCGATCGCGGAGCCGAAGGACATCGCCTGCGGCGCGCTGTTCATGGCCTCCGACGAGTCGTGGTACATGACGGGCGCGCGCATCTGCATCGACGGCGGATACGAGATGGACGGCAGTCTGCCCGACGCGAAGTACTGGGAGTGAGCCATGCAGGAGCAGACGGATAAGATCATAGACATCAGCGTGACGCTGAGCAAGGATACGGTCATCTACCCGGGTGACCCCGCGCCGGAGTACGAGCTGTTTTTCAGCCTCGCAAGCGGCGGCATTGCCAACGTAGGCGGCATGAAGCACGGGCTGCACCACGGCACACATGTGGACGTGCCGTACCACTTCAACAGCGATGAGCGGACCATAGACCAGATGCCGCTGACGCACTGGGTAGGTCCGGCGCTGGTGGTGGACGCGACAAACGAGGAGGAGTGCGTAACGGCGAAGACGCTGGAAGGCGTTGACCTGGAGAAACATAAGCGCATCCTCTTCAAGACGAAGAACTCGCTGGATTACTACAAGCGCGCGGCGTTCTACGAGAAGTTCATCTACCTTGACAAAAGCGCGTGCGAAGTGCTGGTAGCGCATAAGGTGCTGACGGTGGGGCTCGACTACATCACGGTGGACCCGTACGGCACAGCGGATTTCCCGGCGCACCACACGCTGCTGGGCAACGGCGTATGCATCATCGAGTGCATTAACCTCGACGGGGTGGAGCCGGGCGAGTACTATCTGATGTGCCTGCCGCTCAAGCTGAAGGGCACCGATGGGGCGAACGCCCGGGCTGTGCTTATACGGTCGGGATTCAATATTTAATTCTGATAAAAATGTTATATACAAAGGCGGGAAATATTATCCATTTATACTGCTGACAACTCGAATTTGATCCCTGCCCATCCCTCCCACAAAAAGTCCTCATTAGAGGACTTTTTGTTTGCTCAATTGCTTGCATGAGCATTTTTCTGTTTGCTTTCATGGGAAATGGACACCGACACACTGTGAATACGCCGCATAAAAAGGCGGGCAAATATGCTTAGGTCTTCAAACCGAAAAATCGCTGGAAGATAACATAGCGCTGATCCTAAAGCTATTTCCGATGTCGTTACCATTCGTGTATGTTGTATTAAAAACAATCAGCAAACCGACTCGAGATATACTATAACTTATACCAAGGCCTCGTTAATCATGCTGTGATTTATGAGCTTAAAAGAAAGCATGGGTGCTGTCAAGTACATCAGGTAATGGATTATTAGACAGACTGATTACTCAGGTGATAGAAAGGGTGATGCGAAAAAATGAACAATTTCAAGTCAATTGGTATTTCTATCAGTTACTGGCGTCTTATTGAGGGGACCAAAGATATCACGCTTTCTGCGCCGTTGAGCCAAGGAGAGAACGACATCTTTACTTCTTTTACAGTTGCGGTGTACATCTTGATCATATAGATGCTTTACGACTGGAAATATACCTGTAGGTACATTAGAAAAAAGCCGCGAATTATGCAATATATACAGATTTTATATATTTTTATGTGCGATAATGTTATAATGAACAAACGGTCAAATTTACCATGGAGGTGTGTCAAATGCTTGAAATTCTAGGGATCATATGGTTATCCAACAAAAACAAGGCCAATGCACTTTCACGAGGCCGAAAGCCGGGCGGATTTGTGGCGCTTACCATTGCACTGTGGTTCGGTTTGGAGTTTATTGGCTTATTCATAGGTTTTGCGTTGGAAATGGAACTCGGCGCCTATATCCTTGGTCTGGGGTTTGCCATCATTGGCGGTGTGATCTCCTGGCTGGTCGCAAAAAATTGCCGTACAGGCGAGTACGTCCCTCCTGCAGCAGCAACGCTCGAAAACGCCGTGCGCAGCGCACAGCCGCTTTCCGCACCTGCCAGGATCGACATTGTGCGTGAAAGCAGCATGGTCGGCGCAGTCGTCGGCTGGTCGTTCATGCTTAATGGGCAGTATATCGGCAGCCTGGGCAACGGCAAAGCCATGACGGCATATACCAACCAGAATCCCAACGTGCTGATCGCGAAGGACGCCTATGGCACCGAAATTGCGCCTTTTGTATTTTACGTTCAGGATGGCGGTTTCGCGGAATTGCACTTTAAAGTGAACCGGTTCCTTCCCGAACGATCCGGCGGACTGATGCCCCAAGGTATGCCTGTGGCTACACCGCCCCCGCAAGCGACGACAGCCACAGCGGACCCAATACCACCGCGACAGGTTTTGTTCTGCACGAACTGTGGGGCTTCCATGGCGGCGGACATGTTGTTTTGTATAAAATGCGGAACGCCGCGTGAGACAGAGGCCAACAGTACGCAACCAGGCAATTCTGCAACTGCAACGGCGCAAAATACAGGCGCACGGGATTACGGCATAACCATATAACAGGTGTAAAGTGCAGCGCCACCGCATAATGGTGCTTTCACTGCTGAACCATATTGAACTGCTTTTTCGTGGAAATGAGGCCATTTAGCTGGGAACTTCAAACTTTGGTTGAAGCCCCCTTAAAGCTCAATCAATGATAAAAACTTAAAATAGTGCTGCGAGATGCACATCTTCCCAAGAAGTCCTCTAAGAGGACTTCTTGCGTATAATCCATAATCATAATAAAGTTCCGTGTGTCGGCTGCTTTTTGCTTCAGTAAAGCAACTCAAACCGAATATATCGCATATTTATTACGGCTTGCCAGATAATAAACATAAGCAAAGGCAAAAGGAGCAACTATGTTTCGCTCGGCATCGTCAAATCGACGCAGACAACAGATTATCGATAATAAGGTAGGTTCATCCACTGACGCTTTAAATGAGCTTAAGCTGTCAAAATCACTCGAAGATAACATAGCGCTCATACAAAAGCTATTTACTGATGTTGATACGGTTCGTATCCGTCGCATTGAAAACAACCAGCAAACCAACTTGAAATATGCCATTATTTATACAAAAGGCGTGGTTGATCATGCTGTGATTAGCGAGCATATTATCAAACCACTAATGCTGTATAAAACAAGTGCATCAGGCAATGGATTGATGGACGGCCTGATCAATCAGGTGATACAAACGGATGATGCGGAAAAAACGAACAATGTCAAACAGATCGTTCTTTCCATCAGTTATGGTGATACTGTATTGTTTGCGGAAGGTGCAGCTGAAGCGATAATAATCGCTACAAAAAGCTTTGCAGAACGGGCGGTTGAGGAGCCCCAAGGGGAGAGAACCCTTGCAGGTCCGCGCGAGGGGTTTACAGAGTCGCTTCTCACCAACATGTCGCTGTTGCGGCGTAAGGTACGGACAAACGAGCTTAAAATGAAGATACGCGTATTTGGCCGACGTACGCAGACGAAAGTTTGTATCTGTTATATAGAAGGTATCGTGAACAAAGCGATATTGCAGGAATTATACAAGCGTTTGGACAAGATCGACATCGATGCGATTCTCGATGCGAACTATATAACGGAATTAATCAGAGACGAGCGGTGGTCCCCATTCCGGACGACAGGCTATACGGAACGCCCGGATGTTGTGGTCGGCAAGCTGCTGGAAGGACGCATTGCCATACTTGTAGACGGTACGCCCGTTGTATTAACAGTACCTTATCTCTTTATCGAGAATTTCCAGAACAGCGAAGACTATTATTTAAACTTCTATTATATGTCCTTCTCACGATTGCTGCGGATGCTCGGATTTTTTTTAACCGTTACAGTTCCGGGACTTTATGTTGCGATCGTCGCTTACCACCATGAATTGATGCCGACGCAGCTGCTGATCAATATTGCCATCGAGCGCGCAAGTGTCCCACTGCCCGCCGCACTGGAGTGTTTGGTGATGCTCATCGTGTTTGATCTGCTCCGGGAAACTGGCGTGAGGATGCCAGGTAATGTAGGCCAGGCGCTCAGCATCGTCGGCGCTCTGGTAATCGGGCAGTCAGCCGTGGAGGCGAAGCTCGTTGCGGCGCCGATGATCATTGTGGTTGCACTGACTGGTATTACGGCGTTGCTTGTACCCAAATTGATTGGCCCACTCATCTATATCCGGTTTTTCTTTCTGCTGTTAGCTTCAATGTTTGGGTTCTTCGGCTTGCTGCTGGCGATGACGGTAGTGGTAATTCATGTGATCAATCAGCGCTCATTTGGTATTCCCGTGCTGATATTGGCTGATAAACTCCCCAATCAAGAGGTTAAGGATACTGCGTTTCGTCAGCCGCTTTGGCAGCTCAAAATGCGCCCGCGTATGGCGGCCAATCGGACAAGAGCAAAAGATGGCGGCAATGGGTCATGAGAAGAAAGCGCTTTATGATCTTGCTTATGCTGACCACACTTACGTTGCTCACCGGCTGCTGGAACTACCGTGGCCTGGACCAAATGTCTATTGTGGCAGGATTAGCGATTGACAAGGATGATGATACCGGCTACAGTATTTCATTTGAGATTGTGGATATGACGGGTAACGTCAAACAAGAGGGTATTAAAGCGATGGTGCTTGAATCAAAGGGGGATACATTGTTTGATGCGGTGCGGGAAGCAAAACGGCGTATTGTCAACAAAATCTATTTCGGTCATATGGAAACCATCATTATCAGCCAGGAGATCGCCCGCACAGTCGATCTTGGCGATTTGATCGATTTTTTCATGCGGGATGCGGAAGTCCGCGAAACGCTCTCTCTCGTCGTTTCTCAGGAGCCATGTGCCTGCGATCTGATTAAGATAGAGGGCATCGGCCATCCGCTGGTTTCCTTTGAAATTGAAAAGATTATCATGGCGGACAACAAGGTCACTTCGTCCATTCCCTACAGCCAGCTATATAAAATCCACGAGATACTGCATTCCGATGGGCTGGAAGTGGTGCTGCCCGCATTCCATAATGTGAATAATGACGGAGAACTCGCAACTGAAGCCAACGGAACCGCGGTGTTCAAAGGGGAGAGGCTTGTCGGATTTTTAACATCCAGACAGTCCCGGTTTTTTTTGTTTATTATGAACCAGGTAAAAGGTGGCGTGCTTGCGTTTTCGTCCACCGGTCAGGGCAAAGCGGATACGACACTCGAAATCAGCAAGAATACCACAAAAAGATCGTTTGAATACAAGGACGGTCGGTTGACGATGGTTTTGAAGGTTGAAACCGATGTATATCTGAACGAGGCAGATGCCCCTCTGGACCCTTTGGATGATGCCCGAATGGGCGAACTGGAAAAGCTGGCCTCCGAAAGCCTAATGCGGGGCATGGCAGACACCATAAAAGAAGTACAGATACAGTACAATTCGGACATATTTGGTTTTGGCGATGAAGTTCATAAAAAGAACCCGAACCTATGGCACAAACTCAGAGATCAATGGGATACTCTGTTTCCGCAGTTGGAGGTAAAGATACAATGCAAGGTCAATATTGTCAATACCGCAAACGTAAAAGAACAGTAAGAGGAAAGAAATGCTGATCTTGATTGTAACAGGGTTGATTGGCCTGACGGTAGTGTTTGATTTACTGCCCGGCATCAAGAAACGCCCTAAAAAAGAAAGCGTAGTCTACTGCCTGCTGCTATGCGTCGGTTTTATTGTGCTTCTTCTTTACAGCTTAGGCATAAAGGTGTCCGGTCCGACTGAAATGATACGCAATATAGTCAAAATCATGTTTCCGGTCAAATAAGCGTATGGAGGGATTGAATGGGTAAAGAACAGATTACAAAGCGCCAGGCCTTATATATCATCGTTCTTTTCATATTCGGCAGTAGCGTGATCGTAGGCGGCGGTAGCGAAGCAAAGCAGGACTCATGGCTCTCTCTGCTGATGGCCGCAGCGGCGGTTTTACCGGTTACGCTCGTCTATGCGCGTATCATCCGGCTGTATCCCGGTCAGGACCTTTTTGCGATACTCGAGACGTTGTTCGGCAAGATATTTGGCAAAGTGTTCATTGTGCTGATGAGCTGGTATGCGCTTCATCTGGCGGCGCTGGTACTGCGCAACTTCTCGGAATTTATCCAAATCACTGCCATGCCCGAGACACCGCAGCTTCCCCTGATGATTGCGATGATGCTGGTAACCGCCTATATTGCTAAAAGCGGTATCGAGGCACTAGGAAGATGGTCGCTCGTCGTATTGCCCATTGTGATTCTGGTCATTTTATTAACAACCATTCTTGCAATCCCCAAAATGGATTTCTCCAATATTTTGCCGGTCGCGGATCATGACTTCGGCACCGTTACCAGCGGTGCGTTTTCTGTATTTGCGTTCCCTTTTGCTGAAACCGTGCTTTTTCTCAGTGTCGCGAGTGCTGTAAAAACTGCGGACAGCGCATATAAGATTTATTTTAAAGCAATCGTGTTGGCAGCGATTTCGCTGCTTGTCGTCGTCATTCGAAATATTGAGGTGTTAGGACCGGCGACGATAAACGCCAGTTATTTCCCATCGTTTTCGGCTGCGCGGATCATTGAAGTGGGGAACTTTTTAACCCGGATCGAAGGCGTAATCTCGATGAATTTCATTTTGACCGGTGTAATCAAAATTACGCTGTGCTTGCTGGCCGCGGCAAAAGGCACAGCGCGGCTGTTCGGGATCAACGATTACCGGCGCGTGGTCATGCCTGTCGGCATTCTCGCCGTGGCATTGTGCGCAATTGTATTTGAAAACACGATGCAAATGTTTGCATTTCTCCCCATATATCAGTTCTACGCAATTCCGTTCCAGATCATCATTCCGATTATTATATGGATTATGGCAGAAGTGAAAAAGAAAAGAGAGAAAAGTACGAAAGCCGCTTTATCGAACGGCTGATGCATACACGAGATTGTACTAAACCTGTAGGCTTAGCAGAGTCATAGAACAACTGATCCATGGTAGGATGAAGAAAAGAACATCGCGCATTTTAGTTGAACGAAAAAGCAGCATTGCCATTATCGATTGTTACGGTTTGATCATATCACTCGTTTTTATATTGCTATTTCAGAGTAAATTTCATATGATGAAACTATCAATTTTTACTTTAACGGTGAACCAATGAAAAATGGAATTGCAGTGCTACTCATCATGGTATTGCTTCTTGCCGCATGCACGCAGATCTCCGACGCGCCAGAAGCATCCAGTACAGCCTCAGGAACAGATACCCATACCGAAGAGAAGTATATCGCCATATACTCCATGGCCGGTTACGACTACTTTACCGATCACAAGATGGGCTTTATCCGCGCGGGTGAAGCAATGGGCGTGGAGACGGAATATATCGGGCCGGACGAAAACAACATAGACGCAATGAAGGACTGTTTCCTCTATGCAATCTCAGAGCAAGCCGCGGGCATCATCGTGTTTGGCGCCAGTGACAGCCTGAGTGAAATGATCGATACGGCTGCGGATGCGGGGATACCGGTAGTCACGGTAGACGGCGATATTAAGGGCAGCAAACGGATCGCCTTCGTCGGGACCAACAACGAAGCTGCGGGGGAAACGGGCGGAACAGAACTTATCCGCATCATGGGCGAGACAGGCGAAGTGGCGATCCTGACGGAGCCGAATGTCGATCTTCACCGCGAGCGTACGCAGGGCTATCGGAACATTCTAGATCAGTATGCGGGTATTTCCGTCGTAGCGATTGCGGATACCCGTGCGAATCCGGACGACGCCTATGCGGCCGCGATGGAAGCAATTCAAGATCACCCCGATCTCGATGCGATCGTCTGTACCGACTATTTTGGCGGGAGCGCGGCGGCAATCGCGGTGGAGGAGACCGGGAACGTCGGCAAAATAAAAATCGTGGCCATGGATCGCAGCAGCTATGTACTCGAAAAGATCGGGGAAGGCGTTATTGCGGCCACACTCGTACAGCAGACCGCATTGATGCCTTACTACGCGCTGCGTATTTTATATGATTATAACCATCCCACCGTGACGGTGGTATCCGACAAAGAACAAGCGGGCATCACCGGCGTGCCTGTGTATATCGACACCGGCGTTTTTGTGGTTACCCGTGACAACTACGAGGAGTTTATCAGGAATTGATCATGAATAAGCCGCGCAAAAAGATAAGTCTCCAATACAAACTGCTGGCAATCTTCCTTTTCGTATTCGTGCTGCCGATCATCATATTCGGATACGTATCGATGACCAACTTTGAGTACGTGCTGAAGAAGAACGCGTATCAATACAACGACGAGCGGCTTGTAACCTCCAGTGAGCACGTCAGCGCGATTTTCAGCCAATTGAACGGTACCGTGCTGGCGCTCGAAGCCGACAAAGACTTTAACCAGTGGCTGATGAATGTGGACGCGCTGGAGGATGGCATCGATTATTATAAGGACACCGATGCGATTTACAACCAGCTCAGCGACATCATCATTCAAAACACGGATATTGTATCGTTGTATCTTTACCTGCCTTCCGGTAAATCCTATTGCGTCAATTTCAAAGACACGATCGACCGGAACTTCTCCCCGCAGAACGAGAGCTGGTATCAGGCGGCTATGGCCGGGTATGGCCAGATGATCCTGACACAGTATACCGATCTGCAGTCCGTAAGCAAAACGGAGAACATGGTTTCCTATGTGGCCGGTATCGAATTCGGTGAGCAGCGCTATGTGTTGCAGTTCAATTTTCCCGCATCGGTGCTGAGCAACGCGCTTTCCACATCCGATGTCGACGCGACCTCGCTCGTACTCGCGGAGGGCAGCACCATGCTCGCGAGCAAGGGCGATTTCCCATGGAACCTGGATGAAGTGCTCAAGGGGCTCAATCAGGACTATTTGGGAGAGATGAACGAGCGGGTGATCGGATCGAAGCGTGTTTTGATATCCGCGCGGAGGAATTCGGAAACGGGGTGGTGGGTGCTCTCGTTTACGGACTCCGCACAGCTCATGAAGGATACCAACGATTTTATGACGCTGCTCATGGTGCTGGCGGCGGCGATGATTCCCGCGATGATATTCCTGTCCTATACGATCTCGCGCGTGATCTCCCGGCCGATCAAAAGCATGGAAAAGATCATCGACGAGGTCAAGAGCGGGGACCCGGGTAAGGAATACGCGATATCCGGGCCGCCGATGCGCGGGCTGATCAAAGAGGAATATAACAGCTTCGTCAGCACGATCAATGACCTGATCCGGCAGATCAACCTCAACATGAAGAAACAGCAGGAGCAGGAGATGGAGATACTGCAGGCTCAGATCAACCCGCACTTCATCTACAACACGCTCAGCTCGCTTAAATGGACGGCGCATATGGAGGGCAGCAAGCGTATCGAGGAAGTCACGGGCGCGCTCATCAACCTGCTCAAATCCTCCATCCGGATGGGCCAGCCATACCAGACCATCCGCGACGAGATCGGGCAGCTGCGCGACTATATCACCGTACAGCTGCTGCGTTACGACGATAACTTCACGGTGGATTTTGAGGTTGAGGAGGGCGTGGAGAACTACAAGACACTCAAGTTCATTCTTCAGCCCATCGTGGAAAACGCGATATTCCATGGCCTCAATATGGATGCGGGCGGCGCACACCTTTCCATCCGCATTGAGAAGCAGCAGGATATCATCGTCTCCACGATCCAGGACAACGGCTCAGGCATGAGCCGGGCAATGATTGAGAACATCCTTGCCGACAACATTGCCAAGAGCAGTCTTACGAGCATCGGCATCTATAACGTGAACCAGCGGATCAAACGTTATTTTGGCATGCAATATGGCATCAGCATCCACAGCGAACAGGGGACGGGCACCTGCGTGACCGTCGTGATTCCTGCGATACCGGAGGATAATACGTATGAGAATACTGATCGCGGATGACGAGCCGCTGGTACGCCGCGGCATCATCAGCCTGTTGGAGGGTTATGCGGATGTGGAGCTTGTGGGTGAAGTCAGCAATGGGCTAGCTGCGCAGGAGTTTATTAAAAGCAACCCCGTAGACGTGGTGTTTGTCGATATCCGCATGCCCAAGGTGGATGGCATCGAGCTGCTAAAATGGCTCATGGCCTATTATCCCCACGTGAAATCGGTTGTCCTGAGTTCGTATCAGGATTTCGATTATGTCAAGAAGGCGTTTTTATTCGGCGCGCAGGACTACCTTGCCAAGCACGAGATCGACGAACAGTCGATGGCCGCGGTGCTGCAAAAGGTGCGTTTTGCATGCGAGCAGAAGGAGATCGGCAAGGACGGCGGCATTTACCGTCTGCTATTCAAAGGCGAGGCGCCCACAGAGGGGGGAAAACCCAAAACCGGCGTGGTAATCTGCTGCGCTGCCGATGCCCCGGGTGCTGGATGGATGTCTGAGGTGAAAGCGCTCGGCGTACCATGGTGTGAGCAGGACGGGGTATTATATCTGCTCTACGAGCCGGAAGTAGAGTCGATGTTCGTCAAGCGCGTGCGGCAGGCGGCGGGACTCAGCCTATCGGTGGGCATCAGCGAGCGCGCAAGCTTAAAGGATGCGCGCAAGCTGCGCGTGCAGGCGGAGACAGCACTCGCGCAGCGGTTCTTTGAAGGAGCCGGAAAGACGATGCGGTATGCGCCGCAGCAGCCCGGCGGATCGGCGGACCAGCTTTCGGAACTGCGCAAAAAGATATCGTCGAAAATTCTGGAAAAGTGTACGGCAGCGCTGACGGAAGAACTGACAGCCTTGTATAACCGCCTCAAGCAGTTTCCGCAGATGACCGAGACGCAAGTGCGGCTGATGTATGTTTCGCTTATGGATCTGCTTGCGCTGAAGTTCGGCAGCGATGCGCCCGGCATCAAGGATGCCGAAGCCTTGAATAAACAGATACTCGATGCATCCTTTTTGGACGATATCCATCGCATCGTATTGGGCTGTGTTACGGGCATCATTGACAGTCAGACGAACATTATCGACGCCGGGGCATGCAGTGAGGTAATCCAACGGATCATCCGCTATATCAACAGCCGGTATTCCGCTTGCGATCTGGGACTGGATACGGTCGCGAAGGAATTCGGTTACAGCCCAACCTACATAAGCCGGTTATTCAAAAGCGAGACCGGATGCAGTCTGATTGACTACATCAACATGGTGCGTATCTACAATGCCCGAAAACTGCTCGAAATGCCCGGTCAGCGGGCATATGAGGTATCCAGAACCGTGGGCTATAACAACTATAATTATTTCAGCAAGAACTTTAAAAAGATCACCGGCCTGACGATTTCCGAGTATCGGGAGAGCCCGGTGCAGTAACGATTTTGCTGTCTTCATGAACAATTTTGTTCTGCCCATGCGCTGCGGCAAAGCAACTATAACGATTTTTCTAAACGCCTCATCCGGGGCGTTATTTTATTTCCCGATCTGCCCGGTATTCCTGCTTTCCATCACACTTTTCTGTTAATTCAATGAACTAAACCGTTGAAATTCCGGTTCGCCGGTGGCTCCGGTTTTCAGCGCGTTTCTGTTATGCCACTGTGTCAAATCTGATCATTCTGTGATCTTAATCCCGCTGATAGAATACTACCAAAGTCACGGATCCTTTTTGGATCAATATTTAATGAGGAGGAAAACGATGAAGACAATGAAGAGTCTGGCGGTCGCGTTGATTGCGCTGGTGATGCTGGCGACGATGTTCGCGGGGTGCGCTCAGCAGCCAGTTTCGGGCGACACCGGCAAGGCGGATACCTCGGACGAGCTTTACATCGGCGTTTACTGCTTCGGCGACCTGGAGTACTTCTATGATCACAAGATCGGCCTCGAGGCGGCGGGCAAAATGCTGGGCGTACAGACCAAGTATACCGGCCCCGCGGACGGCGATTACGCCGCGATGGTCGACGCATTTGAACAGGCGATAGCGGAACAACCCGCGGGAATCATCGCGTTCGGCGCGGATGCGACACTGACGGCGGTCATCGACAAAGCGGAAGAAGCGGGCATCCATGTGGTGCTGGTAGACGGTGACCTCGCCGACTCCAACCGTACGTCCTTCGTCGGCACGGGCAGCTACGATGCGGGGTTCCTCGGCGGCACCAAGCTCGCCGAAGCCATTGGGGGCAAAGGCCAGGTCGCGATCATGACGGTTGTGGATGCGGAGCTGCATCAGGCGCGCCTTGCGGGCTATCAGGCTGCACTGGCGACTTATCCGGACATCGAGATCGTGCAGGTCGGCGATGACAAAGCCGATCCGACCACGGGCGCAGCGGTCGTTTCCGCGATCCTGCAGGAGTACCCGGACCTCGCGGGTATCGGCTGTACGGATGCCACGGGCGGTGCTTCGTCCGCGACGGCGGTAGCCGAGGCGGGCAAATCCAGCCAGGTTAAGATCATCGCCATGGACAGGGACCAGTCTGTGCTGCAGGGCATCGTGGACGGGAACGTCTACGGAACACTGGTACAGAATACCGCTTTAATGCCAATGTACGCGCTTGAGATCCTTTACACGATGAACCATGCCGAGGTAGAAATCTCTACCGATAACGTCGCCGCGGGAGTCGTTGCCGCTCCGGCCTCTATCAACACCGGCGTCGTTTGGGTGGACAGCAAGAACGCCGCCTATTTCATGCGCAACAAAGGCTAATCCGAACAACCATTCCTGTGCCGTCGGGCACATGGCAGGGGGCTGCGGTAGGCAGTCCCCTGCCGAAATATTTCAGGGGGAGGTACAGCATGTCGGAAAACGTGATACTGGAAATGCAGGGCATCACCAAGCAGTTTCCCGGCGTACGCGCACTGGACAACGTCAGTTTTTCGTTGCGCAGGGGAGAGGTGCATGCGCTGGTCGGTGAGAACGGTGCCGGAAAATCGACATTGATGCAGATACTCAACGGCGTATACAAGGCAGATGCCGGTCAGATTCTGCTGGACGGCCAGCCGGTTAAAATTCAGGACCCGATGCACGCGCTGCGTCTCGGGATCGGAATCGTGTTTCAGGAGCTTTCGCTGACGCCCGAACTGACGGTAGCGGAGAACATTTTTCCGAACCGGCAGCCTACGACGGCGGGTTTTTTAAAGAAGAAAGAACTCTATGCGCGTGCGCAGAAGATTATAAACCTTTTTCAGGAGGACATTGAGCCCGCGATGCCAGCCAAGCATCTGACCATCGCCAAGCAGCAGATGGTGGAGATCATGAAGGCAGTATCGCATGATCCCAAGGTGCTGATACTCGACGAGCCCACTTCCTCGCTGACACAGGCGGAGACCGTGCAGCTGTTTAAAAATATCCGGGAACTCAAAAAGCACGGAATCTCGATCATTTATATATCGCATCACCTATCCGAGCTGTTTGAAGTGGCGGACCGGGTTACGGTGCTGCGCGACGGCAAGATGATCAGCACGCTGGACGTAACCGAAGTGGATGAAGGCAAGCTGGTCGGGCTGATGGTGGGAAGACAGATCAAATACGAACATATCGACCGCAGCCAAAGCATCGACTACGGGCGCACCATACTCGAGGTTAAAGCCCTGACACACCAGTACTATTTCCGTGATGTCTCGTTCAAGGTGTGCGCCGGTGAAATTGTCGGGATGTCAGGCCTCATCGGTGCGGGCCGAAGCGAGATTGCCAAGTGCATATTTGGCCTGGACATGGCAGTCTCAGGAGAGATATGGCTGGATGGCAAACGCGCGCATATCCGCTGCGTAGCCGACGCCAAGCGCTATGGTATCGCCTATGCGTCCGAGAACCGCAAGCTTGACGGGCTCTTTCTCTCCAACTCGATCAAGGATAACTGCACTGTGCCGCAGCTCAAGAGCTTCCAGAATGGCATCGGATTCCTGAATGAAAAGCAGATGGGGGAATTCGCCAAAATGTGTATCGAGAAGTTTGGAGTCGCGACGCCCAGCGAAAAGCAGCTGCTGCGCAACCTCTCGGGCGGCAATCAGCAGAAGGTGCTGCTCTCGATGTGGCTGGGCATCGAACCGAAGCTGCTGATCGTGGATGAACCCACCAAGGGCGTGGATGTAGGCGCAAAGGCAGATATCTATTCGATACTGCGCTCGCTCGCCGATACCGGCATCGGCATCATTGTGATTTCATCGGACCTGCTGGAGGTGCTCAGCATCAGTGATAACATCCTGATACTCAAGGACGGCAGAGTGGTATGCGCGATGGAGAACAAGGCCATGACGGAGGAGATTCTTATCTCCTACGCGACCGGGCACAAAGCATAAGGGGGCAATTTTTATGAAGAATGAAAAGTTTTCAATCAAAAAGCTATTTGCGATCCGGGAGAGCGTGCTGACCGCGATGATCATCGTGTTCGCGCTCGTCGTGTTCCTGTTCAAAGGCAAATTCTTAAGCGGAGCGAACATTCTTGTCATTTTACTCGCGCTTTCGTCTACGGCGCTTATCGGCTGCGGCATGACCGTGCTGCTTGCCTCGGGCTGTATGGACCTCTCGGTAGGCTCCATGGCTGCGCTTTCAGGCGTGGTGACGTGCCAGCTGTTTACAGGCGGCTCCGCCTTTCCGGTCCCAATTGCTTTTTTAGTCGGCTTGTTGGTGGGTGTTGCGGGCGGCCTCATCAACGGGCTCGTTGTGACGCGGTGGAACATCAGCCCGTTTATCGTGACGCTCGGTACGATGAACGTGTTCCGCGGCATCACGCAGCTGCTGTCTCAGGGCGTGGGCGTTACGGGGCTGCCCGAGGCGTTCCAGAACTTTGGCCAAGGTGATTTCCTCGGTATCCAGTATCCGATATTCGTCTGCATTATTGCGGTGATACTGTTCGATATCCTGCTGCGCAGGCATCGCTTCTTCCGGCAGAGTTACTTTGTGGGCGGAAACGAGAAAGCGGCGGTGGTTACGGGCATCAAGGTCAAACGCGTCAAGCTCATCAACTTCGTGATCGTAAGTGTCCTCGCGGCCCTTGTCGGCGTAACGCTGGCTTCGCGCTTCGGGTCGGCCTCCTCATCCATCGGACAGGGCATGGAGATGCAGGTCATCACGGCGTGCGTCATCGGCGGAGCGAGCCTCTCCGGTGGTGAAGGCACGGTGCTGGGTGCATTCCTCGGCGCGCTGCTGCTTTCGATGATTACAAGCGCGCTCAATATGTTCGGCGTGGATGTTTACTGGCAGAATGTGCTGACCGGCATGATCCTGGTCGCAACGGTTGTATTCGACACCATGCTCAAGACCAAGCGCGAGACATCGGTTCGCATGGAAATCGCAAAAAAGCGCCTCGATAAAGCGGCTGCGTAAACGATATTGAAGAAAGGCGGTCCGGGAATATGCAGAGGTTAATGGATAAGGTATGTATCGTGACCGGCGCAGGCGCCGGAATCGGCAAGGAGATCGCAAAGCTGTTTGCGCGCGAGGGCGGCAAAGTCGTATGTGCCAGCCGCCGGGAGAGCAACGGCAAACCGGTGGCCGATGAAATAACCGCCGAGGGCGGCGACGCGATATTCGTGCTGTGCGACGTTTCGGACGAGGAGTCGGTAAAGCGGTTGTTTCACAAGACCATCGTGGAGTATGGACGCCTCGACGTGCTCGTCAACAACGCGGGTGTCAACTTCGTCAAGCCGTTTCTGGAGATCGGTGCGGAGGACTGGGACCGCGTGATGGGCACCGACCTGCGCGGAACGTTCCTGTGCACGCAGCACGCCATTGCCGAAATGCTCAAGGTGGGCGGCGGTTCGGTGATCAACATCACCTCGGTACATACGATGGCAGGCATGGAAGGCGCCGCGCCGTACGACGCGGCCAAATGGGGCGTAGTCGGCATGACCAAGTCTCTCGCGGTAGAATTCGCCTCGCGCGGCATTCGCGTGAACGCGCTCTCGCCCGGGCTCATCGCGACGCAGATATGGGACGATATTATGGACGCCGCGCCCGACCGGCAGGCGTGCATCGACTACTGGAATGCCAACATTCCCGCCGGACGCGTGGGAACGCCCGAGGAAGTTGCATATGCCGCGCTGTTCCTCGCGGGCGACGAGTCGCGCTATTTCTGCGGCGCGAATATCCTCCTGGACGGCGGCATGACGAGCCAGCTCGTGAGCCGGCCGGGGTTTGAATCCGAAAGTCTGGAAGGCGGCGCGCGATGACGTTCGAGGCAACGCTGATCGTCGATGCCAAAAGCCGTCACGGCGAAGGCAGCTGGTGGGACGCGCAGCGCGGCACTTTGTATTGGCTGGACTGCATGGGCGCAAAGCTCCATAGGACGGAAACGGACGGAGCGGACCGTGAGATCGGTCTACCGTTCCTGCCGATGACCGTTGTGCCGCACCGCGATGGCGGGTTCGTATTCGCGACACCCGACGCCATCGTACGCGCGGACGAGGCGTGCGCTGACTTTCGTACGATCGCGAATGTGCAGCATGAGAGCGCGGATATGCGTTTCAACGACGGCAAGTGTGATCCCGCGGGGCGGCTGTTTATCGGGTCCATGGGTACAGCCGGTCAGCGGGACGCAGGCGTGCTGTACCGCGTGGATCTGGACGGGAGTGTAAGCACCGTGCTTACAGGGGTGGGTATCTCCAACGGCATCGTCTGGAGCGGCGACACGATGTACTATACCGATACGATATTCGGCAAGGTGTACGCGTTCGATTACGACACGGATACCGGGGCGATATCCGGGAAGCGGACGGTTTTTGAGACAGCTGACGGCTTGCCGGACGGCATGTGTATGGATGCGGCGGGCAACGTGTGGGTCGCGCTGTGGGGCGGCTTCAAGGCAGTCTGCTTCGACCCGTGCACGGGTGCGGTTCTGCATGAGGTGAAAGTGCCCGTACCCAACGTTTCCTCCGTGTGCTTCGGCGGGGAGGGGATGACGACGCTCTATATTACAACCTCCCGGCTGGAACTCAGCGAAGAACAGCTTGCCGCATATCCGGCTTCCGGCGGGCTGTTTGCGGCGGAAACGGGCATCAAGGGCGCGGCGATGTACCGCTGCGCAATATCTGTGCCGGAGGAGAAAAAATGAAAGCATTAGTGAAAACGGCGCACGGCGCGGATCACATGGAGATCATGGAGGCGCCGGTACCGCAGATACAGCCGGACGAAGTGCTGGTACGGGTGCGCTGCGTGGGCGTATGCGGTACTGACCTCAAAATACAGGATGGCAGTTTTGGCACGAACGTACCGGTGATCGTGGGACACGAGTTTGCGGGGGAGATCGTATCGGTTGGGGATGCGGTGCAGAACCTGACGCCGGGGATGCGCGTCGTCAGCGAGCAGCACTGGAAGGCTTGCGGCGTATGCGAATACTGTCTCACGGGCAGGCAGCACCTGTGTCTTTCGAAGCGTTCGCCGGGCTATCTGAGCGACGGCGCTTACGCGGAATATATCGCCGTGAACCAGTCGCTGATCCACTGCGTGCCGGATGGCATGAGCGACGAGCAGGCCTGTCTGCTGGAACCGATGGGCATCGCCGCACATGCAATATTTGAAAAGTGCAGCGTGAAAACCGCAGACAAGGTCGTGATACTCGGCTGCGGCCCGATCGCGCTCATCGCGCTGCAGATACTCAAAGCCATGGGCGCGGGCAGTGTAACGCTCACCGGGCTTCGCTCGGACGCGGCGGAGCGGTTTCCGCTCGCGCAGAGGCTGGGCGCGGACCGGGTGATCAACGTAGAAGACGAAGACGCGAAAAGCATCATTCTTAATCAAACGGCGGGCGTCGGGGCCGATCTTGTGATCGACCTCTCGGG
>JAEWCC010000037.1 GCA_023390815.1 Bacillota bacterium
TCATCGACCGCATGGGCTTTACCGATTACTTCTTAATCGTTTGGGACTTCATCAAGTTCGCGCACGACCATGGAATTATGGTGGGGCCGGGCCGCGGCAGCGCGGCGGGCAGCCTTGCGGCCTATACACTGCGTATCACGGATGTAGACCCGATCGCGTATTCACTGCTGTTCGAGCGCTTTCTGAACCCGGAGCGCATCAGCATGCCGGATATCGATATCGACTTCTGCATCGAGCGGCGCGGCGAGGTGATCGACTATGTGGTGCAAAAGTACGGCTCCGACCGCGTTGCGCAGATCATTACGTTCGGTACGCTGGGCGCGAAGCAGGTCATTCGTGACGTAGGGCGCGCGCTCAAGGTGCCGCTCGCGGAGGCGGACCGCATCGCCAAGATGGTGCCGTTCGCGCTCAACATGACGATCGGCCGCGCGATGCAGCAAAACCCCAAGCTGCAGATGGAGTACAATACAAACCCGGACGTTAAAAAGCTGCTGGATACCTCGATGAAGTTGGAGGGAATCCCGCGTCACGCATCCACGCACGCTGCGGGCGTGGTGATATCGCGTCTGCCGGTTACCGAATACGTGCCGCTGCAGATTAACCCGCGCGACGGCAGCGTGATCACGCAGTTCCCGATGGGAACGCTCGAAAACCTCGGCCTTTTAAAGATGGACTTTCTGGGTCTTAGGAATCTGACCGTGATCCGCCATACCCTGGAATTGATCCGGCAGACGAAAGGGATCGATCTGGAGCTGGAGACTCTGCGCTTTGATGATGAGAAGGTCTATAAGCTCATCGCGTCGGGCGATACGGACGGCATGTTTCAGGTGGAAAGTTCGGGGATGCGCCAGCTTGCCATGCAGATGAAGGCTCAAAGCCTTAACGATATCATGGTGGTGATTGCGCTTTTCCGCCCGGGCCCGATGGACAGTATACCGGCCTACCTCGCCGCCAAGCGCGACCCGAAGAACGTGCGCTATGCGCATCCTCTGCTGGAAGGCATACTGGCTGATACCTACGGCTGTATCGTATACCAGGAGCAGGTGATGGAGATCGTCCGTACCCTGGCGGGCTATTCGTATGGCCGCAGCGATCTCGTGCGCCGCGCAATGGCGAAGAAGAAAAAAGACGTAATGGAGAAGGAACGGCGCATCTTCATTTACGGCGACGAGCAGAGCAACGTGGACGGCGCGGTCAAGCGGGGTGTGCCCGCGGCGGTTGCGGAAAGCATATTCAACCAGATGATGGATTTTGCCGAATATGCATTCAATAAATCTCACGCGTGCGCCTATGCGGCCATCACATACTATACCGCGTACTTGAAATGCTATTACAAGGTGGAATACCTGACGGCATTGCTCAACAGCTTTATCGGCAGGGCAGATAAGATTTCATCCTACATACAATACTGCACGGGCGCAGGCATCCGTGTGCTTACGCCGGATATCAACAAGTCTCAGTTCCTGTTTTCCGTGGAGGGGGACGCGATTCGGTTCGGCTTTGCGGCCATTCGCGATGTGGGCCGTGCGGCGGAAGATATCGTATCCGAACGCGTGAAGGGCGGGTACAAAACGTTCCGCGAATTCATCAACCGTACGGTGACATGCGTGAATAAGAAGATGCTCGAGGGCCTCATCCTTGCGGGGTGCTTCGACCATCTGGGCCTCCGGCGCGCGCAGCTTATGGCTGTGAGCGACCGCGTGCTCAAAGCCGCACAGGACTCCAGCCGTAAAAACGTCAGCGGGCAGGTTTCACTGTTCGACGACCAAACGGATATCGGCGGGGGAGACGCGGACGATTATCCGGATATGCCGGAGTATTCACACGACAAGCTGCTCGCCATGGAGAAGGTCGCCACCGGTGTTTATCTTTCGGGCCATCCGCTCGATAAGTATAAAGAAGACCTTGAAAACCGAGAGGTCAACATCTCCAAGATCCTCTCGGCAGCGGACGACGCAAACTCCGCTAAATACTTTGAGTCGCGAATGGTCGACCTGGTAGGGATATTAAGCGGGGTGAGACGCCGGTCTACCAAACAGAAAAAGATGATGGCGAACGCGCTGCTGGAAGACCTGTACGGCATGATCGAACTCGTGATATTTCCGAGCGTTTATCAAAAGTGTGGGGCGCTGCTCATCGACGATACGATCGTACGCGTGTCGGGCCGCGTGGATGTACGCGAAGACGAGGCGCCGATGCTGCTGGTGGAAAACATCCTGCCTTATGTACGCGAAGACGCGCAGTATCAGGGAAGGAAACTCTATGTCCGCATCCCCAAGGATATGGGCGGCGATACGGAGCGGCTGCGCCGCATCCTGCAGACCTCGCCGGGCGCAGAGCCGGTTACCGTCGCGGTGGAAGCCACGGGGGAGAAGTACCGCACAAACGGCAGTCTCAAGGTAACGCTGACCGCATCACTCGTAGGGAGCCTCAGCGCAGCCTTCGGCAGTGAGAACATTGTGGTAAAATAAGCGTTTCCCGGGGGCACTTCCGTAATAATCGGCGGTGTGTTCTATTGAAGGCGGGCGGCATATGTGGTACGATAGACCTAAGAAACGGAGAATTGCGTATGGATACAACCAACGATAAAAAAGAATATTCGCAGGATTACGTGATCATCAAAGCGATGGAAGACGGTGTCAACATCATCGGCATGACGCGCGGCCGCGACACGAAGTTTCATCATACCGAGAAACTCGACAGCGGAGAGGTTATGATCGCGCAGTTTACCGAGAACACCTCGGCGATCAAGATACGTGGCAAGGCGCAGATCATATCGGCTTATGGCACGGTGTATTCCGGCAAAACGGAGCCGTGAGGAGAGCGATATGTGGATGGTGGTAGGTATGGCGGGCTCCGTGAAGAAGGCTGACCAGATGCAAAAGGCGCTGGAGGAAGAAGGCATACTCGTCAAATTGCGTAATATGACCGCAAAGGCGAAAACCAACGGCGATACGATTGAGGTGCTTGTGCTTCAGTCCGAGGCGGACGCAGCCCGGGAGATACTCGTAGAGAACGGCTTATAATAAGGATGGAGGGCTTAATATGGTATCAGTGGATTGCAAAATTCGCGTACGGTATTCCGAGGTGGGCAGGCAGGGCTTTGCGCATCACGCCAATTACCTCAACTGGTTCGATATCGCGCTCGAAGAGCTCATTAAACGATGCGGCATGAGCTATAAGGAAATCGAAGATCTGGGGTATTTCTTTGCTCCGATAGCCGAGCACTGCACATATTATCACCCTGCTTTGTACAACGATGAACTGACGATTCGCGCCACGGTTGCTGACGCCAGTACGGTGAAGATCAAATTCAGTTATGAGGTCACGCGTGAAAAAGATACCAAGCTCGTTGCCGTAGGGCAGACCGAGCATGTGTTCGTAGACAAGAACTTTAAGCCGCATTCACTCAAAAAGGTCGTTCCGCGGCTGTACGCGATGATCGGCGAGGCATAATCAACTGAAATCAAACGGGCGGCATAAGCCGCCCATTTTCATGACTTCTATTTATGGTTGTTTGATCGGTTTTCCGATACGCAGCTCGCGCCTCCATTCGGGGGCTTTTTCATCGCTGCCCCAATACTCGTCCAGCGCGGAAACCTTGCCCTCGCGGAAGGTAAAGAACGAGGTGGCGTGAAACGAAAGGTTTTCATCTGACACCCTTACGACTGATATCACAAGATCGCCGGCGCTTAGGATGCGCTCGGCTTCGATCTGCCAGTCTCCCGGATACTGCGCGTTGGCACGGATAAATTCGTCCACGGTGAACTGCTCGTTTGTATTGTGCCAGTTGATCCGCGCATCCTCGTGAAAATACCGAGCGAGGCTGTTCCAGTGCTGCCGGTGCATATCGTCCCAGAATTGCAGGACGATATCTGAATCGCTCATACTGTTTCTCCGTATATTTCTACAGCAAAAATTACTTTTTCAGCGCCAGCAATACGTCGGCAATGTTATTGGCCAGCGTAATCATGGTCTGGATACCTTCCGCGTCGTTTTCCACTTCGCCTTCCTCACGACCGACGCCCTGGTTCCAATAGCTTGAACCGATGACGATGCCCTCGCTGATCGTGAACAGGTTGTTCATCGCATTAAAAGCGGTGAGCGCGCCGTTACGGCGCGCTACGGCGACGCTGGCACAAACTTTGCCTTTCAGGGTGCGGTGGGGACGCGTGATATAACCGACACGATCGATAAAAGCCTTCATCTGCGCGGTCAGGCTGCCGAAGTAAACCGGAGAACCCAGAATCAATGCATCGGCTTCCGCAATCTTGCTGACGCTCTCGTTGATGATGTCGTCGCTGAACGCGCAGCGTGGCTCCGGGCTTTTTCTGCAATAACCGCAGGCGACACAACCGTGGATATCGCGGCCGCCCGCCTGAATAAGCTCCGTTTCGATGCCGCGCTTTTCAAGTTCGTCCAGCACGGCTTTCAGCATGATGTACGTGTTTCCGTTTTTCCTCGGACTCCCGTTGACTGCAATCGCCTTCATATTTTTACCCTTTCTATTGATGGTCGGTTTTAATTCCATACCGGTCCTGTTGGTCGAAAAAGGTGATGTCCGCATAACCGGCGTAAATTCTGCCGGAATGCCTGACACCGGCGGGAATGTAATACCGGTCGCCTTTGCCGTAGGTCTGCGTCTCCCCATCGATCGTCATGTCGATACGGCCCTCCAGCACAATACCCAGCTGTCCGGCGTGCGCATGCTCTGGCAGGTCGATGTCTTTATCAAACTGCATAAAGAGGATCTGATGCCCGTCCCCCTGCGAGAGAAACGCCGTACAGCCCTCCAGCGGGATATCCGCCAATGGGAGCCGCTCGATGGGTTTCGGAAAAATATTATTCAAACCATCACCCCCTTATGCGTCTTTTAGATGTTCCGTCAGTTCGCGGACGCTGTCGAACAGGTAATCGGGCTTTGCGTCGCTCTGATCGATGTCTTGCTGCGTCATCTCGCCCGAGAGCACGCCGATTGCGCACATGCCGTTATTGATGGCGAGGCGCATATCGGTATACAGCCGGTCGCCGACCACTGCGGTATGCGCCGCGTCGAAGCCGGTATAGCGTATGATGTACTCGGCTGTCTCCACAAAGGGTTTGCCCAGAAACTTCGGCTTCTTCCCGGTTGCGTAGGTGAGCATTGCGCAGATGCTGGCGCAGTCGGGCAGCACCGCGCCGTCCTCAAGCGGGCAGACCGCGTCGATATTGGTTGCGAGAAACGGCACGCCCTGCCGAAGCAGCGCGGTCGCCTTGTCGCATTTTTCATAGGTCAGTGTGGTATCGAACCCCACGACGAGGCAGTCGGGCTGCGACTCAGTTAATCGGATGCCCGCCGCAGACAGCTGCGATAACAGAGACGGCGTACCCACGACATATGCGCTGGCCATTGACCCGAAACGCTTTAAAATATAATCCGCCGTGACGTCCGCCGAGGTAATGATATCGCGGCGCGTATATTCGCCAAAACCCAGTTTCCGGAGCTTCTCGATATAATCATCCGGCGATTTGGAGGAGTTGTTCGTGAAAAAGTAATAGGGGATGTGCCGTTCGCGCAGCAGGGCCAGCAGCTCCGTCGCACCCGGAATTACGCGGCTGCCCAGATAGATGGTACCGTCCATATCGAATATGTAGCACCGCAAGCTGTCTAAATCAATCATGTTATTACCGCCCATATGTATTTCGTTACCTATTCTATCAAACACACTGTGCCCGGGCAACTTCTTAAAATAAAAGATTTAAAGGCCTAAAATTTACTGGACAAACCCAATATGCTGTGATATCGTATTATGCAATAAACAGCATCCTTTAAACGGATCAGTGAGTCCGGCAAGGTGAGGTAGAATGAGTTTGTTTACATAGCCTTGCCTTATGGCAAGGCTTTTTTGATACAGGCTCGAAGAGCGATTTTATGAAAGATGATGGAGGTGCGGCTATGGACAAAGCGATCATTATGGACAGCGTGGCGCTGGACCGTGCGCTCAAACGCATCGCGCATGAGATTGTCGAAAAGAATAAGGGCGTGGAGAACCTTGCGCTCATCGGTATCCACCGGCGCGGCGTGCCCATTGCCAAGCGCATTGCGAAATATATCGAGATGTTTGAAGGGGCAGGCCCGGAGATCGGCTCGCTCGACATCACCTTTTACCGCGACGATCTTTCGCTGCTTGCCGACCATCCGGTGTTCAAGGGGACCGACATCGCGTTCGATCTCAACAAAAAGACGGTCGTGCTCGTTGACGACGTGCTTTATACCGGGCGTACGGCGCGCGCGGGGCTAGACGCGCTGATGGACCTCGGGCGGCCCAATTATATCCAGCTTGCCGTGATCGTGGACCGCGGGCACAGGGAGCTGCCGATCCGTGCCGATTATGTGGGCAAGAATCTTCCCACTTCCAAAACGGAGGTCGTGCATGTACGCGTGACGGAGATTGACGGCGAGGATACCGTCGTCATCAATGATTTGCCAGAGACTCAAAACCCTTAATTTTAAGGGTTTTTTCATACGATAACCGTGATTCCGGGCGCGCATGACGCGTCCTGATATAAAGGAAAAAGATTTATGATGCTTTCAACCAAAGACGTGCTGGGCCTGCATGACATGCCGGCGCAGGAGATCAGCTACATTCTGGAGACCACGGGCACAATGAAGCAGCTGCTGATGCAGAACGCCAAGAAGATGCCGCATCTGCAGGGAAAATCGATCGTGGCGCTGTTCTACGAGAACAGCACACGCACCAGGCTCAGCTTTGAACTCGCGGCGAAGTTTCTCGGCGCGTCGTTCAGCAACCTCGGCGTATCCACGAGCAGCGTGAACAAGGGCGAGACGCTTTTTGACACCGGCAAGACCATTGAGGCGATGAGCACCGATGTGATCATTATCCGGCACCCGCTCTCGGGCGCGCCCAAGTTCCTTGCCGACAACTTCTCGGGCAGCGTGATCAACGCGGGAGACGGCATGCACGAGCACCCCACGCAGGCGCTGCTCGATATGTTCACGATGAGGGAGCATTTCGGCCGCATCGAGGGGCTCAATGTGACGATCATCGGCGACATTTACCACAGCCGCGTCGCGCGCAGCAACGTATGGGGGCTCACCAAGCTCGGCGCCAATGTGACGCTCTGCGCACCGGGTACGCTGATCCCCGAGGCGATGGAGCAGACCGGCGCGACGATCACAGGGGACCTTAAAAAGGCTTTGCGGGATGCCGATGTCGTGATGGGACTGCGCATTCAGAAGGAACGGCTCGAAGGGGCGTTTCTCTCGACGCTGCGTGAATACCACCGCTGCTTCGGTGTGAACGAAGAGACACTGCAATACTGCGAGCGCGACGTGCTGATTATGCATCCCGGCCCGGTCAACCGCGGCGTGGAGTTGTCGAGCGAAGTCATGGACGCGCCGAATTCGGTAATCAACGAGCAGGTGACCAACGGCGTGGCCGTGCGCATGGCGCTGCTGTATCTGCTGACAAGGGGGAAGAAGGATGAAGCTTAAAATTACAAACGGAACGCTCGCCAATCCGGCGGGCGTGTCGGGTAAACTGGATATACTGATCGAAGACGGCATCGTTAAAGCCGTCGGCCATGACCTCGGCGAAGCGGACAGCGTCATCGACGCGGCGGGGAAGACGGTGTTCCCCGGATTTATCGATCTGCACTGCCATCTGCGCGAGCCGGGGCAGGAATATAAGGAAGACATCGCCTCCGGCGCAAGGGCAGCCGCGAAAGGCGGCTTCACGGCCGTGTGCTGCATGCCCAATACCGCTCCGCCGATCGATAACGCGTCGGTCTGCGCGCTGGTGCTGGAAAAGGCGCGGCGTGCCGCAGTGAAGGTATACCCGGTGGGTGCGGCAACCAAAGGCCTTGCGGGCAAGGAACTCGCCGAGATGGGCGAGCTTGCCGAAATGGGCTGCGTCGCGTTCTCGGATGACGGCAAGCCCATCGAGAGCGGCGGCATGATGCGCGCCGCGATGCAGTACGCCGAAACTTTCGGACGCTTTATCATGGCACACGAGGAAGACCTGACGATCAAGGGTACGGGCGTGATGAACGAAGGGTACAACTCCACGATACTGGGCCTCGGAGGCATATCACGCGCGGCGGAGGAGAGCATGATATCGCGTGATCTGATCCTCGCGGAAACCAGCGGGCTTCGCGTGCACATTCAGCATGTATCGACGCGCGGCGGCGTGCGCATGGTCCGCGACGCCAAGGCGCGCGGCGTGCGCGTGACATGCGAAAGTGCGCCGCACTATTTCTCAGCGGACGACAGTTACTGCCTCGGCTACGACGGGCGCACGCGTGTGAACCCACCGCTGCGCGCGCAGGATGACGTTGCCGCGGTCCGGGAAGGGCTGCTGGACGGCACCATTGACGCCATCGCAACCGATCATGCGCCGCACCACCACGATGAGAAGCATATCGAGTTTCCGCTCGCGGCGTCGGGTATCATCGGCTTCGAGACGGCGTTCTCGCTGGCCGTGACGAACCTTACGAACGACGCGGAAATGCTGGCGACGCTGCTCTCCGTAAATCCGGCGGCGATCATCGGCAAGCCGGGCGGTGTAATCAAAGAAGGCGTACCCGCCGATATCACCATCGCGGATATTGAAGCGGAATACGTACTGACCGAAGAGAGCATCGTATCACGCTCGAAAAATACGCCCTTTATCGGGCAAACGCTGTGGGGCGTGGTGACCCATACGCTCGTGGACGGAAAGCTCGTTTACGGCGGAGGCAGTTCATGCAAATAGACGCGCTGTGCGAAGCCATCAAAAGGACACAATGCCCGGCGTGCGTGGGGCTCGATACCGAGCTTTCGCACCTGCCGGAAGGCTATCGCCCGAAAGAAGCGGGCAACCTTGCGATATCGGAAAGCGTTTTCCGGTACAACCGGGACATCATCGACGCCATCAAAGATGTCGCGCCTTCCGTGAAGGTGCAGGCCGCGTACTACGAGCAGTACGGCGCGGAGGGGATGCGCTGCTTCCTCGATACGATGGCATACGCGAAGGACGCGGGGCTCGTCGTGATCGCGGATGTGAAGCGCAACGACATCGGTTCCACCGCGCAGGCCTACGCGAACGCATACCTCAAAAACAGTGCGGCGGATTTCATCACCGTCAACGCGTATCTCGGCATCGACGGCATCAAGCCGTTTGTCGAGGCGTGCGGTGAAACGGGCAAGGGCATATTCGTGCTCGTCAAGACCTCCAACCCCTCGGGCGGCGAGTTTCAGGATCTCGTTGCAGACGGAAAGAAGCTCTATGAGATCGTCGCGGACAAAGTAGCGGAGTGGGGCAAACCGCTGACTGGACAATGCGGCTACAGCAGCGTGGGTGCAGTCGTGGGCGCTACGTATCCTTCGGAAGCGGAGGCGCTGCGTAAGCGCTGCCCGAATACCTTCTTCCTCGTGCCGGGCTACGGCGCGCAGGGGGCGGGCGCGGACGACATCGCGGTAAACTTTGATAAGCGTGGCATGGGGGCTGTTGTCAACTCGTCGCGCGGTATCCTGCTCGCGTGGAAGAAGGAGGCATACGCCGGGATGAGTGCGCCGCAGGCCGCCAGACAGGCGGTGCTGGACATGAAACAAGACATATTAAGCGCCTTTGCCAGGCGTGGAATAGAGTTTTAACCCAAGGAGAACCATATGGCGATACTCACATTGGAGGATGGCACACGGTTTGAAGGTCAGAGCTTCGGCGCGAAAAGCGATATCGCGGGCGAGGTCGTGTTCAACACGGGCATGACGGGCTACCAGGAGGTACTGACCGACCCATCCTACTGCGGGCAGATCGTGACGATGACGTATCCGCTAATCGGCAATTACGGCGTCAACGATATTGATCCCGAAAGCGCGCGCCCGCAGGTGAGCGGCTTCATCGTACGCGAGGTATGCGACGCGCCGTCCAACTGGCGCAGCGAGGGTGGGCTGGATGCGTATCTGAAGAAGAACGGCATCTGCGGTCTGTACGGCATCGATACACGCGCGCTCACGCGCATCATCCGCGAGAAAGGCACGATGCGCGGCATCATCACGCAGGGGGAACCGACCGGCGAGCAGATCGAACAGATGAAGGAATACGTCTGCGATATGCCGGTAGACAAAGTGACATGCGCCGCAAAGTACGAATATAGCGAGGGCAGCCCGAAGGTGGCGGTGCTCGACTTCGGCCTGAAGCGCAACATCCTGCGCAGCCTGAAAAAACGCGGATGCGGTGTGACGGTGTTTCCCGCCCGGACGGGCGCGGATGTGATCCTTGCGGGCGGCTTCGACGGCATCATGCTGACCAACGGACCGGGAGACCCCAAGGACAACACGGAAGTCATCGCCAACCTGAAGCAAATGATTGGGAAAATGCCGATATTCGGCATCTGCCTCGGGCATCAGCTTGCGGCGCTGGCGCTGGGCGGCGATACGGAAAAGCTCAAATACGGCCACCGCGGCGCAAACCATCCGGTGAAGGACCTCGCAAAGGACCGCGTGTACATCACCTCGCAGAACCACGGTTATACCGTGATCGAAGATGCGCTGCCAAAGGGCGCAGTAGTCAGCCACAGGAATTGGAACGACGCCACGGTCGAGGGTGTGCGCTATGAGGAATTAAACATGTTCACGGTGCAGTTCCATCCCGAGGCGTCGCCCGGACCGGAGGATACCGCGTACCTGTTCGACGAGTTTCTGCAAAATATGAGGAAATAGAATGCCTAGAATAGAGGATATCAAAAAGGTGCTCGTCATCGGCTCCGGCCCGATCATCATCGGGCAGGCCGCCGAATTCGATTACGCGGGCACGCAGGCTTGCCGCGCGCTGCGCGAAGAAGGGATCGAGGTCGTACTCGTCAATTCCAACCCTGCGACGATCATGACGGATACCGATATCGCCGATAAGGTGTATATCGAACCGCTCACCGTTCCCGTCATCCGCAACATCATCGCAAAGGAGCGCCCCGACAGCATGCTCGCGACCCTGGGCGGGCAGACGGGGCTCAATCTCGCGATGGAATTGGCGGAAAACGGAATTCTCGACGAGTTTGGCGTTAAGCTTTTGGGCACCGGCGCAGCGTCCATCCATAAGGCGGAGGACCGCGAGGCGTTCAAAACGCTCATGAACGACATCGGCGAGCCCATGATCGAGAGCGTGATTGCGAATACCTATGAGCAGGCGCTGGACTTCGCCCATAAGCACGGCTACCCGGTGATCATCCGGCCCGCGTATACGCTGGGCGGCACAGGCGGCGGTATCGCGGAGAACGAAGCGCAGCTGCGCGAGATCACGATGAGCGGCCTTCAGGCCAGCCGCGTGCACGAGGTGCTTGTCGAAAAGAGCGTGGCGGGCTACAAGGAGATCGAGTACGAGGTGCTGCGCGACGGCAAGGGCAACTGCATCACCGTCTGCAACATGGAGAATATCGACCCGGTCGGCATCCACACGGGCGACAGTATCGTAGTCGCGCCGTCTCAGACGCTGCGCGACGCCGAATACCAGCTGCTGCGTACCGCTTCCATCAATATTATCAATGCGCTCGAAATCCGCGGCGGCTGCAACGTGCAGTTTGCGCTTGATACCGAGAGCATGAAATACTACGTGATCGAGGTGAACCCGCGCGTGAGCCGGTCTTCCGCGCTCGCGAGCAAGGCGACAGGATACCCGATCGCCCGGGTTGCCGCCAAGATCGCGATGGGCTACGGCCTCGACGAGATACGAAACGGCGTGACCGGCAAAACATACGCATGCTTTGAGCCGACGCTGGACTATGTCGTCGTGAAATTCCCGCGCTGGCCCTTCGACAAATTTACCACGGCCAACAAGCAGCTCGGAACGCGCATGAAGGCAACAGGCGAAGTGATGGCCATTGGCGGCAGCTTTGAAAGCGCTTTTTTGAAAGCTGTACGCTCGCTGGAGCTGGGCCTCTGGTCGCTGAACTTCCCGTTTGCCGACGGGCTGAGCGGCAGCGAACTGGTCGAGCGCATCCGTCAGCAGGACGACGAGCGCATCTTCCTCATCGCCACAGCGCTGCGTCGCGGCACGTCCGCCGAAGCGATACACGGCCTGACGAAGATCGACCTGTGGTATTTAAAGAAACTGCACGCCATTATCGAGCTGGAGGAAACGCTGCGCGTTGCGGGCAAAGCCGCACTGACGCAGGATTCGCTGCGCAGGGCAAAGCGTATGGGTTTCTCCGATAACGCCATCGGTTCTCTGATCGGCATGCCGGAAAAGGAAGTGCGAAGTCTGCGCCTGTCGATGGGCATTCGCCCGACGTTCAAGATGGTGGACACCTGCGGCGCGGAGTTCGACGCGGTGAGCCCTTATTACTACTCCACCTACGACGATGAGAACGAGGCGAAGCCCGCGAAGAACAATACCGTGGTGGTGCTCGGCTCCGGGCCGATCCGCATCGGACAGGGCATCGAGTTCGACTACTGCAGCGTACACTGCGTGTGGGCGCTTAAGGCAGCGGGCTTTGATACGGTCATCATCAACAACAACCCCGAAACGGTCTCAACGGATTTCGATACATCCGACCGGCTTTACTTCGAGCCGCTGACGCCCGAAGAGGTGGGCAACGTGCTGGAGCAGGAGCAGCCTGTAGGCGTCGTCGTGCAGTTCGGCGGGCAAACGGCGATCAAGCTCGCCAAGCACGTCGAAGCAATGGGGTATAAGATCATCGGAACCTCGCTCAAAAGCATCGACGCCGCCGAGGATCGCAAGGAGTTTGACGCGCTGCTCGAACGGCAGGGTATCCGCCGCCCGGCAGGCGGTACGGTGTTCACAGCGCAGCAGGCGGTGGAAACCGCCGCGCAGCTGGGATATCCCGTGCTCGTGCGTCCGTCGTATGTACTCGGCGGGCAGGGCATGGAGATCGCGTGGAGCGAGGACGACATCCGCGAATATATGCGCGTGATCAACCGGTACGCGCAGGAGCATCCGGTGCTCGTGGACAAGTATATGACCGGGATGGAACTCGAAGTGGACGCCATCTGCGACGGCAAAGACGTGCTGATCCCCGGAATCATGGAACACATCGAGCGCGCCGGGGTGCATTCGGGCGACTCGATCTCGGTATATCCCGCACGGCGCATTACCGCGGCGCAGCAGGACGAGCTGATCGACATCACCAAGCGCCTCGCGCTGGCGCTGAACGTGAAAGGCGTCGTCAATATCCAGTACGTGATATCGGGTGGGCAGATCTATGTGATCGAGGTCAACCCGCGTTCGAGCCGCACCGTGCCTTATATATCAAAGGTGACGGGCGTACCGATGATCCCGCTTGCGGTGCGCGCTTCGCTCGGCGAACCGCTTGCCGCCATGGGCTTTGGCACAGGGCTTTACCCCAATCGCCGCATCACGGCGGTGAAGGTGCCGGTGTTCTCGTTCGAGAAGCTGCCGGATGTCGAGGTGGGGTTAGGACCGGAGATGAAATCCACCGGGGAGGTACTGGGCATTTCTGAGGACTACAGCGAAGCGCTGCTCAAAGGGCTGATCGCCTCCGGGCTGACGCTTCCCAAGGAGAAGGGCGCGGTGCTGCTGACGGTTGCCGACAACGACAAGCAGGAGCTGATCTCCATCGCCGCGGTGCTGGATTACCTCGGCTACGACATCTATGCCACGCCCGGAACCGCCAATGTGCTCAACTTCAACTATGTTGCCGCCAATACGGTGCCCAAATTGTCCGACGGACCGGGTATCGGCGAGTTGGTCGAGAGCGGCAAATTAAAGCTGATCCTCAACACGCCGACCAAGGGGCGGCGGGCGGACCGCGACGGTTTCCGGCTGCGGCGTATGGCGGTGGAACACCGCATTCCCTGCATCACGTCGCTCGATACGGCGCGCGTGCTGCTGCAAAGCATGAAATCCGGGCGGACGGACGCAGACATCGTTCCGGTTTCGCTGACGGATATACAGGAGTGATTATGCCATACAACGGTACCGCGAAGGTCGTTCGAAACCAGCGAATCGCGGAGAACATTTATGAGATGATACTGCACTGCCCGGACGCGGACCTGACCGCGTTCGTACCGGGGCAGTTCGCGCAGGTCGAAGTCCCGGGGCATGCCGAGCTGATATTAAAGCGCCCCATCAGCATCCACGCGGTGGACGCCGCCGCGCATACGGTCACGCTGATCTATCAGTTGCGCGGCAAGGGAACGCATGCGCTGGCCGATGCATATATGGGGACAAGCCTTCAGGTCATTCTGCCGCTGGGGCACGGGTTCGATCTGAAACCGGAACATAAGACGGTGTTCTTTGTGGGCGGCGGTATGGGTATCGCGCCGATGACGGCGGTGATGAAGCACTGGCCGGACCGGCGCTATGTCGCGCTGCTCGGATACCGCTGCGAAAGCGCGGCGTACTGCGTATCCGACTTTAACGCATGCGACGTCCGTGTCGCTTCGGAAGACGGCAGCATCGGCGAGCAGGGGCTGGTGACCGCGCTCGTGGAAACCGCGCTGGCGGATATAACGCCCGATATCGTTCTGGCCTGCGGGCCTGCGCCCATGCTCCGCGCGCTTAAAAGTCTGCTGGCCCAGCGCGGCATCCGCGCCCAGTTCTCCATGGAGGAGCGCATGGGCTGCGGTTTCGGCGCGTGCGCGGTGTGCGCGTGTGCGGTGCAGACGGCGGATGGACTCGATTACAAGAAGGCCTGCGTGGACGGGCCGGTGTTCGATATGGACGAGGTGATGCTGTAATGGCCGATATGTCAGTCAACTTATGCGGCGTAACGCTGAAAAATCCAATCGTTGCGGCTTCGGGTACGTTTTCGTTCGGGCAGCACCATGCGCAATTCATCGATATCAGCCGCCTCGGCGGTATCGCGCTCAAGTCCGTTACGCCGGAGAAACGCACGGGAAATAAGCCGCCGCGTGTTGCGGAGACGCCCTCGGGCATGCTCAACAGCGTCGGGTTGCAGAACCCAGGCTTAGAAGCGTTCATCAGGGACGAACTGCCGGAGGTGGAAAAGCTCGATACGGCGGTCATCGTCAACGTGGCGGGCAGCCGAATTGAAGACTATGTAAACGTGATAGAACGGCTCAACGATGCAGACTTTGAATTCTACGAGATCAATATTTCGTGCCCCAACGTGAGGCTGGGCGGAGCGAGCCTGGGAACGGACCCCGTGAGCGCGGGGCAGTGCGTACGCGCAGCAAAAGCCGCCGCCAAAAAGCCACTCATTGTGAAGCTGACGCCCGCGGCGGGCAATATTGTTGCGGTGGCGCAGGCGGTGCAGGACGCGGGCGCGGACGCGGTATCGCTGATCAACACACTCCCCGCGATGGCGGTGGACATAAAAACGCGCAGGCCGATATTGGGAAACGTGACGGGCGGGCTTTCCGGCCCTTGCATCAAGCCGGTGGCGCTCAAGATGGTATACGATGTATCGCGCACGCTTTCCATACCGGTCATCGGGATGGGCGGCGTGATGACGGGGCAGGACGCTGCGGAGTTCATGCTGTGCGGCGCGGCAGCCGTAATGGTCGGCACGGCGAACCTCGTCGATCCCGCAGCTCCGCTGCGCATCATCGATGAACTGGAAGCGATTGCGGACCATATGAAGCTGGACAAAATAACCGCGCTGACAGGCGCGCTGGAGGTATAGTATGACGAGGGAAGAAATTCTGGCGATTTTCAGGGAGACGGGCGTTATGCTCGAGGGGCATTTTCTGCTGACTTCGGGGCGGCATTCGGACAAATACATGCAGTGCGCAAGGCTGTTCCAATACCCGGATATCGCTGAGAAGTTTGCGAAGGAACTCGCGGGCAAGTTCCCGGATGCCGATCTGGTGGCAGGGCCCGCAATTGGCGGAATCATCCTTGCTTACGAGGTATCGCGGCAGCTCGGCGTCCGCAACGTTTTCGCGGAGCGTGAAAACGGGGGGATGACCCTGCGCCGCGGGTTCGAAATCCCCAAGGGCGCGCGCGTGCTCGTTGTGGAGGACGTGGTCACAACAGGCGGCTCGGTCCGTGAAGTCATCGGGCTCGTGCGGCAGCTGGGCGGCAAGGTCGTAGGCGTGGGCAGCATTGTGGACCGCTCCGACGGCAAGGTCGATTTCGGCGTGCCATTTGAGGCGGTGCTTTCGATGGAGGTCGTTTCCTGGGAGGCGGACAAGTGTCCGCTGTGCCGCGAGCGGTGGCCGCTCGTCAAACCGGGCAGCCGCAATATGAACGCGAAGTAACATTCATATACGCATATCCATTCACAGCCGCGCCGTATGATGAGAAAAAGAGCATGGACGCGGTTTTTTCTTTGTATCGGCTGCGAATACTAATACCATCTTTTTTGGGAGGATGGCATGATTCGGACAGATTTGGCAATGGAAGCAGCCCAGAACGTTCAGAATATACCGGGCGTAGAGGTGCTGGAAGGTGATGTGATGCCGGGCGTACACCGAGTACGCGTGACAATCACATCGGAGGAAGGGGAGAAGGCGATCGGCAAAAAGCGGGGCACGTATGTGACGCTGGAGGCGGGCGAATTGGCGCGCGGAGATACGGCGCTCGACGAAAACTGCTCCAAGCTGCTGGCGGAGGAGATACAGCACATGGCGGGCGCTGCCGCACAGGGCACCGTGCTGGTGGTGGGGCTCGGAAACCGCATGGTGACGCCCGACGCGCTGGGGCCTGCCGTATGCGACGGCGTATTCGTGACGAGGCATATCCATCAGTATGCGCCCGATGCGATCGATGCGCGCATTGGCAACGTCAGCGCGATTGCGCCCGGGGTACTGGGCATTACGGGCATCGAGACCGGCGAAATCGTCGAGGGCATCGTGGAGAGGATGAAGCCTACGCTCATCATTGCGATCGACTCGCTCGCGGCCAAAAGCATCGACCGTATCCGTACCACGATCCAGATCGCGGATACGGGTATTGCGCCCGGAGCGGGCATCGGCAACAAGCGCAAAGCGATCGACCGGGAGACGCTCGGTGTGCCGGTCATCGCGATTGGCGTACCGCTCGTGGTATACGCGTCTACAATCGCGCAGGAGCTGATTGAATCAGCGATCAACAAGGGGCCGGTCGATATCATGTTGCACGATAAAATGCAGAAGGTGCTCGGCGGCATGAACGACGTGCAGGGCGCAGACATGATTGTGACACCCAAGGAGATCGATGCGGTGGTTGATGATCTTGCCAACATCATCGCGGATGGGCTCAATATCGCACTGCATCAACATATTTCGCTGGAGGAAGCGCACCGGTACATGCACTAATTTCATGGTGTAATGTATACATGCCCTGCGCCTTGCATACATTATCGCGAGGTGTATGGCATGAACGATGATTGTAGCGGCAGTTTACGAACACAGCGACGGTACGTGCCCCATGGCAGGCATCGCGCTCCCCAACCAAAAGGCGCAAGGCTCAAGCCGGTACTGTGGCTGGGCATAATCGCCTGCCTTTTTGCCTCCGTGCTGTTTGTCACAAACCGGGGCGACAAGAGCACAGAGGTCAGCGCATTGGAGCTCAGCGCGGAGGATTCGGCGGGCGATGGAGCGCAGTCGGATAATATATTTGAGGACAGCCTTGTGGACCCACGCATCATCCTCGGGACCGAGATGCCGGTAATCTATGGCCTTGATCTCGAAGAGGTATATACGGATGAAGATATGACCGCGCCGGACCGGCCGGAAATCAACTTCGACGTGCTGCCCGAAGATGTCAAGCTCGAGATTCTGCGCTATTCCAACGACCCCAAGGAGCCATTCGTTGTCGGTTCCGAAGGTCCGCAGATACTGATTTACCATACGCATACGCGAGAGGCATATCGGCAGACGGATGTCGACGTATATTCCGAGGTGGGTGAATGGCAGACGCTGGATGGTGCCCACTCCGTCGTTGCGGTGGGCGATATACTGAAAGCGGAGCTTGAGAGCTATGGCTTTTCGGTGATCCATGATACGACAGACCACGTGCCGCCCAAGCAGAGCACCGCATATTCGCGGTCCCTGCAGACGATGCTCGACTATAAACAGCAGTATCCGTCCCTGAAGGTATTTATCGACCTGCACCGTGACGCGTACGGCGATCTCGAAGCGGGCAGCAAGGATTATGTAACGATTGAGGGGAAAGAGTGCGCGCGGCTGATGTTCGTCGTCGGTACGGGCGAGAACTATGACGGCAAAGAAAAGCCCAACTACGAGTCTAACTATAAGCTCGCGCAGGCTGTCACGGGCGAACTGGAGAATATCTGCGAGGGCTTCACGCGCCCGATCCGCGTCAAGCCGGGGCGGTACAACCAACAGGTGTCGGATATGTGCCTGCTCATTGAAGACGGGCATAACGCCAATACGCTCGAGCAGGCGAAGAATTCGATCCGGTATTTTGCTCAGGCGCTCTCTCGCGTGCTGGAGTCTAACGGTACATAGGATAGCGAGCTTGGAACGAAATAAGAAGAGTAGAATACGAGAGGGGTTCTAGGTTCCGCTGTGTGCTGAATACTCGGACCCCTCATGGTGTTTATATGCGTGATATGAGTTTGAGCTTCTCCTGCGCGAGATGCCGTTGCAGCAGCGTGCGCAGTACGGTTTCTTCGTCAGGCGAAAGAAGCCGCCTGGGGATCACAAACGCCTGCAATCGGGAAAAGAAAATATAGTAGGCGTCCCGGCCTTCCGCGGCTTTGAACACGTCAGACCAGCCCACGTTGGTGCTGCCAAACTCTCCGCTCTCGCGCACGCCGTCCTCGTTGATGGTGGTTTCGTTTTCCGTCTGCAGCGCCTTGCTGGAATCGTACTGCTTTTTCGCAGCCCGGCGTATGGAAAAGGTGTTGGCCAGCGCGATGAGCCCTGCAAATATGGCTCCGATGATCAGCGCGACGATCGCTGCCAGCCATAGGACCTCGCCGTATTCGATCAGATCGATCACAATCACAGCCACAGGCATGATCAGCATCAGCGCGATGGGCATCGCGATGAGCCGCGTTTTCAGATGAAAGAAATTAAATGAAATATAGTCGCTTAGCGTGAGGCGGATCATTTTTCTCAAAGGCATATACGGTCCCCCAATGCTCATTATTCCTATGCATCATCGTAATCAAATTAAATCGGGGTGTCAAGACGGCTGCGATCGCGTAGGGGTATTGAATACGCAAAAGGGGTCATGTATAATGATCACATGATCATGAATGAGGAATCGAAAACAGACTCTGAGAAGCCGATCGGCTTTTTTGATTCAGGCGTGGGCGGCCTTAGCGTACTTAAGACCGCGTACCGACTGATGCCCGAAGAACACTATATCTATTACGGCGATAATTTAAATGCCCCATACGGTGAAAAGAGCGAGGACGAGATCAAATCGCTGTCGCTGTCGGCAGGCGCGTTTTTGTTTTCCAAAGGCGTAAAAGCGATCGTCGTTGCATGCAATACCGCGACAAGCGCAGCGATCCAGATGATGCGCGAACGGTTTAATCTGCCCGTAATCAGCATGGAGCCTGCGGTGAAGCCCGCGCTCACCGCGCCGGGTGGCGGCAAAGTGCTGGTGCTCGCAACGCCCGCTACCGTAACCCAGACACGATATCTGGATTTGATCGAGCGGCTGGGCGCCCACGATAAAGTGATCAGCGTGGGTTGCGGCGGTCTGGTGGAACTCATCGAGGACGGGCGCACGGACGAAACGAGCATCCACCGCTATCTCAAAACGCGTCTCGCGTTCTTGGACGGAGAACGCATCAGCGCTTTAGTGCTTGGCTGTACGCACTACTCGTTTGCCGAAAAATCGATCAAAAGTTATATTGATCGCGCGTTTGCTATGGATTGCCCTGTCTTCGACGGACGGCACGGCACCGCGCGTCACCTCAAACACGTACTGGAAGAGCAGGGCTTGTCCCGCAGCGCAGGCGCGCAGGGGAGCCTCCAATTTTTCGCATCCAAACCGGATTATCCGCCGGACCAATTTCAGACGATATTTAATCAATTTCAATCGGAATAGACCTTGATTCACTCTATATATTGTGCTATCATTGAGTTCCACTACATGATAGGGTATATATGGGAGGCGTAATGATACTATCCGAAAATGCAAAGACCGTGCTGGAACGCCGGTATCTCAAAAGGAATGAAAACGGCGTATGCGAGCGGCCGGAGGACATGCTGCGGCGCGTGGCGAAGACCATTGCGGCGGCGGACTCCGCGTACGGCGAAGACGCGAAAGCGACGGAGCAGGAGTTCTTCGATATGATGGACAGCCTGAAATTCTTGCCCAATTCGCCGACGCTGATGAACGCGGGCCGCGAACTCGGCCAGCTTTCCGCATGTTTTGTGCTCCCCATCGAGGACAGCATGGAAGGCATTTTTGACAGCCTCAAGAACGCCGCGATGATCCACAAGAGCGGCGGCGGCACCGGGTTTTCATTCTCACGCATTCGTCCCGCGGGCGCGAGCGTTAACTCCACGGGCGGCGTAGCGAGCGGCCCAATCAGCTTTATGAAGGTTTTTAATGCCTCGACGGAGGCTGTCAAGCAGGGGGGTACCCGGCGAGGCGCCAACATGGGCATACTGCGTGTGGATCATCCCGACATAATGGATTTCATCACGTGCAAGAGCGATCTCTCGCAGCTTACCAATTTTAACATCAGCGGCGGCCTGACCGAAAAATTCATGCAGGCGGTACTGGCGGACAAAAAGTACGACCTGATTGACCCTGCGACGAAGAAGAAAACAACATCCATCAACGCGAAAAAAGTATATGAGACCATCGTAGAAATGGCATGGAAGAGCGGCGAGCCGGGTATCGTATTTCTCGACCGCATCAACAAGGAAAACCCGGTGCCTTCGGCAGGGGAGATTGAGAGCACGAATCCGTGCGGAGAGCAGCCTTTGCTGCCCTTTGAAAGCTGTAACCTGGGGTCGATCAATCTCAACACGTTTGCGGTGGAGGGCAAGATCGATTATGACGGGCTGGGCAAGACGGTCGCCTCGGCGGTGCATTTCCTGGACAATGTGATCGACATGAACCGCTACCCGCTGCGCGAGATTGAAGAGACGACCAAGCGCATGCGAAAGATCGGCCTCGGCGTCATGGGCTTTTCGGATATGCTGCTGAAACTCGGTATCCCCTATAACTCCGAGCGCGCCGTGCAGACTGCGCGGGACCTGATGTCGTTCATCCAGCGGGCTGCGAAGCAGGCGTCGGAACAGCTTGGGCGTGAACGCGGCAGCTTTCCCATGTTCGCGGAAAGCGTATACCCCGCAAAGGGCTATCAATCGATGCGCAATGCAACGGTAACCACGGTCGCGCCGACCGGCACCATATCCATCATCGCGGGTACGTCCAGCGGAATCGAGCCGGTTTTTGCGATATCGTACATCCGCAACGTGCTCGATAATGACAAGCTCATCGAGGTTCATCCTTATTTTGAGCAGACAGCGAAAGCCCGCGGGTTCTACAGCCGCGAACTCATGGAGAAAATCGCGGAGAAGGGTACGCTGCATGGCGTAGCCGGAGTACCGGACGATGTGCAGCAGGTGTTCGTCACGGCACACGACATCACGCCGGAATTTCATATCCGTATGCAGAGCGCGTTTCAGGAAGCGACCGACAACGCGGTCTCCAAGACCGTCAACTTCCCCGGCAGCGCCACGAAGGAAGACGTCAGGGCCGCATACGACCTTGCGTACAGCCTCGGCCTCAAGGGCGTGACGATCTATCGCGACGGCAGCCGTGCGGGCCAGGTCTTAAGTGTCGGCAAGAAAGAAAAGGAAGAAGACCGCGGCGAAGAGGGCCGGCTGGCTCCGCGCGAACGCCCGGAAATCACCAAAGGCATCACAGAGAAAGTCCGGATCGGCTGCGGCAACCTGTATGTGACGGTCAACTACGACTCCAAAGGCATCTGCGAGGTGTTTACCAACGTCGGACGTGGCGGCGGCTGTCCGTCACAGTCCGAAGCGACGAGCCGGCTCGTTTCCACGGCGCTGCGCTCGGGTATCGAGGTGGAAAGCATCATCGAGCAGCTGCGCGGTATCCGCTGTCATTCTACGCTGCGCCAGCCCGGGCTTAAGGTGCTCTCATGCCCCGATGCGATCGGGCGCGTGCTGGAGCGCGTGGTAGCGATTCGCGGCGAGGAAAAGAAAGAGGGAAGCAAGCCCGGCAACGGCAGCAAATGTCCCGAGTGCGGTTCGTCGTTGGAGCACGAGAGCGGCTGCGTCGTATGCCGCTCGTGCGGATTTTCCAAGTGCGGCTGAGCCGCGAAAGGAGCCTTAGCGATGTGCGGCAGGTATGCGTTCAGCGATATCGATGAGATTTATGAAGCGCGGCGGATACTTGAGGAGGTTGCCAAAAGGCTCGGCGACGAGGAGGCCGCGGCCGTGAAAACGGGCGAGGTCTTTCCGACGGAGCGCGCGGCGGTCGTTGCACAGAGCAAAGATGGCCCGCATGCCGCAGTCATGCAATGGGGATATCCAATCAGCGGCAAGCTGCTCATCAACGCGCGCAGCGAAACGATTGCGGAGAAGCCCCTGTTTCGCAGCAGCCTTTCGAGCGGCAGGTGCCTGGTGCCGTGTACCGGCTTTTATGAGTGGAAAGGCGAAGGCAGACAGAAGCAGAAATACCGGATATGGCCTGAAGGCGCGCAATTTTTTTACCTGGCGGGGCTGTTCAGGCGGTTCCGCCTGGATGGGCAATGGAGCGACCGCTTTGTGATCGTTACTGCACCCGCAAATGAAGCGATGCGGGAAATTCATCCGCGCATGCCGCTGATCGTGCCCGCAAAGAGCGCCGGACTTTGGCTGGAAAAAGGCTGGGATGATGACAAGGTCAAAGAAATCTACGCCTTGACGACCGCACTCCATGCGAAAGCCGTTTAGCTTCAAAGCAGGAAAAATTCAATATCCGTACATATTATATACAATACCCGCGTGTTATTATTGTGGATGCGCGGGTTTTGTAATATAATTTTAAAAAAGCGCGACACAAATGGAACAAACAGCGGACGGGCTGCGTCTTATCATTGAAATCGGGATAACCTAAAGGGTGTGGTGGCATGGATTGCATCAAAGCCAGAGAAAAAATAGATAATTACGTGGATGACATGCTGAGCCAAGACGAAAAAGACCAGCTGCTTTTGCATGCATCCTCATGCCCGCAATGCCAAAAGGCGTTGAATGACGCAATGAAGCTCAAATGCGCGCTAGGCAGTTTGGGTGAGATCGAACCGCCTGCCGGGCTTGCCGCTTCGGCGGTAAAAATAGCCAAAAAGCACCGGGTTCCTTTCTATGCCTATGCGACAGTCGCTGCCGCGGCTGTGGTCGCGCTCGCTTTTGCTCTTTCTCCGCTCATGATGAACGGCGGCAACAGCACGGCGGAAAGCGCGGATGAAAAGATCATGTATTCAGCCGCAAGTTTCGACGCGGAGGCGGAGGATGGCATGATCATGGAAAGTGCACCGGAAGAAGGCGTCGCTGAGGCTCCGCAGCTTGAAAATTCGCTGGGTGCGGGTGCTCCGCGCGCGAGCGAGCGGTCGGAATCCGCGGCAATTGCCAGCGGCGTGAATACTTTTCTCAGCGAAGACGACTTTGTTGATGCGATAATGGAGTACAAGGACAGTATCCCTGCGGCAGCATATTACCGGCCCGCAAAGCTGCCGCAAGGCGCGGAATTGCAGCAGATCGATGTCAGCGACTTGTCCGTACGCTGGATATACCTTATTGATGGCAATACAGGGGTGTTTGAGTGGCTTCGTGCATACACTACGGACGACATCAGGGACTGGAGCGAACAGACGCAGCTGCACAGCGATCAACTGGCTCGTTCTTTCAAACTCAGCGGCGATATCTTCTGGTCCGCCGAAGCGCGTTTCAACGATATGGGCCAGATGGAAGCCACGGATGGCACGACGGTGAACGCGTATTGGCTGCAGGATGGGCAAGGCTTTCATATGGAGCTGCCCGCTGTTCTGACTGAGAAGGATATCGCGGCGTACTGTGTTGCGGAGCAAGTTCCGATCCAGTAAGCCGATTTAACGAAAAATAAAAGCTGGCGTTCTCACGTCAGCTTTTTTAGTGTCTATGGTTTCGTTACTCCCCGGATTGGTTCTTGTTCTCTTCTTTCTCGTCCAGCTCACGCATCATGGCGGCAATCTTCTTTTCGACAGACGATACGCCTTCCTCTTTGGGTGCCTCGTCTTCTTTGGGTTCCTCAGGCTCCGGCAGCCGGACAGACGGCAGCGTACCGTTCTCTACGCGCTTGCGGTAACGCAGATACGGCCAGCCAATGCCGAGGACGAGCAGCAGCACCGTGCCGCCGATCAGGATCACGAGCTTCCATGTCGCATCCAGCGGGATCTGCGGCGTGAGCAGTAAAAACAGCAATATGCCGGCCAGAATACCGTCAATCAGCACAAGCCCGTAAAGGCCCAGCCGCAGACGGTACTTGTTTTCAATCGTTCTGCGTCCGAACATGATAATCAGGAATACAACCAGAAACGCGTACTGCAGCAGGCTGTTTTCCTCTTTAATGACCATAAGGGACGGTAAATAGAGTGACAGCATCAGTACGACAGCACTGACGACTCCCGCAATAATCTGTATGACGCGAAGCTGCGTATCGGTCAGTTTTTTCTTCTGACTCTGCGGCTCCGGCGCGGCGGCGTTTTCGCTGCTCTCGTTGAAATCGCTCATGTGGTTTCTCCTTTATATAATCGATACAGTATTATGGCATAGTTCCCGATCAATTTCCAGACCAAACGGGAAAAATCTATTTATTTTTTAGGGCCTATCTGTTAGAATAAACGGGTATCACTTAAAAATCAGTATAGAAGGCTACTGGTTGCATTTGTTGGAGGGAAGATATGAAGTTTTTCAAGACGGACGACATCCGGAACATTGCGCTCGTGGGCCACGGCGGCGAGGGAAAAACGACGCTGGCCGAAGCAATGCTCTTTAGCAGCGGCGCGATCGACAGGCAGGGCAGAACGGAAGACGGCAACACCGTAATGGACTTTGACCCCGAGGAAACAAAACGGCACATATCGATCAGTACCGCGGTGGCGTCTGTCGAGTGGAAAGGCGCCAAAATCAACCTCGTTGATACGCCCGGTTACTTCGATTTTATCGGAGACGCAACGTCGGGATATTACCTGGCCGACAGCGCGCTCATACTCATCAGCGGACTCGGCGGCCTTAACGTAGGCGCGGAGAAAGCATGGGACGCCTGCGAAAAGGCGGGAATTGCCAGAGCTTTCTTAGTCAATCAGATGGACAAGGAACACGTCGATTTCGACAAAACTGTGGACAGCATCAAGACCAAATACGGCACCAAGATTACCGTCATGCAGCTGCCCATGGGACAGGGCCTCAATTTCAAAGGCATAGTCGATGTCCTCGATATGAAGGCATATGCGTTTGAAGGCAAGGCTGTCAAAGAAGTGCCCGTTCCTGCCGATCTTGCATCCAAGGCCTCTGCGATTCGCGATGCCATCATTGAGAACGCAGCCGAGAATGACGAGAAACTCATGGAGAGATACTTTGAAGGCGAAGAGCTTTCCAAAGAAGACATATTAAAGGGTTTGAAGCTCGGTATCGCGCAGGGAAGCGTCGTCCCGGTATTCATCGCTGCAGCTGCGCCGAACCTTGGCGTATCGCTGCTGATGGATAACCTCGTAGCGTTCCTGCCCGCACCGAATCAGGTCATCAATGTAAAGGGCAAGACCCCCAAGGGTGAAGAAATCGTCTACAATGCGAATGCCTCACTGCCGTTTGCGGCACAGATATACAAGACCATCGCCGATCCGTTCATCGGCAAACTGTCGATATTCAAGATATTGGGCGGCGAACTGACTGCGGGACAAGCGATCAAGAACGGCAATACCGGCAAGAGCGAAAAGTTCGGCCAGATCTATTCGCTTTTCGGCAAGAAACAGGTGAACGTGGATAAGCTCACGGCAGGCGATATCGGCGCGCTCGGCAAGCTGCAGGCATCCGATACCGGATCTACGCTGTGCGACGAAGCCAAACCCGTGGTATTCCCCGAAATCGAGTTCCCCGAACCGTGCATCTCGCTTGCGGTGACGGCGAAGAAGCAGGGCGAAGAGGAGAAGGTTTTCGCGGGCCTACACCGTCTGGAGGAGGAAGACCCCTCGTTCCGGATGGTCAAGCAAACGGAAACGCCGGACACGCTGGTAAGCGGCCTCGGCGAACTGCACCTCGAGGTCATCTGCAAACGCCTGATGAACAAATTCGGAGTGGAAGCCCAGCTTGCTGATCCGCAGATTCCGTACCGCGAGTCGATCCGGAAGAAAGTACAGGCTCATGGCCGGCATAAGAAGCAGTCGGGCGGCCACGGCCAATTCGGCGATGTCCATATCGAATTCGAGCCCATCCTCGATTCCTCTGAGAACTTCGAGTTTGTGGATAAGGTCGTCGGCGGCTCCGTGCCGCGGCAGTATATCCCCGCTGTGGAAAAGGGCCTCCGGGAGAGTATCGTAAAGGGCGTTCTGGCTGGTTTCCCGATGGTCAAGCTTCGTGCGACGCTGTTTGACGGCTCGTTCCATCCGGTTGACTCGTCTGAAATGGCTTTCAAAGTGGCGGCAAGCCTTGCGTATAAACAGGGCTGCGCGGAAGCGAACCCCACGCTGCTGGAACCTATCTATCGCCTTGAGGTAACCATACCCGACGAGTACATGGGCGACATCATCGGCGACATCAACCGCCGCCGCGGTCGCATTCTTGGCATGAATCCCCAGAACGGCGGACTGCAGCAGGTTGTCGCAGAGGTTCCGCTCGCAGAGGTGTTCAAGTACGCTACGGATCTGCGCTCCATGTCGCAGGCAAGAGGGTCGTTCAAGATGACGTTCGAGCGTTACGAGGAGCTTCCCGCCAACCTGGCGGAAAAGGTTATCGCGGCGCACAAGAAGGACGAAGAAGAAGAGTAAGATTCCCATCCACGCATCCCATACGGTCGCAGGCAGACATCGTTTGCCTGCGCCGTTTTGCATTGTGGCGTAATAAGAAAGGAGCAACCATGGCATTGATATTTCAGGAGGAGATTGCGGAGAACGCCGTAGTCGCCGCAGCGTTCCAGATTGCAAACGCGGCGCGGACCGCGCCTAAAGGGAGAGGTGTCGACAACCTCGTGATCGCTGTCGTATACGGCGACGAGCTTGAGCTCATCGCACAGAAGATGGAGAGCCTGGTTAAGGAAGGCAAAGCGGCCGCGTTCTTTGAGCGGGATGCGAAGAACATACGCGCTTCACAGGCGCTCCTGCTGATCGGCACCCGAATAAAACCCATGGGGCTTAAGGAATGCGGGCTGTGCGGATTCGGTAATTGTGAGCATAAGGTGGAGCATCACCCCGAAGCGCCCTGCATGTTCAATTCGCACGATCTTGGCATTGCGGTGGGCAGCGCGGTCAGCAAGGCTGCGGATATGCGCCTTGACAACCGGGTGATGTATTCGGTGGGCATTGCGTCGCGTGAGTTGGGCTTGCTCGGCGCGGATGTTCCGATCATTATGGGGATACCGCTTGCCGTTGCTTCCAAAAGCCCGTACTTTGACAGAAAATAAGCGATTATGTTTTGCTGGGACTGACAAAATGCGGGATCGTATGGGGAATTCCCGCTTTTTGTATTTGCGGTTTCACAATGTTTACATTCCGTTTGATGAAATTGCGCATGCATTGTGATAGAATACATCTGTATAATTATCTTTTGATTGGGGTCATGGCGGATAAATTATGAAAAAACTGTTATCGATATTGGTTGCAATCGCGCTGATTGCCGGCTTGATCATCATTCTGCCGAAGCTTGGCGTACGGGACACCGGCGAAGGATCAGCCGCGTCAGGGGCTTCCGGCGTCATCATCAATGAGGTGATGACCAGCAACAAAGGCGCGTATGTGGACGACGAAGGCGGCAGCAGCGACTGGATCGAACTCTACAACACCACTGATCAGACAGTAGACTTGAGCCGATTCGTGCTCACAGACGACGAAACCGAGCCAGCAAAATGGGCGTTTCCCGGGCTGGAGCTGAAGGGGCACGGCTATATTGTCGTACTCCTGACGGGCGATAATGCTTCCGACATTTCGAAGGGTATTCTGCATTGTTCCTTCAAACTCAGCGCACAGGGCGAGACGCTCACTCTTTCAGGCGCAACCGGGAACAAGGTAGATTCGGTCCAAATACCGGCTCTGCCCGAGAACGTATCCTATGGCCGCGTAAGCGAGCAATGGCAGCAGATGGCGTATATCACGCCGGGCTACGAGAACAGCGAAGCGGGTTACGCAGCATTCCAGCAAAGCATGACAGTGGAGGACGTCCCGCTGGCCATTACCGAATTGATGGCCGCAAACGCGATGACCATTAAGGATTCAAAGGGCGCTTACAGCGACTGGGTCGAGGTCACCAATATCAGCGGAGAAGAGTTTAGCCTCGCAGGATGCGGGCTTTCGGACAACCCGTCAGACCCGCTCAAATGGCGTTTCCCCGATAAAGTTCTGGGTTCTGGTGAGTCCATTTTGATATTCTGTTCGGGGCAGACTGCCGTATACGGCGGTGAAGGGCCGGTGGAGGCTGATTTCAGGCTCTCATCATACGACGGAGAGGTCCTATTGTCCGATACGAGGGGGCGCTTGATTGACAGCGCGGCTTACGATGAGATGCCCACAGACTGGTCGTATATGCGCACAATACAATCCGGCGTGCCGACGGGCAGCTGGCAGATGACCAGCCAGCCCACGCCCGGGTACCCCAACACATCGGATGGCTTTGCGGCGTTCATGCAGGCCAATCCTTTCACCACGGGGGATATCGTCATCTCGGAGGTGTTGTGCTCCAACAACCAGATCGACTTTGAAGACGGGCAGATGAGCAGCGACTATATTGAGATCGAGAACCGCGGTACTCAGGCAATTAGCCTGAGCCGTTACGGTCTGACGGATAACGCGGCGAATCCCGCGAAATTTCGCTTCCCGGATATGACGCTGCAGCCCGGAGAACATACAATCGTGCTGGCGGCAGGCGAAGAGGCTGCCACGGCGGGCGGCACGCAACACCTGATTGCGCCTTTCAAGCTGAGCCGGCTCGGAGCCACCGTATCGCTCTTTAATGCGGAGGACGCGCTGATCGACCGGTACTTCATCGGTACGGTGCCGCGGAACATTTCGGTCGGCCGCGAAGCGGGCGGCACGGAGATCGGCTATTTTACCACGCCTACGCCGGGTGAAGCCAATGGCGACGCCAAGGCGGGCATTGCCTCGGCGGTACAATTTGATCAGGCTTCGGGCAAATACGACGGCGCGGTGCAGCTAACGCTTACCGCTTCCGACGGCTGCGATATTTACTATACGACGGACGGCTCCGTACCGACCGAAAGCGCTCAGCGTTATACGGGCCCCATCACCGTCGATAAGACTGCATCGGTGCGCGCGCGCGCTTTCCGGCAGGACTATATTCCCGGTATTACGCAAACTTCGACGTATTTTATCGGTACGCAGCATACGCTGTCAGTGGTCTCCATCACGACCGAATACGCCGGTCTGTTCGATCCGGCGACGGGCATCTATACAAACAGTAAAAAGAATACCGAAGTACCCGCATCCTTCGAACTGTTTGACGAGAGCGGGAAGCGTGTCTTCCAGCAGGACATCGGCCTCGCGATGACGGGCGGTATGACCCTGCAGCTTAAGGAGCAGAAATCGCTCGCGGTCTACGCGCGCAGCCAATACGGCAACAGCACAATGGCGTATCCGTTCTTTGACAACCGGGATTACACCGAGTATAAGTCGCTGATACTGCGCACGGCCGGGCGCGAGGGCGGAATGGTAACAAAACTGAACACCTACGTCGCCCTGGGTCTTGTAGACGGCCAGATGAACGTGACGACTCAGGCGGCCAAGCCCTGCGCGGTTTACATCGACGGAAAATACTGGGGTATATACTTCCTGATGGAGAAACGCAACAAGTATATGGTGGCACAGCACGAGGGAGTTACCGATCCTGCCGCCATAGACAGCATCAACCTCACCAAGGGGCTGAGGCCGGAACTGGCCAGCAGTGGTTCGTACGAAGGATACGCTGAGATATTTAATTATATAAAGACACACGACCTGTCCGTACAGGAAAACTACGATTGGGTCGACGCGCGTCTTGATACGGATAACTATATGGATTTCATGATCAATGAAATCTACATTGCCAACAACGATACGGGCAATATGCAGTACTACCAGGTGCCACCCGACGGAAAATGGAAACAGATCTATCAGGACCTTGATATCGCGTTCTATTCGTTCGATACCCTAGCGTTGCGCATGGATCCGGCCACCGCGGGTTCCGACATTTTCAACGGCCTGCTTAAAAACCAGGGCTGGCGGAATCGGTTCATCGAGCGCTTCGCGTGGGCGCTGGAGAACGTCTATAACGAAGAACGCGTAACCGCTGCGATCGACGAGGCGGCGGGGCTGGTACGCGGTGAGGTGGGAGCGGAAAATGCACGATGGAGCAGCGAGCGGCCGACACTGGACCAATGGGAATCCGGGGTGCAGGCTCTGAAGAGCTTTGCTCAAAAACGTCCCGCAGCGGTGGTCAGTTCTTTAAAACAGCATTTTTCGCTGACTCAGGCGCAAATCGATCTGCTTGACGCCGCAGTGGACTGACGCCCTGAACTGGCGGTCTCGGGCTTTGCACAATCTTAGCTGAAACCTAACATAAGAGACGGGCGGCTGCGTTGCTCCCCCTGAAAATTGCATGATAGAATGATCATAGCAAAGGGGGAGGACGCAGATGAAAGATGTGATTTCCATTGTGGCGATCCTTCTGATCGCCGTGGCAACCGCCGGTTTGCTGGTATATTTTACGATGTCGGCCGAGTCGCCGGAGTCGCTCAGCGCAGCGGAAAACGCAGTCGTTATCAACGAAGCGATGTCACTGAACAAAGGCATATATCTGGACGATACGGGCAGGAGCAGCGATTGGGTAGAGCTGTACAACCCGTCGGACGAAGCGGTCGATCTGGGCCGCTTTTCACTTTCGGACGACGTCACGGAGCTCGATCGCTTTACGTTTCCGGATATTTCGATGGGCCCTCATAGTTACGTCGTAGTATACCTGTCGGGCGACAATCCGAAGGAATTCGGAAGTGGCAGCCTCCACGCTTCGTTCAAGCTCAATGCCAAAGGAGAGCGGCTGATACTCTCCGCCGGAGGCAATGTCATCGATTCGATCAAAGTACCTGCGCTGCCCGGCAACATGTCGTACGGGCGGGTGAACGATGAGTGGAAGCAGACGGACCCGACGCCGGGGGAGGCCAACGGGGCTTATGCGGGATGAGTTCTTACGGAACGGGCTCTCCCAAGGTCAAAAAGACGGGTTCTTTGCGGTTACATAAAGAATTCTGTCTTGTTTTTTTTTACCGTATGCTTTAGAATGTTACGCGTACATCTGCGGGCGCGGATGCATATTTATACGTTTGGGAGTATCGGATGACAAAGATCAGGATGCCGGTTCCGCTTGTCGAGATCGACGGCGATGAAATGACCCGGATCATTTGGAAGATGATCAAGGATTACCTGCTGGAGCCGTTTATCGAGCTCAACACGGAATATTACGACTTGAGCCTGATCGAGCGGGACGCAACAGACGATCAGGTCACGGTAGACGCAGCGAACGCGATCAAAAAGTATGGCGTCGGCGTTAAGTGCGCGACCATCACACCCAATGCGCAGCGCATGACCGAATATGACCTTAAGAAGATGTGGAAGAGCCCGAACGGTACGATCCGCGAAATTCTTGACGGCACCGTATTTCGCGCACCCATTTTGGTGAATGGTATTTCGCCCTCTGTGCGCACATGGGAAGCGCCGATCACCATCGCGCGCCATGCGTTTGGCGATATCTACAACGCCCAGGAGCTTGTCGTGGACGGCGAAGGCGTTGCCGAAATCATTGTGACGCACAAGGACGGTACGCTGGAAAGAAGACAGATTGCGGCGTTTGACGCCCAGGGCGGCGTAGTGCGCGGTATGTTCAACACCACGCGTTCCATCGAAAGCTTTGCGAGGAGCTGCTTTAACTACGCGCTTGATCAAAAACAGGATCTTTGGTTCTCGACCAAGGATACGATATCGAAACTATATCACCACCGCTTCAAGGATATCTTTCAGGCGATATACGAAGCGGAATACTGCAAGAAGTTTGAAAAAGCCGGCATCGAGTATTTCTATACGCTCATCGACGACGCGGTCGCACGTGTCATCCGAAGCCGCGGTGGCTTCGTGTGGGCGCTCATGAACTACGACGGCGACGTGATGTCGGACATGGTCGCGACGGCGTACGGAAGCCTTGCGATGATGACGTCCGTACTCGTTTCGCCCGACGGCTACTATGAATATGAAGCGGCCCACGGTACGGTGACCAAGCACTATTACCGGCATCTTGAGGGCAAGGAGACGTCCACCAACTGTATGGCGACGCTCTTTGCGTGGACAGGCGCGCTTAAAAAACGCGGAGAGCTGGATGGCAATGCCGAACTCATGGCATTTGCGGATAAGCTGGAGAAGACCTCGCTTGAGACGATTGAAGCAGGCGTCATGACCGGGGACCTTTATTTATTGAGCGAAAATCCCGGTAAGCGCAGCGTGCCTACCGAGGAGTTCATCAAAGAAATTCGTGCAAGAATGGTATAGCAGGGGGAAAGACAGTTGAGTTTATTCAGCCAATGGAAGGAGCTCGGCCAGGCCGAGCGGTCTGAGAAGGAATACAAAGAGTTTTGGGATGGATATTTCGGCATTGAAACAGAAGCCTACAAGAAGATTCTTGCGCGCAAAGAGGACTTTTTTGAAGGCATGCTCTCCGAGCTGGCCGCGGAGTTTGAAATGGACTGCGTGGTGTTCTCGGGCTTCATGGACGGCATCAACGACAGCCTGAAAAGCGGGTACGACCTCGACAAGCTCAAGGAAAGCACAAAGGTGAAGCTCGAGGTCGATTTCGAGAAGCTGTATTACAACATGCTCGAGGCCAGGGCCAAGTGGCTCTACACGCTGCCCGAATGGGACGAAATCTACTCGCAGGAGAAGCGTAAGGAGATTCGCGATAAATGGCGCCTCGATAAGCAGGCTGTTTCCGATAAGATCGGACGTAACGACCCGTGCCCGTGCGGCAGCGGCAAGAAATATAAGAAGTGCTGCGGCAAGGACGCATAATCATACGATCAGCAAAAGACCTGTGGACTGATGTTTCTCCTCAGGTCTTTTTTTATTGCAGGTCGTGTTTTATGTTATGAACTTTAGTGTATGCCAGACCCCGCTTGGATTGATGGAAGCAATAGGAACTTGACATGCAACCAAAAGGTTGCTAATATTTAATCGTGGATAAGATATTTAAAGCTTTAGGCGATAAATCAAGAAGATATCTGATGGACTTATTGTATGAGAAGAATGGGCAAACTCTTACAGAACTAAGTTCCAAATTGGACATGTCCAGACAGGCAGTAACAAAGCATTTGAATATTTTAGAAAGCGCAGATTTGATCGTACCAGTCTGGAAAGGGAAGGAGAAATTTCATTACTTAAATCCGGTTCCATTACGACTTATTTATTCCCGGTGGATCAGCAAATTTGATGAAAATCGAATTCAAGGTTTATACGAATTAAAAAAGGCTTTGGAGAATTCTAAGCAGGAGGCAAATATGAAAGGTTTTATTTATCAGATTGTTATTGCATCAAGCACACAGCAGGTATGGGAATCGCTTACGAAGCCGGAATTCACGCAAAAGTTCTGGTTTGGACGGAGTATCATTTCCGATTGGAAGGTCGGTTCGCAAGTGTCAATTATTACACCAGAAGGAAAGGAAGAAGTTCAGGGGGAGGTCATAGTATATGAGGTTCCTAAAAGGCTATCGTATACCTGGAAAACGCCTGATATATCACCCGAAAAAGCAACAACCGTCGTGTTTGAGTTGCAGGAAATGGGACCCATGGTTAAGCTGACAATTCTACATGATATCGATGCTGACGATGCGAAGTTTCAGCAGGCTGCAGCAGGATGGACATTTATTCTCTGTGGTCTCAAGACTTTTCTTGAAACCGGCAAACCTATGCCCTCTATACCGTGGAAGGGATGACAAGAGGAATTATTTAAGCCTCTGCAATAATGGCTATTATGCTAGTATTGCAGAGGCATTGGCTTATTTCCGCTTTTCCAGCTGTTTAAGACCAGCGTCTGTCAGACAGCCGCGAATGACGACCGTCTTGATCGAATCCAGAATTCTGTCCGGCGTCAACCCAAACTCCAGCAGTACATCCGGATCGATGACATGGATGGCTGTTCCGATAATGATGTGCCCGACGATATGCTTGTCCACATCAGACCGCACCAAACCTTCTTTTTTGCCCTCGTCGATCAAAACACCGATATTCTCAAGCACGACCTCACGCCGCGTCTGGTCGATCTTCTCAAAAGCCTCGGGAATGCAGCGCCGGATATCGTTTAGTGCGGCGGGGCTTACATGGGCCAGCAGCTGGGCGACAGGGGAGAAGAATCGCTTCATCCTTTCGGCAAGCGGGAGTGCCGGGTCGCTCACGACCGCAGAGACTTTGTGCTTGATCTCGCTGCCAATGAAGTCGATACACGCCATCATCAATGCTTCCTTGGAAGCGAACAGCATATACAGCGTGGCTTTGCTGATGCCGCATCCGCGCGCGATTTCATCCATGGACACCACGGAATAGCCCGAAGACATAAAGCGTCTGAGCGCAAACATGAGAACCTTTTGTTGTTTGTTTTCTGACATATTATAACCTCCTGTATTTCTTCAGGACAAAGGTGTTGAGTACGAGGAACAGCAGCGTAAAGCCTGCCAGCACGGCAAGATTGACGGCGATATTCGCAAAGCCGAGGCCGCGTATGGCGATGTCGCTGAGAGCTTGCGCGCCGTAGGTCAGCGGGAATACCTTGGAGAGCGCCTGAACCCACAGCGGCGCTTCGCGCAGCGAAAATATGCCGCAGAATAGCACCTGCGGAACGATTACCACCGGGATGAACTGAAACATCTGCATCTCGTTGCGCGCGAACGCGGAGAGGAACGTGCCCAGCGCGAGCGACCCGGTGGCGAGCAGCAGGTTTGTCAGCAGCACCAGCATAAAGCTGCCCTTAATTGCAACGTGAAGAACATAGACCATAAAGATTTGTATCAGCACCGTCTGAATAAATACAAATATGCCGAACCCGATGAAGTATCCCAGTACGATCTGATACCGGCGGATGGGGGTAGCCAGTACCCGGTCCAGCGTGCCGCTGATGCGCTCTCGCAGGAACGATACACCCGCTATGATGAACACGAAGAAGAATACGAAGAAGCCCATCATATACGGCGCGACGGCATCAAACGTACTCATGTCGTCCGAACCATTGATATAGGAATAGGCGATATCCGTGACATCGACCGAAATGCGGATGTCGGGCACCTCGATATCTGCGGAGGTAACCTCCGGTGCATCGATCCCCGGCATGACGACGGACGGCATCTCGATATCGGCAAGATCGACGGAGGGCGCGCTTACCGAAACCGATATTTCCGGAATGCTGATGACAGGCGGCGCGATCTGCGGCATCGTGAAGGCCGGCATCTCGAATGCCGCGCCCGAGCCTGGCGCGCCGGTTTGATCCAGATAACTCTGTACTGCCTGCTCCACCGAAGCGCCGTAAGCTTGTACCTGCTGTGTGATGTTCTGCATGACGCCCGCCTGATACGAGGATAACTGCGCCTGCAATGCGGCCTGCTGCTGTGCGGAAGCCGACGCGATGGCGGCTGAGATTTTAGATTTGAGCGCCTTTTTCAGCTGCGACGAGATCTCGCTCTGGATGGTGGATTTCATATCCTCGATCTGCTGATCGATCTGTGCTTCCATGTCCTTTTGGATTTGTAGTTGCTGCTGTCCGATCTGATCGGCGATATCGGCCTGGATGGATGCGATCTGCTCGTCGATTTTGTCGCGGACGCTTTGCTGCTGCTCCTCAGCCGTCTGCTCCGCTGTTTCCTGTACATAGGTTTCCATATAGGAAGACATCGCGGACGCCACCGCTTTTTTTACTGCGCCGGTGACGGACATATCCGAGCCTTCCACATAAACCGTGATATCCGGTTCCGTATAAACCACGACTGCGTCGGTTTTCTGGTATTTCAAATCGTTCATTGCGGCGGCTTTGTCATTAACGAGGGTGAGGGTGGTTTCTTCCTCAAATGCGGTTACCATCGCATCCGGCATGCCGATCGCCTCAATTTTGGGTAGGGATATCTCACTGTTAAATATCGTATAGAGCAGGAACAGCACGAAGAGCGGGGCGAAGATTAAAAGCCCCAGTGTGCGTTTATCTTTGGAGAGCTGCTTAACAATACGGCGTGTGACAAACAGGCTTCTCATGACCGTGCCTCCTTCTGTGATGACCCGATGTAGTGCAGGAAAGCATCCTCGAGATCGACAGCCTGCGCGCCCTGAATCAATTCCTGCGGAGTACCATGCGCAATGATGCTTCCGCCGCGCATGAGGAGAACCTCATCGCATGCCATCGCTTCGTCCATCACATGCGTGGTCATGAAAATTGTGCAGCCTTGCTCTTTGAGGCGCAGGAACTGGCTGCGGAATTTGCTGCGCAGTACGGGATCGATGCCTACTGTGGGTTCATCAAGGATCAAAAGCTTTGGCGCATTCATCAGCGCGATGGCGAGGGAGAGCCGCCGCTTCATGCCGCTGGAGAACTTCTTGACGAGTTTGCCGCGGTCAGCGGAGAGCTCAGTAAAGTCGAGCAACTCCAATGCGCGTTCCCGCGCGGTTACTCCTGTGACGCCGTAGAGGCTTCCGAAAAACAAAAGGTTATCCAATGCGGAGATATCCTCATACAGCGCATCAGTCTGGGCCATATATCCGATCTCGAAACGGCGGCGAACGAGGGCACAGGTTTTCCCGAAACCGTGATGCTGCCCGAGGCTATCGGGTTCATCCCCATCACGGCTTTCACCAGTGTGGTTTTTCCGGTGCCGGATGGCCCCAGTAATGCGACAATCCGCCCTTTGGGGATATCCACGCTTACATCGGTTATTATCTCGGTTTTGCCGAAACGGATAGTGACGCCTCTGATTTCGATGACATTTTGCATGGTGATACTTCCTTTAAATGAACTCGGGTAAAAACTTAAAAAACCATTTGAGTTTTATGGTTACTTAATAAGTATAGCGCTTTATGTGCCTATGTCAAACAAAAAATGATTGTATTTTCATACGAAAAAACGAGCAAAAGTTATTGACTATTAGGGACCAAGATGCTAGAATACCAAAGTCGCCAAATTAATGGCCTTTGAAAAACGGCATCGCGCGGGCGTGGCGGAATTGGCAGACGCGCCAGACTTAGGATCTGGTGCCCTAGCGGCGTGGGAGTTCGAGTCTCTTCGCCCGCACCATGTCCAACAAGCTCATGCGGGAGTGACTCAGTGGTAGAGTGCGACCTTGCCAAGGTCGAAGTCGCGGGTTCGAATCCCGTCTTCCGCTCCAAACGGGGTCTTCGAAAGAAGACCCCAAGGCCTTCGGCTTACTGTGCGGGTGTAGCTCAACGGTAGAGCCCCAGCCTTCCAAGCTGGTTGCGTGGGTTCGATTCCCATCACCCGCTCCAAACAATTTCATAAGGGCGATTAGCTCAGTTGGTAGAGCACCTGACTCTTAATCAGGGTGTCCGGGGTTCGAGCCCCCGATCGCCCACCAACACAAGAACCTCTTGAAACTGCGTTTCAAGGGGTTTTTGCTATCTGGAAATCATGCTTTTGCCTCGAAAAAGGTGGCCATTACTGCATTTTTACTGCATCAGGATTTTTTCCGCTTTCATTACTGCCTAAATGACGGTTCAAAGCGGCGATGGCCTCCTGCTCTTTTTGTGCAGACAGATGGGTATAAATCTTTAAAGTCACGTTAATGTCCGCATGCCCGAGAAAGCGCTGAGCGCTTTTTACGTCCACGCCAGCGTTACGGAACATGTGGGGGGTAAGGTTGTCTACCACGGTTAGCTTGGGCCGTGAGCGTGACGCGTCACGACCACCAGCCTGCAAGTTGAGATAGTGCATATAGCAACTCCGCGCCTTATTAAAGGCAGTGTGCGACATAAGGCTACCATCTGCCGCAGGACAAACCATAGCTGTCTGGGCAGCCTTTCTGGCGGACCTAACGGAGTCTAGAATGGCGTCGGGCAAAGGTATTGTGCGGACGCCTGCATCCGACTTGGGGCTCTGTACAAGCGTGGTGTTGTTATCAAACACCGCCGCCTTATTGACGGTTACGGTTTTATTCTTGAAACTGAACGCGCTTTTCTATGCCGCGTAGATGATAATAACAAAAAGGTTAGCGCGCTTAACCGATATCGCTCCCCGTCTTGCTGAAATGACAATAGATATGCAAAAGGGTAAACATGGAACTCTAATTTTATCGGTTTAAACAGATTGTTATTATATACAACTAATGATAATATAATCATGGATATTCGGTAAATTTCGACAAATTGTAAAACACGCAGTTTCAGCTCATAAGAACAATATCCTGGGGGTTTGAAAATGATCAAGAAGGCTATAGCGGTATTGATTGTGGTGGCTGTTCTTATCTCAATGTTCCCAAACGTCTCATTTGCTGCAACCTATTTAAGCAGTGGGACTTATGACCTGAAAGACTTCGGTAATGATTCGATCATAAATATATACGGAAACACAGATGTAAAACTTACGAATGTAAATAATGTGACATATACGAATTTGCAGATTAATTGCAGTTCGAGTAACGGTAAGGGCGTTAGGCTTACAATCAATAACGTAAAGATAGATAACAGCGCATACAGTGCTTGCGCGTTATCTTATTTTACTAATAGTACTGGCAATAAGCTTATACTCGAAGGAGATTCTTCACTTAAAAGCGGCAGTTTGGCGGGGATAATGGCGGATCAAGGGACGGCACTTGAAATATCAGGGACAGGTTCTGTCGCTGTATATGGCGCGGGCACGGGCGCAGGCATAGGAGGTGCTGAAACAAGCTCGACTAGCCAGCATGCCGGTAACATTACAATATCTAGTGGTACAGTTACAGCGTATGGGGGCGGCGGCGCAGGTATAGGCGGCGGTTACAGCGGGAACGGAGGTACAATCAATATAACCGGGGGTACCGTAACCGCTTACGGCGGTAGCCAGGGTGCAGGTATAGGAGGCGGTGGCAGTGGGGGCAGCGGCGGAGATATAACGATATCCAGAGGAACAGTTACAGCAATAGGAGGCCCTTATGGAGCTGCGGGGATAGGCGGAGGCAGCCAGGGCTCAGCCGGCAGCATATCTATCAGTGGTGGTACGGTTTTTGCACAAAAGGCTTCAAACGGATCGTATGATATAGGCAGCGGGGGTAGCGGTTCTGGAGGTACAGTGAGCATACAAGGTACTTCGGTGGTATTTCTGAAGAACAACTCATCGATACCCCCCACAACCAGCCACGTTTTACACACAGCTCAGAGGGTTACCGATAATACAGCGTTTGGTTATACGTTACCCGGAACATGGACGGCTCCGGTATACGCTTACCTCAGCCATACTTACGTAAGCGACCTTATATACGATATTAACGGAGGGAGCGGTACAGTACCGGCCGCAGTAACGCAATATAAAACTTCGACAACGCAAGTAGCAAACGGCTTAGGGCTGACGTTAGGCGAGGGGACATTTGTTAAATGGAACACGAACCCTGATGGGTCGGGTACTGACTATCTGCCGGGAGATATATATACTTTTGCGGCCAATACAACGCTTTACGCGATATACGGTGCACCTATCGCAGTGTCGGGCGTAACGCTGAATACCCATGAAGAGACGATACATGAGGGCGACACTTTTCAACTGACGGCAACGGTGCTTCCTACAAACGCGGCAAATCCTGAAGTAACATGGTCAAGCGATAACGAAGAAGCCGCAGCGGTTGACCAGAATGGTTTGGTGACGGCCGCGGGGCTTGGCGAAGCTGTGATCACCGCAACGGCGGGCGGGATATCGAATCAATGCCATATAACAGTAATTACAAGGCAATATACAGTAACTTTTAATACGCAGGGTGGCAGTGAAGTAGCTAGCGCAGTCTTATTCGAGAATACTACAGTGGCTGATCCCGGAGTGCCGACCCGGGCGGGCTATACGTTCAACGGTTGGTATAAGGAGCAAGCCTGTGTCAACGGATGGAACTTTGAAACGGATACAGTAAAAAGCAATGTTACGATCTGGGCGGAATGGACGAAGGAAGGTTCATTGTTTTCCGGCAGCGGAACAGAAGCAAACCCCTACCGCATAATGAGCGCGGGAGACCTTGCGCAGCTTTCTACGCTGGTCAATGCTGGAAATACTCTTTATAGCAATAAATACTATATCCAGACGCAGGATATAGACCTATCCGGATATTCAAATTGGACACCTATAGGTACGAGTTCGGCGGTTTTTCTGGGCTCATATGATGGAAACGGAAACAGTATATCAAATCTAAATATCTCAACAACGTCAACCACAACAGTATATACAGGATTATTCGGCTATGTCGTGTCGACCGTTCAGGGATCTAACGTAATTCTAGGGATCGTAAAAAATCTCGTTATTGAGAGCGGGAGCATAAATGCGGGTTCTACCTCTTACGTTTACGCCGGAGGGGTTGCTGGATATTTGAATACCGGGACCATACAGAGTTGTAGCGTAAAAGATGTGAGTATAACTGTTACCAGCGGTACCAATATTTATGCGGGAGGAATCGCGGGTAAGGTGAAGGGCATCTCGGGATATTCTACTGCCGGAGTCGTAAAGATATGCGGATTCAGCGGCAGCGTAAACGTAAGCACAGGCAAGGTCGGTGGTATAGCGGGCGCGCTTACCGAAGAGGCGCGGGTATCCAAATGTTACAATACGGGTAGCGTGCATGCAGAAGGAAGCGGCTCCGTGGGTGGTATTGCTGGAGAAGCATTTACCTCTTCAAGTATCTGCGAATATATAAACCTGTGCTATAACACAGGGAATGTTTCAACAAAGGACTCCAACGGAATGTGTGCAGGTATCGTTGCAACGGGTTATAGGGTTCAGGTCTCCACCTGCTTTAATGCCGGAAGGGTCTACGAGGAGAACAACGGAACAAAGCACGCAACCATTGCAGGTATCATCGGTTATGCAGGTGATTACAGCATCATAAGTAGCTGTTATAACATAGGCGTATTAAAAGGACAATATATTTATGGTATTGCAGGAGCGTTCGAAATTACTTGCACCACTTTGGATAATTATTATGCTGATACGTGTTTAAAGGGGATAGGGGAAAGCACAGATTATACTTGCCGCAAAACGTTAGAAGAAATGAAGCATAAAGAAACCTATTCTGGCTGTGGCTTTCCCCCTTGGAGTATAGTCGAAGGTCAAAGGTATCCTGTTTTGCAGGAAGTGCCTTTTGAATATGTAACTTCCATTTCTGTCCCTGGGATATTGGAGATACCGGTTGGCGAGAGTGAAACTCTTATTCCAATAATTACTCCTGCCGGGTCATCTAATAAAAATGTAACATGGACGTCGAGCACGCCATCCATCGCAACAGTGAATGAGGACGGGCTGGTAACAATGCTTACAGACGGTACTGCCGAAATAACCGTAACCACCGTTGATGGCGGATTTTCGGACATCTGTCAGGTCACCTCTAATATTTCTGTTACTGATGTATCACTTAACAAAACATCCTTGACATTGGATCTCAATGCAAACGAGATGCTTACTGCCACCGTACAGCCAGCTAATGCGGCAAATCCAGAGTTAACATGGTCGAGCACCGATGAGACTGTCGCGCTTGTGGACCAAACGGGAAAAGTCACCGCCGTTGGAATAGGAGATGCGATTATTACTGTGACGACACAGGATGGCGGTTACACCGATATCTGTAGTGTAACGGTTAGCCCAAAGCGTGTGACTAGCTTAACGATCAGCGGCGATGCGGAAACCATACTGGTCGGAGAGGAACTCACACTCCGTGCTGTGGTTCTACCGGAAGACGCCACCTATCCGGAGGTTTCTTGGGTCAGTAGTGATAATGATGTCGCGACAGTCGACCCTACAGGCAAGGTGATTGGATCAAGTGTAGGTGTTGTCACGATCACTGCAACAGCAGATGGTAAATCGGATACCTTCGAGGTCACAGTGAACAAGGTTGCCGTCACGGGCGTCAACTTCAGCAATGCAGCTGTAACCATGATAAATGGAAATAGCATAACCCTTGCCGTGACTGTGCGGCCCGAGAACGCCACATATCCTGCTGTGACATGGGAGAGCAGCAAGCCATCGGTTGCGACCGTCGATAGGAATGGTAAGGTGACTGCCGTCGGCGTGGGCAGTGCCATAATTACGGCGACTGTTGACGAGGTTTCAGATACCTGCGAGGTTATAGTGGAACCGGCTACCTATACCATCATTGCCGCTCCTAATAATGTGAGCTATGGTACTGTATCGGGCGGAGGGACTTACACCGACGGTGCTGTGGTCACACTTATCGCTACGCCGGGTGCGGGATACCGATTCGTAAGATGGAAAAATGGCACTATGCAACTTTCAACGATTGCGAGCCTTTCCGTCATGATGAATACGAATTGGAATATTACCGCCGAGTTTGCCGTGATCGGTGTGCCGACGCTCACAGCGGCGTCCTCGGGGTATAACAGCACCAAGCTTACCTGGACAGCCGTCACCGGGGCCTCCGGGTACGAGGTATGGCGAAGCTCAACCGCAAACGGGACCTATAACAAACTGGGGACGACGTCTAGCACTTCCTATAACAATACGGCGCTGACCTTTAATACGCCCTATTACTACAAAGTCAATGCTTACTGCACCGCTTCCACAGCGACGACATATGGCAGTCGGTCAGCCTATGCCGTGGCGACACCGGTGCCTGCTGCGCCCACAGCCAGCGCCTCGGTAACGAGTTACAACAGCATCAAGGTATCGTGGAGCGCGGTGCCGGGCGCGAGCGGGTATGAACTGCGCCGGGCGACGACGCAAAACGGGACATACAGTTCGGTCAAGTCTACGTCGTCGCTGAGTTATACCAATACGAGTCTGGGTACCGGGACGACCTATTACTTTAAGGTGCGGGCCTACCGGATGGTGGGAAAATCCAAGGTGTACGGGACTGCCTCCGCCATCGTCTCTGCGAAACCCATGCTAACAGTGGTAACCGGCGTTTCCGCGTCGGCGTACAACCCGACCAGCGTGAAGATATCGTGGGGCTCGGTGTCGGGCAAGTCGGGGTATGAGGTGTGGCGGTCCACATCGCCCACCGGCGGGTTTGTGCGGATCAAGTCCACAAGCAGTACGTCATATAAGGACACATTCTGTACGCCGTTCGTCATGTATTACTATCAGATCAGGGTGTATCGCACGGTGAGCAGCAAGCCAGTATACAGTGCGAGCGCTTCGGCGACAGTCAGCGCAAGACCGGTCCTAGGTAACGTTACGGGCGTTAAGGTAGCGGTGGGTTCGCCAAGCAGTGTCAAACTGTCGTGGTCTTCGGTGTCAGGCGTAAGTGGGTACGAAATCCGCCGGTCCACAGCGGCTAACGGTACGTATAGTGCAATTAAAACGACGTTAAGCCGGAGTTATACCGACAGCAATCTGACTCCCAACACGACGTACTACTATCAGGTCGTTGCGTACCGTAAGGCAGGCAGCGGCAAGGTATACAGCACGCCGTGCTCGCCGGTCTCGGCGAAGCCGGTCTTCGGTTCGGTGACGAACCCCAAGGCGGTGCGCAGCAGCGCCGGCAAGATTAAGCTGACGTGGAGCGCGGTATCCAGGCGGAAGGGCTATGTAATCTATCGCTCCACGAATCCCG
>JAEWCC010000056.1 GCA_023390815.1 Bacillota bacterium
TGCCTGTGCGCAGCGGAAGTTTTTCCTTGCCCTTCAGCACGGCATCAAATACAATACCCGTGGCGGCCATACCGGCGGCCTCCAAACTTTTACGCGACAGTGTATTATAATACCAGCACCCTGCCACAGGTGTCAAGCCCTGGCGTTTTGTCCACGATTTGAGCTCGGTCAGTATGCGCGTCGCCGCCCCGCGGCCGCGCTGCCCGCGCACCGTGAACATGCCGATCGACACGATCTCCGGCATCAAACGGCTCTTCTCCGCGACCCCGCAGCCAAGCAGCTGCCCCGCCTCCTCCAGTATGAATATCAGGCCCTCGCCGACTCGCTGTTCGAGATTTGCGTAACCGCCGCTCGGCTTGTCGAAGAAGTCTCCCGCAGCACCGCGTATTGATGGGATATCCCCGGCTTTCGCAGGACGAAAACCCGCATCCGGCAGACGGCTGCACGTTACGTCGCTCACATCCGTGAATAGGCAGGCAAACTTCTCCTTGTCGTACTCCCATTCCGCAACCAGCGCGCAAAGCAGCGGGTCCTGCGTCATCACCTGCATACGCTCAAGGCCCAGTCCGGATATCACCTTTTCGAGCAGTACGGGCGCGGCAGCAAAGTGCGCAGGCTCGACGTAGAAAAACCGCAGCGTGAGATCAAACACCGCGGCATACCCGATCAATTCTCCGTCGCAGCGGAGCGCGTAAAACCTGCATTCATACAGGCAATCCTCCGTCCACGACTCAAACGGCGTCGCCAGCGCGCCGATGTGCGCCCGGATCATACCGTCCAGCGCGTCCATATCCGCTTCATGAAAAGTCAGCTCGTACCTCATGTTCCCCCATCCTGTTATGCGTACCGGCGTGATGATGTGACCCTCTGCCGCGATACTATTTCTTCTCTTTGAGCAGGTCGCGTATCTCCGCCAAAAGCAGCTCCTCGTTCGTGGGAGCAGGCGTCGGTGCCGGTCCTTCGGCCTTCTTTTTCTTAAACTTGCTGAGTAGCTTTACGATCAGGAAGATGCACAGCGCGATGATCAGAAAATCGACCACGCTTTGAATGAACAGGCCGTAAGCAATTTTAGCATCACCAATCGTTGCGCTAAGCTCGGTGAAATTCTTGCCGCCGATGATCACGCCGATCAGCGGCATGATGATGTCATTGACGAGCGACGATACGATCTTGCCAAAAGCGCCGCCGATGATTACGCCGACCGCGAGATCGATCACATTACCTCTTGAAATGAACGCCTTGAATTCCTTGATCAGTGACATACCGCACCTCCTCTTTTGATATCTTGACATTAACCGATCAGGGGATTGTTGGCAAGCGGTTTTTCACCGGCCCGATATATATTCTATCACGTGTAAACACCGTATCCTTTTGCGGAGGCAGCTGCCCATATTGCGAGAAATTTGCAGAATAAGCGCGAATACGGTATAATACGAGTATCAATATCGGGAGCCGGGCCATGAAGAGAAAATTAGCGATGATATTGCTCATTTCCATGACACTTTCCCTGTTGACGGCGTGCGCGCCCGCAACCCCTTCCGAGGTGGCGGAAAGGTATCTTTCCGCGCTGAAGAACAACAACGCAGGCGCCATGGCGGACTGCCTTGCGCCCGAAGCAGCCAAGCAACTGCGGGAGCTTTCGGCGCTGCTGGGCAGCACGGCAAAAGGCCAGCAGTTATGGAGCATAAGCCCGGGGCTGGTACCCCCGCCGGTCGGCGAAGGCGAGGTATATCATATCAATATTGAAATCACCGGCGAGCAGATTGAAGAGGATACCGCATGGGTGTCCGCCGAGATCGAATATGTCACCGACGAGCAGGAATATATGCAGGAGCTGCTGCTCACGCTGGAGCAGCGCGGCAGCCGGTGGTATATATCGGGAGGCTGAAAGGGCTTACCCCTGGTTGGGCAGCTTAAAAATCCACCTGCGGTGCAAATCGTCGCAGGTTATCTCCAAAACGGAACCGTCACGGATAAAAGGAGGCCAAACAGGAATTAAACAGAATTGATTGAAGTAATCATCTTCCCATATCCAGCACCATCGCCTGTAAACGCTTTCAACGCTGTCACCAAGCGGTTGGCCATCAAGCGTTAAAACCAAGGGATATGGCGCATGATGCACCTCAAATTTGATATATCCCAACGCTTCGGACGGTATGACGATCGTCACCTCTTCTTTATCGGAATAATCCTCTATATCGTCTGCCTCATTAAGATTAACGATCCTGCTTTCCTCTGTTAAGCTGCGGAGATATGCCGTGCAGAAGCTGCTGGATATGAATGCGAACGACAGCAGTATCAAGGCTATGGACAGCCCAACGATCCTCACCCCGTACTTTGCATGGGCTGCTTCGCGGTAATCATCCCCGCCCTCGGGTATCCTTTGATAGGAAGCCAAACGATATTTGAGCCAGCCAAAGCCGAAGAAGTATATCAGGGTTGCTGCAACGATATAATCGGTCAGCATGTTGGGCCAAAACCATCCAACTGCCTCGAGGCGGCTTCGGAATACGCCAAATACAACGGCCATTGCCATCCATGCCAGAATCCGCAGCACAATGAGGGCCTGTCTGTTCGGGCTTGAATATGAAATGCAGTAATATGCGCCATCCTTTGATTTTACCGCTTTATCTCTTTTGCAGAAGAGGAATTCCCAGTAGGTCGGTTTGTCGCTCATGCCGCATCCTCCCCCGTTACATCAAACACCCACTTGCGATGCAGATCGCCGCAGGTCATTTCCAGCACGGAGCCGTCGCGGATGTCCATATTATCAATAAAGACGTAGTAATCGCTAATAAAATACTCATCCTCCCAGAACCAACTCATATGAGGCCCGCGAATAACCCAATCATTGATCTCACCATCGACTTGCACCTGTAACTTTTCTATCGCGCCTGTGATTGTCACCGCTAATGAAAGGTCCTTATCTGGTGGCACGATCAATTGTTCAGTGTCCCCGCCTGTTGGAGGGGCTGGCACATTAATGGTTTCATCTTTTGCCGTCACTTGTATCAATATCGGTCGGTTCTCGATTTTGCTCAAAAGATAAAGTACCGTACTGCTATTTATTACAGCAAAGATTAACATCATAAAACAAATAACTGTTACAATGTGAGCGGCATGCTTCGATAGTGTCCGTTTATTCGTAAACATACCGGATGCCGTAACGTAGTCCTGATCGTCCTCGGAAATCTCCTCATACTTGGATAAGCAACAGAGTAGTTTTCTTGTAAAAACAGTAGCAAATAAGGAAACTAAAGCAAAATCAAAGTATATATTTAGCGGCAAGCATCCGTTCAAAATCAGAATACCGGGGGTTGCTATAAAGATTGCATTAACCAAAATACGCAGACAAAGATCCAGGCGTCTGACAAATTTATGATTGTAATTGTAAAAGAAGCGTCCGTCTTGCGTCCTGACGGCATTCCCGATTTTTTCGTGAGGGATTCGTAAAAAGTTTGGCTTATCACTCATGCGGCGTCCTCCCCCGGTAGATCAAACACCCACTTGCGGTGCAGATTGCCGCACGTCATCTCCAGCGCGGAGCCATCGCGGATGTCTTTACAAACCACTTCAAGGGTTGCTTTCTGAACAAAGTAATTTTCTTCCCAGAACCATGGTATCGGCTCTACAGGTTTATATACCGCGGCTTCCAAACCGTCAAGGTTGCCGCGTAATGATTCCGGATTTCGGGTCGATGTGATTACGATATATAACTTTTCAGAATCGGATGAGGCTGGCAAGAAAATGGTATTATCCTCATTAGCAGAACTGACTTGATATAATACGGAGCCGATTTGCGTGTTCTCCCCCATATAGGATTCAGAAATCGTCACAAAAGCAGTACCCGCCGATCCACTCAAAGCATATTTTAAATACATCAAGCTGGAGCTGTTAAGCAGAAGAAAGACCATTATGATACATAAGACAGCAAAAGTAATAATTCCGGCCTTTCCGTTGTGTTTTTTACTTGAAGCGGAAGAATACCCCTCACTGTTTTCATATATCAGTTCAAAGTGGATACAGCGGTAACTGATATATGTACTCAATATATTAGCCAAGGTCAGCAAGAATAAATAATCGAATTGGGTATTGACCCAATAATACGTAGTATTAATTATTAAATATATATCTATAATCGACAACGCTATTGCGAAAAATATAAAAACTAAAATATTAATTCTCTTCCGCTTCGTCTCATTGCCGATTGCAAAAAGCCTACCGTCTTTGCATCGAACTATTCCTTTGCAATTGTGAAAAAAACATTCCCAAAATGTAGGTTTGTCCTTCATGCCTTATCCCTTCCCCTGATTCATAAAGACCTAGTATAAATGGAGGCTGCTACACGTTTCTTCATTGATATCTGGTGGCATGTCTGAAATATTGATATATTAAGCATATAATACCATGCCGCTCGACCATGCACAATGCATTTGGTATCATATTTGGGGGATTGCGCATAATATGGATATGCGGTATAATACCCGCATCACTTACCGAAAGGAGATGGTTGATATGACAAAAATGGAGTCTGCGGCAGCCTTTCGGGAGGTCGTTTTAGGGTAACCTTCACGCCTCCCGAAAAGCCAGTAAAATAACCTCGGGAGGGTTTAATTTGAATACGGAATTGAATATGTTGTTTGACGCGCGCCGCGCGCAGCAGGCTTTGGCGTATCCTTTGCTTTGCCTTGGCCGCGTGGTGCAGCAACAAAAAGATCATTACTTTGTCGCGACGGACGCGGGCGAGGTGCTCGCGCAGGTCTCCGGGCGGCTGCGTTTCGACGCGGCGTCCCCGCTGGACTTCCCCGCCGTGGGCGATTTTGTGATGCTCGAGGGCGGCGTGATCCGCCATGTATTGCCACGCACGAGCGTGATCGTGCGCAAAGCCGCGGGCCGTACGCAAGACGAGCAGGTAATCGCGGCCAATGTGGATGTGGCATTCATCTGCATGGCCTTAAGCGCCGATTTCAATCTGCGGCGGCTGGAGCGGTATCTCACGTTGGTTTGGGACAGCGGTGCCGTTCCGGTGGTGGTGTTGACCAAAACCGACCTGTGCGATGATACCGAAGCGCAGATTGCGCAGGCGCAAAGCGCTGCCGTGGGCGTGGACATCGTGACCGTCTCCGGGCTGACCGGCGAGGGTGCGCAGGCGCTTCTGCCCTACATTCAAGGGAAAACCGTCGCGCTGATGGGCTCGTCCGGCGTGGGTAAATCCACGCTGCTCAACTGCCTCGCGGGCGGCACGCTGATGGATACCGGAGACACGCGTTCGGACGGTAAAGGCCGCCATACCACGACGTACCGCGAACTGTTCCCGCTCTGCGGCGGTGCGATCATCGATACGCCGGGTATGCGCGAACTCGGGCTGGAGAGCGGCGATTTCGAGCGTTCGTTTGCCGATATTGAGGCGCTTTCCGAACTGTGCCGTTTTGGGGATTGCGCGCACAAGACGGAACCGGGCTGCGCGGTGCTCGATGCGGTGCAGCGCGGCGAGATATCCGAAGAGCGGCTCGCAAGCTTCCACAAGCTCAAAAAGGAGGCCGGTTACGACGGGCTGACTTCCCGCCAAATCGGCGCGATGAAGCGGCGTGCGATGTTCACGACAAGCGACGGCACCTATGTCGTGAAGCCAGGCAAGTGACACAAATACGCCGGAGCGATTGCTCCGGCGTATTCTTATAAAGAGGAAAATGAAGAACAACTTTATCGGATCATATAAGCGCCGCCGGGGATCATCTTGCATTCCTTTTTGATGTGGCTCGATTCCGCCGACAGCTCGAACACGTTGGCGAAACGGCCCTCCCAGGTGGATATCCCCGCAATGGACAGCGATACCAGCGGATATTCCTCCTCCAGCCCCCGGCGGTTTCGCGCCAAGATATACCCGGTTTTCAGGTCGTGTTCGCTGAAAAACGCGGGGACGCTGTGGTCGAAGCTGGCGATGACCGCCTTGCATACCGTCTCGGCATGGTCTTTGGCTACGATGGCGACAAAGTCGTCGCCGCCGAGATGCCCCACAAAATCCTTTTCTCCCACCGAACAGCGGATCATGCGGGCGAGGTGTGCAATGACGCGGTCCCCCTTTTCGAATCCGTAGACGTCGTTGTAGGCTTTGAAATTGTCGATATCAAAATACAGCACGCACCGGGCCTGCGAAGATTGCAGCGCCTCCAGCAGCGCCCGCTCGATGAGCACGTTACCCGGCAGCATGGTCAGCGGGTTAAGCTGGGTCGCGGTGGTGACCTCGATCTCGATCATTTTATCCAGCAAGTCCCGGATGGTGACGATGCCATAGTACTTGCCTTCCGCAGTTACGGTAATAAAATCGTACACCTTGTTATCGGGCCGGGACATGGCCAGTTTGCCGGCTGCGTTGACGGGCGTCTTGTAATCCATCGCCAAAAAGTCCGTATCCATGATCTCGCAGATAGACCTGCGGGAATACAGGCTGTAGCCGTATACCCCTGCGACCGAGGCATTGAGCTGATTGCGCGTGACGACCCCCAGCACCACGCCGCCCTTCGTGACGCAAAAACCCGGCAGACGCTCGGCCCGGCTTATGGTTTCATACGCATCCGAGATCATCGTATTCGTGTCGATCTCCTTCGCTTCCACGCACAGGTTGCCGATATACACATCGCAAAAATGATATCCCTGCATATGGTTCCTCTTTGCATTGATATCGTATAGGGTTTCCACCACACCGGCGTCGATCGGGCCAATAACCGGGTTCGGCCTGCCGATGAAATATCCCTGCCCGAACTGTACGCCGATATGGATCAGCGTCTGCAGTTCCTCCAGCGTTTCGATCCCTTCCGCAATCAGATGGGTTCCCGTGATCCGCGAATACTCCTGCATGCTTTTGATCAGCGCCTGTTTGACCGTGTCTTTATCTACATCGCGTATCAGGTTCATATCCAGCTTCAGATAATGCGGCTGCACGTCCGAAATCATATTGAGCCCCGCGTATCCCGCTCCCGCGTCGTCGATGGCGATCCTGTAATGCTGCGCCTTATAATACCGGATAATTTTCTTGAACTCGCCGTTGTTCAGGATGGCGTTCTTCTCCGTAATCTCAAAAATGATGTTTTCCGGGTCCATCCCATACTCTCGCAGATACTCTTTGGTGAAGCCTTTTTGAAACTTCGGGTCCTCCAGCACCATCGGATTGACATTCAGGAACAGCCGCACCCTGGCGCCGCATTCCCGCATGGCGCCGAGCGCCTTGGTACGGCATAAGCGTTCGAGTTCCCAGAGGCTGCCGCATTGCCCGGCGATGGCGAACAGCATTTCCGGGCTTTCGAGTTCAGTGCCCTTCGGCCCGCGGCTGAGTGCCTCGTATCCCAGCAGACTCCCGTCGCGCAGCGATACGATCGGCTGAAACACCGGCCTGATCTGCTCGCCCGCTATGACTCTCTGGAGTTTTTCTGTCCATTCGGCAGAACCCCATTGCTGCGTCTGATTCTGCATTCTGCCTCCTTATCCCTGTCTTCATCCATCTTACCGGCCCTGCCTTTATACGGATATCATGTTTATGATAAGTTATCGTTAAGCTTTTATTGTTTCGCTCATATAAAACGGGTCATGTGAATAGGCTGCTCTCATTTCAACCCTGTCATTATTGTGCAAAACCCGGTATTTCCGGCAAAAAAACGTGTTTTTCTGCTAATCTTCGATTGTAACCGGTCTCGCCATCATATATAATTATTATGTACCTCGTTATAAAAGCCGGCTTTCCGTCAGCGTTACCTCGACAAAAATGACGCCTAAATTGCTTTTTCTGCACAAAAAAAACGTTTTGACACACGGTTATGCATTAATATAGAGAAGTAATGATAAAGGAGCTATGAGTCATGGTCTGTCCGAATTGTGGTTTTGAAAATGAAAACGGAACGCGCTTCTGCAGGCAATGCGGCAAGCCGCAGAATGAAGTCCCGCAGCCGGTAACGCCTCCGCAACCCGCGTATTCACAGCAGCCGTACGCGCCCCCCCAACCCGCGTACAACCAGCAGCCCTATGCGCCTTCCGGCGTACCCGCCGAAGCACCCAAAAAGAGCAAAACAGGCCTCATCATCGGCATATGTGCAGGCGTGGTGGTAATCGCCGCGGTGCTGGCCCTGATATTCCTGCTGCCCTCCAGCCCAAAGGTGGAAGGGTATTGGGTCGCCGCAGATGAAGGCATCGTTCTTTCACTGGAAGAGGACGAACTGACTATGTATTCGCTCTCCGGCTCAGTGAAAACGGATTACGAATTTGACAAAGCGGAAGGAACGGGAAGTTTCGATACCGATGCAACGGAGTATGAATTTTCAGTCGAAAAGGATCAGTTGAAACTTACCAACACGAATACCGACGATAAAATCAAACTCAGCCGTGCGGAAAAGAAGCCGGATATTGAGGAAATCGTAACCGCCCCCCTCGTCGGGCTTTGGATGAATGACAGCAACGGCGAAGTGCTGGAGTTCAAGAGCGGCGGAGATGCCAACACGCATTCCCCTGACGGAGAGTATACCGCGAGCTTCAAGTTTGATATCGACAGCGGAGAAGGCACATTCATGGTACTCGAATACGAGTATGCGTTCACCTCGGACGGCCAGACGATGACGCTTGAGGACATTGGCGCTTATCAGAAAGTCGCCGACGATTTTGATGTCGCAACGTTCGTCAGCGAGCACAGCAATCCTCTGCTCGGCGTTTGGTACGATCAGTCCGGCGTATACGGCACCATTGAGTTCTTTAACGACAACACCTTTACGCTTGTCGTATATGGCATATTGACCAACGGCACCTATACGTATGACAGCGCGGCGGGTACCGGCCAGCTGACGCTTGAAAACAGCGATCCGGGAACGTTCACCTATGCCAACGGAACGCTGACGCTTGATGGCGTTACCTACACGCAGGATTATGTGCTGCAGCAGGCCGAGCCGGATTACACCTCGATAACCGGCAACTGGTCCGAAGCGACCACCGGCGGGTCGGTATCGTTCTATGACGACGGCACGTTTTATCTGTTTATCAGCGACAGCTTCTACTATGGTACTTACACCTTCAGCGCCGCCAACCAGACAGGGACGATTACCACCGATACCGAGGAGACCCTGAGCTTCTATATCCAAAACGAAACGCTGTATCTGGAAGGCGTAGCATTTACACGGGAAGACACGGCAACATCGTCCGGGGTACAGGGTTACTGGTACGATACCGAGGCAACAGTGGGTACGATCTACTTCTATACGGACGGTTCGGTAGAGCTTGACTCCTACGGCACGCTGGTTTACGGCACTTATACGTTCGACGCCGGCTCCGGCACCGGTACCCTGTCGCTGGAATACGAAGGAGAGTCGTATGAGTCCAGCTTCAATATTACATCCGACAACATGCTCGTGATTGAAGACGTCACCTATACCCGGCAGGTCGTTGAGCAGCCCACCTATTGAGCGTAAAACCGCAGCAAAAAGAGCCGAGCATCCGGCTCTTTTTTGTTTATACCGCACCGCGCGCCATGGGTACATCTCCCAATACAAATTGACATCTCCCGGTACGCATGATAGAGTGAAGGCAGATATATACATCAAATATATCGATCTTGGAGGGCGTTTTATGGGCAGAGGCGGCGGCGGTGGCGGCGGTTTTGGCGGCGGCGGCAGAAGCGGCGGCGGCGGTTTCAGTGGCGGCGGTCGGATTGGTGGAGGAGGTTTTAGCAGAGGCGGCGGCGGATTCGGCGGCGGTGGCTTTAACAGAGGCGGCGGATTTGGCGGTTCATCCAATGATGGAAATAGACCACCTTACTTTGGTGGAGGTTTTAATTCCGGATCGGACTTTGGGGGGCCTGTTCCTCCGGTTCGCCCCCGACCCGTATATTACAGCGGTGGGCGCGTATACCGTGGCAACACCACTGGTCGAGGTTTAGGATGTGGCTCGACGGCGATTATTTTTCTTATCATTGCTTTCGTTGTAGTCTTTGTTTTAGCATCCAGTATAGGTGGTATGTTTGGCGGCAGCGAACAACTAAGCAGTGGGGATATAACCACATCGACAGTGCAACGCGAAAAACTGCCCGTTGGTTCAGTTAACGAAACCGGCTATTATACGGATGAGTTGGGCTGGATTGGCAACAACACAATATTGGAACGCGGCATGAAAAATTTTTATCAGCAGACCGGGGTACAGCCTTATCTGTACCTGACGGATAATGTCAATGGATCATCCTCGCCTACGTTGGATGATCTGCGTGCTTTCGCTGAGAATAAATATAATGAGTTGTTTACGGATCAGTCGCACCTGCTGTTAGTATTCTTTGAGCATAATTCGGACAGTGATTACAGGGATTACTGCCTCTTGGGTTCGCAGGCCAAAACCGTCATTGATGACGAGGCGCGAAACATATTACTCGATTACATTGATCGCTACTATTACAGCAGCGGTCTTTCAGATGAAGAGTTCTTCAGTAAAGCATTCAACGATGCTGGCAACCGTATTATGACCGTGACCACCTCGCCCTGGATACCGGTGCTGATCATATTGGGTGTCGTCATGATCATTGTGATCGCTTTTGTGTGGTGGCGTCACGCCAAGAAGCAGAAGAACCTCGAGGCCAAACAAACCGAGGATATGCTCAATACCCCGCTCGAGAAGTTTGATGACAAGCCGGAGTTCGACGACGAAGCCGAAAGACGCGCGCGCAACTACGATGGCAACCCGGACAACGACATCAAGCCCTGATACATGGGATAAGAAAACGGTCCGATACAAAGTATAAAAACGCTGCCTGCGGGCGGTACGTGAATAACGAGAAGGAGAAAATCAAATGGGTATATTGGCAAGATTCAGCGACATTATCAAGGCAAACGTGAACGCGATGATCGACAAAATGGAGGATCCATCCAAGATGATCGACCAGTACCTGCGCGATATGATGGAGGATCTGGCCGAGGTCAAGCGCGAAACCGCGGGCGTCATGGCCGAGGAAAAGCGCACCAAGCGGCTCGTGGACGAAAACGACGCCGAGGTTGCCAAGTACGCCGAATACGCGAAGAAAGCGCTGCAGGCCGGAAACGAGGACGACGCGCGCGTGTTCGTCGGCAAGAAGCAGCAGCTCGAAGCCTCTGGCGCAGGCCTTAAGACCGCGTACGCCACAGCCAACGCCAATGCGGTAAAGATGCGCCAAATGCACGACAAGCTTACGGCGGATATCGAAGCATTGAAGGCTCGCCGCGAGATGATCAAGGCAAAGGTTGCCGTCGCCAAGACGCAGCAGAAGCTCAACGAAGTCACCTCGTCCGTCGGCAAGACGGAGGGCGCAATGGGCGCTTTTGAGCGTATGGAAGACAAAGCCGACCGCATGCTCGACGAAGCGACTGCAATGTCGGAGCTCAACACCGCGCCCATCGACGAAGCCAAGGCGCTTGAGGAGAAATACGCATCGCAGGGCAGCGCTTCGGTAGACGACGAGCTGGCAAAGATGAAAAAGGATCTGGGCCTGTAATTTCCCCGGGCATTCATCAAAAACTCAAAGGGCGGAGGCTGCACAGCGCTCCGCCCTTTTCAATTCTAACCTAATGCGGCACATGCAACAAAAGCGCCCGCATGCGTAGGCGCTTTGCGTCCTCGTGGTCTACTTCCCCAGTTGGCTACAGCGCATAGGGTTTGCGGTACAGGTCTTTCTTTTTGAGTCCGTTCTTCCTTGCCATGTGCCCCCAGCCCATATTGCCAGCCATAAAATAGAGCCTGCGCGGGAATTTTGGCGCGAGCGCTATGTTGTCGCCTTCTGCTCCGATCGCCATGCGTGTGAAGGCGTCGTCCAGCCCCGCCATCACGGGCTTCATGAACGGTGCGTCCTTCGCGCCCATCAGCATCCCGCCGCAGCTCAGCATCACGCCGAAACCGAATGAAGCGTTAATGCAGCGGCTGAAGCTCTCGATTACTCGCACCGCTTCCGTATTGATTTCCGGCTCCGGGAACCCACAGTTGACCACCGCGTAAACGCGCTGCGCGGCGTTGCCCGGATGCTGCGCCCGGTACGAGGCGTAGTCCTGCAGATACTGCATCAGCAGCCCCGGCACGCAGAAGAAATACAGAGGGAATATGAAGAGCAGCGCATCCGCAGTACTTAGTTCTGCAAATTCTTCCTGTATATCGCCTTTCAGGCTCTTTCGCGCGTCAATCCGTTTCACCGAAGTGCCTTGCGCAGTTAGCCTTTCATCCGCGAACAGCGAAAGAAAAGCGGACGTAGATTGGTCGCTGGGGCGGGGGCTCCCGCTGATAATCGTAAAATGCTGTTGGCTCATAACATACCTCCTGTTCTGGCGAGGCGGATTGCCTCAAGCTGCTGCGCGATATCCATACCCGTGCTGTAAACAAACGCGCTGACGTTGCTGCGATGTTTATGCGTAATATCCCCAAAAAGCTTCGCGTCCCCGACAGAAACCGCTTCCCCGTACCCGATCATGACCTGAGCCGGATAGCTGTCGTAACGCGGCGGATGCATCGTGGAACCGTCAGGCCGGACCATGAAAAACGGCAGCATGTTGGGCAGCCATCGGTTAATCACATCCGCCATGTTTGCGCTGAACTGCCCGAATACCACCGGTGCGAGATAGAACACCGCATCGCTGCCCATTGAGGCGCGGTTGATATCCGCAATGCCGTCACGGATGACACATTCTCCCGGCGTCTTCACCCAGCATCCAAAGCATCCGGTGCAATGGGCAATCTCCCCGCGCCCGACCGATATCTCCGTCACGTCAAAATTCTTTTGCTTCAGGTATCCACTTAGTTGCGTATGGATCTCCTGATATGCTGCGGTCTGAAAGTCCCGGTCCGAAATGATCAATGCCCGCATGACTGACCTCCTTAATGTTTACGTCGTAAACATTTATACCATGCCATGTTTACTTTGTCAACATTGTGTGTTATAATTTTAATATATTACTTTTGGAGTGAAGCAGATTTGGACACAAAAAGTTATCATCATGGCGATTTGAAGGCCGAGCTGGTGCAAAAGGGTTTGGAGATACTCGACAACGACGGGTACGAAGGCTTTACCTTGCGCAAGGTCGCGGCGGCATGCGGCGTCAGCCAGACGGCGCCGTACCGTCATTTTAAAAATAAGGACGAACTGGTTGCCGAAATCATGAAGCAGGCGCTAAGCGCGTTTAACGGAAGCCTTGCCGCGGCGGTGGATAAATATCCGGATCATCCGGAGAATCAGATTCGCGAAATGGGCATTGCCTATGTGCGTTTCTTCCTTAAGAATCCGCAGTATCTGCGCCTGCTGTTCTTAAGCGATATCCGCTTGGCATCCACCGAAGCGTTTTGCAGGGAAGGGGACCAAAAGACAGAAGCACATCCGTTTGAAACGTTCTTCAGCGCAATCCAGCGCTATAAAGAAGCCACGCCGGACGAGCAGCGGGATGCGGGCGATCTCATGATATATTGCTGGGGGCTGGTGCACGGCATTGCGGTGCTTGCGGTCCGCTATGAGATTCCACCACAATACGACGTCGCTGCCATGATTGACCGTATCATCTGGAGCGAGCGTTTTCTGTAAGATGATTCCCCATCTCCTCGTTTCAGCCTGTTTTCTTTGTTCGCGTAACACCCTTGCTTCCATTGGAATATAGTAAATCGAAGCTCTGTAAAGGAAGTGGGGATATGAACTGTTCAAATTACCGCAGAAACAACTATGGCCGGGGCCAGTATGCCGATATGTCTATGGTGATGCCCGCCCAGTATGCGAATATGCCCGCAGGAGTGGCCACTTTGCCGCCAGGCCTTGGAGACCCCGCGCCTGATTTTACGGCCATGACGACAGATGGTGTTAAGAGTCTTGCGGATTACCGCGGAAAATGGCTGATATTCTTCAGTCACCCGGGCGACTTTACGCCCGTCTGCACTACCGAATTCCTCGCGTTCGCACAGCGCTACGAGGATTTTACCCAACGGAATACCAACCTGCTCGGCTTGTCCATCGACTCCAACGCCTCACATATTGCCTGGATTCTGAACATATACCGAAATACGGGTGTGGAAATTCCCTTCCCGATTGTCGAAGACCGGGACATGGCGATCGCGCGGTTGTACGGAATGCTGCAGCCGGGTGTCAGCACCACCGCGACGGTGCGCAACGTATTTTTCATCGATCCGAGCGGCATCATCCGCGCCAAGCTGATCTACCCGCTGACCAATGGACGAAATATCGCCGAGATTTTGCGGCTGCTCGAGGCGCTGCAGATTACGGATGCCGAGAAGGTGGCCACGCCCGCAAACTGGCGTCCCGGGTCGCCTACGATACAGCCTGCCCCCACCACCGTGGCAGGCGCGCGGGAACGGCTCGCATCGGGCGGCAACTGTGTAGACTGGTACCTATGCTATAACAACGGTACGCGCAGCTAGTCTGCTGCATGACGTTAAGCCCACCCCGTTACGGAGTGGGCTTTCACTTACCTTACGTATTTATGGTTATACGTTTACCGCATACCCATATCGCCCATTCGGATCATCCGCATGGCACGGACAGCCGCATCCTTCAGCAGGTATTCCGCGTTGCTTATCGCCTCTTCGAGGCTTATCGGCCGGTTCTCGATGCTCATAATCGCGTCGATGCCCAACGCATAAAGCGCCTCTGCGCCTGTGCCGATTTCTCCGGTAAACGCAAGGACAGGTTTATTCTGCCGCTTGGCTCTTTTTGCAATCCCGACCGGTACCTTCCCGAAAGCGGTTTGGAAGTCCATCCTTCCTTCGCCGGTAATCACCAGATCCGCGCCGGAGAGCATCCTGTCGAATTCCATCAGGTCCAGTACGATGTCAATACCTCCTGCTATTGCCGCGCCGCAGAACGCCATAAGGCCGCCCCCCAGTCCGCCCGCCGCGCCCGCGCCCGGCTTTTCCGCAATATCCGCCCCCAGCGCTTCCTGGACGACGCACGCCAACTGTATCAGATTATCATCCAGCATCCGAACCATCTCAGGCGACGCGCCTTTCTGCGGACCGTAGACCGCAGAGGCCCCGGTTTCGCCGCACAGCGGATTCCTCACATCGCAGGCCGCGACAAATTCACATGCTTCAATCCTGCTGTCCCTGCCGGAGGCGTCGATGGTTTTCAATCTCCCCAGTTCGCCGCCCCCAAACCCCAGCTCATTGCCCTTCGCGTCGAGGAAGCGATATCCCAAAGCCCGGGCCATGCCCATTCCGCCGTCGTTGGTGGCGCTTCCGCCGAGGCCCACCACGATTCTTCTGCACCCGTGTCCCAGCGCCGAGCGGATCAGTTCCCCCGTACCATAGGTGGTTGCTTTCAGCGGATCACGCGTGGCGCTTTCTGTCAGCAGCAGACCCGAAGCGGCAGCCATTTCAATCAAAGCGGTCCGATCCGGCAGTATAGCATAGCTGGCCCAGACCGGTTTACCCAACGGGCCGGTTACGGTTTCACTGACAACCTCACATTGCGCCGCCACGCGAATGGCCTCTACTGTGCCTTCCCCACCGTCCGCAACCGGCACTTTTGTGATAATGGCATCATCAAAAACCTCGCGGATGCCCTGCTCGATGATATCGCAGACGCGGATTGCGGACAGGCTTCCTTTAAACGAGTCTGGCGCTATAAGGATTTTCATGCCCATTCCCCTTTAACCCGTGACCGTGTTGACCGGCGTTCCGTTCAGAAACATCGCCAAGTTTTCTATCGCGATATCCATCAGCCTCGATCTCGACTCCTTCGGCGCCCACGCGATATGCGGCGTGATGATGCAGTTTTTCGCTTTCAGCAGCGGGTTATCCGCTTTGATCGGCTCGGTGGAGACGACGTCCACAGCCGCCGCGAACACTTTTCCGCAGTTCAGCGCCGCGGCGAGATCTTCCTCAACGACCAGCGGGCCTCTTGAAGTATTGATAATGATCACCCCGTCCTTCATCTTCGATATCGACTCCGCATTGATCATACCCCGGGTATTGTCGAACAGCGGGCAATGCAGGCTGATGATATCGGAATGGCGATAAAGCTCGTCAAGCGGCGCATACTTCAGCGTCTCATTTTCCAGTTCCTTGTTCTGGTATTCGTCGTAGGCCAGCACCTTCATTCCAAAGCTCTGCGCGATCTTCGCCGTGTTCTGCCCGATCCTGCCAAAACCGATGATCCCCATCGTCTTCCCCGCCAACTCGGTCAGCGGGTATTTCCAGAAGCAAAAATCGGGGCCGTCCGTCCACGTTCCCTTTTGAACTTCCTCATGGTGCGCCCAGACATGATGGCAGATTTCCAGCAGCAGCGCAAAAACAAACTGCGCGACCGCCGTGGTGCCGTAGGTGGGCACATTGGTTACGGTGATCTGCAGCTCTTTTGCCGCCGCAACATCCACGATGTTATATCCCGTAGCGAGTACGCCGACATATTTCAGGTTCTTCGCGGCTTTCAAGGTCTCTTCGGTTAGGGGCGTCTTGTTGGTAAAAACGATCTGCGCGTCGCCGATCCTCTCCAAAATCTGTTCCGGCAGCGTGCGGTCGTAAACCGTTAAATCGCCGAAGCGCTTGAGGCCATCCCATGACAGATCGCCGGGATTCAGCGTATGGCCATCCAATACAACAATTTTCAATTTTGGTACCCTTCCTTCTGCTCCAGCGAAAAACACAGCCACCCGGTAAGGCCGGAGGCTGCTTGTTTTTCCGAAGCCTGTTTTATGACTACCGCAGTCTGGCCATCTCGCCGCGCCATTGACGCAGCTGCTCTACCGTGGGCTTTTCCCCGGTCTGAATGGCTTTCCGACATGGCTCAAGAACGCATAATTCGGCTTTAACCACCTTGCGGCAAGCCTCCGCCAGCAATGGAGCCGCTTCCGCCGGAATCACGACAGCGCCGTGCCGGTCGGCGTGAATCAGATCTCCCGGATGGACGGTGAGCCCGCAGATCATGACCGGGCAGTTGCGGTCCACCAAATGCGATTCGGCCCGGGCGACCATCAGCTCTGTCGAAAAGAAATAGAAGTCCATCGCGCTGACTTCATTGAGGTCCCGTACGCCTCCGGCGGTGATAGTGCCCACTGCGCCGAGCGCCTTGAACGTGGTTGCCTGCACCTCTCCCCAGAACGATCCGATGGGGCGCTCGTCAATATCCTGAATCACCGCAACCGCCGGCCCTTGCGTGTCCCGTATATCCCCAAAATACGCAAACATCATATCCTTTTGTTCCGCTGTCGGCGCTTCCCAGCCAGAGACCTTCGCCGTCACCGCGTAACCGACCATCGGCTTATTGCCCGGCGTACGTAGCAAAAGCCCCGGATAGCAGAAACCCGCCGTATTGGGCCGCAGCTTAAACCCCTCCAACGCGTTCCAGACCGTCGGGGAGTCAAATTCCCTGAGCTCTTCAAGCTGTTCTGTAGTTAAGATATTCATGAGTTCTCCTCCTGATACTGATTGTTAAGCCGTCTGAAGCGGCCAGTTTGCTAAGGTAAGGGTGGTGGTTATTCACATTGCGCGGTTTCGGGCTTACACAGTGCGCTTATACCAGTTTGGCCGCGCTGATGATCAACGCGGCCTGACCGGATCATAAAGATTGGATTATGACAGGATTGGCACCGTACCAAATACGACGCAGGTGATTGCGAACAATACAAAGTTCAGCGCTGCTACGGGCAGAATCGTCTTCTGGTACTCGTTGAAATCCAGCTCCAGAATGTTGATCATCAGGTACAGCGACGGGATTACCGGGCTCATTGCGCGGGCGGATTGTCCCATCAGGGACGCGACGCCGACCTGCAGCGGCGTATATCCGTAGGTATAGGCCGTCTTCGCGAGCAGCGGCAGCACCCCGTAATAGAACGCGTCGTTGTTGAGCACGAACAGGCCGGGAGCGCTGATTACGCCAATCAACATACCGAACATGGGGGCCATGGAAGACGGTACGATTGCGGAGAGTCCCCCGGATATCGCATCCGCCATGCCGGAGTAATTGAGCACACCCATCATGACGCCTGCGCCAAGCACCATGAACACGACGTTCATCACCGGCGCGGCGTTCATTTCGACCACCTTGGCGCTCTCTTTGATCTTCGGATAGTTGATGACCAGCGCAATGCAGGTACCTACCGCAAACGCGATCGGCGCGGGAACATCCAGCGCCATGGACGCCATAATTGCGAGCGTCAGTATTAGATTTACCCAGACAAGCTTTGGACGGCGCAGTGCCTTCTCCTCGTCGGTGAGCTTAAAGTCCGCCACTTCGATCGACACGTTTGCGACACCGAGGCGTTTGCGTTCCCTGAGGCCCCAGAACAGCGTGACACCAAACAACAGCAGCAGGCTGACCACGATGTTGGGGATCAGCGCAACAAACAGGGCATTCGTATCCGTGTTAAGCACGGACATGATGCGCGCCGTCGGGCCGCCCCAAGGGACAAGGTTGATTGCGCCGTTGCCAAGGACCAGGATTGCCGCGAGATACCGTTTGGGAATGCCCAGTTTTTTGAACACCGGAATCAATGCCGAACAGCAGATCATGAAGGTCGTCGTCCCGTCGCCATCCAGCGAAACCAGCATGACGAGCACCGCCGCGCCGATCAACACCTTGAGCGGGTCGCCCTTTGCCCACCGGACGATGAGCCTTGAGAGCGGGTCAAACAATCCGGCCTTGATCATGACGCCAAAGTACAGAATGGCAAACCCCAGCAGTGTGAAGACGCTGACGACGTCTTTGACGCCATCCGCGGCAAAGGTAAACGTCTCCAGCCCAAATCCCCCAATCAGGCCGAAAACGATCGGGACAATGATGAGCGCGGACATCGGGCTGAGCTTTTTCCATAAAACCAGCACGATGAACACGAGCAGCATCACGTATCCCAGGATCTGAAGAAACATAACACTCCACCCCTTCCTTTATTCGGGAGCCTTGCGGGCTCCCTGAAACCGTCTTCTTAATGACTTTCGGCGGGCTGCGAAAAGTGCATGGGTGCAGCGGCGCAGAGCCATCGATGTTCGCATGATTGCTTTTTTCAACCGGAAGCGGCTGAATTCATTGGCACGGCTCTTTCAGTGTGCAAAGAGCGTCGGCAAAACCGTATAAACGGTCTTACACTTCGGTATCCGCCAGGAATATATATTGCTGCCCGGCATGCATATCGTTCTCGTACTTATGGCCCTGAGGCTGCGGGCGCGGAAAAGAAAACTTGATGACATTCAGATTGTCGATATAAAAAACCTTAACCTTACCCGCATCGACATGATACAGCTCCGATACCTTTTGCGCCGTAATATTTTTAGAATTTTTGATCAGCTCGTAGTCTTCCGGCGTCTCGCAGAATATCTCTATCGTAACCCAGAAGGGACCTGCGTTTTTTGAGCGCACGTACCGTGCGATATCCTTGACCGTTGCCATTTGCCGTAACCTTCTTTCTGTTATATTTCGAAGTACTCGAATCGAACCAGTTCGAGCGGATCGTCGACGTCGACCACATGGTGAAGCATGAACTCATACGTTTTACCGCGCGGACAATCCACCGGGGAGAACGGGAACGCAAAGCTGGGCAATTGCTTCGTGAAATCTGCCGGGAAATGCAGCAGCAGCGGATTGAACAGCTTGGCGATCTGTGTGGCGGTTTCCTGCGAATTGGCCGTCACCGTCAGCAGCATTCCGATTTCTCTCGGAGCGGGCGTGCCCGTGGGGACAGGGCCCGCAATCACCGCATTGTAGCCATAGGCTTTGAAATTAAAGGAGTACTCATCGGGCGAAAACCCGCTTTTGCGAATCAGTTTATTCGCATAATCACTGATATTCTTGATCCAGGCTTCCGGGTCCGCCATCACCTGCCGGTCGGCGATGCCGACCAGAGAAATGTTCTGATATCCCACGGCGCGCGCGCCTTCCAGTTTCATCGTGTACTGTTTGGCGTGCTCAAATTTAGCGCCGGTAACATGTACGGTTCTGTCATCCGCCTGCGTATATACCGCATCCTCGGCCAGAATGCTGCCTGAAGGCTCTGTCAGCCTGTAGGGGTCCACGTTTTCGTACAGCAAATGGGCGGAAACCGTGTAAGGCGTACAATGCACGCCAGATTGCAGCGGCGTCACATAAAAGCCTTCTTCGTCCACCACCAAAAACACGCCGTCGCCGCCCGCTCCATCCGTACACTGACTGCCGCACTCCGCAACCTTTGCGCCGTGCCAGGAAGCCGCGACATCGCAGCCTTTCATCAAGGGCAGCGCCGCGATAATGGCAGTATCCGTGGTTCTGCCGCACAGTACGATATCCGCGCCCTCATTCAGCGCTTTGATAAAAGGCTCCGCCCCCATCAGCGCGACGATATTGCTGCATTGGTCGAACGTTTCCTTCGTGATGACCGGCGCGCCTTCCAGCGCATGGATTTTGCCCTCATCCCATTTTCGTTTCAGCGTTTCGGCGTCCTGCTGCGAATATACCTTGGCAACTTTTCCCCTCAGCCCTTCTTCTTTCATGATTTCGCATGTGATCTCCGCGCACAGCTCGACTGTAGCATCTGCGCCGCATGTGGAGCAGGAGCCGATCAATAGAGGAATATCCGCCTGCCTTGCACCCAGGATGGAGATTTTAAGATCGTGCTTCAGCATGGCTTTTGAATATTTGGACATACCGTTCGCCAGATAGGCGGGACCCGAATCGGTGGACCCGGCGTCAATGGCGATGACATCGGGCTTCATCGCCATTCCGGCATCAAAAGATTCCTGATTGATTCCCCCGCCCATCGCGCCGATCGGCATTAAAACTCTGCAGCTTTTCATCATACACTCCTTGGCAATAATCTTTGCACGCATTGTGATTGCAGCTCTTGATTCGTTTATAAACTTGTATCCCGTTGATATACTCAATTTAATGCACAATGTGTAATAAGTAAAATACTATTATACTCATTGTATCCATAAGTTTTTTTCTATTATCAGGAGGGCATCGGTTTACAAACCACGCTCCATGTTATAAACTGAAAATACATAAGTCTTATACTATCATTTTTTGCAGTTTATATAGAAATCATTCTATCCCGTTCCAAAGGAGGCTGCTATGAACGACCGGCAGTTAAGGTACATTTTAGCCATTGCCGAAGAGGGCAACATCACTGCCGCCGCGCAGAAGCTTTTTATTTCCCAGCCTTCGCTGAGCTATTTGCTCGCCCATGTCGAAGAAGAACTGGGGATAAAGCTGTTTGACCGCTCCGTTACTCCCATGCAGCTAACATACGCCGGAGAGCATTACGTGGAAGCGGCGAAAAAGATTCTGGGAATTCAAAACGAGCTGCAAAATCAAATTCATGACATTCTGGATTACCGGAAGAGCCGACTGATCATCGGTTGCGGTATATTGTTTTCATCCATTTTGTTACCCGCAATTTTGCCCACCTTTATTAAAGAAAACCCCGGGGTGCAGGTCAAGCTGTACGAAGAAAGCTATCCGGTTCTGGAAGAATTATTGCTCAGCGGAAATGCCGATTTGATCTTTACGACCTCATTGATTGATAATAAAGCACTGGAACGAACGATTCTTTATGATGAGGAACTCTTGCTGCTGGCCCCTATGGATTTTGTCCCTTCCGTGGTAACCCACAAAGACCGTTACCATTTTCCCGTTATCGATTTCTCATGCTTGAATGATTACCCTTTCGTGCTGTTTAAGCGCAGACATTCCCTCCGGAAAATGGCCGATCAGGTCTTTGCCGATTCAGGATTCCATCCGAACATCATTTCCGAAACCGATAACTGGGAAACCTGTTTTTTTATGGCTGTTGAAGGGTTGGCAATGACCATCCTGCCGTATTCGCCGTTGAGCAAGCAGTTCATCACAAAGAATCTGGAGAAGGTCCGGCGGTTCAGCATCGAGGGAAATTACAGTCGGCGGTTTTCCGTTTACTATCGCAAAAATACCAGCGACCATAAAATCATCAAAGCCTTTATTAATACCACGCAGTCGATTCTGAACACGATAGATGAATAAGTGCAAAAACGCTTTGATTTCATGGGAGGTCTTTTGTTAATTACGTCCATATACTACCTTTATATTCTTGTTGCGTCACGGTGGAGTTTGAATTATTTTGATACGTAAACCGATTCATTCAACTCATTCGTTCTAACAGGAAAAACGACAAGTAACTGCGACTCGTCTGCTCCTGTATTCTGATTAACATTCAGACAGACAATAATGATATTGAAAAGCCTGGGCAGTACGAATGCACTTGTCTTATTGGGAGGTACCCGGTGAATAAACGAATTCTAACACTCGTTTTGGTCGCCATGCTGGCTGTTCTTGCGTTTGTTTACATTTTTGTTTACGAGGAACGGGACCAGACGAAACCAACCGTCACCCCCACCCATCTGAACGGAACAAGCTTTGAAAATCTGGATTTGCCGGATGGGTATGACATCCGGCAGTTTGAAGGCATGACGCTGCGCTTCATCGTGGAGAACAACCGCCACGCGACCATACTCCTCAACAAAAGCCAGGAGTTTTCTGAACTCACAGGCATCAATATGAAAATCATCGCCGTCGATTTTGATACGCTCGTGCAGAAAATCAATCTGGATTTTATCTCCAAAGCCGGGCAATATCAAATCGTCTATGTGGACCCATACCAGACGCTCAATCGTTTTTATAATTGCTTCGAGGTGCTGAACGCCTATAACGAGAACCCGGACATGCCCCATGTAAAAGGATTTATGGATGATTTCTCCGAGTTTCAAACCCAGACGATCTCGTATTTTGAGAACGCCGAAAATGTCTATACGATTCCTTTCGACAGTACGACCATGATCCTGTTCTATCGAAAGGACATTTTCGAGAAATATGCCGATCAGTTCTACCAGGAAAAGGGGTATGACTGGACTCCCGGTAGAGAGGGCTTCACATGGGAACGTTACATTGAAATCGCAGAGTGGATTAACGGGCATGTGCCGGATGACGAAGTCCGATACGGCTGCAGCGCGATGGCGCAGGAGCACAACTCGATATTCTGCGAGTTCTCCAATGTGCTGTCGGCATATGGCGGCGACTATTTTGCCGACGACTATATCAATACACTGGGCCGCAAATCGTTTACCCGCATCCGTGTGCTTGACGAACCGTTTTTGCAGGCGCTGGACGTCTACAAACAGGTCGTGCAGGCCGCTGCGCCGGAGAGCGTCAACTGGAACTGGACGGACGCAGCCGATGCGTTCCGCAACGGCGAGATCGCGATGATGCTCAACTGGGATGAAAACTATCCATACCTGAACGACCCTTACTCCTCCAACGTATCCGGGAACGTCGGCTGCGCCATATTGCCCTCTGGCAGCCGCGGGAGCGCCAATATCTTCGGCGGTTCAGGAATCGGTATCAACAAGTTTGCCACAGAGGAAGAGAAGCAAGCAGCATGGCTGTTCATCACGTGGGCGACTTCGCAGGAAATGCAGCGCGAAGTTCTTCTCAACCCCGAAGGAGGCAATCTGCCCTCCCGGCTGTCTGTCTACGAAGAACCGGACATCCAGCGCGCGCTGACCGGGAATACGGCGCAGCCGTTACTCAATGATGAGTTGGTAAAGACCGTGCTGAAGGCGTGGGAACCGGAGAACCTGTACCTGCGGCCCAAGGTATCCAACTTTTATTACATTGAACAGGTACTGAATAGAAATCTCCACAACTTTGTAAGCGGAGATTTGAGCAGCCTTGAGGTCAGCCAGCGGATATACCAGGCTTTTGTGGATATCATGGGCAGAACCCGCGCGGGAGGGCAGCCATGAAACGACGCGGAATTTCTTCATCGCTGCGGCTGAAGCTTGGCATCATCGCCGTCATCCTGATTGCCATACCCCTGATGGCGGTATCGGTGACTTACACCCGAACCGTCAAGGAGATCATATCCAAAAAATATACCGAGACGGCAATACAATCGGTATACGAGGCCAGCGAACAGATCGATTTCATATTGCGCGATGTGGAAGACTTCTCGACGGTCATCATCTCCAACGCGGAGCTTTTGGAGATGGCCGAGAACCCGGGGCTGTTCAGCAAGGACCAGTTCAACTCGCTGCTCAGGGCCTTTATCCTTTCCCGCGACGATATTGAAGTGATAAACCTGGTGCTGAGTAACGGCACCTATTCGATCGGCGCCAACATGATCGACGCAAAATCCCCCGTTCAGCCAGAGCTGCAGGCTTCGTCCGGACAGCCGGTGTGGCTGGACACCGAAAGCCACACCATCGAAATTCTCTCGGGCAAATTCCCCAAGAACTATTTTGCGCTGGGGCGCAAGATCATCAACTACAACACGCTGGAGGATTCGGGTTATCTCGTCATCGACCTGGAGGAGGTTATGCTCGAACAGGCTTATAAGAGCCTGCTGGACGGAGATTTCGAGGACATCTATATCTGCGACGACACGGGCACGATCATCAGCCATACGGACAAGAAGAAAATCGGCAGCACGATCAAATTCAAGCCTTACGCACAAAGCATACTCAACACCAGCACACATAAAGGGTATTTTGAGTTCTTTGAGGACGTTGATAAGGTCGCCATCTATTCCACGATATCCAGCAACGGCTGGAAGATCATCAAAACGCTGCCGACCAGCTATCTGTACAAAGAAATCAACGACATGCAGCGGGATTTTCTGATATTCGGCGTGTTCTACGGCGTGGCCATCATCCTGTTCATGATATTCTTCTCCGTGCGATATACGGATCCCATGATGAAGATGATGGGCGTTATCAAAAAGGTGGAGCAGGGCGACCTCTCCGCGCGCACCGTAATATCCACCAACGACGAGGTGGGGCAGCTCGGCCGCAGCCTCAACAACATGATAGGCGAGATGCAGAATCTGATCGACCGGCTCATCAAAGAGGAGCAGGAGAAAAAGGAGGTGGAGCTCGAAGCACTCCACGCACAGATCAACCCGCATTTCCTGTACAACACGCTCAACACCATCAAGTGGATGGCCAAGATCCAGGGCAACACCAGCGTGAGCCGCGCGATCGTCGCCCTGATCAAGCTGCTGCGCGTAAGCACCAACCTCGGCACCGATATGATCACGCTGCGGGAGGAGCTTGACTATGTGGACAACTATGTCGTGATACAGAAGCTGAAATACAACGAAGCCATCAACATGAAGCATCATATCGAGGAGTCTTGCCTGGATACGATGATGCCCAAGCTGATATTGCAGCCCATCGTGGAAAACGCAATCATCTACGGCATCTCCGAGGACCATAAGGATATCAATATCGATATTACCGCTTACAGGCGTGACAGGGAGTTATTTATCGAAATTACGGATGACGGCCCGGGCATCCGAACGGAAATCGTAGAGACGATCCTCCGCGACAAGTCGGACAAGAACCGGTTCAGCAAGGTGGGGTTGAATAATATCAACCAGCGCATCAAACTCTATTATGGCGGTGAGTATGGCCTGAGCATTGAAACCGAAATGGGCGCGGGGACTAAGGTTATCGTCAGGATTCCGGCAGGCTGAGGAGGCAACATGTACAAGGTATTGATCGTCGACGACGAAGTTTTGTTAAGAGTAGGCCTTAAAACCACGATCAATTGGGAACAGGCCGGTTTTACTGTGGTGGCAGAGGCTACCAACGGTGAGCAGGGGTATGAGCAGTACAAGAAGCACGAGCCTGACGTGGTCATCACCGACATCAAAATGCCTAAGCGGGATGGTATATGGC
>JAEWCC010000022.1 GCA_023390815.1 Bacillota bacterium
GCAACATTAAACTGGCCATGGATTATGCGGTGAGGAAGGAGATGATTGAGATGAATCCTGTGGAACCGGTTAAGCTCAAATCAAAGAGGAAGGAGAAGTTCACGAATTCGTTTTATTCCATCGACCAGCTCATGCTATTGTGGCAGGCGGCCAAAGGCAGCTTGTTTGAATCAGCTATTGTACTGGCATCAGTCTATGGACTTAGGCGTGGCGAGGTATCAGGGTTAAAGTGGAGCCGGATAGATTACGAACGGAAGGAAATCCGTATTGACGAAACGCTGGTTTATGCGGGCGCAAAGCCGCATGTTAAGAACACAAAAACAGAAGCCAGTATGCGTACGATGCCAATGATCAGTCCGGTCAAAGCTTATTTGCAAAAAGTAATGGAACAGCAAAACCGAAAAGCATCTGAGTTGGGTAAAGCATGGGTGAACAGCGATTATGTCGTGGTGGATGACTTCGGCGCGCCACTTAGACCTATACGTCTGTCCAACAACTTTAAAAGACTACTGGACGACAATGATCTACCGCACATTCGCTTTCATGACCTCAGACACAGTGTGGCCACCTATATGTTAAGTATGGGGGTTCCTATCGCCGAGATTTCGGCTTGGCTGGGGCATAAGAGTGTATCGACAACCGCCAACATCTATGCGCACATTACTGACGATATGCGAAAGAGCGCCGCGAAATGGATGGATGCAGGATATGATCCAGATGGCGGCGCTATGCAAATCACTTTGGACTCAGCAATAAAGAAGCTATTTCAAAACGTGCTGGATGAAGAGCATGAACAGCCTGAAAATGATGGAGCTATCGCATCGTTGAGATCCGACCAATACTCAAAAGAACAGCCACAGCAACAAAATGAGTCGGCAAAACGGCACGAGGGGTTCGAAGAAAAGCCGAGACTGCGCGTGATCAGAGGAAAAACAGCGTAAAGTCTCGACCATCAGTCCACCATCAATTTCAATGATATGGTAGTGCAAAGGAGATAATTTCCATGATCGTAGCTAGACTTTTGGAAAGGCACCGCAAAGAAAAATCCCCTGAAACGGCCATTTCAAGGGATTCCGGAGCCTTTTAAAGCTACCATCAATACTTGGAGCGGGTGATGGGAATCGAACCCACGTAACCAGCTTGGGAAGCTGGCACTCTGCCATTGAGTTACACCCGCTTATGAAGCGAAACCTATTATAACATAAGCTGCGCTTATTGCAAATACCTGATCGGTTGTTTTTTATGCTTTCAGCTTATCATATTCCGCTGCGATGCGTTCGATGAGCGTTTCGTCGTAGATGCCGCAGAAAGTCTGAATCACGCTCCTTACGCCATGCTCCGCGATATTGCGCTGGATCTCTACCGCCGCCTCATCCTCGGGGGGATTGAAGCAAAGCGCCGCCGCGATGCCGGGCAGAATGTTATCGGCGGACGTACCCTGCTCTACGCAGTACAGCGCCGCGCCCGTAAGCCGGTCGATGCTCTTGAGCTTGCGGATGGGGTCCCGGCCAACACGCGCGATCGAATCCTTGAGCACACGGTTGCCGAACCGGCGAATCAGATCGTATACGTTGTCCTCAATTTCGGAAAGCGGGATGCCGTAATCCCGGTGCAGCGCAGCCGCCACGTTCAGCATGGCGTCGCGCGCGCGGGCCGCAATCTCCTCGTCCTCGGCGGCCTCGTAGATATACGTATAGCCCTTGAGCCAGCCGAAATACGCGCACAGTGCGTGCCCCATGTTGTGGACAAACAGCTTGCGCCGGATATAAAAGCCGAACGGCGAGAAGGGCACCAGATTGGCAATGGGCGGTATGGGCGCGCGAAAAGCCTCTCTGTCGACGGGCAGTTTTTCATAGGGCTCTACCCATACGCGCAGGATGTTGCCTTCGCGCATCTCGTCGGTCATCACAGGCACCATACGGCCGATCGACGCTTCCACCAGGCCGACCTTGTTCTCAAGGTAATCCAGTGTTTCGGGCTTTACCGCCTTTTGAAGCAGCTCGCGCAGGTATTGGTCTGCGTCGAGCAGATTTTCACAGATGATGATATCGAGCGGTACCGATTTCGCCGCCCGCAAATCGAGGCCCGCGGCGATGTTGGCAATGATGCGCGGCAGGATGTTGACGCCGACCGCGGTCGCCATGACATCCGCGCCGCATATCTCCTCCGCCACCGCTTTGCCGTCCATGCCGTTTACGGCACGCACATTCTTTACTGTAACCTCGCGAATCTCGTCATTGGAGACGAGGCGCACGGGATATTCCCGGTCACGATTGAGCTGGTCCACTACCGCGGGAACCACGTCGATAAATATCACTTCATACCCGGCCTCTGAGAATACCTTGCCAATAAATCCGCGCCCAATGTTGCCCGCGCCGTACATTACCGCTTTTTTCATGCCCGCGCCCCCATTAAAATGCTCGTTAAAATGACCATTTCAATATACCATCCCGGCCTGCGCGGTGTCAAACCGGCTTTGCCTTTTAAAGCGCCCCGCAGGAACGATGCACAGCCCGGGTGAACGCGGCATAGACTACATTGTTCCGGTCGCTTAAGGCCATCCCGTGAAAGGAAGTGTATATGATGGAAGAAAACAAGGCGTTGTTGCTGACGGGTTATTCATTCGAACTCACGGAGTACATATGCGCGGACGGCATCACCACCATTACCGTGCGCGTAAAGGGCAACGGAGAACACCCATGCGACATATCCAGCTGGGCGATCGAGGTGTGCCCCGGCAACGGGGAAAAGCTCCTGGGCGAGGTGTGCATCGTCGCATGCGAGAAGCGCCGCCGCGCGGGTACATGGCAGAATGCAACCGCGCTCAAAACGACGCCCGAGCTGACCGGGGATATCAGCTTTGCGGGTGTGGTGGTGGATGAATGGGTGGGGCGCTATGCCGAGGACCCCCCGACTGAATTCCGCATTACGCTCGATACCGAACTGCCGCCCGAACCGATGCGCATCGCGTACATAGCCGGAGATACGGTATTTGAGTCCTCCGAGCGGCTAATCCCGCACGAGAGCCTCGACGGCCCGCAGCTTTGGAATACACCCATCGAGAAGATGTTTTGCCTGTATCTCGTCGTACCGGACGGCTACAAGCCGCACGGCGCATGCCGGGCCAACGTCTCCATCAACCACCGCGGCATATTCCTCGCGTACGAACCCGAGGGGGAAGGGCCGGAGGGTCCGGTACGCACCACCATTCACGGGGCAGTCAAGATCGTGGCCTCGGTACCGCTTAAAAGTCATCAGGCGTGCGGAGATACCGTGGAAGCCAGCGCGTGCGACTGTTTTGATATCTGCGAGACCGTGGCCGTTACGGGCAGCGAGGAAAAAATCGAGCTGCGCGATATTGCGATCTGCCCCAAAAAGAACAGCTTCGACCTGACGCTTTTAAGCGCGCATTGCGGCAAGTCCGTTTACCGGCTGGATGGCATGTACCTGATCGACTGCAAGCGGCGCCGCTGATTTTTCCCGAACTTTACATAGCGCTAACGCAGGATAAACATGGGTGAGGTACGATCACGGTATTAAACCTGTGCGGAGAGAAGCCATGCGGATTCGCAGAATGCGCGAAAAGGATATCGAGGCTGCCGCGGCGCTGATGCGCCGCTCCGGCGCTGCCGTCAGCAGTGAGCTGCTCGCGCAGCGCCTGAAAAACTTTCAATACCAGCGCAGCCACATGGTGGCGGTCGCCGAGCATCACGGCAGGCTGCTCTCGCTGATGCATATCGGTGCGGAGCCCTCGCTTACGGTTGGGCGATGTGCGCGTGTGTATGCGCTGTTTATCGATACGGATGCGCAGCCCACTGTACCGCCGGAGAGCCTTCGCGCTTACATGGTACAGTGGGCGCGCCGCCACGGCTGTGAACGGCTGATCGAAACGGAGAAATGAAAACATAACAAAAAAGGCCTTGAGAGGCCTTTTGTCGGTTTTGATTAGCCCTGCTCGATCGCGTCGTTCGGGCAAGTATCCGCGCAGGACCCGCAGTCAATGCAGAGATCCGCATCAATTACGTATTTGCCATCGCCTTCAGATATCGCCTCAACAGGACATTCGCTTTCGCAAGCACCGCACGAAATGCAAGCGTCGGTGATGATGTATGCCATTCCAATTACCTCCGGTTGTTTTTATCACGACCATTGTAACTACACACGTGAAAAAATGCAATAACCGAAAGCGACATTATCATGTAAAATCCGATATTTTATTGGTTTTTACGCGCTGTGTCAGTCATCCAGCAGCGAGCGCACTTCCTCATCGAGGTCCATCTTCGTGGGTTCGTCGTCGGCTTCCACCGCGCGCGGACAGCTTCCTCTGCCCGCAAACTGCACATCGGCCAGCTCGAACGTCTTGATGTCGTAGCTCTCGTCCGGGAGCGTGATCTTTACGCGCACCTTTTCGGTGATCGCGTTGTTCTCAATCACCACGCCCTCGCCGTCCGGCGTCTTCACGGTGCTGCCCAGCTTGGGCATACGGCGGCGCGTTTCGCAGTAGTGCTGATGCTCATAATTCAGGCAGCACATCAGCCGCCCGCACAGCCCGCTGATCTTCGTGGGCGACAGCGAGAGGTTCTGCTCTTTGGCCATTTTGATGGACACCGGCGAAAAATCGCCCAGGAAGCACGAACAGCAGCAGGGCCGCCCGCACGGCCCAAGGCCGCCCATCATCTTGGCTTCATCCCTCACGCCAATCTGCCGCAGCTCGATGCGCGTTTTAAACACGCCCGCGAGGTCTTTGACGAGATCGCGGAAATCGATGCGGCCTTCCGCCGTAAAGTAGAACACGATCTTGCTGTTGTCAAACGTATACTCCACATTAACGAGCTTCATCGCGAGGCCATGGTTCTTGATTTTCTGCTCGCAGGTCTCCAGCGCCTCCTGTTCCTTACGCTGGTTTTCCTCCACCTTCTTGTCGTCCTTGGAGGTCGCGCGGCGAATGACCTGCTTTAACGGCGCGACGATGTCCTTGTCTTCGACTTCCTTTTCCGGAACGACGACCTCGCCGTATTCCATGCCGCGCGCCGTCTCGACGATCGCGTGGTCGCCTTCTTTAAACTGTATCTTGCCGGGCAAAAAGTAATATACCTTGCCGACGGGCTTAAATCGTACGCCGATTACCTTTTCCATCTGTTTTTCTCCTTCAGCATATCAAAAAGCATCCGCTCCGCCGCCAGCCTGAAGTTCAGCGCGAAGAAGAACTGCCTCTCAGTTTCCAGTATTACGTTCATCATATTATACACCGCGCCCGTTGTAAAGCCTGAAGCAATACGGCCGATGTCCCGCGAGCGGTCGCGGTTCACGACGAGCGCCTCGTCCCCCGTTTTCTGCACCATCAGGATATCGCGGAAGAACGACTGCATGATAACCAGCAGCGTGATGATACGATCCTTGTTCGCTTCCAACAAATCCGCGTATGCGCTCACGGCGTCGTTTTTTTGATCCATCAGCTTCACGCACATGTCCAGCACGTTTGCGCGCATACCCAGCAGCGCCTTGTCGTCCCATATGCGTTTTGCCTCGCCCGCAAAACCGCCTGAGAGGTCGGCCAGTATCTGCGCGGTGTCTTCATCCACCTTGAGTTCCGCAGCGATCCTTTGCGCGGCGTCCGGCTCCGGCGCGATGTGCACCGCCGCGCAGCGCGAAGCGATAGTGGGCAGCACGCCCGCAGCCGTGCGCGCCAGCAGCAGCAGCACCGCGTTTGGCGGCGGCTCCTCCAGCGTCTTGAGCATGCTGTTGCCCGCGGCGTCGGTCATGTCGTCGGCGTTCTCGATCACGACCGCACGGCATACGCCCTCGTAGGGCTCCTGTGCAACGAACGATATCGCCTCGCGGAAATCGTCCACGCGCGGCGCGGATAGGCGCGTCACGTCCACATGGCCTTCCTTCACCTTCCGGCAGTCCGAGCAGACGCCGCAGCCACCCCGCTTGCAGTAAAGCCGCAGTAAAAATTCGTCGGCCATCCGCCGCGCCACATCGACGCGCGGGCAGACGACGAGATAAGCGCCCATACGGCGGTTTTGCGCACTTTCGAGAAAGCGCGACACCGCCTGGTTCACAGCAGCCCCGCTTCCTTAAGCGCCGGCTCGATCTGCTGACGGATCACGTCGCGCGTCTCAAACTTCGTGCCGCGCGCCTCCACCACAAGCACACCCGGCTTTTTGGCCAATTCCTGATATCCTTCAAATACGCGCCGGTGGAACGAGATATCCTCAATCTCCAACCGGTCGTATTCTTTGTTCTCGTTCATGCGTTCAAACGCGCGTTCCGGCGGCACGTTCATAAACACCGTCAGGTCAGGCATGTACCCGTCCACCGCGGGCTCGTTGATGCGCCATACCGTCTTCGCGCCCAAGGCCCGCCCATATCCCTGATACGCGATCGACGAGTCTACAAAGCGGTCGCACAGCACGATCTTGCCCGCCTCGATTGCCGGGGCGATCACCTTATGGACGTGCTCCGCGCGTGCCGCCGCGTACAGTAACGCCTCAGTCATCGCCGCCATGCCCTCGTTTTCGCGGCTCAATACCACCTCGCGGATCTTCTCCGCGATCGGGCTGCCGCCCGGCTCACGCGTCTGCACCACGCTCAGACCCTTTTCTTCCAAATATTCGGCCAGAAAACGGATCTGCGTCGATTTCCCGCAGCCGTCCGGCCCTTCAAACGCGATAAATAGCCCCTTCATTTGTCCCTCCCAGCAGCGCAGACAAATCCGCCACGCTGTCCAGCAAATAGTCGCATCCGGCAAGCAGCAGCTCGTCCCGGCTGCCGTAGCCATACAGCACGCCCACAGTGGCATATCCCACGGCCCGGCCGCCCTCGATATCGTAGCTGCGGTCTCCCACCATCACCGGGGACGGTATGCGCCCAAGCTCTTTGGACGCGTATTGCAATACCTGCAGCTTGTCATATATGCCGATCTCCCGGCGCACTGCGAATACGCGGTCAAAAAGATCGGTAATCCCAAAATGGTTAAGCACCGGCAGCGCGATGAACTCCGGCTTGGCCGTCGCGATGTACACTTTTTTACCGGAGCTTTTCATGTCCTCAATCGCTTCCGTGATGCCTTCGTACAAGCGGCTCTCCCAGACGCCCTGCCGCTCATAGTATTCCCGAAATACAACATAGGCCTGCTGCGCTTCGTCTTCCGAAAAGCCGTAAACCTGTTTCAGGTATTCCGTCACCGGCGGCCCGATGAAGCCGCGCAAGCGCTCCTCGCTGTCTTCGTTTACGCCGATGCGTTCAAACATATACAATACGGCATTGATGATGCCCGGTCCCGATTCCGTAATCGTACCGTCCAGATCCATGAATACGTGCTTAAACTCTTGTGCCTTGCCCCTGATGCGCTTAATCATATCCTCTCCCTGTAAACCCTGATGCAGTCGTCCTCGATGCCGAACAGATCGAACCCCTGACGCCTCGCTTCGAGCATATATCCCGCGATCTCATACGATATCTGCTGACCGCGCAGCAGCACCGCCTCGCCCGGCGGATACACTCCCGCCGCCACGGCGGAAATCAGCCCCGCGCTGCGTTCGATCCGCACTTTTTCTATATTACCCCAAAACCACGAACTTTGCGAATACTTTGTGAACGGGGGGAGGCTGTAGGGCGAAAAATAGACGGTTTTGCCGCGCACGCGCGGCGTTTGCGCTATCGCGCGTCGAAAGCTGTCGAGCTGAGAAGCCGTATCCCCCACGCTCAGCAACAGCAGCATGTTTTTCATATCCGCAGTTTCCACGTGGATGCCCAGCTCCGCGAGCGCCTCCTTCATCGATAACCCTGTATGGCCTGTCCCGCTCACATCCACGATCACCTTGAGCGGGTCCCGCTCGACGCCCGGCATCTTCACGCACGCGCAGCCCTGTATGGCGGATACGCCTTCGGCCAGCCTGTCCGCCAGCCGGACCACGCGCTCCAGTTCCTCTTCGCCTTTGTCGCGCATGTACGCGTACGCATAGTCCATGGACCCCAGCAGCAGGTATGATGGGCTGGTGGTCTGCACCAGCGAAACGGCCTGCCGCACGAGAGCCGGATCGATCAGCGATTCGCGCCCCACGAGTACGCAGGCGCACTGGTTCATCGCGGGCAGCGTTTTGTGCGCGCTCTCGGTCCAGATGTCTGCGCCCGCCGCCGCGGGATAGACCGGCATCAGCGGGGAATACGCGAAATGAGCCGCGTGCGCCGCATCCACCAACAGCGGCACGCACGCACGATGCGCCGCCGCCGCGATCGCGGCAATATCACAACAGAGCCCGAAATAGTTGGGATAAGTAACGAACACCGCCGCCGCGTCCCGATGCGCGCGCAGCGCATTGCGTACGTCGTCCGCGTGCACCACGGCAGGATAGTCGCACGGCGCAGCGTCCAGAAACACCGGCGTGATGGCAAACAGCGATATCGCGTTTGCGATACTGATGTGTACACCGCGCGGGAATATCACCTTTTTACCGCGCATCAATGAAAGCATCGCGAGGTTGCCAGCGGTGGAGCCGTTCGTCGTAAAGTGAGCCGCCTGCGCGCCGACATATTGCGCGTGCAGCGCTTCCGACTGCGCGATCGCGCCCGCGGGGCACAGCAGGTTGTCCGCGCCCGGCAGCTCGGTGATGTCGCACCGCAGCAGCTCGCCGCCGAAGAAGCCCGTGTCGCCCTTATGGCCCGGCATGCAAAGCCTTACCTTTGCGCCGCCGCCCACCGCGTGCAGCGCGTCCATGATGGGGGTCTGCCGCTCGCCCAATACTCCTCACCCCTCTTTTTATGTTTGCCCTTTTCCTTTTATCGCAATTATGAGATAATAGCGCATATAGCCAAAGGAGGCCGCGATGAAAAAGACCGAGCGCGAGAACATGCTGCTGTTCTCCAAGGAGCGCGTGGCGGGCATGCACCGTTACCGCCTGTATTTCACGCCCGTGTCCTCGCTCAAGGACGATACGCCGCGTATTTTCCGGCTGCTTGTCTGGCTGCCCTTTGCGTTCGACCGGTTTGAGCTGGGCCGCATCTATACGCTGCAGTACAGCGGCATCTACATCCTGAATTTTGATCCCAAGGAGACCTTCAGCCTTCAGGAAGAGGATTATACACGCCTGATGCACATCCGCGACGTCAAGTTCATGGACAAGCGCACTTCCGCGGCGCTGCGCGCTACAGAGCAGCCTGCGTCCAAAGACCAGTACTATTCATTCGAGGAAACGCGCGCCATCGTCAACTATCGCCCCGACTTTTTAACGCAGGTCGCGATATCCGGGTTCTCCTCGGTACTCATTGCAGCCGCGCTGCTGGTGCCCCTCGGCCTTTATATCTGGATGGTCTATCTGCTCGCCAAAGGGCAAAGCGCCATTTATGGCTTCTCGCCAGACTCACTTGTGCTGCCGCTGATGGGCCTCGGCGCGCTGCCCGCTACGGTGTTTTGCATGTCGCTGCTGTTCTCTCTCGCCGAGCTCGCGCTGCTGCGCATCGAGTTCACGCGCTGGCATATCCTGAAAAAATATACGCTCGCCTGGAGCGGTATCCGCAGAAGCATATTCTTTGAGAAGAGCGACATCCGCTACTACAAGAAGTTCGGCATCATCGCGGGCTGTACACTTGCCGTATTTATCCTCATCTGCGTCATCATCTGACTTCCGCAACAAACCGGTTCCGCATCACACGCCGCATCCGCGGCGTTTTAGTTTCGAGTGACACACCAATATACGTTACTCGTTACTGATATACAATACAGCGTCATTATAAGGCATGCGCCATTTCCGCGCAACCACGAGGGAATGGCGCGCGTTTTTCAGCATCGTAACATGCCATATGTGCCGCCCAAACCACATAAGCTGTATGGAACCCCTTGTTCGTACGTCGTTCCTCGTTTGGTTGACCTTTTCCAGTTTCTCGTCTATACTGAAGGTAATAATTGCGGCAAGGACGGGAAAACGCGTGGTCGTTGCGAAGGACATCACAAAAAGCTACGGCAAGACCCTATACCTTAAAGGCGTGAGCCTGCACGTCAAACGCGGCACCGCGCTTGCCGTTGCGGGTGAAAACGGCGCGGGCAAGACGACGCTATTAAAGATCCTCGCGACCGCGTCCCGGCCCGACAGCGGCGAGCTCTCCATCGGCGGCGTCAACGCGCTGAGCGAGCCCGCGCGTGCGCGGGAAATGATCGGCTATGTGCCGCAGGGCATCGCGCTGATGCAGGAGCTTTCGGTGCGCGACAACCTGCGCTACTGGATGAAAAAGCAGGACGACGCGCTCTATGAATGGGCGCTGAATTTGATCGATCTCAAGGATGTAGAAAAAAGACGGGTCTCCCGGCTGTCGGGTGGCATGCAGCGCAGGCTCAACATCGGCGCTTCGCTCGTGCTGCGCCCCTCGCTGCTGATACTTGACGAGCCGCTCGCGGGCGTCGACATCGCGAACCGCCGTCGTATCATCGAGGCACTGATTGAGATGAAGCGCGCGGGCACGACCATGATATTTACGAGCCATTACCTGGAGGAGATGCAGCTGCTCGCCGACGAACTCATCGCGCTGCGCGGCGGCGCGGTCACCTATTACGGCGGCATGGAGTTTTCCGACGGGCGGATCACGAGCCTTTCGGACGCAATACGGCATTATACTGCCTAAAGCGAGGTATTACGATGGATCAGGATTACGGCATCCCGGTATCCCCACAACCCGCTTACCCGTACTATGGCCCCCCGGTTTATACGCGCCCGCCCCGCCGCCGCCGCACGCTCGCGATTTCCCTGATCGCGCTGCTGATGGCAGCAATCATTCTGGTGTCGGTCGTGCTCGCGCTGAACGGCGCATACCGGCTGCACGGCAATGCAGGCGTCGTGGCTGCCTACGATTATTTCTGCGCTTACATGCAGCAAACCAACTCGCTGACAGGCGGAACGCCGAGCCCCGCAATCACCAAACGGCTTGGTTCGGAGCCCTTCGAGATGGAATGCGCGCTCAGTGTTACGTCCGACCAATTTGAGGACAGCGGTTTGCCGCTGACGAGCATCCCCATCGGCATCGATGCCAAATACGACATGAACGACCTTGGCGTCAAAATGAGCGTAATGGGCTTTCAGGCGCTGAGCGCGTATGTAATTGAAGACGAGTTCGTCGTCAACATCGCGGGAAAAGCGGGCAGCACGCAGATCGGTCTGCCCGTGGAAGCCGACCTGAGTCAGCCGATGGCTCTCCCCGAGCGGCTGTTCGCATTCCTTCCCTTCCTCTCCGGCGATCATAACGAGCTGTACTTCAAGGTGCTTGAGGCGTTTGCGCAGTCTGTTCCCGACGAATATACCCGCACCTATACGCTGGACATATACAGCCCTGCTGCGGGCCGGGATGTAAAGACCGAGGTGGTGGAAACGCAGCTCGATTCCGCGGCTATCACGGAAGTCGTCCGGAACTTAGCCGACCGGCTGCAGGACGACGAAGCGCTCTGCGAAGAGGTTCAGGCGATAGCCGACGAGGTCACAAGCTGCTTCAGCCTCGATCCGGTTGATGTCGTCGCGGAGCTGGACCGGCTGGAAAAGCTGGACGAAAGCGCCGTAAAGGGAGTTGAATTCTCGTGGGAGGTATACCGGCGCGAAGGGCGCTGCACCGGCATATCGGTTTCGGCAACGCAGCCCGATACGGGTACGACCACGATGCTTTCCGAGTTTTATCAGAATGTGTTTTATACCTCCAACAAGGTCGACTCGCCCTTTAGCACAGCCGAAACGTATTCGAAGGCCACGCATAACGGCAGTCATACGGACATTGAAGCGCAGAGCGTAACTGAATTCGAGTACATGAAGCAAACGATACGAGAAACCGGCAGCATGGACAGCGCGCAGATCGGCCCGGATGAATATACCTACGATCTTAACTTCACGATGGATACGCAGGCGGAATTCACTGAAGACGTCTCCGAGGATACCCGGCAAACCATGGATTTTACAGGCGATATTACATTCCGTTTCGGCAAAGACTTAAAGACGCTGAGGGAAAGCTCCGGCTGGGACGATATCTACAAAAAGGAATGGGGTACGCTCGAAGATACGCTGGGTGGCCTCAATACGCTGGGCGAGATGCTGGGCAGTACGCTGGACCTCACATAACGGGCGGGAACGAATGAAGAAGCTGTTCACGGTGGATTTAAGAAGGTTGCTGCAAAACAAAACGGCCATCGCGATATCGGTGCTCGCGCCGTTGATTCTGGTGCTGCTCGTGTCGCTGACCGTCGCGCCATATTTCTTTTCCAACGTACGCACGGAAAACTTCTTCGTCGCGGTTTTAAACGAGGACGACGACCCCATGACGGAGTCAATTTTGCAGGGGCTCATCGAAAGCAAGTCGCTCGGCGGCCTCATACGCGTGGCGTTTGTTTCGAGCGAGGAAACGGGTCTTGCGGCACTCAAGGACGGGGCGGCGGCGTACATCCATATCCCGGCGGGCATGCAGGATACGTTGGTGACCGGTGGCAGTGCACAGATCACCTATGTGGGCAACGCGGACATGCCCCTTGAAGACGCGCTGCTCTTCGAGACGCTTTCCTCGGGCGTAGAGCTCGTGAGCTACGCGCAGCACGCTGCCAACATGATCTATTACGACAGCCGGGACTATGGTGTCGATCAACAAACTGCCTCCCAGGTCTATTCCTCCACCGCCAGAACGTTTTTTCTGAGCGTGCTCGCGCGCGCTTCACTCTATGAGGATACGGACTTAACTTCGCCGCTCGGCAGCGCGATGCCGATTGAATACTACGCAGTGAGTTTCCTCGTGCTGTTCGTAGCGTTGGGCGCTTTGCCCGTTGCGCGTATCACCGCGGACGACCACGAAACGGGCCTTATCCACCGGCAGCTGCTTTCGGGCAGCGCGCCGCGCGTCTGCTTCGTTTCGCGCTGGCTTGCGGGTACGGTTTTTTCGTTCATCCAGTTCGCCGTGCTGGCCGCGGCGCTCGGCATCATCGCGGGCGCGGGTTCTTTATTCTCCGGCAATCTGCTTGTGCTGATGCTGTCCGGTTTGCTGCTTTGTGCGTTTTTAAGCCTCGGCATGCTGCTCGTCGGGCTGTTTTCGCGCAGCGCGCCGCTTGCGGTGCGCGTGGCGTTCATGAGTGTGCTGGCGCTATCGCTGCTGGGCGGGCTGCTCGTGCCGTCGGCGTTTCTGCCGCAGGCCATTCGTGACATCTGCTACTATTCCCCGTTCGCCGCGGCACTGCGCCTCGGCATCGCGGGGCTATTCGAGCGGCAGGCGCAGGGCATCGGGCTCTTCGCGCTCGTACTGCTAGCCTATATCGCGGCGCTGCTGCCGATTTCACTCAAACGTTTCCAAAGGAGGGCGCATTGAACCTGTTCGCCGTCACGATTAAATACCGCATCAAGACGCTTTTCACGACGCCGCACGGGCTCGTGCTTATTATCCTTGCGCTGCTGCTCGCCGTCAGCCCGTTCATAGGGCTCATCATCCCGGACGCGCCGGTGCCCATCGGCTGGATCGACGAGGACGGCACGGAATATTCGCGCTTGCTGCTTGAAAACGTGGAGGCGCTGAACGTCGTGTGGGTGACGCAGGGGGATCGGAACACACTCACCGCCAACCTGCAAAGCGGGCGGCTGGAATGCGTATTCGTGATCAAAAAGGGTTTCGAGGCGTCCATCCGCGCGGGCAAATACGCGGACACGCTGCAGATGCTGCGCTCGCCCTATAGTACCGCCGCGGGTGTGATCTCCGAAAGCGTGGGCAGCGAGGCGATGCGCCTCTGGCTGACGAGCTACAGCGCGCTCGAAGCACAGAAGCTGGGCGGCGAAGCGCTGTATCGCGAGGTGTTCGAGGATATCATCGTGGGCACGGAGGAGCCGATCCTCTCGCTTGTGCGGCTCAACGCCGCGGGGAATACCGGGGAGGTCACGCCGCTGCTCGACGCCGCGTATACGTCGCTGTACCTGCTTGCGGCGCTTGCCTGCTTTTATATGCTTTCCGGCATTGCGCTGATGGACCGGGGCGCGGATTTCGCCGCGAGGCTCTCCTCGCGCGCGTTTTCCATGGCGCGGTACCGCTTGTCCGCATCCGTGGCGGATACGCTGTGCATGCTGCCCTGCGCGGCAATCCCGCTCGCCGCGTTTGCGCTCGCGGGTGCAAGGGAACGGATACTGCCGCTCTTCATCATGTTTGCGCTGTATGGTTTCGCCTATGGCGGCGTCGCCGCCGCCCTTTCTGGCATACGCAACCGAACGGCGCTGATGCTGTGCATCTGCGTCGTCACCGTAGCCAACGTCATGTTCGGCTCGCTGCTCGTCAAACTGCCTGCCTCGGGCGTGTTCAACGTGATATCGCGCCAGCTGCCCTCGCGCAGGCTCACGTCTCTGGGCAGCCTGCCGTCAATCACGTGCGTTGCAGGGCTGGCCGCTTGCGCGGCCATCTACAACGCGCTGCCGTTTATCTTCCGCCGACGAGAGGCTTAACCCTTATCCCTTTGCTTCGGTATCGCCGCTGCCAGAACCCGTATTGCTGTCCTCTCTGGATTTGACGATGGTCTGCTTATATAACTGGTTGGCAAACACCGTCACTCCTGCCACCAGCACGCCCTGCAGGATACCCGAAAGCTGCATGCTCGAAAGGAAAAAGCCGCCGATCATGCCCAGTCCGAGCAATATCCAGGGGATCAGCCAGTCCTTAATGTTCGGTATCTTCTTAATAAACATGCCGATCACATAAAGAACCGGGATCAGGATATACGACTCACTCACGATATAACTCATCAGATCCATTCCACTTTCCTCCGACAATGAATTTGGTAATGAATATGCGTCTTCTCACAGACAATATATATATATGACCATGCCGTGCGTTTGGTGAGGCGAGGGATACTTCATCCTTATGAGCACAATCGGCTAAGTTATTCCATACTTCTTCCAGTTATAATTGTATTTTTGTGAAGGAGATGTTACAATCATTACGGGAATGTGCAAGGGGCCGGAATGAACAGAAACATGGACAATACAACCGAATACTTGCAACGAAGCAAGAAACCCAATTTTACCGCGAACGCTGTAAAGACAAGCCTCGCGCAATCCATGCATCGCCATATGCGGGCCTGCCCCGTATATGTTCCATCCGCTGCGGGCGCTGCTCATCAAGCCATACTCCAACAGGGCCGCATTTTTATGACAAATGGGACACAGGACATATGCGTTTGTTCCGATACAAGCGCGGATCCGGGCCTTTCATTGATCGCAAGCTGCACTCGGCGCATCCGGCACACTTCAACGCAGATGGGTTGCCTGACCTAAGTTCACAGTCAATTTGTGAAAGCGAGATTCCAATATGAAGATTTACACACTCGTCGAAGGAGACGCGCGAAAGGGTACGGGATTTTTACCGGATGACGGCGTAAGCCTGTATTTTGAATATGGCCGCCACCGTGTGTTGTTTGATACGGGCGCGAGTGACGCATTCATCTACAACGCGACGCTGCTCGGTATCGACTTATCCAAGGTGGATGCCTGCGTCATATCGCATGCGCATGGCCACCATACGGGCGGCCTGCCCCACTTTCTGGAGATCAACAATCACGCCACCGTATATATGAAGAGTGAAACACGCGGCGATTATTATTACCGCAGGCCGATGCGCATGGAGCAGTGCGGCATTGACCCGGAGCTGTTCCACAAATACGAAGACCGCATCCGCCTCATCGACGACGATACGGATGTGTTTGAGGGGGTTACCGCGGCAAGCATCCGGAACCACCGTAAGCCTCCGGTGTTCTCTTCGCTGTTTTATGAACGGCAGGGCGACGAGTTCACGCAGGATCACCTCGCGCACGAGCTGTACCTCGCGGTGCGCACGGACTCCGGCGCCGTGGTGCTGACCGGCTGTTCGCATAACGGGGTAATCAACATCCTGCAGTGTGCTGAGGATAAATACGGTGTAATCTCGGGCGTCATCGGCGGCTTCCATTTGCACGGCGCGCGCGGCAGTCTGAAATACCGGCAGGAGGCATCCAACGAGGTCCGTGCCATCGCCAAATACTTAGATGACCATCACATCAAAAAAGTTTTCACCGGGTTCTGCACCGGACGTGACGCGATCGAGAAGCTTGAGATGCTCACGCACGCGCAGCGCGTCTACTCGGGCGACGTGGCGGAGATATGAGCAGCGACGAAGCGCGCATCGCGCAGCTTACGCAAACCATGCGGTTCGAGAGAAAATGCGCGGTCACCGCGCGTGAAAAGGCGGCGTACGCCGCCGTGCACGCAGCATGCGAGGACGCGCTCGGCAGTCTGCGCAAAGCGAACCTTCGGCTGTGGCACGCCTGTGAAGGAGATTACCGCTCTCTGCCGATGAGCGAAGCCCGCACGCTGCTGGAGGAAGTCCGGGATAAAATCGAAGCAGCATTGGAGAAGTGTGCGTGTGGCGGCGAATAGAGATCACACGTATACAACAATTCTTGTTTCTCACATAAATGAACTGAGGTCATAATATGATCCGTGGTATCAAATTTGAGGTGTCTAATCAATGGTTCCCGGTTTTGGATTCAATACTTAATAAAATAGATATTAGAAAGTATTTCTGGTTTATTGCAGACGAAGACGTTATAGACAACTTTGATAGAGAAAAATATCCAGGAGAAGAATTTGAGCAGGTTATTAAAAAAGAGCATTATTATTCAATTTCAATCAACCTGCAGGCATTTCCAAACGAAAACAATATTTAAGAGATCCACAGTTATCAGAACTTTCCGGACAGCAAATGCGAAATTTTGTTGTTGATCGATGATAATTCATATATCTATGTGTACGCTAAAGATTTGGATGTGCTTAATACTCTGCGCGAAACTGCGATCGAAAATCTGTATGAGAAAATTGACTACATCACTGATGAGAATAATCCAGATAACCTTGAATGGTTGTAAGCCTACTGTAAGCACAATGATTGCGCCGAACATTCATAGCTCGTCATTCTCGTTGCCGTACATGCCTCCCCTGTGAGGGGAGGTGGCCGGAGCAGCAAATCGAAGATTTGGAGCGCGGACGAAAGGGTGACATCAGATCCCCTTCTCCTCCTGCTTCTCCCTGAGAAGCTTCTCCTTATTCGGTACATCATCACGCAGCAGGAATCCGGCCCACGGCACATCGACCCGGTCGATTTGGTCCTGCCAATACATAAGCCGGTCGTAAAACAGGCCGCATTCCCTTTTCACGATGCCATCGTAAGCCGTTGTGTTTTCATCATAGATAAACGCTGTCAGGCCATAGAATATAAGTCCCAGCGCATGGGTTTCCACGTGAACCGTCGCAGCTGCATGGCCAACGGCGCGCGCCGCCGCCTGCGCGGCAGGGCAGCTTTCCGCCTCGGTTGCGGCGTTGTGCGCGGCATGTATCGCCCGCTTTGCAGCGGGCATTTTGACTTCCCCTCTGGCCCAGGCCTGCGCTGTTTCCAATGCCAGCCGGGGTCTTGGGTCGTTCGGGCAATGCCTCTCGAAAATCGCGAGCACGCGCGGAGCGCAGTCAAACGCCCACGCGACCAGCGCCCGGTGCTTTTGTTGCTCGACCAAAGCCCGAATCGGCTGAATACATTCGCTCTCCCTTGTAAACAATATCTTTCTCATTCATCCCTCCACAAAAACGAAGCGGCGCAGCCGCCGGTTCGCTCATCAGGCCCTGTACTCATCAATGAGCAGCGAGTATATCCTGGCGTCTCTGGATACTCCCCGGATGATCACTTCTTTTCTCAAGGTGCCTTCGTAAGTCATCCCCAGTTTTTGCATCACCTTTTCGGATGCGGTATTGCTCGATTCGCATTTGCCTTCCATCCGTATCAGTGCCAATTCGTCAAAACCGAAGCGGATCACCGCCCGCAGCGCTTCGGTGGCAAAACCTTTGCCCCAATACCCGCTGTGCAGCACCGCGCCGATCAATGCGACTCTGTCCGGCTTAAAGAACAGGCTCACGGTGCCGATAACGCGGTCATCCTGCTTGTCTACTACGGCCCACACAAGGGACTTCGCCTCGCTCATTCCATGAATCAGATTCCTGATATATTCGGCCGTGACCGACCGGTCGTCATGCCGTTCTCTCGGCACATGCAGCGTCGTCTTCTCATCGGAAAAGACCTTAAACAATGCGTCCGTATCATCCGGAGACAGCTTTCTTAAAAGCAGCCTTGTCGTTTCCAAATCCGGACAGATGGGTGTCTCCATGTTTACTCCGTTCGCCCTTGTGGGCGCAAATGAAAATAGCCTCCCGCGAGGAGAGGCTTATAGTTTTGATTAGTCCCGCATAATCACCGCGACGAACACCAGCGGCTCGTCCTTCTCGTTGGAGATCGCGTGATACGCGCCGCCGCCGCACACGTTGCAGTCGCCCTTGCCGAAGGGTTTTATCTCGCCGTTATCGTCGATGACGCCCTCGCCCTGCAGCCCGTAATAAACCTCCGTCTCCGAGACGTGATCGTGCTTGCCGATGGTGCAACCCTTCTCCAAGGTCACTGTCGAAAATAACCGACAGTTCTTCGGCATATCCTCGCCTGATACAATGTGATGAACCATTACGCTGCCGGGGCCGCCGCGCATGTTTTCCCGTACTTCATTCTTCATTTCCGCATCTCGAATAACCATTTCATTCTCCTTACTTTTCTACGCGAATAATACTTTCGACGCTGACGACCTCGGGCAGATACCGGATGTCGTCGATCGCGCGCTTCATGGATAATTCTTTAGCCTTGTGCGTAATGAATACGAGCGGCACGCTCTCCTCGTACTTGCCATGCTGCATGACGGAGGAGAGGCTCACGCCGTAGTTGCCAAAAGCGCTCGCGATTTTGGCCAACACACCCGGCTGGTCCAGCGCCACAATGCGCAGGAAGTACTCGCATTCCCAATTGTCCTCAAACGACAGCTCGTTTGAAACCTTGGCTTCGTTGTAGAACGTCGTATAGTGGTGGCGCGTCTGCGCTGCCGCGTAAACAATATCGGATACGACCGCGCTCGCCGTGGGCATGTCGCCCGCGCCCCGGCCATACAGCATCAGATCGCCCACGATGTTGCCGTTGATGAAGATCGCATTGAACGGGCCGCGCACCGCCGCCAGCGGATGCGTTTTGGGAATCATGGTGGGGTGCACGCGCACCTCCACGCTGGTGCCGCGCTTCTTGCCGATGGCAAGCAGCTTGACGCGGTAACCGAGCTGGCTGCCCAGTTCAATATCCGCCTGCGTGACGTTCGTAATGCCCTCGCGGTAGATGTATTCCACCGGCACGCGCGCATGAAACGCCATCGAGGAAAGGATCGAGAGCTTATACATCGCGTCAAAGCCCTCGACGTCATTTTTGGGGTTGGCTTCGGCAAGGCCCTGCTGCTGGGCTTCCTTCAGCACCGAATCAAAGCTTAGGCCGTCCTCCTCCATACGCGTGAGGATGTAGTTGGTCGTGCCGTTGATGATGCCCATGACCGAGGTCACTTCGTTGGCCTGGAGGCTGTCCCAGATGGTGCGCAGTATCGGGATGCCGCCGCCCACGCTCGCCTCAAAGTAGAGGCCCGCGCCGCTTTTGGCCGCAGCGGCGTTAAGCTCCGGCCAGTGCTGCGCGAGCAGATCCTTGTTGGCCGTTACTACCGTCTTGCCTGCGTTCAGCGCGGCGAGGATGAAATCCTTCGCGGGCTTCACGCCGCCGATGAGTTCCACAACGATATCGATGTCCTGATCTTCCGCGATATCGGTGTAAAAATCCTTCGCCTTGAGTTCATCGGGAATGTCGATGCTGTACTGCAGCGCAAGGACCTTTTTCAAATTAAGCGAGATACCGTCCTTGTGCTCGATGCTCTGCTTTTGCATCTGGATCGTTTTATACACGCCCGTCCCGACGGTGCCCAGACCCACGAGCGCGATGTTGACTTGCTTCATATCGTAAGACCTCAATTCGTCTTTTTAACGTTTCTGCGATACAGGATATTCAGGCCGGTCAGCGTGAGCAGGCTGTTGACGATCGAAATCCCGTCGGTCTCCTGCGCGATGAGTTTGGCCATGCCGCCCGTGGCGATGACCTTGGGCTCGCCGCCCATCTCCACCTTCATCCGGCGGATGATGAAATCCACCTGGCCCACGTAGCCGTAGATGATGCCCGCCTGCATGCCCGTGGTGGTGTTCTTCGCGATCACCGATTCGGGCCGCAGCAGCTCGACGCGCGGCAACCGCGCGGCGCTGACCGTAAGCGCCTCGGCGGATATCTTGAGGCCGGGGCATATTGCGCCGCCCAGAAAATCGCCTCCGGAGGAAACCGCGCCGAAGGTGGTGGCGGTACCAAAATCGACGACGATGCACGGCCCGCCGTAGAGCGCGTACGCCGCAATGGCGCTCACGATGCGGTCCGCTCCCAGCTCGCGCGGGTTATCGTAGAGGATGTTGAGCCCCGTCTTGATGCCGGGGCCCACGATCAACGCCTTTTTCGCAAAGTAGATGGAGCACATGTGCTGCAGCGTGTAGTTGATGGACGGAATCACCGACGATATGATGATGCCCTCCACGTCTTCTACGCTGCGCCCGATGTGACCGAAGAACGACATGATGCTGATGCCGTATTCGTCCGCGGTGCGCTCCATATCCGTGGTCATGCGCCAGGAACTCAAAAGCTTGTCGTCCTCAAACAAACCGCATTTGATGTTGCTGTTGCCCACGTCGAGTACAAATACCATTCAAAACTCCGTTTCGCCTGTTATGGATTAGCCGGTTTGATGCGGCTCCTGTTCATCTTTGTCAGCGGCACGATCAAGGCGCCCGCAACGATTACCGCGACGACGATTTCGAGCACGGCGTTCAGCCCGCCCCAAGCCACGATGAAATTCGTATAATTTCCGCCGACCACTTCGTTGCCGTGAAACACGATGTAGATCGCGGACAGCACCAGCAGCGAGTGGAGCAGCGTCGCGGCACCCGCCGCCACGGAAGCCGACAGCACAAGGCTCCTGCGCTTCTTCATGACCTCAAACAGCCACGCCGCAAATATCGGAAATACGAACCGCGGCACGATGCTGATGAGCAGACTCCAGAAGTTCCCGTTGGGCGCAAAGGGCGAAAATGCAAACGCAGCCACTCCGGGCGGTGGCGGCATAAAGGTCCATACGATCAACGAGCTGACTCCCAGGACTACGCCGATAAAGGCACCGGCCTTTTTTCCGAGGGTCAGTGCAGCGACCAGCGCAGGGATATGCGCAAGTGTCGCAACGATGCCCGGGCCAAGCGGCAGCGAGCCCAGAAACGTAAAACAGAAAAGCAGCTCGATTGCCGTAAGCAGGGATAACTGCACCCAGAAAAGCGTATTGTTCTTTTTCATGTTTACCTCCGTTCGGGTTCCCTCACAATTAGAAGGATATCCGACTTCGCAAAATTTAGCCTTTCTTTGGCGGCGTAGCGCTGCGGCGATGCATGCGCCCGCACAGAAAAAGCTTAAATTGTATTATATCAATATGTTACTACGCGTGCAATCTAAAGTTGTGCCGATTGTGAGCATTGTGTGCGTGCCAAAGCCGCAGTTTTGTGTCGGGTAAGCCGTGCGGACATGATGATGACGGGAATGAGCGGTATCGAGCAGATCGCAAAAGCTGCCTGAAGCCCCAAGCTGTCTCCCGCGAGCCCGGCCAGTGGCGGCGTAACCAGCACGGCCAGATTGACGCCCAGGAAGATCAGCGCGGAAGCCGAGGCGGAGTCGTCCGGTATCAGCCCGCACGCTTCCACGACGAGACCGGGAAAATTGGCGGACATCCCGAAACCTGGAACCAGCGCGAGCAGACAGAACGTCGTAACGTCCTGCGTAAATACCAGTGCCGCCATCCCCGCGAGCGCCAATATATTGTACACAACCATGATCCGATAAGGATCGATACGGCGGGATATGCGCGAAAAGATGATACGCCCCGCCATTGCGCCGGTATACAGCATACACAGCGCAAGCGCGCCTGCGCCCGAATCGCCCGAGAGGCTTTTCACACAGCTCGAAATAAAGAATGCCGGGACAACCTGCACGGACATGATCAGAAACGACAGAATGGCCAGGGAAGGCACGCCGGGCTTTTTGAACAGCCGGAACACCTTGACTACCGTGCGAAACCCCTGCGGATTTTGCAGCATTGGCCGCCGCATCTCGCTGCGCAGGCCAAAACCGAACGGCGCAAGCGTGAGCAGCCCGAATGCCGCAAGACAGAGAAACACGATTGCGTAATCGCCGCCCAGCAGCAGCCCAAAGTAGGGCGCGGCCGCGCCGATGGCCGAAAAAAGCGCCTGAAGCAGTCCGATATGACGGCCCTTCGTATCGGGCGCGAGGTCGGCCAGCACCGCGTTGGAAAGTGAGTCGATGGTGTTGACGAATATGCCGGTAAAGAAGAAGATCGCGCAGAGCATCCACATGGCGGGCACTGCCGCCATCCCGGCGAGACAAAGCGTGAAAGCAACGAGCGAAACCGCCATCACACGGGGCTTGTTAAGCGCAGGAAACACGCAGAAGCACAGCGCCAGCGCCACAAAATACCCGATGGATTGCATGGTAGAGAACAGCCCCGCCTCCGCGAGCGACAGCGAGAACTTCTCGCGCATCGCGGGAATGAGGTAGCCCAGCACCGCATAGTATAGCGCGATGGTGACGACCGAAGGGTAGACAAATCCGGGCTTGCTGCTCTGCTTCATGCGTTCCTCCTTGAACAAACGCAAGTATTATAGCACGCATCAATGAAAAGCGTATACAGAGAATATGTATCAAAAAAGCGCATACAAGTGTCTTGTCTCCCCGCGCGTATCATACGCTGTAATATGAGAAGGTCATTGAGCATCAAATCTGCCCGGTTGGTTTGCCTCGGCGGAGTATTTACAGCGCTGGCTGTTGTCCTGCAATCAGCGCCGGTCTGGATGCCGGGGCTAGGCCTCGCGCTCAGCCCGCTCAGTACCGCGCCTGTGGCGGCAGCGGCATGCGTTTCACCGGTCGCAGGTATTTTGGTGCTGTTATGCTCATCCGCGATACTTCTTGGAATCAGCGCGCAGGAGGCCATGATTTTTGTATTCAGCACCGGGCTTATCGGACTCGTTTTGGGCCTGCTGAACCGCAGGCGGTTCTGGATCAGGACATGCGCTGCGGGAGCCGCGCTGGCTGGCGGGCTGGCGTTACTCTTCTATATTTTTGGGATCAACATACTGGGTCCTTTGACCGGTATCCTGGCAGATTTACTGCCCGTATTTTTGATCCTGTTTTCTCTGGCATATACGGCGGGCTGGGCTGCCTTAATCAGGCTGATGCAAAAAAGACTGCGTAAACTGACGGATGATGAATAGTTCACCTCGCAATGATAGAATTCATATCATATACTATTACACCATCAGTCGAGGTAGTATTATGGCAATGAATATGGATCAAATGCAAATGATGATGGCACGTATGCATCAGCAAAACTATATAAACAATACGAACCTGGCACAGCATTTTCAGGAGATCAGCAATGTGTATACGACAATGGCCCAGTCCGAGTATCAAATGTATCAGATGCACTCCGGTCAGTCTCAGGGTATGCAGCAACAAACGCCGAGCCCTATGTATACAATGCCCGGAACGGGACGATGAAGATACAAAGCCACAACACCTTAGCGGTTGTGGCTTTTATAAAAAGCGCTGCCGATTAACATCCATAACTGATTACCAAAAAGTCAACCCCTCAGTCATCTTCGATGACAGCTCCCCATCGGAGTCCCCGCAAAGCAAAGCTTTGCGGGGCAGAAGGCAAGGGAGCCTTATGCTGCACAGCTTGGTTAATGCCACCTTATAGGGGTGGTGGCTGCCGCTTGAGGCAGACAGAATGGCGCGCGCCTACGGTTTCTATGGAGCGATTCTTAATTGTATAAACAACACTCCGCTTTCAGCCCACCCGTCCCGCTTGAGGCGAAAATATTTTCGCCCCGTCTTTTCAGGCTGCGCCCGCCGTGCTATGATAATGAAAAAAGAGGAAGGACCCAAAGGCTTGGATCTGTTTGAACAACAGGCGGCTACCGCCGCGCCATTGGCCGACCGTATGCGCCCGCATACGCTGGACGAATTCTTCGGCCAGTCGCACATCGTGGGCGGCGGGAGGCTGCTGCGCCGCGCAATCGAGACGGACAGCCTGACATCTTCGATATTCTTCGGCCCGCCCGGCACCGGCAAAACCACGCTTGCCAACGTGATCGCGGCGAGTACCGGCGCGGCTTTCGAGAAGCTTAACGCCGTCACGAGCGGCGTCAAGGACGTGCGCGTCATCATCGACGCGGCGGCGGAACGCCTGCGCCTGCACCGCCAGCCCACCTACCTGCTGCTCGACGAATGCCACCGCTGGAGCAAGACGCAGTCCGACAGCATCCTGCCCGCTTTGGAGAAGGGTGTCATCCGCTTCATCGGCTCCACCACCGAAAACCCGATGGTCTCCATGACGAGCGCCATTGTGAGCCGGTGCCGGTTGTTCCAATTCTTCGCGCTGACCATGGACGACGTGAGGCATATCCTCTCCCTCGCACTCGCAGACAAGGAACGCGGCTTTGGGCTGCTCGACATCGAGCTTGCGCCCGAGGCACAGGATCATATCGCGAACGTCGCCAACGGGGACGCGCGCACCGCGCTCAACGCGCTGGAGCTTGCCGTTTTGACCACGCCGCCCGATGCGGGCGGTAAAATCGTCATTAGCCTTGAAACCGCCGAGGAGTCTATCCAGCGCCGGGCAGTACGCTGCGACGACGAAGAATACTACAACATGCTCAGCGCCTTTTGCAAATCGCTGCGGGGCTCGGACGCAAACGCCGCGCTGTTCTGGTTTGCCCGTCTCGTCTACGCGGGCGTGGACCCGCGTGTGATCGTGCGGCGCATCATCGCGCACGCGAGCGAGGATGTCGGCCTCGCGAACCCCTCCGCGCTCACACAGGCCGTCGCGGCGGCGCAGGCGCTGGAGTTCAACGGCATGCCAGAGGCGCGGCTCAACATTGCGCAGGCCATCATCTTTTTGTGCGAGTCACCCAAATCCAATGCGGTCGTGATGGCCATCGACGGAGCGTTCCGGGACGCCGAAAGCACCTACCAGCAGCCCGTACCCGTACACCTGCGCGATACGAGCTATCACGGCGCGAAAAGCCTTGGCAACGGCAAGGGCTACAAATACCCGCACGAATTCGACCGGCACTATACGCCGCAGCAGTACCTGCCCGACAACCTCACCGGCGCCGTTTACTACAAGCCGTCCGACGAGGGCTACGAGAAGAAGATCAAGGAGACGAGGCGGTATATGCGGCGGAGGGAAGAGTAATCCTTCTGCGAGGTTTCTTATGATTCTTGGTATCAGCCACATCACGCTAACCGTCAGCGATTTGGAGAGATCGTCCGATTTCCTTAAAACGATATTCGATGCCAGAGAAGTGTATGTAAGCCGGGAAAAACAGTTTTCGGTCGCGGCCGAGAAATTCTTTCTGATCGGAGACATATGGATCTGCATCATGGAGGGCGAACCGTTGAAGGAGCGCACCTATCACCACATCGCGTTTCGGATACCGGAAGAAGATTTCGACGTTTACACAGAGCGGATCAAAGCTTTTGGTATTGAAATCCGCTCGGGGCGGCCACGCATTGCGGGAGAAGGCCGTTCGGTTTATTTCTATGATTCTGACAACCATCTCTTCGAGTTGCATACCGGAACCCTAGAAAACCGCCTGAACGCGTATGCGGACTTTCACGTTTAGTTATTACCGATGATGGCTAGCTTCTAAAAATTAAGCCCCGATGACCAAAAATCAGCTAACCATTGTTTTCCCTGTCGGGAAGGTATATATTTTCCGTAATAAATATAGATAAATAACTAAAGGACAAAGCATCATGAAAAAACAACTGGTCGTACTCGTTGCCGTATGTCTCCTGTTGCTTTCCGGGTGCGGCTTCATGGTTCTGCCGCACGATGATGACGCCTCGTTGCCGGAACCTCCGTTCGAATTTACACCCAAGCCGGCGGCTGTAACCGCAACCGTAAATTCCGAGGCGGAGCCTCCGTTTGAGTTCACGCCCAAGCCAAAGCCGACGTCAGGGCCCACAGCGGCAGTCACATCTGCACCTACCCCGGCCCCTACGCCTGTTCCCACGCCCGTAATAGTAACCACTCCGTGCTCAATATGCGAAGGCACGGGCAAGTGCTTTTCCTGCGGCGGCGACGGTATCTTGTACGGCGATGAGCCGTGCCTGCAATGCAGCGACGGCAAATGCTTTATGTGCGGCGGAACCGGCGTCATCGTCACGACTATCGATCCGCAGAAGACCCCCGGGGCGGGCGACTGCACCATTTGCGGCGGAAGCGGGATATGCAATGTTTGCGGCGGACTGGGCTATTATCTTTATGATAATTACGGAGACTATGGGAAGATCGAATGCGACCCCTGCGACGGAACCGGGGATTGCCCGTATTGCGACGGTACGGGTAAAGAATAGTTGCAGTCAGGCTTGAAATCCCTATATCAAGTGAGTATCGGGCACCCATCTGAAAATCCGGGTGCCCGTTTTGTATTCAAAACTATCAGCAAACGGTATTCGTGATACTCCGACTTAAAACCGTATCACCCTCGGCTCCGCGGTAAATGAGCTGAACGTCGCGGTGGCATCTTTCAGGTACAGTACCTCGGTGTTGTCATCGTCCGCCTTGTACCTGCCCTTGAGCTGCGGATACTGGTCCAGCATGTGCTGCTTGGCCTCCGTCCGGTCGTCCCGCACTGCGGTGGCCGCCACGCGCAGCCAATCGCCGCCGATACAGGCGCAGATCTCCACCTTCGGATTCGTCTGCATCTGCCGTGACACGTTCTTGATCTTGCCGGTCTGGATATAGAGCCTGTTTTCAAAGATATCGACTGTCCCCATGGGCCGTACTCGCGGCTGGTCGCCATCCGCCGTCGCGAGATAGTACGTCCCGCACTTTTTCAAAAACTCATAAACTTCGTTCATTGGGTAACCTCCCCTGACGCCTTGCGTCTATTCTAGCTCAGTGTCAGGAAAAATCAAGCATACTATGCGAAGCGGTGCTGCTTTGGCGCTTCTCATCCGTTGTGTCTGGCGTTTTAACGATATGGGCTAAAGCTGATCGCAGTTTTAAACGATAAATATATTGTTTGGTTTTATATTTTGGAAGGTTCCAAAATGATCTACATTTTGGAAATTGCCTAGACGTCGGGCGGCTGCTGATCCATGCAACAATCAGAAAGGACGTATACCGAACAGAATTCATTTAATGCGCAATCGTTGAACCAAAAAAGAAGGGGTGTGTGGGCTTGAAAAAAGAGAAAAACGGGAAGCAAGCAGGCGGTAAAAAGCGAACCCATCAAAAAGCGGCTTTGAAAAGCATTTCCGTCAAAATTCTGGCGGTGGTGTTGACTGCTATTGTACTGGTGGCTGTATCGTGTGTGGCGGTGATGACGGCGCTCAGCAATATCACCACCGACAGGATCGTCTCCGGGCAGGTGGAGCGCGCGCTGAGTTACCTCAATACCCGGATCGACGAACTTACCAATCAATGCGTCGTCGGCACGCTGACGCTGGCCAACAGCGACCTGCTCAAAGCCACCGTGGCACAGGGCGATCCCAGCCGAATCTCCTTCGCGCTGACCGGCCTGCCCAGCGCCGGATTGGATTTTGCGGTCGTAGTGGATAAAGACGGTTCCATACTGTTCAATACCCGAAAGGACGAAAGCGACACCGGTTACCTGGCTGAGGCGCTGACCAGTGGCAGCGGAGTTTACAAGGATAGCCAAAACAATTTATATTTACTGTCCCCCAGCGTGGTTAAAGATGAGCAAGGCGCTGTGGCGGGTACCTTGATCGGGGGCCTTTTCTTTGACCGACAGGACCTTTTGAGCGAGCTTAAAACGATGCTGAATGTGGACTTCTCGATATTCTCCGGCGATACCACCGTAGCGACCTCCATCCTGCAGAACGATCAAACTGCCGTAGGTACGAAGCTTGAACCCGGAATTGCGCAGACGGTACTTACAGATAAACAGCCGTATCAGACCCGCACGACGATCTTCGGCTTACCCTATATGGCCATCTATACGCCGGTACTCAGCAATGCCGGGGATGCGATCGGCGTGCTGTTTGCAGGGCTTGATATCACGGAGATTGAAAAAAACCGGGCCACGTCGACGGCGGTCTCGGTGGGCGCTGCGGCGGCATTGATGGCAGTGGCCGTAGTTGTGGTGCTGATCTTTGTGCGCAAGAGCATTCGAAAGCCGCTGTCAATAATCACGAACGGCGCACAGCAGCTGGCTGTCGGCAACACAGATTTTACGATGGACCTTGCGCGGCAGGATGAAATCGGGCTGCTGGCGGGCGCGTTCCGCAAAGCAGCGGATGCGCTTAAAGCCATGCTGGAGGATGCCGACATGCTGGCGCAGGCGGCCGTGGAAGGCCGGCTGTCGACCCGGGCCGACGCGAATCGGCATCAGGGCGACTTTAAAAAGATCGTGGAGGGCGTCAACCATACGCTCGACGCGGTGATCAAGCCGGTACAGGAAGCCTCGGAGGTGCTCGCCGAACTGGCCAGGGGTAACCTTGGCGTGAGCATGACGGGTGATTACAGGGGCGACCACGCGATCATCAAGGACGCGCTGAACGATACCACCGGCGCAATACGCGGCTATATCGGCGAGATATCCGAGGTGCTGGGCGAAACGGCGGGGGGTAATCTCTGCGTTTCCATCGAATCGGAATATAAGGGCGATTTCACCGCGCTGAAGGGCTCGATCAACGCCATTATCGCATCGCTGAACAGTGTACTGGGCGATATCAGCGTCGCGGCGGATCAGGTAGCTTCGGGCACGCGGCAGGTATCAGCCGGAAGTCAGGATATCTCCCAAGGGGCGACGGAACAGTCGAGCGCGATTGAGGAGCTGTCAGCGTCCGTCGCGGAGATTGCGGAGCAGACCCGGCATAGCGCTGTGAGTGCCAATCAGGCCAATGAGCTGACCGCCGCGGCGGCGGCGAATGCGGCCAAGGGCAACGAGCAGATGCGCGCCATGCAGCAGGCGATGAGCGACATCAGCGATGCGGCGCGCAGCATCGGCAAGATCATCCGGGTAATCGACGATATCGCGTTCCAGACCAACATTCTCGCGCTGAACGCGGCGGTCGAGGCCGCGAGGGCGGGCGCGCACGGCAAAGGCTTCGCGGTGGTGGCCGACGAGGTGAGGAGCCTTGCGGCGCGCAGCGCGGAGGCGGCCCGGGAGACGACGGAGCTGATCGAGCGCTCCGTCAAAAAGACCGCGGCGGGCGCGGAAATTGCGGACGATACGGCGGCTGCGCTGGGCGGCATCATGGAAGGCATTCGCAGAGCAGGACAGCTGGTGAGCGAAATTGCCCGCGCGTCGGGCGAGCAAGCAACCGCCATCACGCAGGTGAACCGCGGCATTGAGCAGCTTTCGGTTGTGGTGCAGAACAACTCGGCGACGGCGGAGGAAGCCGCCGCAGCGAGCGAGCAGCTCTCCGGTCAGGCCGAACTGCTTAAAAACATGGTGGCCCGGTTCCGTCTGGACACTGGCAAAGAACCGCAAGCCTATGGTAAAGCCGAAGACGACGACAACGCCACGTATTAAAACAACCATTCAATTTCATCAAAAGTTCCTGGCAAAGCCCTGTGCCTCCCTCCGGCTCAGGGCTTTTTTTGTGCCCAACGGTATGTAAAGATTGAGCTAAGAGTGAGCAAGCGGTCTTAAGCGCCGCCGGAAAGCCCCCGAACTTACATACGAAGGCATAATATATGACGTACAAGTTTAAGGGGGAAAAGATATGATAACGGTCAAAGCGAGGGTCATTCTTCTTATGATGGTGATGACCGTTCTTTTGTGTGGGGCGCTTGGTACGATGAGCGTAACGCTGAACCGCATGACGGCGGAGGACGTGCTGGAGCAGACCATGACGCAGGTCGCGGTTCTGGCGGCGTCGCGGATTGAGAAGGAATTGCAGATTACCGAGCAGGTAGCGATCAATACCGGCTGCCTGCCGGACATGGGGAGAGCGTACGTCTCGAGTCTGGACAAGAAAAGAATCATCATGCAGCAGGTGAAGGCGCATGAGTTGGAAGACGGCAATTTGTCGGATATCACCGGCAGCAGTCAAAAATCAAGTACCTGCCACAGAAGGGGAACAACGAGCTCCCGGCAGAGGATTTTCACGATTGACGCGGGATGGATAACATAAAGCTCTCTGCGACAACGGCAGAGAGCTTCTTTACCGGAAAGTTTTACCATCAGAGGCCCATGCGGTACTTAATCGCCTGATAGATACCCGTGTCCGTAAGACCGTACCGGTCCAGTATCTCCTTGTGATCGCCGATATGCGGAAACTCGTCAGGCAGCGCAATCCGCAGGAGCTTCGCGAACGTATCGTGTTCCGCCAGTATCTCGGCAACGGCGGACCCGAGGCCGCCGATTCGGTTGTGCTCTTCGACCGTGACGATCAGCTTCGAGTCTCCCGCACATCGGAGGATCGCCGCTTCGTCGATCGGTTTGATCGTATGAATATTGACGACTCTGGCCCGTACACCGTGCTTTTCAAGCAAAGCGGCTGCGCTGGCCGCGCGCGATACCATGAGGCCGGTCGCAACGATCGTTACACCGCTGCCTTCCCGAATGGTCACGGCTTTGCCGATTTCAAATTCGTAATCCATATCGTATACCGCCTGAAGCTTGTTTCCCCCGCTCAAGCGGATATATACCGGGCCGTCATGCGAGACCGCCGCCCGCACGGCTTTGATCACCTCGGTCCCGTCCGCGGGGCATAAGATGACCATGTTCGGCATGCACCTGAAAACGCCGATATCCTCGAGCGCATAGTGCGTGGACCCCAGCGTTCCGCAGGCGACTCCGCAATCAATCCCCAGCATCTTCACGTTCAGGTTCTGATACGCCGCGTCCGTGCGCATCTGCTCACAGCTCCTCAGCGAAGCAAACGTGCCGAACGTCGTTGCGAAAGCGGTATAGCCATTCAGCGCAAGCCCGGCCGCGATCCCCACCATGTTCTGCTCCGCAATGCCGACCTGAAAAAAGCGATTGGGGTACCGTTTGGAAAACTCGGTCACCCGGCACGCGTCCGAAAGATCCGCAGCCAAAACCACCACGTCAGCGCGGGTTTCAGCGATATCCAGGATCGCCCTGCCAAAGCTGTCCCGGTAACCGGCTTCGTTCAGATGCTTGATCGTCTGTGCATCCAGTTCAAGCATGTTGTTCGCCCCCCTCGCACCGGCCCAGTTCTTTCAACGCCATGTCGGCCTGATCCTTCGTGAAATTCCGATAGTGATGCCACGCCTTGTTGTTTTCAAAGAAGCTGACGCCCTTACCCTTCGTCGTGTGGGCGATGATGGCATATGGCCTGCCTTTGGGCCGGCTCTTCGGATGAAACGCGTCCAGCAGCTGGCTGATATCGTGGCCGTCCACCTCGCGCACCTGCCACCCGAAGCTCTTCCATTTGTCCGCCACATCGCCCATGTCCATGATGTTCCGCGCATATCCGTCCGCCTGCAGCCTGTTCCGGTCGATGATGACGACTAAATTGTCCAGCCCGTAATGGGCTGCTGCCATGGCCGCCTCCCAGACCGTCCCTTCGTTGCTCTCTCCGTCGCCCACCAGTACATAGGTATCAAAGCATTTGCCGCTTATTTTGGCCGAGAGCGCCGTCCCGACCCCGAGGGAGAGCCCATGGCCGAGCGAACCGGTGGACGCTTCAATGCCCAGATCCAGGTTCATGCTCGGATGCCCCGCAAGCGGGCTTTGACTGAGGATGTAATGATCCAGCAGCTCAACGGGGAAATATCCGGAGACAGCGAGCGCGGTGTACAGTGCCATCGCCGCATGTCCTTTGCTCAATATAAACCGGTCCCTGTCCGGCCATCTCGGGTTTTCAGGATCATAGTTCAAAACGCTTGAATACAGCGTTGCGAGGATGTCCATGATGGAAAATGCAGGGCCCAGATGCACCCCCCTCGGGCTCGCGTTCAGGGCCATTTGGATCGCATGGGTACGCATCTGCCGCGCCTGTTGTTCAATATCCGCAACGGTCTTTTCCCGGGATTCCAATATCGTAAACCTCCTCAACGTCTCGTGTTTTGCTTTTGCTTGAATTTTCAGAGGGTTCAGCCAGTCCCGCGGCTGTATGCCTTATTTCATTCAATACTCATGCGCCTGGATAAAGGCAGCCACCTCGTCGAGCGACTCGATCCCTTCCATCGGGCCGTACCGCGTTGCGGTGATCGCGCCCACGGCGTTTGCAATCTCGCCCGCTTTTTGCAGGCTATACCCGCTTAATAGCCCGAAAACAAACGCGCCGCCAAACGAGTCCCCGCATCCGGTGGAGTCCGCCTCGTTAACCCGGAACGGCTTAATCGACAATTTGCCATCTTCGGTGAATATCGAGGATCCCTTCGCCCCTTCCTTTCGCGCGATCATTTTAATTCCCCGGCGAATGAGATCGGCAGCGCCCGCTTCTTCATCATCGCAGCCGCTCAGGTATTGCAGCTCGCCGCTGCTTGGCAGAAGCAGCGTTGTTTTCCACAGGATCGGGCTCAACAGATCGTGAATCTCCTCCGCCTTCATCATCTCAAATCGCAGATTAGGGTCGAGGCTGATCGGAACGCTATTCGCGTACGCGATGTCGACGGCTTTTAATACGGCTTCCTTTGCGGAACCGCTGAAGGCCAGAACGTTTCCCGAAACATGAAGCCAGCGCGAGCTTTTGATCCGGTCCTCGTCTACATGGGCACAGGACAGCTTTCCGGCGGCAGCGTTGCCAATGTCGTAAATGAACTTCCGGGTGCCGTCTGAATAAGACGTTCGAAAAGCGATGCCTGTAATCTCGTTATCCAGCCTGGCGACGCAGTCCGTTTCGATCTTGTCTCTTTGCAGCCTGTTAATAATGCAATCGCCGAATTCATCGTTACCTACAGTTCCGATAAAACATGTTCTGGCGCCAAGCTTTGCCATGGTGTCAATGAATATGGCCGCAGCGCCGCTTGGATAAGGACCTACAATCTCGGTCGCTTCGATGAACGAACCGTCGATGGTCGTGTTGAAAAACTCAACGTTGAGGTCTCCTACTGAAATCGCATCATAGTGTTTATCCATACATCCCGCCTCATTAAAAAAGCAACATTCACAACTCATTGTCTGCATTATAGTTGTGACTTGTTGCTTTGTCAATACCTAATGTTGCGTTTCTATTGGTTTTATATTGCGTTTACCAACTCATACTCTGAATAATTTTATCCCCAGCGCTTCAATCCTATGCACTTCCGGCTCCGGGAGCTTTGAATCACTGACAATGGTGCTAAAGGACGCGAGGCCGCAAGTGGTGATCGGGGCCATTCTGGCATATTTGGTTGAGTCGATCAGTAGGATCGATTCCCGGGATTTTTGGATCATCCGGCGCTTCATCTCGGCTTCCTGCTCATTGGGGTCCATCACCCCTTGCTCCACGCTGAATGCGTTGCCGGACATGAACGCTTTATTGATATTGAATCCGTCCAAATTGTTCAGCGACATCGTACCCAAAAACGATGTGGACTGGGGGCGGTAGTACCCCCCTGTCGAAATCACGGTTACCCCCTTCTTCCTGACCAGCTCGTTGATCGTAGCGAGTGCGTTTGTGATCGCGGTGATTTCGTAGTTTTCGGGAATATATTGTACCATTTTTAAGGTCGTGGTGCTGGAATCCAGCACAATCGTATCCTTGGGCTCGATCAGCGACGCCGCAAACCTGCCGATATCCTCTTTCTCCCGCAGGTTGGTAATGTTCCGGTCCTCCAGCGAGGGGTCGCTCACGTCCGGGCTGCCTGCCGAAACACCCGGTATCGCCATCGCTCCCCCAAACGTTCTTTTAAGCAATCCATCTTCATCCATTGCCTCAAGGTCTTTGCGAATGGTCTCCTGGCTCACCTCAAACATCTCGCTGAGGTCGGCGCTTTTAACGCTTTTCGATTTCGCCAGTAATTCCAATATGCGTCTTTGCCGTTCATCCTTAATCACAATGACCCCCCATATTGTACGTCGTTTATTGCATTGATTATACCGCAACCGATTGGTTTGTGCAATTCCATCAATACATCATCTGTAAAACACAAATATCCACAACATTTAACTTGCAATTCCCAAAAACACAGCTTATAATATCGTCAGAATGAAAACTGCGGATAAAAAGCGGTTCACCATCAATTTTTGGGCAGGAGATGAGGGCTATGAAATCGGTAAAGAACAAGCAGATTCTCGTTGCGGCGGATATCGCCGGTTTTTATCTAAAGGAAGCCGTCGTGGAACACCTTAAGAAAAAAGGCTGGGAAGTGACCGATGTGGGTGCGCACGACATCGAAGGCACGGGCACGGAGATCTTCCATCGCATGGCCATCCGCGCGGCATCCATGGTCTCCGAGGGGGAGTTCGACCGAGCGATGTTGTTTTGCGGAACCGGCATGGGCGTTCATCTCGCCGCCGCCAAGGTTCCCCGCTGCCAGGTTGCGGTCGTGGAAAGCGTCCCCGCGGCGCTGCGCGCCATCACGGGCAACGGCGTCAATATCATGTGCATGGGTGGGCATTACGTCTCCTTCCAGATGGGGATCGAGATTGCGGAAGCATTTTTAAACAACGACCTCGGCTCCGGCTACGAGTGGTGGGATACATTCTACGAATACCACAAATTTGCGCACGACGAGATCGACTCGTTCGACTATGAGGCGTACAAACGCAACGGCTTTCAGTTTGCCAATCAGGACACGCCACGCCTCGACTTCGACGCGATCAACAAAAAGAATGGCTGAGGACTCCACGTTGCAACGTATGATAGCACAAACCCTGAAATAGATTTTACAGGCAAAAGCCCCGATACGAAAAGTTTGTCACCGATGGCTGGGGAGTGAAATGGTTTTCATCGGCCACTCCCCTCCGGCTTTCCCACCTTAAGGGTCAGGATCATACTGAGTCGGCATTGGCGGGTAACCTTCCGCCAATTTGTCTTTTCCGTCCTTTCCTAATCCATTAGCGAAAAATTAACGCAGCATTCCATGGAGGTGTTCTGCTATCCTTTTTATTCAGGGCGTGGTAATATGCGCATATAGGGTGTATAAACCATACTTATACAGGAGGAGCTGCACATGCCTGGCCTGAATAAAAGCGAGCTGATTAAGAGCATACTCGACGAAACGGAGATCATGGAGGATGAGAAGGAGATCATCGACCTGCTGGTGAAGGAGAAGGTATCCCGCAACATCAACGCGCTGCACAAGGATCAGCTCTCCTTTGGAGACCGGATGTCCGACAAGCTTGCAAAGTTTGTGGGAAGCTGGCGGTTCGTGCTGGTTTTTATCGCTATCATGGGGTTGTGGATCGTATTCAATGCCATCGCGTCCCGGCCGTTTGATGCATATCCGTTTATATTGCTCAACCTGATGCTGTCGTGTGTTGCCGCCATTCAAGCAC
>JAEWCC010000048.1 GCA_023390815.1 Bacillota bacterium
CTGCATTCGTGGGATCAGCCCGCGTTTCTGCTCGACATATTCTTTGGGGCCATCAACCGTGTGCTGATCGGCATCGGCAGCTTCGTTGCCGGGGCGGTAAACGCCCTGTTCGGCAGCGGCAAAAGCCAGCGCAAAGGTGCGGTATTCGGTGTGCTCGCGGGCCTTGCGCTGCTGCTGCTGATCGTACCGCTGCTGATTATTGCGGATGCCAACATGGCCGCCCGAATCGGTGATTTCTTCGAGAACATTCACTTCGGCGACATCATCCTGTACGGCTTCCTGTTCCTGTTGGGCGCTTCGTTGACTGCGGGTCCGATTGCCAACGCGAAGCGTGAAAACCTGACGGGCATGAAGGCAGCCCTTAAGAATCAGGGCAAGCGGCCCATCGAGAGTGTGACGACTGCCGTGGCGCTCACGATGGTCAGCATTGTGTACGTACTGTTTGCGGCGATCCAGTTCGGGTACTTCTTTCAGCCGATTGAGACGCTTGACAATGTTCTGGGACTCACGAGCGCGGCATACGCGGTACGAGGGTTCGGCGAGCTGCTGTTTATCACCTGCTTAAACTTCATTCTGCTGGGGCTGGCAATGCGCTTTACGGCGAAGCGCAGCGATGAAAAGCCGCAGGCTTACCTCAAAGTCCTGTATACGCTGCTCGTCGCGTTCAACTTCGTCATCCTCGCATCCTCGCACCTGCGCATGCAGATTTATGAAACGTCATTTGGCTATACCATATCCCGGTTTCTGTCGCATTCTTTCATGCTGCTGCTCGTATTGCTGAACCTCATCATGCTGGTGCGCGTCTTTACGGGCAAGGTCAAGGTGATGAAGTGGTTCGCCGTTACGGCGCTGGTATACTTCTGCGTCATCACCGCGGTCAATCCGGAACATTACGTGGCGCAGCGCAACATCGAGCGGTACGAAACGGAAGGTAAAATTGACACCGCCTATCTGTTCAACCTGTCGGGCGAGGCGCTCAGCGACGCGTGCGACTTCGTCGTAGCACACCCCGAAACCTATGACGCGGACGCAAAGGAAGCCGCGCAGTGGGCGCGGGAGCGCAGTGAATGGGTTAAGGGCTACGGCTGGCAGTCGCTCAACCTCGCGGAACAGCGCGCGTACGAAAAGCTGAAAACGCTCCCCAATTAGACCGGGCATTCCCGGAGCGCAGGAAGGAGGAGCATCTTCCGCCTCTTGTCAATAAAATGGCCCTCACACCGGTTATCCGGCTGGCAATGCAGTCTATATCCCGCAAAGCAGGCAAGGCGCCTACAAAACCGCTATGCGCCGCCTGCGATAAGGGACAGATTGCATACGCGAGCCGGATTTCCGGTTTTTATTTCAGGGTTGACTTTCAACGATGTTGCGCATATACTTAATCAGTAATTTACTAAATGACTAAGAGGAAAGCGATATGAAGATACCTGTAACTTTAAAGCACAAGCCGGTGATCGTATCAGAAGATTACGCGAATATCGACGGACGGTACGCACACCAGTCGGATACACAAGGGTTGTCACTGGGCCTTGCGCAGTGGAACGACCGCGGGCGCGTCGATATCTCCGCCAAGGTATGGCGATATACGGGGGAGAAGTGGTCCAGACAGTCGGAGGAGCTGCCGCTCCACCGCGTGGTCGATCTCGCGATCCTGGTCTGCCGTTCGCTGAAGTATTTTCGCGAAGCATACCGGACCCCCGGTCTCTACGATCCGGAGCACCCGCAGATCGACCGCATCGGGCTGCAGGGCGACGCCATGACGGTGTCGGTATGCACGGACAACCCCATGATTGATCAGGATATTCAGTTGTTCTATGAGGCGCTCGGCAAGGATGATGAGCTGATCGGGGAACGACTTGCGACTTTGTCGCGGCTATTAAAACAGATGGGATATTAGTATGGATAAACAACAAAGGAGGCAAATCGCCTCCGACTACAAGAAAAGGATGCAGCAAGGCGGCGTGTACGCGATACGCTGCACGCAGAATGGGAAAAGCCTGCTGCTGAGTACTGCCGATATGGTAGGAAGTCTTAACCGGTATGATTTCTCGCAAATGACAGGTGGCTGCCTTCACCCCAAGATGCGGGATGACTGGGCGAAGTTCGGTGCCGCCGCGTTTGTATTTGAAATCGTCGAAACGCTTACCCAGCAGGAAACACAGACAGACGCCGATTTCCATAAGGAGATTGGGGAACTGCTCGACATGCTGACGTCACAAATCAGCCCCGAAGCGCTGTACTGATCAGCGCTTTTTGTTTGCGTCCCGGTAGAGCGCGTCGATGGAACGGTCGTAAGACGCTTCCCCTTGTTTGGAAAAAAGGCAGCCGGGTACTTCTCCCATGCGGCGGTGATATGCGATGCATTCGCAGCATTTACCGTGGCGGCTGCAGCCGGAATACGTACAGGTGCAGATTTGTTTGTTATCACAGGCGGCCATAAATCTCTCCACTTTTTGATATAATAACAGATTGTTAATTTTGATTATATGGGTTGAAAACGGCGTTGGCAATACAGGAAATGGCATGTGAATGTAGAAATATATGATAAACCAAGCGGAGGTGAGCGTATGACCAACGAAATCGCCAGCTTGATCGCGGACCTCAACGTAAAGGACGATACCGTCCGAAAATCCGCGCTGGACAGGCTGATGGCGCTGACGGAAACTCAGGTGGATTGGATATACGATCACCTGGAGACGCTATGCGCCAAGTTTAAATCGGATAATTCGTATCAGCGCAATATCGGCGCGATGCTGATCGCGAACCTTGCCAAGAGCGACGCGCAGCAAAAGCTGGACGGCGTGCTTGACCGTTATGTTGCGCAGATGAACGACGAAAAGTTTATCACCGCGCGGATTACGCTGCAGCACGCGTGGCGTTTCGGTATCGCCGGGGAGACGTTTGCAGAACGCATTGCACAAGGGCTTGTGGAGGCATTAAAAAGCAACCGGCATCTTAGGACGCACGGTAATCTGATCCGCCTGGACGCAATAACGAGCCTGTGCGAAATCCTAAAAGCCTGGCCGAAAGCGGCGGATATCGATGCCGCCCGCACGGCGATTACGGATAGCTGCGATGCGAAGGAAGCCATGAAGCTGCTGCCGCTGCTGGACGTATCCTGAACGAGAGGCGAGAGGATATATGCATCAATGAATGTAATATCTCATCAGGCTTCCCGCGGAGTTTATGCCTCCTGACATTGGGGAAAACTACCATAGATAGGAACTCATATAGCGTAAGCGCTGCATGGGCATTAAAGGAGGAAGCGATGGCAAAGTTCATTCCGGATATAGAAGGAACCCTGCGCAAGCACATGGTTCGTGTGCCGGAGCTGATTGAAGAAGTCAGCGGCATCCGCATATTTGGCAAGCTCATTAAATCGCTCGTGTTCACGACCGACGTGGCGATGATACGCAACTGCAACGCGAATGCGGTCATTGCCGTATACCCGTTCACGCCGCAGCCCATCATCACGCACGCGCTGATCATGGCGTCGGACAATCCGGTGTTCTGCGGCGTCGGCGGCGGTACGACGACCGGCAAGCGCGTGGTGAACCTCGCGATGGACGCGGAATATCAGGGCGCAATCGGCGTGGTCGTCAATGCGCCCACCACCAACGACATCATCAGCCGGTTAAGGGAACGTATCGATATTCCCGTCGTGGTCACCGTCGCGTCCGAGGATACCGATGTGGAAGCGCGTATTCAGGCCGGCGCGTCGATTCTCAACGTATCCTGCGCTGCACGTACGCCCGAAGTCGTGCGCTGTATCCGCAAAAAGCTGCCGGAGGTTCCTATCATTGCGACAGGCGGACCCACACAGGAGAGCATCCGGGACACGATCGAAGCGGGCGCAAACGCCATTACGTACACGCCGCCCACCTCCGCGGAGATATTCCGCGTGCTCATGGAAAAGTATCGCGGCGAAGCATAGTGACGCTATATTCACGTAATCATGGTCTTGGAAAAGGACGGGTCATGCGGTATAATGTGATGCATTGATTACAGTCCTGTTAAGAAACAATGACACCATCCGTGAATATATGAGGTACGTATGAGAAAAACACTGCAGCCAATCATCCGGCGCATTCGGGAGGCCGGATACAGATTTACCGCAGTGATCAAACGCGCGCTGCGCCGCCGCCGTCCGGCTTCCAGACAGGCGGTTACAGCGCGAATCGGTACGCATGTTTCCTTAGAAAGGCACGAAAAAAGTGCCCCGAAGTCCCTCAATTCCGTTTTCAGAAGGCTCATGAAGCCTTTCGGCAAGCGCAGCGTAAGGATCTTTGCGGCGGCCGGCGCTGTTGTGGTGATTGCAGCCGTCGTACTGACGGTGATGCTTTCCGGTGCGGCGGCAGCCAACGCGGAGCGGACAGGCGGCGCAGTAGCGGACGGCTCAGGGGTGAACAGCCCGCAGCCAACCGGCTCGTCAACCCCGCTATCCACCGCCACACCCGCGCCGACGGATGTCCCCGCGTCTGTACCGACACCGTCCCCTGAAGTGGGACTCACGCCCGGGTGTCATGATCCGCGCGTGATCGAGGTGCAGGAGCAGCTCATGGAGCTTGGTTACATGGGCGAGGATGAGCCCACGGACTATTACGGCCCCGGTACGGAATATGCATTGCAGCTGTTCCAGCGCAAGCATTCCTTGCAGGTGGACGGTATTTTAGGCGAGAAGACGCTCACCGCGCTTTTTTCGGGAGACGCGAAGCCGTATTCTGTGCTGCTCGGGGATAAGGGGACCGACGTCGAGAATATTCAGGAGCGCCTCAAGGAGCTTCGGTATTTTTCCGGCGAAGTGACGGGGAAGTTTGGCGACCGTACCGAAACGGCGGTAAAAAGCTTTCAAAAGCGCAACGGCCTTTCGCCTGACGGCCACGTCGGAGAGATGACGCTCGAAGCGCTGTACTCCGAGGATGCGAAGTCCGCAAGCACAGGCGGCAGCAGTCACAGCGGCAGCGGTGGAAACAGTCACAGCGGCAGCGGCGGGAACAGCAGCGGCGGTAGTAATCATGGCGGCGGTTCCACCATTGCCGACTGGGAACCCGACGCAGCCAAGGTGGAGGCGCTGATTGAAGTGGCACAGTCGATGCTCGGCAAGAAGTACGTCAAGGGAGGGAAGGGGCCGAACACGTTTGACTGCTCCGGCCTGGTGTACTACTGCCTCAACCAATCGGGCTACAGCATCGGGTATAAGACCTCCGCCGGATGGGGGAACTGCAGCCTGCCCAAGGTCACGAGCCTGTCCGATATACGCCGCGGCGACATCCTCTGCTTTAAAGGACATGTGGGCATCTACATCGGCAACGGACAGATGATCGACGCGTCTTCCACACAGGGTAAAGTGCGCATCGGCACCACCGTGCTCTCATCCTCTTACTGGAAAAGACACTTCATCTGTGCGAGGCGGTTGTTCTAGAATAAAGCGCAGGAAAGAGAAATTGATGGGCGGGATCATCCCGCCTTTCCTTTTATATAAAAGAAAGGCCGCAAAGCGCGGCCTTCGTTGGTTTTCCGGTATGATTTATTATGCGATTTTGAATTCTGCGATCGCGAAAGTGTTTCCGTTTTGCGCGTACAGCGGCTTGACGATACGGTAGTGCCCGGCAGGCAGATCTCCGTAGAATGTCTTCAACGGGAATTCCATATCGCTGCCTTCGCCAGCGGGCAGTATAAAGGCAATCTCTTCCCACGCGGCGCCTTCCACCGTCGGGACAACATACCAAACGCCGTTCACTTCAACGTCCAGATGTGGCTCCATCCCGAACGAATACTCAGTATCGGAGCTGTTCGCGAAATGTATGTTCAGCGTATCGGTGCCCGTTGCGACGGTTGCATCCTCCAGTTCCATAGTCACTTCTTTGCTTTGATCCGCGGCGTTATAAGGCGATTTTTCTAGATCGCTTACGTCGATGCCGTTTGCCCCGCACGCTGCCAGCAGCGCTGCGGATACGATGAGCGACAGTGTCATCATCAACTTTTTCATTGTAAAACCTCCTGTTGTTTGCTTTTTTGACGCTTTTATCGGATAAAAAGTTCCGCGTCACAAAATAACTACAAATATTTCAAAAACGGTTCACGGCTTCGTTATATTCGCTTCATATTAACGGGCTATATTCAGGGTAACCAGAAGATGAACGAAAGAAGGGAAACCATGATGGAGACATATGAAGGATTTGAACAGAGGCAGCAGCCCGAGCCGCGCAAAACCCGCCGGGGACGCGGCATTGCAATGGTGCTCGTAGGCGCGCTTGTCGGTTCGGTGATCGGCGGAGGCGGCGTGGCGTTGTATTTGAATGGCAGCCAGGGTGTCAGCGCAGCGCAGCAGGCGTACATTGATCAAGCCGTATCGGATGCGGCGGACGGACTGGCATCCAACGCGAACTCGATGTCCGCAGCGGGCGACGGCGGCACGGTCGACGACACGGTATACAACGAAGTCAATCTGGTCACAACGGATTACTCGGCAACCGTGCAGAACGTCGCAAAATCAGTCTCCGCTTCAGTCGTGGGCATCGCGACAAGCCAGGGGACTGGCACGGGCGTCATCGTGAGCAGCGACGGGCTCATCGTTACGAACGAACACGTAATCGCAATCAACGATGAGACGCAGATGTTCCGGCCAAACTTCGGCAGTCAGACACAGACGGATACTACGATTACGGTTACGCTGGTGGATGGTACGCAGTATACGGCGCAGGTGCTCTTTTCCGACGAGGCGATGGATCTTGCCGTGATCAAGATCGACGCAAAAGACTTAAAGCCAGCGAAGCTGGGGAACTCGGACGGCGTATCCGTCGGGGAGATCACCATCGCGATCGGCAACCCGCTGGGCCTGGAGCAAACCGTGACCTCGGGCATCGTGAGCGCGCTTAAAGTCAGCGCAGCAATCAGCAACACGCAGGTCGCGGAAGAACTGATCCAGACCGACGCCGCAATCAACCCGGGCAACAGCGGCGGCGCGCTGCTCAACGCGGCGGGAGAAGTAATCGGTATCAACAGCTATAAGCTCTCGAACGGCGAAGGCATCGGCTTTGCAATCCCGATCAATGCGGCCAAGCCTATTCTCGATCAGATTATTTCGACGGGTGAGTTTAAGCAGGTGAAGCTGGGCATGTCGCTGGTCGACAAGGAGCTGCTGAGCTATACCAATTACGACATCTCGCTCGAGAGCGGCGTGTACGTGTACGATGTCGACTCGGCCTCGAACGCGGCGGCGCAGGGGCTGAAAAAAGGTGACGTGATTACGGCGATTGACGGCGCAGAGGTCAATTCAATCCTTGAAATCAAGGAGCAGATATATGCGCACCTGCCGGGAGACAGCGTGACGCTGACCGTACAACGCAGCAGCGATACGGTAGACATCAAGGTCGTACTCGGCGAAGCGAAGTAGTTTGCCACGAGGAAGAGGAAAAGAGGGGAAAGCAATTTCCCTTCTTTTTTTGCAATCAGTTTGGATGCAGGCCGTTTCATCCTTGGCGGTGATGAGATACACTTATCAGTTGGCAAGGGTGTGTGGTTCCGGGGTCGTGGAACGGCCCGGTAGACGGCTGCCCGAATTATCTGAAATAAAAGAGGGCCTCAGGATTTGAAGCCCTCCCCTTAAGTCATCATGCCCAGCATATACAAGGGTATATGTTGTTTTTGCATCTGTCATACGGCTGCCCTTCAGCTATGCCGACAAATGGGCTGTCAGCACTTCGGGGCGCAACCGCAGCCGCCGCCAAAACCATTGCCGCAGCAGCAGCAAAGCAGTATGATCCAGATGATGCAGCTGCATCCGCCGCCACCGAAGCCCCAGCCGCCGCCGCAACCTTCGTTGCAGCCGCCGCCAAAACCATTGCCACAGCAACAGAGCAGCAGGATGATCAGCCAGCAGCAGTTGCCACCACCAAAACCGCCGCATCCGCCATCAAATCCCATAATACGTCCTCCTCAAAATACAGATTATTCGGGTCTCCCTTATATAAGGCTCAATCTATACTACGCGTGAGGCGTATATTTGGTGCATTTGAGTACCGTAACGATTACTGCGCGTTCTCTTCGGTCAGATACGGATTGCTCTCAATTTCCTCGATGCAGGAAACGCGGTCCAGCTGCTTTTCGATCGTGCGGGAACGGCGCGAAGCATCGTCCAGATTGTTCTGTGCGGCGAACAGGCTCTTTTGCGTTTTCTCCAGCGCCACCGAGAACCCGGAAAACGCCTTGCGCACCGCCTCGAGCAGCCGCAGCACCTCGCCGGACTGCTTTTCGATGGCCAGCGTTTTAAAGCCCATCTGCAGGCTGTTTAATAGCGCGGTCAGTGTGGACGGCCCCGATATGATGACGTGGTGCTCTCTCTGGCATACGTCGAACGTACCCATCGCGATCGCGTCGGCGTAAAGCCCTTCGGTGGGCAGATACATCACGGCAAAGTCGGTCGTCACGGGCGGGTTGATATACTTATCGCGGATGCGTTTGGCCTCGGTGACGATCGCGGCGGACAATGCCTTCATGGCTTCGCGCGCCAGCGCTTTGTCTCCGGCTGCCAGCACATCCTCTTTGGCAATATATGCTTCCATCGGAAACTTGCTGTCGATGGGCAGCAGCAGCGGTTCGTCGCCGCGGCCCGGCAGCACGACGGCGTATTCCACGCGTTCGCGTCCGTCCTTTACGCTCGCGTTCTGCATGTACTGCACGGGGGAGAGCATGGAGGAGATCAGACTGCCGAGCTGCATCTCGCCCCATGTGCCGCGCACCTTGACGTTACTCAGTACGCGCTTTAAATCTCCTACGCCCGTCGCAAGCGAACGCACCTCGCCCATGCTTTTAAACACCTGCTCGAGCTGGTCGGATACCTGTTTGAACGAGCCGGTGAGCCGTTTTTGCAGCATGTCGGATAACTGCTCGTCCACTGCGCGGCGCATCTGTTCGAGCCGGCGCTCCGTCATATCAGAGATGTCCTTGAGCTTTTGCTCCACGGCGGTGCGCAGCCTGTCCATGCTTTCGCCATTGGAGCGGGCTCCGTCGGCAATTTGCGTCCGGGCGCTGTCCCCGAGCAGCTTGAACATGCTCACCACTTCGCGGCGCAGGTCCGCGGCGCTTTGCGCCTCCTGACGCCTAAGCTCCTCGATGCGCTGTGCTTGCATCGCGTCCAGCCGCATGAACGCCTCGCGGATATCCGGCACGCCTCTGCTTCGCGTCAATGCCACGATTAAGCCGACGGCGAGCAGCAGACAAACGCCCGATAGTATATAAACCAGCACTTCCAACCCATTACCCCCTTAACAAAATAAAATGCGATTTTATTATATCACGCCCTTTTCCCTTTTTTCAGGACAAGCGGCCATTGGAAAACGCATCAAATGCATATAGGATGATGAATGGGGAACAATTATTGAAAACCGATAATAAATTGTTGACTTCATGGAATGATTGTGCTATTCTCAGCCCGAAATGGAGGTATGCGTGTATGAGCAAGTGGAATATTCCGCTGATACTTAAACGGATGCTCGAAGTACTGATGGTGCTGGGTCCCTTGTTTATGGTCGCGCTATTCTTCATATTCCGGCTGGACAGCCCTACCGTAAGCGAGATATTCCCGGGACAGTGGATCACGTTCATGTTCGTGGAGGTGTGCGGGGTATTCTGCTGGCTGATTCTTTTGATGCTGCAGCGGCTGTTGACCACAGTAATCAAAAGTACGCCCTTCGTATACGAGAACGTCAAATATCTGAAGTACATCTCGTACCTGTGCGCAGCGGCTGCGCTTGTGCTGCTGATTAAAACCTTTGCGGATTTTTCCGTGATGACGCCTATCGTTGCCATACTTGCACTGCTGTCCAGCATGTTCTGCCAGACGCTTGCGATGGTATTTGATAAAGCGGTGCGCATCAAGGACGAAAACGACCTGACCATTTAGAAACGGAGGTGCCCATTTGGCGATCATCGTGAATCTGGATGTAATGATGGCGAAAAGAAAAATATCGTTGAACGAGCTCTCCGAGCGCGTCGGCATTACAAAAGCCAATCTGTCCATATTAAAAACCGGCAAAGCCAAGGCGATTCGCTTTTCTACGCTCAACCAGATCTGCGAAGAGCTTCGCTGTCAGCCAGGCGACATATTAGAATTCAGGGAGGAAGAGGATGACTGATACAAGCTACCTCTACGAGTATTTCCTTGCCAACAGCCCCAAAGAGGATAAGGAAACTGAGGAGGACGACGAGGAAACGCAAGAGGAGACCTCCGGCCAGTAGAGCCGGTTGCACAGGCAAAAATGCATGTGCAATATTGACAATTTACGGCACGTTATATATATTGTAAACAATTGAATAGCTTGCTGTAAGATTCCACAAACCAGAGCAAACGGCAACCACGGCTGAGAAACGGTATTGAGCAGTTATTCATATAAGCGCCATTTCAGGGCGTTTTTTCTTTTGCTGACAGCACGTTTTTTGATTATTTTCTATTAATCGAGGTCTCTACAATGGCTATCAAAATGGTGAATAATAGTTATTTGACTCCTAAACAGATGTTCTTATAGTTTCAGAATTTCAATCAAGCAGAACTTATCACAGGCTACAAAAATCATTATAAACAATACTATCTGCAATTTGCTAATTATTTTGGTGTGGATTCTGCTGTATCACAGATTGACGAAAATACAATTGTTAATCTCTTTCATTTATTATAAAACATTGTCAAATTTCAATGATGTAAAGAGATAAATCCAATCCGAATTAGAAGCCGAAATATTTTATTGGCACATCCTTTAAATCCTTATTTTCAGACCAAACAAATAAATAAGTAGTAGTGATTTTATCTTCAGTCATATACGGATATTCCTTAAAAAAATCTGAACAAGTGTTTTTTAAATAAACATAGCAGTGGCTATTAATTCGCTTGATTTCACTTAGCGTTAGGCCACAATAATACCTTGATAACAAATCAATAAATTTATTTGCAATTCGCTCATTGGAACTTGCTTCTTGAAAGCATTTGGAGATAGTGTGATCGATTTGAGTATCCCTTGCTTCCCTTTCTGTTAATAGCTTTTGCTTAATTATAGAAATTCGTCTATATCTTATTTTTTTTATAAAAGGTTTTAAAAAAGAATCAAATGCAATTGATGTAATTATTCCTGCATTAATGTCTTTGATGAATGGTACATTGATACCTATATAGTCTGTAAAAGTGATAATCATCAATAAAATTATTCTGAAAAACGCAGTAGAAAAAAGGCTCTTAATTATAAGGCTAAAAAATTTTACTTCTTTTTTTTCATTTTCTTCAAGTTCCTCATAGTATTCCAACGGATACGTAATATCAAAATCTTTAAATAAGTAATGTATTTCATGGATAGTAACAGGGATGATGAAAGCTAAACTTGTAAATAAAAAGACCGACAGTTCTATACTCTGATAATGAGTGCTCAAGATTCTTGCCAACATAAATAACATTGTTGGAATCATTAGATATCCGTGGAATAAAAAAACAAATACAAATAGAAAGGATTTTTGATATCGTAACCCCAATATAAAAATTAACATAGGAAAAAGAAAATTAGTTATGTAAAATGGGATATATATCTTGGGAATAGGATTAAGAAATGAGTATACAGAAAAAGGAAGAAATGCAAGTTCAAGAACAATAATAATTATGCTAAAAAACAACGGTATCTTTTTATTAATCATAAGCTTATTCCTATGGCTTGTATTTTGTGAATTATACCATACGATTAAAGTGACTTACAACAAAATATAACATGGAAACCAGTAATGTGATACAATACAAATAACAAGCCTTTTTAGTTAAGATAAACAATGCCCATAAAACCGATAATAAAGGGTATATCATAGTACATGTACCCTTAAATAAGTTCAAAGAAGATTAATTAATATAGCACTAATCAATTGTCCGGAATATCGGGAGAGATATCATATAAGGTCTTGTTATTAGGAAGGGCACCATTAAATATTAGACTTAATTAATACTTTATACTTGCCAAAAATAGAGAAAACATTTATAATTAACTTGTCAGAAACGTGGTGTCAGTATTAAATGTACAAAGGGTTGCTGCCATCATATGAATGGCGTTTTAATTGAATAACTTGCTGCACGAATGACACTTATATTTAAACCACAAACCAGAGCAAAACGGCAACCACGGCTGAAAAACGTGGGCGCAAAGCATGAAGTCTAAAGCCAAGTGGCTATGATGGTTCGGCTGCCTCCTTATGTGAAGGCAGCTTTTTTATTTGGAAGTTTCCGCCTTTTCGGTTCAATATTCAAAAAAGCGAAGCGTATGCTCCGCTTTTTTGATGCTCCGGTTTGAAGCTTCGTTTGCATTTTAAATCTGCCGATGTATAATAGTTTTGGACATAATTTCATATAATACGGTTGCTTTAGCTTATCGACGAAGACGGGGGTACATCATGGAAATTACTTTTATGGGTGCGGCAAGGTGTGTGACTGGTTCGTGCACGATGATCGAGACGGCGGGTAAGAAGCTGCTTGTGGACTGCGGCCTGCGGCAGGGAAGGGACGCCAAGGCAGTGCCGGTAACCGATGGGTTTACGTTCGATCCCAAGGAAATTTACGCGTTGCTTTTAACGCACGCGCATATCGACCATTCCGGGTTGATTCCCCTTTTAATCAAGAAAGGCTTTACAGGCAATATATATTGTACGGACGCAACGGCGAGACTGTGCTCCATCATGTTCCCTGATGCGGGGCATGTGCAGGAGATGGAAGTCGAGTGGCAGAACCGGAAGCGTAAACGCGCCGGGAAGCCGGAGATACTGCCCATCTATACCGTGGAGGATGCAAAAAACGCGGTGCGCTATTTGAAACCGCTCAGTTACGGTCAGCTCGTGAACGTAATGGACGGCGTCACCGCGCGCTTTGTGGATGCAGGCCATCTTCTGGGCTCCGCTTCGATCGAACTGTTCGTTGCGGAAAACGGCACGCATAAGAAGCTTGTATTCTCCGGCGACATCGGCAATAAGGATAAACCGATCATCAAGGACCCGACTTATATCAGCGAGGCTGATATCGTGTTTATTGAAAGTACCTACGGCGACCGGCTTCACGATAACCGGGATACGGGCGAGCAGATCAAAGAGGTGCTGACACGCGCGGTTCAGGCGGGCGGTAACATCATCATTCCGTCCTTTGCCGTGGGCCGTACTCAGGAGGTGCTCTACGAGATCAGCGTATTGCTGGACGAAGGCAGCGTGCCGGGTTTAGACAAAGTGCCTGTTTACATCGACAGCCCGCTCGGGATTGCGGCAACGGAAATCTTCCGCGAAAGCAGCAAGGGTTATTACGACGAGGAAGCGATGGCGTACCGCGCGGAAGGGGTCGAGTTCTTCTCGTTCGACACGCTTGAAATCGCGCAGACGGTGGAGGAGTCCAAAGCCATCAACGATGACCCGCGCCAGAAGATCATTATCTCGTCGAGCGGCATGTGCGACGCGGGACGCATCAAGCATCACTTGAAGCATAATTTGTGGCGGGCGGACGCCACGGTCGTTTTTGTGGGCTATCAGGCGGTGGGCACGCTGGGGCGCAGCATACTCGACCACAGCAAGAGCGTCAAGATATTCGGCGAGGATATTCAGGTGCGCGCGAACATCGAATACATCGAAGGCTTCTCCGGCCACGCGGACCGCGCGGGGCTGCTCGAGTGGATCGGGCATTTCCCGAAGTCGCTGGAGCGCGTATTCGTGATCCACGGAGAGGAAGGGATTGCGGATAAATTCGCCGGAGACTTAAAGGGCCTTGGATACAGCGCTTCGACACCCGAGCTTTTTGAAAAATACGACACGCAGACTGCAACCGGTACCGTGCCGTTCGCCACACCGGAGGCGGAGGATACGCTGCAAAGCCTGCTCGACCGCGCGCGCCACATCGTGGAAGCAAAGGACGCTCCGCACTCCCAGCGCATGCGCAGGGAACTCAGCGATATGCTGGCCCGCTGGGAGATCGAATAAGGGTACATCATGAGGCGCGTGGAAACCATGCGCCTCTTTTCTATCAATATGGTGATTCATATTAACTGGCGGATGGGCGCACACGATTGTGAAGTGCCGGGCGGATTACTACTTCGGTGTAGATGGGGAAACGCTGCTGCTCCAAATCAAAGATGATATTAATCGTCTGTTGCAGCTTAAAGCTTTGTTTACTGAGCTTGCGCAGGATGAGCAAAAGGAAATCCGGCTCTCAAGCGTGATTGATATAGAAATGACAGGTTTTATAGAGCTGGAGATGTCAAATTGGTATACGTATGTCGATATCCGCAACAAGAGAGGAACCATTTTGTGGGGGCAGACACCCGAGGATTGGCGAAATTGCGCCGCTCTGATTGATGGACTGATTGAGGGGGCGGCGAATGGTCATGGAGGGCATCAATACCTTGGAGACGGCCGCGTCACCATGGTTTTATCGTACAACGAATACCTGAGGGCTTGTCCCTGAATCCATCACGGAAAGCGGAGGTAAAATCCTCCGAAGTCCGAAACACGATTATTCGGCAAATATCTTGGGTCGACCGAAACGGTTCCACGCGCTGCGCTTTAAGTTGCCGGAGCCTACGATCTTCGGCGCGGTGCGGTCGTTTACGCTGTCGTCCTTCACGACCCCTGTATATCCGGACATCGCCTCATACACCACGCCGCCCTCGCCCACAAACGCCATATGCGTTACCCTGCCGGAACTGTTTTGAAGGAATACAGCATCGCCGGGCCTCAGCTCCGACTTTTCGATCGGTTTGCAGTACGAGTGATAAAAGGTATTGGCAGTCGAATCCAGCTGTTTGCCATAGATGCCAGCCTTGTTCGCGCAGTACCACCACAAGCCGCTGCAGTCCCAGGCATAATCGTCCGGGAACTTCCAGCTTCCGCTGGCGTCGCAGCGCTTTCCGATACTCAGCAGATACTCAAATCTGCCGTTGGTGAAATACTCCGGGTGCGCGCTGTTGCGCTTACGCACATAACTCTCTGTAATCTTTGTACCTTGCCCGCCTAAGATATATTTCCCGCCCACACAGGTTTTGGCGATATTGAGCATGTTCGTGATGGCATCGCCGGGGGCCTTGTCCGTAAAGCGTATATACGCGCCATAATCACAGTATGCATACCCGGCTTTGCCTTCCCATTGGACCAGCACGTACTCGTAGTCCAGCGTCTGGTCCACTACGACGATTTTATCGCCCTTTTTAAACTCGCCGAGCTTCTTGTAGTTAACGCCCCTTCCTTCGCGCACGCTGATGACGTTGGCCGTAACGACAGCGTTCGGTTCCAAATCAATTTCATTGTCAAGCTGCTGCTCAATCGTAAACTGAATATATTTACCGAAATCGCTGTAGGCGTATCCGTCTGCGCCTTTCCAAACGACATGCGCGTAGTCATAATTGAGCGTATCGTCAAGCACGGTGATCTCGTTGCCCTTAACAAACTCGCCAAGCTTAGAATAATTGACGCCTCTGCCTGACCGGACGCTGATGCGGTTTGCCGTGACAATGGCATTGGGTTCGCTCGGAATATCTGAAGTAAATTGAATATACTGGCCCTTGATTGAATAGGCGTAGCCTGCCTTCCATACAACCTCCGCATATTCCTGATTGAGCGCGCTATCCAATACAGTGATGCTGTTTCCAATCGCGTATTCGCCAAGGGCATTAAAATTTGCGCCTCTTCCTTCCCGGACGACCACGCTGTTGATCGCAACTTTGGCGTTCGGAACATTGCCCGAAAGGTCCGGGGACTGCGGATTCATAAACTGTATATACTGCCCTTTGTTTGAATAGGCATAACCGGCCTGCCATAAAACCATCGCGTATTCTTCGTTAAGGGCGTTATCCAGTACGATAATCTTGTCGCCTTTTTTATAAGTACCAAGCTGGGGGAAGTCCTTTCCCCGTCCCGTTCTGACACTGATCAAATTGGCAGTCACGACTGCGTCTTTCATGCTAAACCCCCATCTCTGATGATGTTTACAAAAATAATTGTAATAATACATCATATGCATAGGGGTGTTGCGTGTGCTAGATGTCAATCTCGGTCGGGTCGTCGATATGAAGATGGACCTTCCAGTCGTCGCCGCTGCCAAAGCCGTCGGCGATGCGCTCGACAGGCAGCTTGACATACCGGCCTTTCGCGGTCACCGCCACTTCACCTTCAGGCGTCAGAATTTCGCCCTCCGCTTCAAACAAAAGCCGCGTTTCGCGCGTGATGCGTCCCACACATTTGAGTTCCACTTCGTAGGGCAGGGGTTTTTTGTATGCCAGAGAAAGCTCCGCCGTTACGCCCCAGACGTCGGGTTGACCGATCTGAATGGCGCGCCCCATCGTTTCGTCGAGCATGCACGCGGCGATACCGCCGTGTACGCGGCCCGGATAGCTTTGATGCAGCCGGTCGGGTGTAAATATCGCAACGCATTCGCGCGTATCTGTTTCATAGAAAAATGCCTTAAGGCCCTTTTCATTGTTGAGGCCGCAAACAAAGCAGTCGGATGAGTTGGGCTGCTTCACCGTCACTTTTTTCATATTGATTCCCTCCGCTTTTTGAAGCATTATAACATAAACGGCATAGCTCTGCATGGACAAACCTGCGGTTGTGGCATATCGGCAAGATCACATGGATGGAGAGGACAGGTACAGCAAATCTCCCCATGATCATCATCGTTCTGGCATTGCGCTGCGCATTTTGGGAAGCGCGTTTCCGGCACGAAAATGATTCCATATGCATATGATAACTACAAAGTATCACAATGCCTGCCTTGCGCGCCATTGGCCGAGACAGACAAGCACCCGTTTCAATATGGGTACCCCGCAAAATGCTTACGATAAGCGGATTCATGATAAACGGATGGATGTATCGGTCGTTGATCGCTTTATATCGTACTGGCCCATACGATGATCCTCATAATCAGGCGGGGGACCATTACCGTGGCGTATATGACACTACTTGCCCTTTACCGCGATGGTTTGTGACCGCTTAATTTGGAGACAAGGACAGCGCGTCGAATCCGCGCTTTGCAGATTGCCCGTTTTCAGAGTTCGCTGGGAGTGATATAATAAACCAATGGAGATTACAATCGATACCGGCTTGATCAAGATCATGGACGGGGAAACAGCATATTTCGGTGCCGATCAGGAATGGTTTTCTTCAAAATGGCATCGGATGTCAGGCTGCGGACCTCAAACGGCAGCATTGATTGCGCTTTATATGGCGGCGGCGTTTCCAGAAACCTGCGGTTCGCTTTACCGCTTTGCGCTCCCGGCGCACAGAGCGGACTTTGCCGGACACATGTCCGCGGTTCGCAAGTTTGTAAAGCCCGGCCCGATGGGGCTGACAGACCCGAAAGTTTTTGCAGACGGTGTACTGGCGTATGCAAATTGTTGCGATGCGCAGATCATCGCGCAGCAGATATCTCCGAGGCTCAGCGCGGGCGTGGCTTTTGGCTTTTTCAAACAGGCGCTGCTGCACGGGTATCTGCCTGCGCTGCTGCTGCTGCGCAATCCTGCGCCGGAGCTTGACGAATTCACCTGGCACTGGATGGCGGTGACGGGCTGCGATGATGAGAAGCGTACGCTGACCGTATCGACCTACGGCAAACGCTACGAGCTGCCTTTCGATATGGTGTGGAACCAGCAAAAACCTTATTTTGCGGCAGGCGTATATTTCTATCCGGCGTAGATGTTAAAACAAAAATAAATAAAATAAAATTGAATTTTTTATTGGCACGGCGCAAAAGGCTGTGCTATAATGTTCAAGTTGATTTAGGGCGGTCCGCTTTCCGCAACGCGCAGTTTGAATATTGCGCTATGAATGACGGTTATGAACGCCTAAGCAGGGAGGAGGAATCAGCATGAGCAATATTATCAAAGCAATCGAAAAGGAACATATGCGTACGGATCTGCCCGATACCCGAATCGGCGATACCGTCAAGGTATTCGTGAAGGTTATCGAAGGCACGAGAGAGCGTCTGCAGAGTTTTGAAGGCTATGTGATCGCGAAAAAAGGCGGCGGCGTCAACGAGACGATCACCGTACGGCGCGTATCGTTCGGTATCGGTATCGAGCGTACGTTCCCGATCCATTCGCCCAAGATCGCCAGCATCGAAGTGGTCAGAAGCGGCATGATTCGCCGCGCGAAGCTCTACTATCTGCGTGACAGAGCGGGCAAGGCCGCAAAGCTCAAGGAGAAAAAGGGTCAACATTAAGAAGCCTCACGGCTTCTTTTGTTTTTCGGCCCAAACATTAATTAGAAAGGGCGGCGGCACATGGACATACAGTGGTATCCCGGGCATATGGCCAAAGCCAAAAGGCAGCTTGTTGAAAAACTCAAGCTCATCAGCGTCGCGGTGGTCGTGGCGGACGCGCGCGCGCCGCGCAGCACGCTGAACCCGGATCTTGCCGCATTGCTTTCCGGCAAGCCCTGCGTGGTGGTGCTGAATAAGCGCGACCTTGCGGACGAGGCGCTCACCGCAAAGTGGGTGGCTGCGTACGAAAAGGAATACGGTGTGGCGATGGCTTTCAGCGCCACTCAGGACAAGCCTGCCGCGCTGAAGAACGCCATTGCGAAGGCCGCGGCACCGATCGTACAGAAATACGCCGGAAAGGGTATGAACAAGACGATACGCGTGCTCGTTGCGGGCACGCCCAACGTGGGAAAGTCCGCGCTGATCAACCGGCTGATCGGAAGAAAGAGCGCCAAAGAGGGCGACAAGCCCGGCGTCACACGCGGGCTGCAGTGGGTGAAGCTATCGGAGACGCTGGAGCTGCTCGATTCGCCCGGCCTGCTCTGGCCTAAGATCGAGTCGCAGGAGGCCGCAGCAAAGATCGCGCTGTGCGGCAGTTTAAAGCAGGAAAATGTCGATCTGACGGAACTTGCGCTGCACCTTATACGTCTTATAGGGGACATCGCGCCTCAGGCGCTTTCCCTGCGTTACGGCGTGGAGGCAGGCGAAGCCTACGAAACGCTCTGCGCGATATGCAGCAAGCGCGGCTTTCTGCTGCGCGGCGGCGAGCCGGACATCGAGCGCGGCGCGAAGGCGCTGCTCGACGAATTCAAAGGAGGCAAGCTTGGCAGGATCACGCTCGAACGTCCCGAAAATGACTGAGGAGGAGCGGGAGCGGCTCGAAGCGATGTGCGTCTTCGAACGCCCGTACTGGCAGTTGGGGCAGCTCGTCGCAGGCATCGACGAGGCGGGCCGCGGACCGCTTGCGGGGCCATGCGTCGCCGCGGCGGTGATTATGCCGCCGGGCGTGCTCATCGCGGGCGTGGACGACTCCAAGAAGCTCTCCGAGAAGAAGCGCGAAGCGCTCTGCGAACAGATTAAGGCACAGGCGCTCTGCTGGGCGGTCGGGATCGTGGACAGCGATGTGATCGACGAGATCAACATCCTCAACGCCGCGCGCCGCGCGTTCAGCAAGGCTTTTTTTGCGCTGGAAACGAAACCCGCCTACGTGTTTTGCGACTGCATCCGCGGCATTGAGATCGATACGCCGTATGAAGAATTGATCAAGGGCGATGCGCGCTGCTACAGCATTGCCGCGGCGTCCATTATCGCCAAGACGACGAGGGACGAATTGATGCGTGAATACGAGCGGCTCTATCCGGGCTACGGCTTTGCCCAGCACAAGGGCTACGCGACCGCGCTCCACCGCGAGTGCCTAAGGGAGAAAGGGCCGTGTGTGATTCACCGGCGCTCATTCCTTTCGGGGCTTTTATGAACGCGCGGGGTAGGATGGGCGAGGACATCGCTGCAAAGCATATTGAAGCGCAGGGCGGCAGGATTATCGCGCGTAATTACCATGCGCGCGGCGGCGAGGTCGATATCATCTATGCCGACGGCGACACGATGGTATACTGCGAAGTCAAGCTGCGTACCTCGGCGCGCTTCGGGCTCCCCGAAGAGGCGGTGGATTTTCGCAAGCAAAAACGCATTAGTCTCGCTGCGCTGGACTATGCGGCAAAAAATAAAAGCATTGATGAAAAATGCAGATTTGATATAATAGCCATATATGACGGAAAAATAAGTCATATCAAAAATGCGTTTGATTATATCGCACCGTAGCAACGGGAGTTATATGCGTAAGAAGATCATAATAGCTGTGTTCGTTATCATTGCCGCCTGCCTGCCCGCCGTCACCGCGCTCGCCGACGACGTATTCAAACCCTCCGATGCGTCGCCGTCCCAGACGCTGTTTGCGACGGCGCTCGTTTTTATCAGCGGCGTGATATTTTTGGTGGTCTGCGGCCTGCTTTTTCTGCGGATATCGCACGGGACCGCGGACGAGGGGGTCAGTACCTGGCCGACTCTCATACTCGTCGTGCTGCTGGCGGTGCTGCTGCGCGCGATCGTGGCCACCGTCTTTACCGGATATTCTTCCGATATATCGTGTTTTAAGGGCTGGGCAATCGCCGCCTACGAGGGCGGCCCGGCCAACTTCTATACGTCCGGCATGTTTGCGGACTACCCGCCGGGGTACATGGCCGTGCTCTGGGCTCTGGGCGCCATACGCGACGTCTTCCAGATCGACGCGAACAGCGCGCTGTTTACGCTAATCATCAAGCTGCCTTCGATACTGGCGGAGGTGGGGCTCGCGGTCCTTGCGTATCGCATAGGCGCGCGCCGGGTAGACCGCACGTTCGGCCTTTTATGCGCCGCGTTTCTGCTGTTCAACCCCGCGATGTTTTTCAACAGCAGCGTGTGGGGACAGATCGACGCGGTACTTACGCTGTTCATTGCGCTCGCGCTTTGGTTTCTGGTGCGCGAACAGTACATCCCCGCGGCGGCGATGTATGCGCTTGCGGTGATATTCAAACCGCAGGCGATCATGTTCGCGCCGGTCGTGGGGCTTGCATTCCTGTATTCGCTGTTCAAAAAGGAAACCAGGCTCAAAGCCGCTATCGGCATCATCGGCGGCATTGCGGCGGGGGCGGCGGTATTGGCGGCCTTCATATTACCCTTCACCGGCAGCCAGCCGATCACATGGATCATCGGCAAGTATATGGGCACCATCCAGTATTATAACTATGCGTCGATCAATGCGTTCAACGTATACACGCTGTTCGGTCTCAACTGGGGGGCGATCCCCGTGTTTACGCTGTTTGGACTGGAGATCCCATGGGGTACCGTGATGCTCGGGCTGATCTGTATTCTGATCGTGATCCTCCAATGGCGTTCGCGCGAGCAGCGGCGGTTCTTCGAACTGTCGGCGTTCCTTGTGATCTCAGTGTTCATGCTGGTGCACGGCATGCACGAGCGCTACATGATTCCTGCATGTATCTGTCTGGTGTTCGCCTACATCGACTCGCGGGAAGCCTCCACACTGTTTTTTGCGGCGGCGTTCTCGATATACGCGCTGCTCAACGAAATGCTCACGCTGTACGCGCCTACCGTGATGGCGCCCGAAACGCCCACGTTCGTGCTTTCGGCGATTGGGGTGGCCGTCTATGTGGTATACGCGGTAATGACGGTGCGAAAGCTCTGGAGCAAAAAGGTGCTTATTAAAACGCCCGCAATGCTGGGCTAGAAACGATCCGCAAGCATGCGGCTTAGGGGTATAGATATGACCAACGAAACGACACCACTCAGGATATGGCAGAAGAAGGCCAAGCGCAGGCTCTTTTTTACGGAGGAGCACGCAAGGTTCACGCTTCGGGATTGGCTCGTGATGCTCGCAGTGACGATTGTTTACGCGGTATTTGCATTCACCAATCTGGGCGCGCACGAGATCGCCAGCACGTATTACGCCATGGACGATACGGGCGAAGAGATATCCGTGCAGTTCGAAAAGCCGGAAGACATCGCGTATATCAAATACTTCAGTTCGTTTGGCACCGCCAAGCTGTCTTTTGAGTACTCGCTTGACGGCGAAGGGTACGAGCAGTACATGGGGGAAGTCGAAGAGAAGGACGAAAATGGAGACACCATCCGCACCATGAGCGCCCAGATCATCGACCACGCCGCGACCGACATGTACGAATGGCAGTTCATCGAGCTTTACTCACAGGACGACACAGAGGGTTCGGCAGACGAGACTACGGACACCGCAGCGGACAGTCAGCACCAGTTGGGGATCAAAGCGCAGTATATCACGATCCATGTGGATCAGGGTGGGCTGCGCGTGCTCGAAATGGCGTTCTGCGACAGCACAGGCGCTCCGGTCAAAATCGCTTCGGTCAAGAGCCTGAGCCCGAACGCAAAACCCGGCAACGATGTGGCGAAGATGTTCGACGAGCAGCAATTCGTGCCGAAACAGACGTACTACATGACCGAGATGTATTTCGACGAAGTGTATCACGCGCGCACGGCTTACGAGTACATCAACCACCGGTCGATCTATGAAATTACGCATCCGCCGCTCGGCAAGAACCTGCTGAGCCTCGGCATCTACTTCTTCGGCATGAATCCTTTTGGCTGGCGGTTCATGGGCGCGCTGTTCGGCGTGCTGATGCTGCCCCTGATGTACGTTTTCGCCAAGAAGATATTCAAAAAGACGCTGTTCGCGTTTATCCCGACCTTCCTGATGGCGGTCGACTTTATGCATTATACGCAGACGCGTATAGCCACGATCGATAGCTACAGCATTTTCTTTATTATGCTGACGTATCTCTTTATGTATCTGTACAGCGAGAGAAACTATAACCGCGAGCCGCTCATCAATACGCTATGGCCGCTATCGCTTTCCGGCGTGGCGTTCGGCCTCGGCGCGGCGACCAAATGGCTGTGCATCTACGCGGGCGCGGGGCTTGCCGTCCTACTGTTCATACAGCTCGTCAAACGCTACCGCGAATATGCCTTTGCCCGCCAGACGCTGGCGGACGAAACGCAAAGCGCGGCACTGAGCGGGGAACGCCGTATCTATCTCGAAGATATTTCTCGCGGCTACATCCGGCGAACGTTCATCACGCTGCTGTGGTGCGTAGTGTTCTTCATCATCGTTCCGCTGGGTATCTATATCTCGGCTTATGCGCCGTATCTCGCTCCTGCGACAGATTCGACCGGATATCTGGTCCGCTACGCGTTCTTCGCGTTTGCCGGTCTGCTGATACTTGGTTTGTCAGTGATGTGGCTGCTCAAGCTGAAGGGCGACCACCGCGCGGCGGTGAAGGAAACGCAGGAAGCTGCGCAGCATGCTGAAACCGCGGAAGCGGTCATGCCCGATGCGGAAACCGCGCAGGCGGTGCTGACGGGCGCGGAAGCGCCGGAAACGGACGAGCCGCTGCATGCGGAAAAGCGGGACAAGCTGGACAGAAAGTTTGCGATGAAACGCGCGCTTGCGATCGCGCTTTGTGTTATGACGCTGGCGACAGCCGGACTGTTCATCTACTACACGTCGTTTGTGCTCTATACCGATGTGGATCAGGGCTCGTACGACGCAACGGACATCCTGCACAACCAGGAATACATGTTCAACTACCACAGCCAACTAAATCCCGACCATGTGCACCCGTTCTCGTCCAAGTGGTATACCTGGCCGGTGGACTATCGCCCGGTGTTCTTCTTCCAGGGCCACGGATACACGGACGGAACGATGTCTTCGATGTCCACGATGGGCAATCCGGCCGTATGGTGGGGCGGCGTTGCCGCGGTGATCGCGCTTATCGTGATCCGCATCCGCAAGGGACCATTCGGCAAGCGGACATTCTTTATCGCCGTCGCCGCGCTTTCGCAGTTTCTGCCCTATATTCTGATCTCGCGGGAGATGTTCATCTACCATTACTTCGCGACGGTGCCGTTCCTGATTCTGCTGATGACGGTGATGGCCAAGTATATGATCGAGCGGACGAAGACCGGAAAACGCTGGGTATTCGTTTATCTCGGCGTGTGCCTAGTGCTGTTCGTCATGTTCTATCCCGTCACGACAGGAACAGTGGTATCCAAGACCTACTCGGATATTTTCCTGCGCTGGCTGCCTTCGTGGCCGTTCTATTGAGAGAGGCTGATTCATGAAGATCAAGGAACTGTATCAAAAATACAAAAAGGGCTTCTGGCATTTCGTGAAGTTTCAGTGCGTGGGCGTCGTCAACTTCTTTGTGGACCTCGGCGTGTTCACGCTACTGCATACGGTCATCGGCGTTGGTGCCGTGCCCTCGAACATCGTCTCGTATTCGTGCGGCGTCATCAACAGCTTTGTGCTCAACCGGTACTGGACGTTCAAAGTCAAACTGAAATTCCTTTCGGTTGATTTCCTGAAGTTTATATTCGTCAATCTGGTGTCGCTGGGCATCAATACGCTCGCGATTTATATTCTGGTAGACCTGTATAGTCTCAACCCTACGTTGTCCAAAGTCATCGCCACCGCGTTCTCGTTCACCATCAATTTCGCAGGCAACAAGCTACTGGTGTTCCGAGAGGACAGGCAGGCGAAAAATCAAGCGCCGGCTGCGGAAAAAAGAGAAGACGACCGGCAGTAAGCGAGGAGAAGCGTGCTCTCCAAGATCGCCAGCTTCGGATTGCTCGGTTTGAGCGGCTTTCCGGTGTTCGTCGAGGCGGACATCTCTTCAGGCATGCCCTCTTTTGAGACCGTGGGGCTGCCCGGTGCGGCTGTTAAGGAAAGCAAGGAGCGCGTGCGCGCCGCGCTGCGCAACTCCGGCTTCGATTACCCTGCGCAGCGCATCACGGTCAACCTCGCACCTGCGGACCGGCAAAAACACGGTCCGATCTACGACCTCGCGATCGCGCTGGGGCTGCTCGGCGCAAGCGGGCAAATTCGTCCGCCGGACGAAAAAAGCGTATTCTTAGGCGAGCTTTCTCTGGATGGCGGTACGCGGCCCGTAGCGGGTGTGCTGCCCATGGCCATCTCCGCGCGGGAGGCGGGGTTCGAGAAGCTGTTCGTGCCCGCGGCGAACGCCGACGAGGCGAGCTATGTGCAGGGCCTTTCCGTGTATCCCGTCCAAAGCCTTTCCGAGATCGCGGCGCATTTTTCGGGCGGAAAGCCGGTTGCGCCCCGCGAGACCCAAACCTTTCATCCGCAAAGCGATGCGCTCTGCGCGCATGACATATCCTACATCCGCGGCCAGGCGCACGCCAAGCGCGCGCTCGAGATCGCGGCGGCGGGCGGACACAACCTGCTGTTTATCGGGCCGCCCGGCTCGGGCAAGACGATGCTCGCGCGGGCTGTTCCGGGCATCCTCCCGGACCTCACCTTCGAAGAAGCCCTCGAAATATCGAAAATCCACTCCGTTTGCGCAGTGAGCAGCGGGCTTGTTTCCGCACGGCCCTTCCGCGGCCCGCACCACACGCTCTCCGTCGCGGCGCTCACGGGTGGCGGCCACAACGTGATGCCGGGCGAGGTGAGCCTCGCACATGGCGGGGTGCTGTTCCTCGATGAGCTGCCGGAGTTCTCGCGCACCGCGCTCGAAGCCTTGCGACAGCCGCTCGAAGACCGGCAGATCAGCATTGCGCGCGCCAACGCCAAGGTGGTGTATCCCGCGGGCGTGATGCTCATCGCGTCCATGAACCCCTGTCCGTGCGGCAACCTCGGCAGCCGCGAAAAGCAGTGCCGCTGCACCCCGCGTGAAATCAAAGGCTACATCTCGCGCATCAGCGGACCGCTGCTCGATCGCATCGACATGCACGTGAGCATGAGTGAGGTGCCCTACGAGGAGATGACCGCGCAGCGCACAGGGGAGACCTCCGCAAAGGTGCGAGAACGCGTCAACACCGCCCGCAAGGTGCAGCAGCAGCGATACGAAAAAGACGGCATCTACTGCAACGCTTCGCTGACAGGGCCGATGACGGAGCAATACTGCGCGTTAAGCCGGGAGTGTGCCACGCTGCTTGAAACCGCGTACAAGGCCATGGGCCTGTCCGCCCGCGGCATGACGCGCGTGCTCAAGGTAGCGCGCACCATCGCCGACCTCTGCGGCGCGGAAAGTATCGGCAAGTCGCACCTCGCAGAGGCGCTGCAATACCGCGCGCAGGACGAGCGGTATTGGGGGTAGGGCTAATCCTTGGAGTTACCCGTCATTGCGTCCGCGAGCGAAGCGTGGCGGGAAGCAATCCAGAACCGAAAGCCTATGTGTCTGGACCGCCACGTCACTACGCTCCTCGCGATGGCAAAGGAGGCTTTTGTTTCAGCCGTCATTTCGAAGCAAAGCGAAGCAATCCAGACTACTCCCCTTGGCTATACTCTTTGGATCGCCGCGTCGCGCTGGCGCTCCTCGTGACAGGTACTCTCATTGCGATTGCCCCATTGCTGCGCGGTTCGCAATAATGGGGCGTGCAAGGCATTTGCATGCCGCGGGTGAAAGAGTGATTCGGAGATAAGTTTGAAAGGGTGTCGTATATGAAATACGAATGGATGGATGAATACTGCCTTAATAAGCCCGGTGCCGAGAAGGACTACAAGGGCGAGTGGGGCGCTTTCCGCTACATGGTGGGTGGCAAGTTCTTCGCGCTGCTCGGCGGCGACAAGGTGGGTAAGCCAATCGTCTCACTGAAGCTGGAGCCCGCCATGGGCGCATCGCTGCGCGAGCAGTACCCGGATATCGTTCCGGGATACTACCTGAACAAGGAACACTGGAACTCGGTCTATCTGGAGGGCGGGACGCCGGACGACGTGCTGCGCATGATGATCGACGAGAGCTACCGCCTCGTACTGGGTGGGCTTAGTAAAAAGATGCAGCGCGAGATCACGGACGGAGGGAAGGCTTGAGCTGCTGGCCATACCGCGCAGACTATAGCAAGAAGATACGGAAAACCCTGCGCAAGGAAGGAAGTAGCCGTTTTTGAAATGGCTGCTTACCTGGCCAAAGATCACGTTTCTAGTAGTCAATATCGCTTTGTTCGTATTTGCCGTCGTGCCTGTAACGCCGATGCTTAAATACAGTTCATCGAAGCTTTTGATATTGACTTTAGTTATACCCACAGGCATCTGGGTGATCATCAACACTTGGCTGGACCGGTATCAGCACGGCAGAATCGGTACTGTAGTGGCAATCTGTTTCTTTGTTGCTATGCTGTTGGCGGATGCAATCTTTTTCGGAGTTGAATTTTCTGATGTGTTTCACAAGCCGGTTTATATTACGGGAAAGGTGGAGAGCGTAACCGAAAGGCACCGCGGCCCGACGAGGGTGGATTTGGACGGGGACGATCAGCGCTACTCTCTGTATCAGTTTAAAATTGAAATAGAGCCCGGAAAGACCTATCGGTTCAGGTTCATGCCGAATAGCAGAAACCTGATCCCAATTGAGGAGTTACCGGACTCTGTAATCACCGAAGGTTGAGTGATTTCTTCAGGAACGGCTGCCGTGGTTAATCAAAAAGCGCAGTGGGAAAGCACTGGTTCTCACATAAGGCCAAGCGGCAGGATAAAGTAATAATCCGTCTTCTTTTCCCCCTGAACATCCTTTTCGCTGATCTTTTCTCCGGTCGCAAAATCGAATTCGCTGGTGCAGGTAAAGATCAGGTGTCCGTCCTGATAATGATATTCCGTGCCTTCGGGGTTCCGGTTGACCTCGCCCGGAAAATAAGTCAGGCGTATCTCCGCAACTATATTGCCGCCGAGGTCATAGCTTTGGGCTCCCGCGAGCGTGAAGGCCGGATCGTAGATAAACAGGTTGGTAAACGAATCGTACTCCGCGATGATCTCTTCCATGAGGCCGAAACCCATATCCAGCTTCATGCTGTCATAGGACAGCGGCTCGGAGCCCTTGTAATAGGGTGGCTGCTGATAGAATTCTACCGTGTAGCTGAGCAATTGCGTATCTTCAGGCAGCTTTGCGAGTTCGGTATCGCTGACTTCCCAGATGGGAACCTCTTCATCCACCGAGATCGTCTCGGGAGCGGGGGCGCAGCCTGCGGGCACAATAGCAAGTAAAAGACAGGCGATTAAAAGAAAGTATTTTAACCCCTTCATAGCCCTACCTCTTTCTTTTCACGAAACTCCGGCCATGATATTCGCGTTCATTCATATTTATGCTTCGGCCAGAGGCATTATCAATCCTCCGATCTTCGGCCAGAGGCATTATCAATCCTCCGATTCCAAATGGAGAAGATTGACAAGGGCCCGCACGGCCATGTATAATACCAAAAGAGAACATACATGCGCTTTTGCGCGGATCGAGGCGACAGATGCAAGGCGAACCGCATCCGTATTGGAGTTGGCTGTCCGGCATCCCCGAAGTGACCCCGAAGCTCTATTATCAAATACTGCGCGCGTTCGGTACGCCGGAGCGCTTTTTCGATGCGGCCCATAGCGGCACGAATATGCCCGATTTTCTGCCTGAAAGAACGATGAAAGCGGTTCTCGCCGCGTGCTCGCGGCAGCGCGTCGCCGAGGCGGCGCATGAGCTTGAAGTGAAGGGTATCAGCGCGGTCACGCGGCTGGACGAAGCGTATCCCGCGGCACTGGAGGTGCTTGAATATCCGCCGCCCGTGCTGTACGTGCGCGGCAGCCTAGCGGGATTGAACAAAACCATCGGGATCGTGGGGACGCGCCATTGCACGCGCAAGGGCGCGGAGGCCGCGCGGCGCATCGCCGCGGAGATGGGCGAAGCGGGCTACACGGTCGTTTCCGGCATGGCGCGCGGCATCGACTCCGCCGCGCATCGGGGTGCAATGGACGCCGGGACGCCCACCGTTGCGGTGCTGGGCTGCGGCGCGGACGTAATCTACCCGCCCGAGAACGCGGAGATCTACCACGCGACGATCCAAAACGGCACGGTGGTATCGGAGCTGCCGCCGGGCACGCAGCCGCTTGCGGGCAATTTCCCGGTGCGCAACCGCATCATCGCGGCGCTGTCGCGCGGGCTGCTGGTCGTGGAGTCTGCGCTGCAGGGCGGCACGGCGATATCCGCGTCCATGGCAGTCGGCATGGGCAAAGATATATTTGCCGTACCCGGAGCGCCTTGTCTCGAAAATTCCGCGCTGCCCAACCGGTTGATTCAAAAAGGCGCACTTCCCGTCACCTGTGCGAGCGATATTCTGGAATACTGGGGCGAGACGCGCATTGGAGCGGAGCCGGAGCGCGAAACCGTCGTGCAGCTCGATTTTTTCCAGCGGCAGATTTATGAGAAGCTGCGACAAGGCGATATGGACATGGAAAGCTTAGCGGAGCAGGTTTGCGCCGCGCCGGGGGAGATGAGCGTTGCGCTCACGATGATGGAGCTGTCGGGTCTCATCAAGCGCGTGCCGGGCGGCAAGTACGGGGTATAGATCAATGCGGAATGAGTACCGATTACAGAAGGGATGATTTCGTGATGAAGAAGTTAATTCTAATTTTATCTTGTTGTTTGCTATTAATTATTGGAGTAGGTGGCACGTTACTGTATTTTGAAAAATCAACGCCAAAAAACGGAACGCTTTACGTGAATGGCAACGAAATAACCAGCGAAAATGTAACAATATATCGTAATTATGCCGATTTGCCTTTAACAGAGGTGATGATAGCGCTTGGGATGGATGTGAAGTGGGTTGACGACAGTACCGCCGAAATCACATGTAATGACCAAGAATACACTTTAGATCTAACTGAAGTTACCCTAATGAAATATGGGTACGATACTAATATTATCATTCCCCCTCCAGGTAGTACAACGTTTCATTACATAGTATTGGGAAAAGAAGTGGTTTTAGATGACAATACAGTTCACAGCATTATGTATGCAATGAAGAATAATATCAGCATCAACATTGATCGTGAAAAATCCATTGTTTATGTGGCAGAGAGAACAGATTAAATTGTACCAGGACCCTGGAAATCCTTTTTCAAATAGATCATATCCACCAGTTGAATACCGTTGTCATACATCGGGTGGTCATAGTTGTCGATGAAGAAGTTTTTCACGCGATAGGATTTTTTAAATCCGCAATGTTCATAAAAAGGAATCGTGGACGGGCTGTCTCCGGTACCGACATACATGGTTTTGCATTTGTCCTTGTAGTATTCAAATATATATTCTATTAGTTTTCTTCCATAGCCCTGCCCTTGATATTTTTCATAAGTGGCTAAACTTTTCAGTTCAAATATTTCCTCATCTTCTTGAGTGACGACACAGATGCTTTTTAAATCACCGTCATAAAGCGCGAACATTTCTCCTCGCTCAAGGTACTTGTCAATCATACTTTCTTGTTCGTCTGCTAAAAGCAATAAATCAAGGAACCTCTTTTTGTTCACTCTGATGATTTGAATTTCCATGGTGTCTCCTTAATCAATAAATATGTCCCGCTCGTTTTGTTCGATTCCCGGTTTCGCAATCAATGGAACAGGCGACAGTACGGAATATAGGAGGGGAGCTGCCTTGTTTACAGCAGCTCCGCGATGTCGAAGTCTTCGTTGTGCAGCGCGTGATAATAGTTGCCCCGCTGCGCGGTGAACTTTAAGACGCAGTAGTCGGGGTCGTCCACGCCCTGCGGGTAATATATGATGTCGCGGGGTTTCCACAGCATGGCCTTGCTGTCGTGATCGGTGAGGACTTCCATAGTCCCGACGAGCATCAGCCCCATAAACCTTGTTTGGTTGCAAAGATACACGCAGGCGTTGGGGTTATTTAGGAACTGCCGCACGCGCTTGGAGGAATAATTCGTTGAAAAGTAATGAACGGCGATCGTATCGTGCTTGAGCGAAAACATCGCTTTGGTGTTGGGGAACCCTTGCGCGTCGATGGAAGAAACATAGGCGAACTTCGATTTTTCGAGCACGGACCCGATTTCCGCTTTGATGGCTTCATTCATAGGGATAGCTCCTTTTGATTTAAATTATCAAGGATGCGCCTTAAGTCATCCTCAAAACGACTGATTTGTTCCTCTGAAAAGCCGCGATAAAAGATGGCGTTCATCTGCTCCGAAACGCGCTGGTATGCCACATTGAGGCTTTTGGCCCGTGACGTGAGGCAGATTTTAATTTGCCGCCGATCCGTTTTATCGGCCAGACGCGCGATATGCCCTTGCGCCTCCATGCGGTCGAGCATGCTGGTCAGCGTGGATTTCGCGAGCCCCGTTCTACGACCCAGTTCTACGATGGGCAGCGTGTCCTGCTGCCACAGCACATAGAGTATGCGTCCCTGTGCGCCGTTGAACTCCTCAATGTTCGCGCTGGAGAGCAGGCGTTCGAATATGCGTCCCTGTATCTGTTTGATCTGCGAGATCAAAAAGCCGCCGTGTGTTTCTGTCATTGATGCAAACACCTCCTATATCGAATAATACTATATAGAACAAAAAACGTCAACGCAATAATGCCAAATTGTTGAATGATATGGGTTAAGAAAGAACATGCTTACCCGCCGCAGGGGTGTGCGTCTGCTTTATATAATGAAGAAATCAGGGGATATTAAAGCATGTACGGATGCCGGTATGGGATGCATAAAACCAGATTGAGGAATTTTGTATTGATTTTTTGCAGCATGGATTATATAATTTGCACTTGCAGGGCAAAAACAGCATGGATGGCCAGGCTTACCGCATAAACTATTCACGAACGCGCAGGCAGTTTCACCATGATGGATGCGTTTTAGACTGCGCGAGGGCGAACGGAGCCCAATACGTTGGAGTTGGAGTACGTATGGCAACACAAAAAACGACCGCTAAAAAGCCGTCAGCACGAAAGGCTTACGATCTCGTCATCGTAGAGTCGCCCGCAAAGGCGAAAACCATCAGCAAGTTTTTGGGCGCGGGCTACAAGGTGCAGGCGAGCGGCGGGCATGTCCGGGATCTGCCCAAAAGCACGCTCGGCGTGGATGTCGAAAATGGCTTTGAACCCAAGTACATACAGATACGTGGCAAGAAGGATGTCATCAGCGCGATGAAGACCGGCGCGGCGGGTGCCAAAAAGATATACCTTGCCACAGACCCTGACCGCGAGGGAGAAGCGATCTCGTGGCATATCGCATCGATGCTCGGCGTGGACGCGGGCACGGTGGACCGTATCGTATTCAACGAAATTACCAAAAACGCCGTCACCGGCGCGATCAAAAACCCGCGCAAGATCGATCTTGCGCTGGTGGACGCGCAGCAGGCGCGCCGCGTGCTCGACCGGCTCGTGGGCTATAAGCTTTCTCCGCTGCTCTGGCGCAAGGTCAAAAAGGGATTGTCCGCCGGGCGCGTGCAGTCCGTCGCGGTGCGCATCATCTGCGACCGGGAGGAAGAGATCGAGGCTTTTGTGCCGGAGGAATTCTGGACGATCACCGCGCTGCTCAAGAACAGCGGGCTCACGCAGGAGTTTGAGGCGAAGTTTGCGGGCCGGAACGGCGACAAGCAGAAGCTGACGAATAAAAAGGAAGCCGACGAGATACTGGCCGCCATCAAGGGCAAGAATTTCGTCGTAGATAATATCAAACGCGGCGAGAAGAAGAAGAGCGCGCCGCCGCCGTTCACCACGAGCTATTTGCAGCAGGCCGCTTCGAGCGCGCTCGGTTTTACCGCGAAGCGCACGATGCTTGTCGCGCAGCAGCTTTATGAAGGCGTGGAGCTGCCGGGCGAAGGCTCTGTCGGCCTGGTGACGTACATCCGTACCGACTCGACGCGCGTATCCGACGAGGCGCTGACCGCCGTGCGCGAGTACATCCTCAATGCGTACGGCAAGGAATACCTGCCCGAGACGCCCAACTACTTCAAGAAATCCAAGAAGGCGCAGGATGCCCACGAAGCGATCCGGCCCTCGCATATGGAATACGACCCGGAGCAGCTTAAAAACACGCTCACCAAGGATCAGTACAAGCTTTACAAGCTGATCTATAACCGCTTTCTCGCAAGCCAGATGATGCCGTCCGTATCCGAGACGATGGCGGTCACTTTAACCGCGGGCGACTGCACGTTCCGGGCAACCGGTTCGCGCCTGACCTTCCGTGGCTATACGCTGGCCTACAGCAGCGAGGAAGATGAATCGAAGGACAGCCTGCTGCCCGAGCTGCATGAGGGCGAGGTGTGCCCGCTGCAGAAGCTCGACGCGAAGCAAAACTTTACCCAGCCGCCGAGCCGCTATACCGAGGCGACGCTCGTGCGCGCGCTGGAGGAGAAGGGCATCGGACGCCCGAGCACGTACGCGCCGATCATATCGACGATACAGGATCGCCGGTATGTGGAGAAGGAAGGCAAGGCATTAAAGCCGACCGAGCTCGGCATCATCGTCAACAAGCTCATGAAGGAGAACTTCCCGGACATCGTGGACGTGGAGTTTACAGCCGATTTGGAGAACAAGCTCGACGATATCGAAAACGGCGGCAAGGAATGGCGCAGGCTCATGAAGGACTTCTATGATCCGTTCGAGGAGACCCTCGAGGAGGCGGACAAGAAGATACCGCATGTGGAGCTGCCCGTGAAGGAAAGCGACGTGGTGTGCGAGAAGTGCGGACGCCTGATGGTATACAAGGACGGGCGTTTTGGGCCGTTCCTCGCTTGCCCCGGATATCCCGCATGCCGCAATACCAAGCCGGTCGTCAAGTATATCGAGACGCCCTGCCCCAAGTGCGGCAAGCGCATCGTCGAGAAGCGCTCCAACAAGACCAAGAAGACGTTCTACGGATGCGAAGGGTACCCCGAATGCGATTTTGTATCGTGGGATATGCCGATTGCCGACAAGTGCGAGGCGTGCGGCTCCATGATGGTGCTGCGGCGGCTCTCGAACGGCAACAGCTATAAGAAATGCTCCAATCCCGACTGCGTAAAGAACCAGAAAAAAAAGCCGGATGAAAAGGAGCAGGCTGGCGAATGACGCGCGGCTGGCAGAGGGTAGTACCGACAAGCATGATGCGCGGTTCCATGATGTGTTGCGGCTCTCGAACGGCAACAACTATAGTGCTCCAATTCTGACTGTATAACAACCAGAAAACGAGGCGGATGGAAAAGAAACATATCATTATCGGCGCGGGGCTGGCCGGATGCGAGGCTGCGTGGCAGCTCGTGAGGCGCGGTGTGCCCGTGACGCTGATTGAACAGAAACCGGAGAAAATGTCGCCCGCGCACCATGCGGCGGGTTTCGCGGAGCTCGTATGCTCCAATTCGCTGCGCGCCAGCGGCATCGAAAGCGGCGTCGGCCTGTTAAAGCAGGAGATGCGCGAACTAGGGTCTTTAATCATGGAGGCGGCGGACGCGACGTGCGTGCCCGCGGGCGGCGCGCTTGCCGTAGACCGCCATGCCTTTTCAGCCTATATCACGAATCAAATTGCACAGCATCCCTTGATCGAGGTGCGCACGGAGGAGGCGCTTTCGCTGCCTGAGGACGGCGTCGTGATTGCCGCGCCCGGGCCGCTCGTGGAAGGCGCATTGCTTCAAAGCATCGAGGAAGCCATCGGCGGCGGTCTGCTGTCGTTCTTCGACGCGGCGGCACCCATCGTGACAAGCGAATCGCTCGACTACAGCAAGGTTTTTTTCGCGTCCCGCTATGGCAAGGGCGACGGCGACGACTATCTCAATTGTGCGATGGACGCAGAGCAGTACCGCGCTTTCTGGGAGGCGCTGACGACCGCCGAGACCGCCGAGCTGCACGGCTTTGAGGACGGCAAGGTGTTCGAGGGCTGCATGCCTGTGGAGACGATGGGCAAGCGCGGCTTTGAGACGCTGCGCTTCGGGCCGCTGAAGCCCGTGGGCATTACCGCGCCGGACGGCAGCAAGCCGTACGCGGTGGTACAGCTGCGGCGCGAGGACAAGGAAGGCCGTCTGTTCAACCTTGTCGGGTTTCAGACGCACCTCAAGTTCCCGGAGCAGCGGCGCGTATTCCGCATGATTCCCGGCCTTGAAAACGCGGAGATCGTGCGCTACGGCGTGATGCACAAAAACACGTTTATCCATAGCCCGTCGCTGCTGAGCGCAAACTACGAGATTAGAAACCGCCCCGGCCTGTTCTTCGCGGGGCAGATCACCGGCGTGGAAGGCTATGTCGAAAGCGCGTCGTCCGGATTGCTCGCGGGGCTGTTTGCCGCATGCGACGCGCTGGAAGTGCCGCGCCCGTCGTTCAGCGCTATTACTGCGATCGGCGCGCTCGCCGCATATATTTCGGGTTACGTTGGCAATGATTTTCAACCGATGAACATAAACTATGGTATAATAAGCGCATTGGAAACGAAGGCCAGAGGCCGGGACAAAAAGATGCTGATTTCGGAGCGCGCGCTGGCGGAGATACGCCGCATCGCTTCCGGACTGTAAAGGAGCGGCAGTATGATGGAAGGTACGACGATCGTTGCGGTACGCCGGGACGGCAAATGTGCCGTGGCGGGCGACGGTCAGGTCACATTCGGACAGAATACGATCATGAAGCATAACGCGGTCAAGGTGCGTCGCCTGTACCACGATAAGGTGGTGGTGGGCTTCGCGGGCTCGGTTGCGGACGCGTTCACGCTGTCGGAGCGGTTTGAAGCCAAGCTGGAGCAGTTCGGCGGCAGCCTGCAGCGCGCCGCGGTGGAACTCGCGCAGGAGTGGCGCAGCGACAAGATGCTGCGCAAGCTCGAGGCGATGCTGATTTGCGCGAACAGCGAGGATCTGCTCGTGGTATCGGGCAGCGGTGAAGTCATCCAGCCGGACGACGACATTGCGGCCATCGGCTCGGGCGGCAGCTACGCGCTTGCGGCAGCCAAGGCACTGAAGGAGAACACCGATCTGGGTGCGACTGACATCGCCAAAAAGGCGATCACCATCGCAGGACAGATCTGCATATTCACCAACGACCGCATCACGGTGGAGGAGGTATAGCATGTCGCACCTGACGCCCAAAGAGATCGTTGAAGAACTCGACAAATATATCATCGGCCAGGATAAGGCCAAGAAGGCGGTCGCCATTGCGCTGCGCAACCGCTATCGGCGGCAGCAGCTCGACCACGAGATGCAGGATGAGATCACGCCCAAAAACATTATCATGGTGGGGCCGACCGGCGTCGGCAAGACCGAGATCGCCCGCAGGCTCGCCAAGCTGATGAGCGCGCCATTCGTGAAGGTGGAGGCGACCAAATTTACCGAAGTGGGTTATGTGGGGCGCGACGTGGAATCGATGATCCGTGACCTTGTCGAAGCTTCCATCCGCATGGTCAAGGCATCGAGGCGCGAATCCGTGCTGGGCAAGGCGGAGCGGCAGGCGGAGGAACGCCTCGCGGACGTGCTGGAGCCGATGCCCAAGAAACCGAATACGAATCCGTTACAGGCGCTTTTGGGGCAAGGCAGCAGCGCGCCGTCCGAGACGGCAGAGGAGCGCCAGAAGCGCATGACCAAGCGCGAGGAGACCCTCGCGATGCTGCGTGCCGGGCGGCTGGACGATATGATGATTGAGATTGAAGTGGAGGACAACGCCGCGCTCGGCATCGAGATCGCGGGGCTGGGCAACGATATCAACCTCGGAGACATGTTCGGCGGTCTGCTGCCCAAGAAGACCAAGCGCCGCAGGGTGACAGTATCCGAGGCGCGCAAGATATTCACGCAGGAAGAAGCCGACAAGCTTATCGACATGGACGAGGTGACGAACACCGCCGTTGAGCGCGCGGAGCAGGACGGCATCATATTCATCGACGAGATCGACAAGATTGCGGGCAAGAACATGGGCGCAGGCCCGGATATCTCCCGCGAGGGCGTGCAGCGCGACATTCTGCCCATCGTGGAGGGCAGTACGGTCGTCACCAAGTACGGCCCCGTCAAGACGGACTACATGCTGTTCATTGCGGCGGGCGCGTTCCATGTCGCGAAGATTTCCGACCTGATCCCCGAACTGCAGGGCCGCTTCCCGATCAAGGTGGAGCTGCAGCCGCTGACAGGTGAGGACTTGAAGCGTATCCTCACGCAGCCCAAGAACGCGCTCATTAAGCAGTATCAGGCGCTGCTGGAGGCGGACAACGTGCGCCTCATCTTCAAAGACGACGCAATTGACGCATTGGCCAAGTACGCCGTGATGGTCAACGAGACATCGGAGAACATCGGCGCGCGGCGGCTGCACACCGTCATCGAGAACTTGCTGGAGGATATCTCGTACAACGCGGGCGGCAACCACCCGATGATCGACGTCGAGATCGACGCGGCGTATGTGAAGGAGCATTTAAAGGATCAGATCAAGGACAACGATTTGCAGAAGTACATCTTATAGCGAGGGGACCACCTCCATTTTATTCGTAGGATCATTTATAAGGGCTTTTTGATTAATAAGACTTTCAGAAGGCTCTTTTTATTAGTATTATTATTGCTAAAAAAATGATATTATATAGAAAATATACAATTATTAGCGAGGGAAAAATATGGAGTCATATGATGGACTATTTGAAATAATTTCCATAGTAATTGTTGCAGTAATGGGATTGGTTTCAAATATTTTTATATTCCGGGCCACCCAGAGAAGCAGTTACCGTTCCAAAATAGCTGAGCAGTACTTTAAAGTTCGGGGTGAGATTAGTGACAAAATAAGTAAGATTGCAGATTTAAGAACATTTAAGACATACGAAAATACTGACAAATATATAGAGCAAGTATCAAATCTCTATTTCAAACATTATGATTTTTTACCTGAAGAAGTATTAAACCAATTACTATGTTTATATACAAGTCTTAGGGACGATTCAGGCAATATCTACATTGTTAAGGAGAACAAATTAAGGGTCATTTATTGTGAACAGGAAATTGATGATTTTGTAGACTCAATTACGCTTATCGAGAACACACGAGAATATTTTAAGTACCAATTAACTAAAGCCGAAGAATCTAAACGAAAAACTATCGCTATAAATTTGCAGGCAAGAAGAGTTTTATATGCGATGAATGAATGTTTTTCATTAGAAAATTTAGTTACATGGGAAAAATATTTACGAAAAGCGCATTTAAAAAGCGTAAGTAAATAATAACAATATTCATTTGTGCGCTGGCAACCGGCGCAAACAGGCGGATCGTATCCGCTCCTACATTTACGATAGGGGGGTATGTTTAAGTGGGAAGAAAATTTGCATCGATCCACGTTTTCAATATGGATAAACACGCCGTGACCAATTGTCTTGCGGTATGCCAGCTCGATCGGGCAAATAGGCTAGCGGATGTGGGTCTCATAGAAATGTTCGCGGATAAAAACGAAATCGCCAGTTTCGTCAAAGCGTTGAAGAGCGCGGCGGTTGAAAAAACCATGGATTTTTATCTGACTGAAAACAATGGCTGGGTCAGCATATTTTCGGAGCAGTTCAGCTTCGAGACCGTAAAAGATTACGCATGCCGATATTTTAGTGAAATGAGCAATCCGGTCATCACGGTGGGCTACTTTGATGACGACGTGCTGGAGATTGTCTGCATGTCCGGGGGAGAAGTGGTAACCTCTTTTGTGAAGGGGCCGGGGTTGGATGCCTACGGGCTTATAGAAACGGATATGGATTTTGCGTTGTTCGCTGGCTGCTGTCATGCAGATCAACAGAAAGTGACGGATGCGCTTGCCGGTAAAGACATCTATGAGAACTGCGTCGCACTTGGAAACCAGTTAGGCATCCCGCTGCATTTGCAGTTGAGAGATATTAAGCGCAATGCGGAACGTGTCACGTTTCATGTGTGATCGATCGAAAGCGGGGGCGGCGCAAGGTGCCCTCTTTTTTTGTGCCGAAAAGTGGTGTGTGTGAATCATCGATACTATGCGATACTTTGGGATATCTTAAGATACCTATCTAAACCGGCCAACCCAAAGACCACGTTGTAAGATCACACGGTAATTAGTATAATATGCCTATCATCACAAAGGACGGTATTGTTCATGCTCAAAAAACTCTCGCTTATACTCGGACTTATCGGAAGCGGGCTTATTCTGCTTCAAAACCTGTGGATGGCTGTTCAGTTCCTGATCAATTTTGGTGCAATGGATTTAACAGACGTATATGCTTATAGTATGCTCATCTATTCTGGAGGCATGATATTGTTGTCCGCCGTTGCCCTTGCCGGAAGCCTGCTCGTGAACAAAAAGCGTATGCTTGCGGGAATTATGCTATGCGCGTCCGGCTTGCTGATGTTCATATTTGGCTTGGTGCTGTTTGCATTAACTCAAACCATTCCGGTATTTATCATCATAGCCGCGGGCGTTCTCGCGTTTGTCGCAAAGGATGAACCTCAAAAACAAAACGAATCAGCGGAAAAGGGGTATACGTGAATCACCGATACCAGGCGATACCTTGCGATACCCGGTGAGCGTTAAGGCTTCCCCTAGGAGAAGTTGTCCCCGAAGGGGACTGATGAGGGGTAACATAGTTACGGCTTTTGCAGACCCTCATCTGGCGCTGCGCGCCACCTTCCCCCGAGGGAAGGCTTTGCCTGCGGTCATACGTCGGACGTGGGTGTGTGTGAAACAGCAATACCCACGTCACCGTAGGGGCAGGCATCCTTGACCGCCCGCAAGCGGATAACATTCCCGTGCGCGGGCGATTGATGATCGCCCCTACATGGCGCGCCGTCGGTTGAGGGGATATGTGAAACAGCGATACCCGCGTTACCGTAGGGCGGCTATGCCGCCCGCAAGCCGATAACATTCCGTGCGCGGGCGATCAATGATTGCTCCTACAATGATGCGTTGTCATCCCGCGCCACCGCATTCGCCCGTATCTCGCTCGTATCCTCCCGGCAATATATATTGATGGTCGCCTCCGTCCATCCGTACGTATCCAGCCATTCTGCCACCGTTGTCAGGTCGCCATCCAGCACTACCTGATGAAGCCATGGTAATAGCTTGATTTTTACCATTGACCTTTCCTTTCCTCGGACCCTATCTGCCGCCATACATCCGCCGCGGATACCGCTGCTTTTACCTGCGCAAACACGCTTTGCGCTGTTTCCGCGCTTAAAAATTCCATGACAGCTCATCATAAAAGCATAATTGCGCTCACGCGCGCTCAATTGTGCAAAACAGTGCGACATTCCGTCATTGCGAGGAGCGCCAGCGCGACGCATCCTGGGCACATGCACGGCAATCCAGGGAACAAAGCGGGATAATAAACAGCAGTCTGAATTGCTTCGCTCCGCGTGCAACGATAATTGAAAAGAATACAGGCCAAATCGCATGCGCATACTAATGCCATACCACCACGGAGGCATTTTTGTATGAAAGCAATTGTGATGGCGGGCGGAGAGGGCACGCGCCTTCGTCCGCTGACGTGCGCCGTACCCAAACCTATGGTACCGCTCTTGGACAAACCGATGCTCGAATACGCCGTCGAGCATCTTTTGCGTTACGGCATTACCGATATGGCGTTTACGCTGGGGTACAAGCCATCGGTAATCACCGGCTATTTCGAGGATTACAAGCCCAAAGAAGCGCATATCGAGTACTTTATCGAGGACACGCCTCTCGGAACCGCGGGCAGCGTCAAGAACGCCGCTGCGTTTATCGACGGCGCTTTTCTCGTGTTCAGCGGCGACGCCCTGACCGACATCAATATCGCAGCCGCGGCGGATTTTCACCGGCAGAGCGGCGCGTCGGTCACCATCGTGCTGAAGAAGATGGGCAACCCGCTCGAGTACGGCGTGGTAATCACCGGGTCCCCGAAAAGCGACTTCGGCAGCGGGCCGGTTTTGGGGGGCGGCGTGGAGCGCTTTGTAGAAAAGCCGGGCTGGGAGGACGTGTTCTCCGACACGATCAACACCGGCATCTATATCATCGAGCCCGAGGTGCTGGACCTTATCCCTGCGGGCGCGCGCTTCGACTTCGCCAAAGACCTGTTCCCGCTGATGATGCAGAAGGGGCTGCCGATCTACGGCTACATTGCGGATGGGTACTGGTGCGATGTGGGCAATATCGAAGCCTACATCAAAGCCCACGAAGACCTGCTCAAAGGTTCGGTCAGCGTGAAGATTCCCGGACGGAACGTGGGCGGCATCTACGTCGGCGAAGGCGCGAACATCAGCAATTCCGCACTTGTGCAGTCACCCAGCTTCATCGGCGCAGGCGCGCATATCGGCGACGGAGCCCGCATCGGCCAGTACTCGTGCATCGGCGCGGGCGCGCGTGTTGGCGCGTATGCCAACATCAAACGCAGCATCCTGCTCTCCGGCGCGCATGCGGGCCGCCATACCAAGCTGTCGGGCTGCGTGATCGGCACAAACGCGTCGCTCGGCGAACGCTGCAGCGTGTACGAAGGCGCCGTGGTGGGCGAGCGCTGCAACCTCTCGGGGGATAACCGCGTTTCGCCGCGTGTCCGCCTCTGGCCAGAAAAGTGGCTGGATACCGGGGCTGCGGCAGGGGAGAACATCGTCTGGGGCCACGGCGAGCGCATGGGCTTCATCGGCAAAAACGGCTTTACTGGCGACGTGGGGGAAGACCTGACCCCGCTGCGGCTGGGCCGCATATTCGGCGCGGCGGCAGAGGTGATGTCGGGGCGGAGCGTCGCGCTGTGCAGCGACGGCACGGATTTCGGCAACGCCGTACTCAAGCAGGCCGCGGGCATATTCACGATGAGCGGCGGCGATGTGTTCTCGTTCCGCGGCGTGCAGCGCCCGGTGTTCGCCTATGCCGCATCGCTGGTCGGCGCAGAGCTGTGTATCTCCGTCAAATCGTTCAAGGGGCAGAAGCTGTTTGTCGATCTGTTTGAGCCCGGGCTGTTCATGCTCTCCAAGGGAATGCGGCGGCAGATGGAGGGCAAGTACTTTCACCAGGGCGAGGTGCTCTCCGACATGCGGTGCGGCCGGGAAACGCCGATGGACACCGCGGAAAGCCTGTACGTGCATACGGGCTGCGCGCAGGTCGACTGCGGCGCGATACGCAGCGCGGACATCCGCGTCGTCGTACGCGGCGGGCGCGATATCGACGCGCTGGCGGCGCACGCGCTCGAGGCGTGCGGGGTCTCCGTGCAGCGCCAGATTGCTGACGTACAAACGGGCGACGCGGCAGGACAGGTGGCGCGCGAAGCCGCGCATTTCGCGGTGCGCCTGACCAAGAACGCCGCGCTCGCGACGCTTTGCCTCGCGGATGGGCGTGTGATCGATACCGAGGACTTCCGGGCGGTCGCGTATTATCTCGTGCTCGCCGGGCTGGAGCGCAAGACGGTGAAGCTGCCGACCGGCGCTCCGGGCAGTGTGGTATCCATTGCGCGGCGGCTGGGGCTGGAGGTATCGTACGGGTCGGAGCAGGAAGCATTGCTCGCGCTTCCGGCGGAGCGGCGGCGCATTCTTTTTGACGGCATCTATGCCGTATCCCGCCTTGCGGAGCATATTGCGCGAACCGGCGCGACCATCGAAGAGATCGCATCGATGATCAGCCCGGGCCATGTGCGCGTTCGCGAAGTCGGCTGCGATTGGGAAGATATTGGCCGCGTGATTGGCGGCATGTACCGCGAAGGCGCTCAGGCGAGCGAAGGCCTGCGCTTCGAGGAGGGACATGGCTTTGGCTATATCTGCCCGCATACCACGCACCCCAAGATCATCATCCGTACCGAGGGAGACACCGAGGAGTTCGCATCCGAGCTGTGCGAAAAGTATACCGATATGGTCAAACGCATACTGAAGCAGCCTAAAGACGCCCGGGAGGAAAAACCCGAATAAAATCGGCGGAACAGCCTTATCAACAGGACCCGGAAAACCGATAGATCTTTTGAAGGACAAGCGCCGTTTTTCGGCGCGCTTCCTTTTTGCGCAAAAATCGTGTAGAATAGAGCGGTTCAACGAATGGTTTCAAACGGGGGAAAGTGCGGTTGAGAAGGACGCTGGCGTTACTGCTGGTATTTCTGGCGGCGATTCTTTCATGTCCCTGGCAAGGGCGCGCCGAAACGGATAAAGGCGACTTGTTTGCTATGGAAATTATCCCGCCTTCAAACGCGGTCGGAGACGAAGGGTACCATGTGCTCGGGAGGCCGGGCGCGGTCATCCCGCTCAAAGTCAGGCTGACCAATCTCAAGGATGAAACGCTCGAAATTTATACGGCAGCGCTCAACGCCTACAGCGGGCCGAACGGCATGTTCTATCAGAGCCCCGGCGAAGTGGACGCTCAAACGGTTGCGCTGGTTGATGAGCAATTTGGGTTGGCCGAATGCCTGGATGTCGCGGATACGGTCATGCTGATTGCGAAGCAATCCACGATCGTCAATTTCTATGTGGAAGTACCGTTGATGAAAGCCGGTATGTTGCTGGGGAGCATACGATTTACCGCTTACAAGGACGGGCAGAAGCCGGACGCTGAGACGAACGAACACCAGACAGCGGATGCCGTGATACGCGTCAATCTGCCGGTGGAGGCACAGCCTTCCGTCACGGTCGGGGTTCCAACGACCGACGGCGCTGCTCTCCGCATCCCGATCGCGAATAACGCGGCGGCCATCGCGAATACCGTATCGTGCATATACGAGATCCAAAGTGAAGCGGGAAGCGTCCTGCTGGAAGGCGAAGCTGTGCTGCCGCAGATGGCACCAATGACCGAATACCGCGTGTCACAGCCGCTTAAAGACGGGCCTTTGGCGGACGGGGTCTATACGGTGCACAGCCATATGAGCGTGGACGGGCAAGCCAGCGATATTACGGTGCCTTTTGTGGTTGGGAGCGGAGCGATAACCCCGGTGCCAACGCAAAGCGCTCTGGAGCCGACGCCAAGCGCGCGGGAAACCGAACCGACGCCATCCCGCGAAGCCAGCCCGACACAGCCGCAGCCGGAAGCAACGCCGGATCACATCCCTGCGATTTCCGGCGAGAGCATTCAAGCCATACCCAAAGCCGCAGCGCCCGCGGTCGCCGTCGGCGTTCCCGCGGTATTCGCATGCATCATCCTGCACATGGCGTTGAAGAATCGCGGCAAAGCAAAACGTTCGAAGCCAAAACATCTCGCGCAAAGACGATATGCGGCCCGGCATTAGCGTCGGACAGGCTGAGCGTCGCTTGCTCTGCCGATGCGATTCGCGTTTGATACATACCCGAGTTATGAAAATCGATTCAAAGATCCACACTTCAAAACAGAAAAGATTAAAGAATTTAAGGTTAACAAAAAAATACCGATACAACATCATAGGAGGTTTTACGTCTCTTATTTCACCTGAAAAGGGAGTAAGAACGATAAAGGCAAACCCACTGAAAAGTGGCGACGCAAAGCTAAAGGGGCTAAAGCTATCGCGATGCCAGCCAGCTGCCGAAAATTAATAAAAGGAGACGCAAAATGATCAGTAGAACGCTAAAGAAGCTCTTGTTTGTCGTGTCGGTTGTTATCTTGCTCACAGCGATGATAACGGCTACGGCATTCGCTGTAGACGATACGGGGGTAACGATTAACGGAGGCTCGTTGTCGGTAGGCGCGATCACATTCGCGGATTTCGGCGATGTTACTTTGGATGGCCAGCAGAAAACAACCACGGCGACTTGGAACATTGCAGACATCATCGACTCACGGGGCACCGGTGAAGGCTGGAATTTGTCACTGACCCTTACAGAACTTGATTCTGGAACGCATACCATTCCGACTGGCTCCATGACGGTAGCTACAGCGCCTGTTGTCACGTTGGCGGATGGGACTTCTTCTCCCGCCGGAGACATCAGCGTTGTGCCCGTTGACACAGGGCTGGATGGCTCCACCGTAAAACTGATTACGGCTGAGGCCAATGAGGGGATGGGCAGTTACCATATTAGCGATCTTACGGCATCGCTTACCATCCGCGCCGACGCATATGCGGGAGTATACAAGACCGATGCAACGGTTGCTTTGGTTACGGGTCCGTAACGGTAATGATGATTTGAAAAGCATGCCCCATTTCGGCATGCTTTTTCTTATCATCGGCTTGACGTTTGATGGAGGCATGTCTTTATGAAACGAGCACTCGTATTGCTATTAACGGCTCTTGTGTTGATGGTGATCATCTATCCAGTTACCAGTTATGCGGAGGAAACGGGGTATCCCTTTGCAGTCGAAATCCTTCTCCCGGAAAACAATATCGGCCAGATGGGGTATTATCATGTACCGGGTATTCCCGGTGAAACCATCGTGCTGCAGGCGAAAATCGATAATCTGACCGATGAGGCGCTTGAAATCTCCGTCATTCCTTTGAATGCTTACAGCGGGCTGGATGGCATCTCCTACCAAAGCCCGGTCAACGTGGATTCGGAAGTTTTCGCTCTGGCGGATGACCGGTATGGGCTGGCCCCGTATATCGATACGGCGGCTGCGCTCAACATGGTTCCAAATGAAAGCAAAACCATCAACATAGCCGTACACGTACCCGATATCGATGCAGGGACGCTGCTGGGGGGTATACGATTTGCGGTATTTGCCGGAACACAGGAGGTTCAGAACGCGGAGGTGGACAGCAGCACGATATTGATTGATGAATATCTGGCGGTCGATACTGCGATACAGATTGACCTTCCCGGTACGGCTGAACCTTCCGTAACGGCGGGCACACCGAGTCTTTATGATAAGGGTATATGCATCCCGATTGTAAATGAGGCGGCGTTGATTCAAGAGGACGTATCCGCCACATATCAAATCAAGGACGTAAAGGACGCCGTGCTGATTGAAGGAAGCGCGGTTTTACCAAAGATGGCGCCTGTAACGGCAGCACACATTTTTGCGCCATGGGATGCCGCATGGGGGAAAGGGACCTATACGCTACTAATGCAGATCAATGCGGACGACCAGACGTTTGATTATGAGCAGCCTTTTACTATCGGGGAAGAGGCCATCACCCACATGGTCGAGAGCCAGCAAAATACGGTTCATGTGCAGGCGACAGCACCAGCATCCGGAATTGCAGCAGCCGCAGAACAGTCGAGCGCTGCCGATACACAGAAAACCATGATCATTGGACTCGTTACTGGTATCCCGGTGGTTTTTATAGTCATTTTTCTATGGATCCGTATAGTAAAACGAATTAACGCCAAACGGGCACAGGTCAGACAATTGGCGGGAAGGCGTTACGTGCCCTATTAAGAGGCAAGTGTAAGTCGGTTATAAGCGGAAAACGGCAGGCAGGCTATAAATAAATCATATTGGTTCATAATCGTTAATATGGATTATTAAGAATCGACAGGAGATGCCGTTTGTTTGCTGAATGATCTGTATTTTCAGGAGTTGGATACAGTAACAATTTTGGTGCGCGTGGGCCTTGCCATGGTGCTGGGGGGGCTGCTGGGGCTCGAGCGCACGCGCAAGCGCCGCGCGGCGGGGCTGCGCACCTACATACTCGTATGCGTCAGTTCGACGATCGTGATGATGACCGCGCAGTTCATGCTGAACCGCTTCGGCAGCACGGACCCCGCGCGCCTCGGCGCACAGGTGATCAGCGGCATCGGCTTTTTGGGCGCGGGTACGATCCTCGTCACCGGCGTCAAGCAGATACGCGGCCTCACCACCGCGGCGGGGCTGTGGGCGGCTGCCTGCATGGGCATCGCGATCGGCATCGGCTTTTACAGCGGCGCGGTGATCGTCTGCGTCGCGATCTTTATCGCGATGACCCTGCTCGAATGGGTGCAGGCGCGCTGGGTATCCAAGCTCAAACGCATCCGGCTCTACATCGTGTTCGAAACCATCTCCAATATCGGCGACTTCCTCGTGCTGGCGGACCAGCTTAAAATTCGCGTCTCAGACTTTGAGACGCTCACGCCCGAGGCAGGCCCGGGCGTAGGCGCGGTATTCATGCTGCAGTTCAAGGAAAAGAAGACTCATGCGGAGATCATCGAGATGCTGCGCCATTGCCCGGGACTGACAGTCATCGAAGAAATATAAAAAGCCGCAGTAAGCGGCTTTTCAAGGCATTCGGTCAGCTGCCGTACTTCTCGAATACCGGCAGGTTGGACGCGTTGATCTCGTACATGCCGGTGTTCTCATACGGCGGCACATCCTCGCCCCTCAGCATGCGGTGGATATAGAGTACCGCCATCTCGCCCCAGAGCGCGTTGCGCTGAGCAATCTGGCTCGACACCACGCCTTCGCGGATTCCCTGCATGATCTTGCTGTTTTTGCTGAGTACGATGATCTTGGCGTTAAGTTTTCTCTGCTTCCACATGTCCATCGCAATCTCGGCGGCGTCCGCCGTGACGACATAGAACAGGTCGAGGTCCGAATGGCTGTCGAGCAGCTGTGCGATATTGCGGCGGCTCTTCTCGATATCCGTATCGTCCTGCTCGGCCTTGCGGATGACCTTCATGTCCGGGAAGGCTGATATGGCGTCCATAAAGCCCTTGTAGCGCTGCTGTACGGAGGGGATGCCCGCCGCGCACAGCAGGACCACGATTTTGCCGCGCCCTTTAAGGTGACGGATCGCCGCTTCGCCCGCGAGCCTGCCGCCCACGTAGCTGTCGGAGGTGATGAAGATATGGCGGCGCGACTGGGGCGCGTCGATATCCAGACAGACCACGCGGATGCCGCGGCTGACCGCGTCGTTGATGGGCTGCTGAAACCGCGCCGGGTCGCTCGGCACCACGATGATGGCGTCCACGCCCTGCGATACAAAACCACTGAATGCCGCGAGCTGCTGCTCGACGTTGAAGCGCTCGGGGGAGTTGCACACGATATCGATGTTGAGCTTTTCTCCGGCGATGCGAGCGGCCTCTTCCACCTCAATATAAAACTCCTGCCGTTCGAGCAGCGTGATGCCGATCTTCGGGCGGCGGACGGCGTTTGCCTGCGCGTCGATGCCGTCCAGCATCGCGGATGTCCCGCCGACCAGCGCCTGCTGGGTGCGGAGCATGTCGAGTACGATCTCGTCCTTGCTGGCCTGCTCCATCGATATCGACGAGACCAGCTGGCTGGTCGCGGCGCTCTGCTCCGTGACGCGGGAAATATCGGAGATGGAGGAGACGAGTTCATCCTTGCGCCGCATGAGCCGCTCGATCACCTCGCAGACGTGAGCCTGCTGCGATACGAGCCCGGCCATCGCCCCGCGGATGTCGGACAGCGCCGCGTTGGACTGTTCGATGCGTTCTTCCTGCTGCGTGAATTCCTTCTTCGCTTCGATAGAGAGCTGCTGCACCGCGCCGACGTCGCTGGAGATATGATGGATGATTTCGGAGATCTGCTGGCCTTCCTTCTGCGTATCCTCGGCGAGCCGTTTGATCTCCTCCGCGACCACCGCGAAGCCTTTGCCCGCTACGCCCGCCCGCGCGGCCTCAATGGTGGCGTTGAGCGAGAGCAGGTTGGTCTGCCGCGCGATGCGCAGGATGACCGCGATGATGCTGTTGATGCTGTGCGCGTTTTCGGACAGCGTATCGATACGCTCGAATATGCTTTGCAGCTGCTGCTGGGACTGGCGGCTGATGGAGAGCAGGCCCTGGATCTGTTGTTCGCTCGACTCGCTGATTTGACTCGTTTTATCCGCTTTTTCCGCGAGTTCATTGGAGGAGCGCATCAGCGTTTCGAAGTTGAGCTGAAACTCCACGGAGAGGTCGACGCAGCGATCGGCGCTTTGCACCTGCTTTTCGAGTCCCTTGGTGATTTCGGTGTTGGCTTCGGTGATGCGGCGGATGGCGTCGGTTCTTTCGGCATAGGTGGTGACAATTTTGTCGCTGTACTGGTCGGTTGAGGTGATGTTCCCTTTCAGTTCGGACAGCACTGCCCAAAGCGTCTGCCTATGGCCCTGTGCCGCCCCAGGCTCCGCTTCGCCTGCGAAGCTACCCGAGTCCTGACGCTTCAATTGCTCCCAAAGCTGTTGATACGATGTATTCGAATCCACAATAAACCTCCGCAATGAAATCCTTGATATCCTATATATCGGTAAAATACGGAATCTTTTAATATCTTTTCGAAACAATACGAAACTAATCGAAACAACTTGTTTCAACGGCTGGAAAAAGTAAAGAAAAAGGGCAGCCATGCCCCGTGGAGCCGGCCACCCCGTATATCGTTCAGTTATTTCGTGATATGCTCAAAGACCTCTTTGGCGAGAATCAGCTCCTCGTTTGCGGGGATGACGGCAATCTTTACGGGCGAGCCGGGTTCCGAGATCAGACCCTGCGTGCCGTGGCACGCTGCGTTGGCCGCTTCGTTGAGGACGATGCCCATGTGCGAGAGAGGCGCGCAGACCGCCTTGCGGACAGTGGCGGAGAACTCGCCGATGCCGCCTGTAAACACAAGCATGTCGAGGCCGCCCAGTTGTGCGTAGTAGCTGCCGATGTAGCTGCGGATGCCGAAGCAGAACGTGTCGATTGCGAGCTGAGCGCGCGCGTTGCCCGCGTTTGCGGCTTCCTCGATATCGCGCAGGTCGTTGCTGACGCCCGATATGCCCTTGATGCCGCCGTTCTCTATGAGACCTTTTGTCAGTTCGTCCAGCGTCATGCCGGACTTCAGCAGAAACACGGCGATGTACGGGTCGAGGTCGCCCACCCGGTTGGCGTGCAGTATGCCGCTCTGCAGCGAGAACCCGAAGCTGTTGTTGATCGATTTCCCGTCCAATATCGCGCAGATGGACCCGCTGCCGCCGAGGTGGCACGATATCACGCGCTGGGACTTGCCGAGCTGGGGTGCGGCTTCAGAGACGTACCGGTGCGAAGCGCCGTGATAGCCGTATTTCCTGAGGCCATACTGCTCGGTCCATTCGTACGGGATGCCGTATACGCGGGCTTCCTCCGGGATCGTGCGGTGAAAGTTCGGTTCGAATACACCGACCATCGGCATATCGGGCAGCAGGCCCTTGAATGCGCGGATAGCCTGCAGATACGCGGTGTTATGCACCGGCGCGACGTGCATATAGTCCTCGAGGCCCTGAATACAGGCGTCGTCCACGTCGTGCACGCCCGAATAACCCTTGCCGATTACGGGCTTAAAGCCAACGGCCTCCACTTCTTCGATATTGTTAAGTACGCCGGTTTCCGCGTCCGTCAGCGTCTCGATGAAAAGCCGAATCCCTTCGCGGTAGTCGGGAATATCGACGCCTTCCCGTTTAAACGAAGCAAGCGTGCTTTTATAGCTGAATATCGAAGCGTTTCGCGAACCCACCCGGTCCATCTTCGCCTCGGCCAAAACCGTCTCGGCGGGCATATCATAGAGCTTAAACTTGAGCGAGGTGCTGCCTGCGTTGCAAATCAGTATCCGCATAAATAACCTTCCTTAAAGCTGGTTTTGGGCCTATTCTACCATGCGGCGCGCAGCGCATGCAAGTTGCGCAGGAGGGACAACAACGACAGTCATTGCAAGGAGCGCCAGTCGCGACGCGGCGATCCAGAGGAAATAGGCTAAGTGCGCCGCCGCGGAAGCCAGCGCGCGCGTCAGTCCTAAAACCGCGGCAGTCAGCAGCCAGCGTCAGTTCAAAGTCGGCCTCGTGCAAGCCGTAACTGCGAGCGTATCGCAACGGTATCCACTCATCTATACCGCCAAGTGCGCCGCGGCCTCGCGAATACCGAAACCGAGTGGTTTTCAGCGCTTTTACTCAATCTTCTGTACTAGTAATCGGTCCCGCGGCGGGAACGGGAGACGGCCTAGTTCATAAATGGCCTCGTGAAGGCTGAAACTATAGTGGGTTCAGAACTTACTTCAATGTTCTAACGAGTAAATAGCTCCGCCGCGGAACAGCAGAAAGCCTAATCCATAAACGACCTCGTGCACATCGCAGCTCTGCAGTTTCCGGCGCTTTTAGTCAATCTTCTATAATTACTGCTCGCTCCGCGTCTTGCTTTGAGATTTTAAATGTTTTATGATATAATAGACAAACGAAAGAGAGGAAGACATACTTGTCAAAACAAAAAACCATACGCATCATACCCCTCGGGGGCGTCGGAGAGATCGGTAAGAACATGTATCTGATCGAGTACGGCGACGAGATCATCGTGATCGACTGCGGATTATGCTTCCCGCGCGAGGACATGCTCGGCGTGGATTATGTGATACCGGATATCACCTATTTGAAAAAGAACAAAGAGAAGATCAAGGCGGTGTTCATCACGCACGGCCATGAAGACCATATCGGTGCGACGCCCTACCTGCTGGGTGAAATGGGTGCGCCCGTATACGGAACCGACCTGACGCTGGCACTGATCGAAACCAAGCTCGCGGAGCACAAGACCAACGGAATCGACATGCACGTGATCAAGGCGGGCGATACCGTGACCGCGGGGTCGTTCCGGGTTGAGGCAATCAAGGTGACGCACAGCATCGATGCGGCGCTGGGCTTTGCGGTGCATACGCCCGCAGGGATGATTATCCATACCGGCGACTTCAAGGTGGACCACACGCCCGTGGACGGTAAGGTGATGGACCTCGCCAAATTTGCGGACCTCGGAGACAAGGGCGTACTTGCGCTACTCTCAGACAGCACCAACGCGGGGAACCCGGGCTATACGATGTCCGAAAGCCGCGTGGGAGAGATGTTCGAAAACTACTTCAAAGCGGCGACGGGGCGCATCATCGTCGCGACATTCGCATCGAACATTCACCGGCTTCAGCAGGTGGTCAACGCGTCGCGGCGTTACGGCCGCAAAATTTGCCTGTCGGGTCGCAGCATGCTCAAGATCGCCAAGGTCGCCAAACAACTGGGATATCTCGACCTCGACGAAGACCTGCTCGTGGAACCCGAAGAGCTGGAGAAGCTTAAAAAGAACAAGATCGTGATTTTAACGACCGGCAGCCAGGGCGAGACGATGTCCGGCCTCGTGCGCATGGCCGCGGGCGAGCATAAGAAACTTTCGATGATTCCGGGCGACCTTGTAATCATTTCATCCACGCCGATTCCGGGCAACGAGCGTTACGTTTCGGACGTTATCAACATGCTGTACCGCAAGGGCGCGGACGTGATCAACGAAGGCGTGGCGGACGTACACGTATCGGGCCACGCCTGCGAGGAAGAGCTTAAGCTGATGCTGTCGCTCACGCGGCCCAAATACTTTATCCCCGTGCATGGCGAGTACCGGCATCTGTACCGGCACGCCGCGCTCGCAGAAAAGATGGGCATCAAGCGTAACCACATCTTTATTCCGGAGCTCGGCAAGGTGATCGAGCTAGGACAGCGGTTTTCGCAGAGCACCGAAACGGTACCTTCGGGCAGCGTAATTATCGACGGCCTCGGCATCGGCGATGTAGGCAACGTGGTACTGCGCGACCGGAAGCTGCTGTCGCAGGACGGCCTGTTCATCGTCGTGGTGACGCTTTCCGCCGAAACGGGCGAGCTCGTTTCCGGGCCGGAGATCATATCGCGCGGGTTCGTGTACATGCGCGAGTCGACCGACCTGCTCGAAGCGGCGCGCCGCATGATCGTGGATATCGTAGAGGATTGCGGAAAGAACAAGATCACCGAGTGGACGACCATCAAGGGGCGCATCAAAAAGGCGCTGCGCGGTTTTTTGTACGACAACACCAAGCGCAACCCGATGATACTCCCCGTCATTATCGATATTTAAAAGGAGCGCTCGCATGCTGGTATACGACAAGGCCCACGAACTCGCGGCAGAGATCAAAAAGAACGAGGACTATATCGCGTACGCAACGCTTAAAGAGCTTGTCACGGCGGACGAGCATACAAAGTCGATGCTGGCGGATTATAAAAAGCTGCAGCTCGAAGCGCAGGCGAGCTATTTAACCGGCAAGGAGCCGGAAGCCGAGACGATGGAAAAGCTCAAAAAGATGGGCGAGATCCTCGCCTTCAACAAGGACGTCAGTGCGTTCTTTGCCGCGGAGTACAAATTCCAGACGCTCATCAGCGACGTCTACCGGATCATCGGAGACGCGTGCGATTTAGGGCTGGATTTTTTAAACGAGTAGGATAACGCATGGCAGACCGTCGGGATCACAACGAATTCATGGGAGACGAAAGAGAACGGCGCGCCGACCGGCTGGAAGTCAGGCAGCCGGGTGAAGAAACGCACGCTTTTTCACTGGAAACAGCTGGAAAAGAACCGCCGGAGCGTTGCGAGGAACGTAGCGCGATACGCGAGTTTCCCACGAGCGTAATGGTCTGGCGCATGTTGAGGCCGCTTTTGATTCTGCTCATCAGCGTGGTGTTGGTCTGGCTGCTGGGTACCTTTGCGTACCACTATGTGCAGAGCAACTATTTTGCTCCGGTCGCCAGCGATATGAGCGTTGTCAAAACGATCGAGATCAAAACTGGGTCGTCGTTGTCTAAGATCGCGACGCTTCTCTACGAGAACGGCATTATCCGCAACAAGCTGGTATTTCAATTGTATGTGGATTTTAACGATATGTCTTCCAAGCTGCAGGCGGGTACCTATCAGCTCTCTCCGGGCATGGAGATCGAGCAAATCATGGAGACGCTCGTGGCGGGCGACGGTACCGAGGATGTCGTCAAGATCACGCTGACGGAAGGCATGACGGCGGAGAATATGGCGGCGACACTGATGGAGAAGGGCGTATTCAACGACGCCGAACGCAGGGAATTCCTGAAGCTGTGCAACGACACCACGGCTTTTGACAGCTTCGATTTCATTGCGGCGCTGCCCGATACCGCGAAGCAGGATGGGCGCAAGTATCTGCTCGAGGGATATCTGTTCCCCGATACGTATGAGTTCTTCACCGACGCGACGCCGAAAGAGGTCATCGATAAGCTGCTGGGCCGTTTCAATCAGATATTCCTGTTTGAATACGAAGACCGTGCAGAAGAACTGGGGATGACGGTCGATCAGGTGGTAACGCTCGCTTCCATCATCGAGTGGGAAGCGATACCGGCGGATTTCAAGAAAGTCTCCGCGGTGTTCCACAACCGGATCGATAAGGATATGACGCTCGGATCGGACGCAACTTTAAGCTATATCTTCGGCGAGAAAAAGCTCACCCATACGAAAGAGGAACGGGAAATCGATTCGCCTTATAACACCTACAAAAACAGCGGTCTGCCGATTGGCCCGGTATCCAATCCCGGCCAGCAGGCCATTGTGGCTGCGCTCTATCCCGATGAAACGTTCATGGTGAAGGGCGAAGAGTACCTGTATTTCTGCAACAAGTCGCCGGATTCCGGTGAACTCGCTTTTGCGAAAACGCTCAAAGAGCACAACGCGAATAAAGCGGCATACAACGAACTGGCGGGCACGGATACGTATGACACCAAAGAAGATTGAGCTGCTGGCACCCGCGGGTAACCGGGAATGCCTCGAAGCCGCGGCGCGCTTTGGCGCGGACGCGGTATACGCGGCGGGCAAGGCTTACGGTCTGCGCGCGTTTGCGGATAACTTTACGCTGGACGAGATCGCGGACGCGGCGGTATATCTGCACAATCAGGGCAAGAAGGTGTATATCGCGCTCAACGCGGTTTTTTACGAAAAGGATTTTGAAGGGCTCGAGGCTTACGTCTCGGGCCTTTGCGACGCCCAAGCGGACGCGCTGATCATATCCGATCCGGGCGTTTTTGCACTGGTGCGCCGCATCGCGCCGGGAATGCCCATTCACGTCAGCACGCAGGCCAACACCAGCAACGCGGCGAGCGCCGCTTTCTGGCATACGCTGGGGGCAAGCCGCGTGGTATTGTCGCGCGAGCTTTCGCTCGAAGACATTGCACAGGTGCGCGCAAAAATGCCGGAAACGCTGGAACTCGAAGCGTTTGTGCACGGCGCGATGTGTATCTCGTATTCGGGGCGCTGCCTTTTGAGCAGCTTCATCACGGGGCGAAGCAGCAACAGCGGTGCGTGCGCGCAGCCCTGCCGGTGGGAGTTTTCGCTGCACGAGAAGGGCTACCCCGACGACTATTTTCCGGTTGGGGAGGACGAGCGCGGCACCTACATCCTGAACTCCAGGGATCTGTGCATGCTGCCATACTTAAAAGAGATGATCGGGGCGGGCGTGACCTCGCTTAAAATCGAAGGCCGCATGAAGTCCGCCTATTATGTCGGGTGCGTGGTCGGCGCGTACCGGCGCGCGCTTGATGATATCGCGGCGGGCAGGCCGTTTGATCCCGCACTGCTTGCGGAGGCGGAGAAGGCGGGAAGCCGCGCGTTGACGACGGGCTTTTACTTCGGCAATCCGGGCAAAGCGGGGCAGGATACGCAGAAGAGCACGATCCAGCGTACATACGATTTCGTGGGCGTCGTAAAAGAACCTCTGCCGGACGGATGGCTGCTCATCGAGCAGCGCGGCAAGTTCTGTGTGGGCGACACGCTGGAGACTCTGACGCCGGGGGATATCGGCGAATTCACCATAACGGAGATCCGTACGCCTGAGGGCGAATTGCGCGAGAGTGCGCCGCATCCCAAAGAGCAGCTTCACATCCGCTGCGCGCTGCCATTGCAGCCGGGGGATATGCTGCGAATCCGGCGGAAATAGTATTGGCTTAATGATTCTCAGAATGCTAAAAGCTTTTCATAACATCGTCGCGATTGTATAAACTCCGAAAGCGGCCCATACTAGCGTAAACAGTACGGGTAATATAATGTCAATTTTTATTCGGGTTAATCGAAAGTTTCTGAATTTATCACTTCGGTTCCACCCTTTATGATTCGTGAATTGTTGATTAACCTTTTTCCTTAGCTTTTGATTGGAACAGTATGTTGAATAATGAAGCTTTTCATTTCCTTCCTTAAGAGGCTGACCAGAATTGTCATACAAATCATCGAAGGAGAACTTATAATAATCAACAATATAGATCCTTGCGGCTACGACTCTAAACCAGATATACCAGATTTCGATGACGCCAATCAGCGCGACTAAAACCAATAGAAAGCTGCTCTTATCCAGTAAAATAGCGCCTACTGCCAGTAAGAATGTCTGAGACGAGATAAAAAAGTTTCGGTATGACTGTACATTTGCTTCGTATACGGACCACTCCGTTTTATCATTCTCCAATTTTTTATCCTCCTTTAAAACAACTCATAATCGAATCAAACACATGCTGTTAAAACCGCTGATTTACACCATATTTGGCCGTATGGTTATCGCCTCGGCTGCCCGAGCGTTGCGTTTTGCCTGCGCCAGTATTTTGCGTACCCGCCGCGCCCGTCCATGTCCGCCCAGTCCTCGCGGGAGAGCGCGTCCACCATCGCCTGTTCCTGCGCCGCCGCACATGCCGCGAATTCCTTGAGCACCGCGGCGTCCGGCGCGCCGTTCGCAAACAGCTTTTCTTCCTCGGCAATCCACTGCGCTTCCAGTGCGTCGCGCTGCGCGCGCAGCGCCGCTACATCCACTTTACCCGCAATCACGGCGCGGTGCAGCCGCTCGCGCTGCAGCCAGTAGGCACGGCCTTTGGCTTCGTCATCGAATGCCGGAGCGCCCGGGACGCCAAAGAACACGGGCTTAAATGCCGCGATGCACGGCGCGGAAGCGCCGGTGGCCCACACCGTCATCGGGGCACCCTTGCGCAGCACGGCGACGAAGCTGCCGGTCGTCTGGTCCCCGATGAGCCCGCCCGCGTGCATGCATACGCTGCCCACGTCGGCCTGCGAGAATTCGCTGCCCTCGTGCCGGTGGCTGCGCAGCGCGCGCATCAGCTGCGCGGTGCTCACGGGCGTTTTCTCAATACCGCATAGAGACTGTGCTTTGCGGTGCTTCCCCTGCGCGAAGAACGAAAAGAGCGGATCGGAAAACTTCGCGGCAAAATCCTCACCCTCTGAAAGCCCGCTGCGCATCGTATGCTCTTTTCGGATAAACAGCCGGTTGGAGATGGCGGCCTTGCCGCGCGCCTCATAAGCGGCATAGTTCTTGCCCGAAGTCTCCAGCACATACGCGGTCTTGGAGTCCGCGATGATAAAGCTGTTGTCATAACGGAAGTCCTTGGAATAGCCGCAGTTGCCGCCCTGGCCCCAGGCTTCCAGCAGCGCGATGATGGTATTAAGCGCCGAAAGCGCCGTATCGCTGCGTTCCAGCGCGAGACGCAGCATGTCCATGCCGGTCAGCGCGTCGGGGCCTTTCGGGGCCTTGGTGAACACCGCTTCGTTGCCGATTGCGACGCCGTGCTCGTTGACGCCCATCTCCGCGCCCCATATCCAGTCGGGCTTGAGCAGCATCACCGCGTTGGTGCGCTCCGCCTGCGGGATGCGGATATACGTACACTGCACCGTTTCAACTGACGCATAGACTTTCGCGGGCGCAAAGCGGATCATATGCGGTTCATTCGGTTCCCGGTCGCTGTTCTTTGCCAGCAGCGTGCTGCCGCAAGCAGATAGTTTGGGAAGTATACAGATCGTATCGCACATATATGACCTCCGGGAGTTAAAATCGTATGGAAAACAGATTGTATTCCTATTGTATACCGTTTATCCGTGTGAATCCATAATCCCCCTGTTGTTTTTTTGTAAAACGGGCGGCGCTCAATTGAAAAAAGGAACGGGGGATGGTACATTATACATATTCCATCAGGAACATATATATAGCAGGAGGATCGTCGATGAAGCTCAATTACAAGTTTACCATACTCACCGGCCTCGCGTTTATGACCATCCAGGCGTTCTGGGCGATGTACGATTTCCATATTCCTCTGTTACTCAAGGGTATTTTCGGCGTCGGCGATGATGCCTCCGGTTATATCATGGCGGCGGATAACGTGGTTGCATTGTTTTTGCTGCCGCTGTTCGGCACCTTCTCGGACCGCGTTCAAACGCGTATGGGACGCCGTATGCCATTCATTATATTTGGAACGATCGCTGCGGTCATCGCGATGATGACGCTGCCCTTTGCAGCCGGTACGCACCAGTTTATACTGTTTATGGTGCTGCTCGCGATCGTGCTGCTGGCCATGGCGACCTACCGCTCTCCCGCGGTTGCGCTGATGCCGGACATTACGCCCAAGCCCCTGCGATCGAAAGGCAACGCGATTATCAACCTGATGGGCGCCGTAGGCACGATCCTGTTCCTCGGGCTCAATATGTTTTTGGCCCCCGACTCCAAGCATCCCGAGACGGCTAACTATTGGCCTATCTTCGCTTCGGTAGCCGCCCTGATGGTGATCGGCATGGTCATACTCGTTTTCACGGTCAACGAACCGAGGCTCGTGAGAAAGATGCGCCTTGACAGTGCGGCGATGGGCATCGATCCGGAGGAAGCAAAGGAGACAACCGTACGTGTCAAATACAAGCTGCCGGGCGACGTTCGCAAAAGTATGGGCTTCATATTCGCTTCCATCGCGCTGTGGTTCATCGGATATAATGCGGTATCGACTGCATTTTCGAGGTATACGGTGCTTGAGCTGGGCATGGGGGAGGGGATGGCTTCGAGCATCCTGCTGGTCGGCAGTATCGCTGCGATGATCGCTTATATCCCCATCGGCATCATCGCCACGAAAATTGGCCGGAAAAAGACCATCCTGGGCGGTATCGTGGTGCTGGCTGCCGTTTTCGCCTCCGCTTTTCTGTATAAGGCGTACACCCCGTTGATGTATGTGTCGTTCGCGCTGGCCGGCATCGCGTGGGCGGCGATCAATGTCAACTCGCTTCCGATGGTGTTGGAGATGGCCAAGGGCGCCGATGTGGGGAGGTTCACCGGCTTCTACTATACCGCCTCCATGGCGGCACAGATTTTTACGCCGATACTCTCGGGCTATCTGCTGCAGTACGTAGGATATTGGACGCTTTTCCCGTATGGTACGTTATTCGTGGCACTGGCGTTTATCACCGTATTGAAGGTGCGCCATGGCGATTCCCGCCCCAACGCGCCGCAGAATAAGCTTGAAGCGTTTGATACGGCGGACTGAGGCAGGATTATGGTTTTCTTCATCATTGGCATCGCCATCATTGCACTGCTCGTGCTGTATGCGTTCGTGCTCGCACCCGGGAGACTGCCCAAAGGGTCTCCCGCTGTGCTCTGGCAGGCGCGCTACGCGCACCGGGGCCTGCACGATAAGCAGGGCATAGCGCCCGAGAATTCGCTCGCCGCGTTTGCGGCGGCCGCAGACGCGGGCTATGGCATCGAACTCGATCTCAACCTTACCACGGACGATCAGGTCGTGGTGTTCCACGACGACAGCTTAAAGCGCATGTGCGGTATCGATAAGCGCGTAGCGGATTGTTCGCTGGCAGAGCTGACGGAGTACCGACTCTCTGGCACGGACGAGCGCATACCGCTGTTTACCGAGGTATTGAAACTTGTGGCCGGGCGGGTGCCGATCGTTGTGGAGCTGAAAGCCACAAAGCGCAATTGCGCGCTGTGCGAAAAGGCCGCGGCGCTGCTGGACGCCTACAGCGGTCCTTACTGCATCGAGTCATTCCATCCGGGCATCGTGACGTGGTTTAAAAAGCACCGGCCGGGCGTGGTACGCGGGCAGCTTGCGTCGGGCTTCAGCCAATACAATGCGCTGCCCTGGTGGCAGGCGCTGCTGCTATCGTCGCTGCTGACCAACATTGTCGCGCGGCCCCACTTCGCCGCATTCCGGCATCAGGACGCGCACGGCAGATTCAAACTGTGGCTCTACAGACTGTTGGGCGGGCGTCTCGTGGCCTGGACGGTGCGCGATACCGACGATATCGCCTGGTGCGAACGAACCTTCGATGTGATCATATTCGAGTATTTCAGACCATAAGCTAGATTGAAATTCCGGTTTTATGAAGAAACCGGAATTTTTTGTTGCATTTGATCCGCCCTTTTTGTAGAATAGAGTGATTTCATATAGAAGATATATATAATGTATTTATTTATGTACTGCCAGCGCCTTGCTGGTTTGTTGCGGGGGTATTCAGTAATTACACACGATTCCAAAATTGGGCTTGCCAAACGCAGGGTTCAAGCACATCCAGGCGCTTTTAAGCGTGTTTCGTTCACGCTTTTTTCGTTTATATAGAATATGTCCCAAAGTGTCGAATTTTACAAAAAGCAACGTAGTGGGGGTCGGTTTCATGAATGCAGGGATTGGGAGAAGTCATAAACGGGTAGGTATACGGACAATAGCGCTCCTCATAAGCCTTACCATGGTCGTCCAGATGTTCTGGTCGGGGGATGTGGCGCTGAGCGCCAGCCCATATTATTTCCGTGGTTATGACGTGGAAAACGTTACCGGTGGCACGTTCTCCGGACAGGGAGCTACGGTCATTACCAACCGAATCACTATGACTGATTCGAAACACGGCGAAGCGATCGGCTTCGTGGCGCTGGACGATTTGGGTCATGACATCTCCACATCGATCGACCTCGGCGGTCTTGAGATCGACTTTTCCACCACGACTACCGTTACGCAGGAGGGAACCGGCGGCGCGGAAAACGACGTGCCGACCGTGCAGATTGCTTTCTGTCAATCGAACTACTCCAATGTGATTTCCACGGTCAGTCTTGCCAAACCGGATAAAACCGTATCGGGCAGCGTGGCGCTGACCTCAGGCGTCTCTATTCCGGTGGGTACGCGTTCCGTTATCATCTATCTGTATGGCGACAGCACCTCCGGTACGAATACCGTAGTTTTTGAAAACACCAGTTTTAAAATTCACGATGCGTCCGCGCCCGTCTGTAGCGTGGATTACAACCAAAACTGGACGAACGATCCCGTCACCGTGACCATCACCGCGTCGGACAGCGACAGCGGTTTGGAGGGCATCTACAAGAACGGCGTGAAGGTTAGTTCCACGTCGCCGCTCATCTTTGATGCAACTTCAAACACAGGCTTTACAGTCTACAGCCTTGATTACGCGGGCAAGACATCCTCCGTGCAGACCGTCAACATCACCAATATCGATACCGGCGTTCCGGCTGCGCCCGCTTCGCTGGCACTTTCCAAAGATACATGGACCAACAGCGATGTGACCGTGACGGTACCGGCACTAAGCGCCGCCACCGGGTCCCCCGAGCGGTATATCTACCAGCTGAACGGCGGGGCGTGGGCCAACCTGCCCGCGGGCTTTACGGTTACAGACAGCGGTCAGTTTAATATCAACGTTGCTGTCGCCGATGAGGCGGGCAATACTTCATCCGCGCTCAGCGACACAATCTATATCGATAAGCTGCCGCCCACGATCGACAAGGTGTCCATGGTGGTCGGCTCAGGCACCGTAGACGTTACCGTGCAGACGAGCGAAGCGGGCCTCTCGGGCATCGGAATGCTCAAATACGCGGAGGGCAGCCACGACGCGGCATACTTTACCTCGGGTGGCGGCACTGATATCGTGGACGGCAAGTTCTCGGTCTCGGCGGGCGGCCTGTTCACCATCTATGTGACGGACAACGCAGGCAATTCCGATATCGGCGAGTACACGCTCAATACCGCGCCCTCGCTGGCGGAAATCTCCGATGTCACCATGGACGAGGATACGCCCTATACCGTCATCCTGAACGCTTACGACGGCGAGACTCCCTTAAGCGGGCTGGATGTTTCGGCCGAAGCCTCGGACAATACGCTGATTACGCATATCGGGTACGACCAGTCGGACGAAGGGATCAATCTGATCCTCACGCCCGGGTCAAACCTCAGCGGCGGTCCGGTAACGGTTACGGTCGAGATTGCCGACGCGCAGGGAGAAAAGGTCACCAAGACGTTCAATGTGACGGTGGCGGCGGTGAACGACCCGCCGGTCGCGGTGAACGATGGGGGCATCGTCACAACAGAGGACACAGCCGTCAAGATCGATGTGCTTGGCAACGACTACGACACGGCGGACGGCGACACGCTCACGATCACAGACCCCGGTACGCCCGCGCATGGTACCACGAGCATCGTAGCGGGCCAGATCCGTTACGCTCCGGCAGCCAACTACAGCGGCACGGATCAATTTACCTATACGATATCCGACGGCCACGGTGGCACAGCCACCGCGACGGTGTTCATCAGTGCCACGGAAGTCAACGACGCGCCGGTGGCCGTGGCGGACACCGCGACGGTGGAGGAGGACAGTAGCGTACTGATCCCTGTGCTAACGAACGATACGGATATCGACACCACGACGACATCGGATGAGACGATATCGCTGTACTCCGTGCAGGATGGCCTGCATGGCACGGCAGTTGCCGAGGGCAATCAGGTGCGCTACAGGCCCGAGGACAATTTCTTCGGCAAGGACACCTTTACCTATGTGATTCACGACAGCAAAGGGGCACCGAGTACCGGCATTGTTACGGTGACCGTAACAGGTACCGAGGACGCTCCCTACTTTGAAGAGCTGAACGCGGAATATACGATCAGCGAGGACAGCATCGGCGCGGCGGTCACGTTCCTCATCAAGGACATCGAGACCGTTCCCAATACGCTGATGCTGCAGGCGGTATCCGACAAAGATACATTGCTTGAAAACAGCGGCATCGCGATCACCGGCTTGGGAGACAGCAATCCTTCCGTTACCCTGCGGCTTACCCCGGTACCCGATGCGAACGGCGATGTCACGGTGACGCTCTCGCTCGGCGACGGCTTTACGACGGTCACCGATTCGTTCCTGCTGCATATCACGAACGTCAATGATGCGCCCACCACCGAAGACGACGAGATCACGTATACCGAAGACGATTCGTCCGTACTGATTGAAATGGGCGAGCTTATCGCCAACGATACGGATATCGAAGGCGACTCACTGAGCTTTGGCGGAATCTATACCGAAACGACGGTCGGCACGCTGACGCAGGTGGATGCCGATACCTACGAATACACTCCGAAGACGAATTACGACGGCGAGGACAGCTTCCAATACTACGTATCCGACGGCCATGGCGGCATCGCCTTAAGCACATGCGTACTCAAAGCGCTGCCGGTGAACGACGCACCAAAGGTGACCATACCGGGCGGCCCTTACGCCACCGACGAGGACACGGAGAGCGCGGGGATCACGATTAACATCAGCGATCAGGAGACAGCCGCAAGGAACCTTCTCGTCTCCGCGGTCAGCAGCGACACGGGCATGATCGCCTCTGACGGCATCACGATTGTCAACAACAATGACGGTACCTGCACCATCACCATCAGCCCAATCGCGGACGCAACCGGTACGGCGACGATTACCGTAACCGTCAGCGACGGTTCGCTCGCCGCTTCCCGGGATTTCACCATTACAATTAACCCCATGCCCGACGCGCCGGTTGCGGTGGGCGACAACGTGTACGTTCCGATATCGGGCAGGCAGACATTCGCGGTGCTCAACAACGACCGTGACGTAGACGGCGATGCTCTCACCGTTGTGGAAGACAGCTGGCTTCCGTTATCGCTGAACGGTGCGCTTACGTTCGACCCAGATAACCAGAAGTTCACCTATCGCGCCGCAAACGGCGAGGTGGGCACCGGCACGTTTACGTACCGCGTCACCGACGGCACATATACCTCGGACCCTGCGACGGTGACACTGAGCATTCACAGCATCACGCACGCGCCTGAAATGAGCGCAATCGCAAACCAGTATATCACCGAGGACGACACCATCGACGTTCCCTTTACGGTAACCGATGTGGACCTCGAAGATACCGCAGCGATCAGCGTCACCTCCAGCGACACGACGCTGCTGCCCGAGGGTGAGCCCAATATTCGTGTGATCGACAATGGCGACGGCAGCTTCACGCTGCGCCTGCGCCCTGCGGGGAATCAGAGCGGCAGCACCACGATTACGGTCACCGCGACGGACAGCACATCCAAAACGGACGTCGATTCCTTTGTGCTTTTCGTGTATCCCGATAACGACCCGCCCACAGCCACAGACGATACCTACACGGTGAATGAGGACAATCCGCAGACGCTGACGCTGACCGCCAACGACAGCGACCCCGAAGGCGATACGATCTGGGTCAACGCTATATCGTGGCCCGCGCATGGCTGGCTGTACCGCAGCGGCGCGGACTATGTTTACGTTCCGTACGGCAACTGGAACGGTACGGAAACGCTGAGCTACAGCATTACCGACGGGCAATCGTATGATACAGGCAGCGTCACCATTAATGTGACGCCCGTCAACGACGATCCCGTCAACTACAGCAACTGGGTAGAACTGCCCAACGAGATTGAGCAGAGCGTCACGGTCAATGTGCTTACGAGTGATTACGACCCGGACGGCGATGAGGTACGGTTGTACCAGATCGTATCCGGCCCGAGCTTCGGCGACGCGGAGATCAATACTGCGACAGGCGAGATCACCTATACGCGCTCATCGGTCTCGCCCAATTTCAACGGCACGGACGAGATCCGGTACCGCATCATCGACCGCGAAACCGCAACGGGCGACTATCGCTATGCCGACGCCTATGTTTATATCGGCGTGGACTTTGTGAGCTCGCTCTATTGCTACGACCGGTACGTGTACTGTTACGAGGATGACGGAGCCTTCACATTCGATCTTGATATCGTCAACCCGAATTTGGTTACCTATAACCTCACAGTCGATGATACCACCGCGCTGGGCACGCTCGAGGTATTGGACAACAATACCGTAAAGTTTACACCGGATGCGGACCAGAACGGCACCGACATGATACCGTATACCGTTACGCAGGAAGGCGGCGGCGAGACCGATACGGGATACATCAGCTTGCGGGTTTATCCCGTCAACGACGCGCCGGTCATCGACAGCGCGCCGGTATCCGTCTCTTGCGCGGAGGATGGCGCGGGGACGAACATCATGGCGACGTTCCATGATGTGGACTGCGCGGCGGCTGACCTCTACTTCTACGCTTATGGGCACGACGCGGTCAGCGGTTCGCCCGTGGCGCTGGCGGTGGAGCTGACGATTAACCGCGAGGACGGAACGGCGCAGATCAACGCGAGGCCCGTAGCCAATGCCAACGGCACGATCGATATCGTGCTGGGCGTCAGCGACGGCATCGCGCAGGCCGAGAAGACGGTGCTCTTAACGGTGGTCGCGATCGACGATGCGCCCGTGTTAACGCAGGTGAACGAGTCACTCTACGAGGACATGGATGTGACGTTTGACGTGCTTGCGCCGGGTACGGATGTAGACGGCGACGCGATGAATGTCACGATCGAAGCAGGAAAGGGGCCGCAGCATGGCACCGCACGCATCTCGGGCGGAAAGATCACCTATACGCCCGATCCTGATTACTACGGTTCGGACAGCCTTGAGTTTACCGCGACGGATGAAACGGAAGACGCGCTTACGGATACGCAGACCGCCAGCTTTACGGTCATGCCCGTCAACGACCAGCCGGTAATCTCCAACCTCAACTATTATCAATCTACAAAGGAAGACACGCCCAAGGATGTTCCACTGACCGTAACGGATGTGGATAACGACCTGTCGGGTGCGTCCAGCTATACGATCAAATCGGACAACCAGGCGCTGATACCGGACGGGAACATCTCGATCTCCCAGGTATCGGGAACCAACATGAGCATCCACCTGGTGCCCGCGGATAACGCTTCCGGCAGTGCGATCATCACGATTGTCGCGAGCGACGGTACGGGGGAGGACAGCCTGACCGCGGAAGCGTCCTTCAAACTGACGGTCGAGCCGGTCAACGACCTGCCGGGTGCTGCGGACGATACCGCAAGCGTGGATGAAAACGTGGGAACGACCGCCGGGACGACGAGTGTGACGATCGATTTGATGAGTAACGACTCGGACGTAGAGACCGGCACGCTGCGCGTGATCGCGGTCAGCAACATCTCCAAGGGAACCGTGGTCAATAACGGCGGCGTCGTGACGTATAGCGTCGAAGGCGACTACAGCGGTACGGCAACGTTCGACTACACGCTGATGGACGCGGGCGGAGCCACGGATACCGCGCACGTTACCGTTACGATCAACCCCAAAAACGATCCGCCGCGCGCAACGAACGATTCGCGCACGATTGTGGAAGACAACAGCGTCACGATCCCGGTGCTGGAGAACGACAGCGACATCGAAGGCGATACGCTGACCATTACCGGCACTCACGACTGCGCGCACGGCACGGCCACGGTGGAAGGAAACAGCATCAAATATACGCCGTCTGAAAACTATAACGGCACCGATACCTTCTCGTATGATATCAGTGACGGCAACGACGGTACGGCGACGGCGCAGGTGACCATCAAGGTTACACCCGTCAACGACGCGCCTGAAATTGAAAAATATGAGCCGACCACGGGCGAATGGACGATGGAAGAGGACACCCCGGAATCGTTCAATTTTATCGTGAGCGACGCGGAAACGGCTGTGACCAATCTGATCATCACGATGAACTCCAAAAACACTGCCGTGATCAAGAATACGGGCATTGTGCTGACCACAAACGCGGAAGGCTACAAAGTCATCACCGTAACGCCGCAAGAGGATCAAAACGGCGTAGTCCCGGTGGACTTTAAGGTAACCGACGGCGCGCTCGCGGCGACTGTTACCTGGAACATTACGATCGCGGCGGTCAACGACGCGCCCGAGATTGACGCGCCCGCCATTACAACCATGGAGGACAAGCCCGTTTCCGGCAGCGTGACCGCAGAGGACCCCGAGGGCGATGCGCTAAAATTCTACAAGCAAACGGACCCCGCGCACGGCAGCGTGACAGTCAATGAGGACGGTACGTATACCTACACACCCGCCGCCGACTATTCGGGGACGGATAG
>JAEWCC010000063.1 GCA_023390815.1 Bacillota bacterium
ATTGTTGATCTCCGGAACGGTAACTCCAATGATCGCGCTTTTTTTATTGATCATGCTTCGTGCCGCCGCGCTGGGTATAAACTCCAGATCCTTGATGGCTTTCTGTATTCTTTCCATCGCATCGGCGCTGACATATCCGTTATTATTAAGGTATCGGGACACGGTACCAATGGCAACATTCGCACGCTCCGCTACGTCTTTTATGGTCACTCTCTTCATCTGATTCGGCATTGGAAACGTTTCCTTAATCCTTTTTTTAATAGGTCCATATTACAGTATGAACCCAATAATATTAATTTATAGTACATTTATCTTTGCAAAACGTCAAGCATATGGGACATGAACCCATAATGCGCATCAAAAAATCTGAACAGTGCCTTTAAAAGAGGCTTTAAGAAATGGGCTTGTGACAGTAAAATCAGGCCAGATGATGTTCTGGTTGAGTATCTCAACAAAAGCGAACAAGGTTTGTTACGCCAACGCAAAAGGCAGGCTCTATGGCCTGCCTTCGTGTTGGCAACGTGCTATTTAAAGGCAACTTCCGTTTCGTTACGTCTGTTACATTCCGAATTGTTCCGAGCTTTTGTGTCCAAAATGTGCCCAGGGGTTGCATCTGGGGGGCAATTTCTCTTCGTCAGTCTATATCCGTCTTTGCCGCCTCAGTAAAGCAAATTCCGCTCTTCTTCTTTTTTTGAAAACAATTGAATCATCGCAGGCGGGAACTTAAAATGGATCTCCATTAAGCGCCCGATACCGCCGCTGAACTCGCGCGGCAGCTCCATCGTGGGTACGCGGATGATCGCGTCCCTCCCCTCCACGCTGACGTGCAGATGCAGTTCGCTGCCCATCATCTCGGAAACGTCCACGCAGGCGCGGATTGCGCCTTCCTCGTCGTGCCGGGCAATGTTGATATGCTCGGGCCTTACCCCGAGCGTCACGTCCTGAGTTTCGGTACCCTTTTCCCGCAGCTGCACATTCATCTCTTCCGTCAGCGGAATCGCAACGCCCTGCAGGACAACCTGATACGAGCCCCCTGTCTTTTCGAGCATCGCATCGAAGAAGTTCATCTGCGGCGTGCCAATAAAGCCCGCCACAAACAGATTCGCCGGGTGATTAAACACCTGCTGCGGCGTGCCGATCTGTTGAATGAAGCCGTCCTTCATGATCACGATACGGTCACCCAGCGTCATGGCCTCGGTTTGGTCGTGCGTGACGTAGATGAAGGTGGTGTTCACGCTCTGGCGCAGCTTGATGATCTCCGCGCGCATCTGATTGCGCAGCTTGGCGTCCAGATTGGACAGCGGCTCATCCATCAGAAACACCTGCGGATGGCGGACGATCGCCCTCCCGATGGCCACGCGCTGCCGTTGCCCGCCCGAGAGCGCTTTGGGCTTTCTCTGCAGCAGCTCGGTGATGCCGAGTATTTCCGCCGCCTCTTTCACCTTCGCGTCGATTTCGGGCTTCTTTAGATGACGCAGCTTGAGCGCGAACGCCATATTTTCGTACACCGTCATGTGCGGATACAGCGCGTAGTTCTGGAACACCATCGCGATATCCCGGTCTTTGGGTGCCACATCGTTCACCAGCCGATCTCCGATGTACAGTTCGCCTTGGGTGATCTCCTCCAGCCCCGCCACCATTCTGAGCGTGGTGGACTTTCCGCAGCCGGATGGCCCCACCAGCACGATGAATTCCTTGTCGGCGATGTCGAGACTGAACTCCTCAACCGCAACAACGTTCTTGTCGTAAACCTTTTTAATATTCTTTAATGTAACGCTCGCCATGATTTATGATCCTTTCTTTTGGCTCTGCTCAAAGGGCTCAATAATACGTCTTTGCATGGTTTCATTAACGGCAGTGCAAATAATCAGCTGCTGCAGCGCGACCCAGATAAACAGCAGAAGAACCAAAGTATACGGGAAAAGCGCCGCTATGAATAAAGCCGTTACGGCGATACTGCCGATCATCACGAGATTGGTCTTCCATTCGGTCGCCATCAGTATCAAGGCGTTCCGGGCAATGTGGCTGCCTTTCAGGTCCAGCGCGGACATCAGCACGAATGAATAACTCCCAAACAACACGCCCAACCCCAACAGGAAGAGCCCCAGCGCTCCGGGCAGTATACCTCCGCCCGATTTGCTGACACTGAGGGCGTAGTAGCTGTCGAACAGCAGAAAAGCAACAATCAGCCCAAATGGTATTGCTTTAAAGAAGCTTGCCTTAAACTCCTGCCAGAAATCGCTCCAGAGAAAGCAGTTGCCTTCCCGCACCAGCTTAATCAGCACCCTGTTCATGCCGCAGACAGCTGCCGGTATTGTCACAACGGGAATACTGAACAGGAGAAACAACAGGTTTAATGTAACGAGTTTCCACGGATGCGTCGTGAGCAGGAAGAAGAACCGCTTAGCCCCTTTGCGGGGCGGCAACTCCGTCACGCCTTTTCCGGGCGCAAATCTTTTTCTCTTGATCTGCTCGGTTATGTTCATGCTCTCATCCTTAATTCTTCATGCCCGTCATGACGATGCCCTCTACAAAGTAACGCTGACCGATGAGGTAAACGATCACGCCCGGCAGGAACGAAAGACAGGTAGCCGCAAACATGCCTGCGTAATCATTTTTAAACGAGCCCATGAAAGTGGTTAGTCCTACCGCCATCGTATACTTTTCGCGTGAAGAAATATAAATGGTTTGTTGCAGCAGATCGTTCCAGGTCGTAATGAAGATTAACAGCGCCACGACGATGATGGCCGGCCGGATAGAGGGAACAATGATGCTGACCAGCGTACGCATGTAGCCGGCTCCGTCGATGGTAGCCGACTCGTCCAGCTCTCTGGGAAGCGTCCTGATAAACTGCCTGATCAGAAAGATATTGAACGCGCCTCCTCCGCATAGATACGGAAGTATCAGCGGCCAGTAGGTGTCTGTAAGCCCCATGCTCGCCCATGCGATGTAGAGCGGAATCAGCGTGACCATCGTCGGCAGCAGCATCGAACCTACGCAAAGCGCAAATAAAAACGACTTTCCTTTAAAGCGCAGCCGCGCAAAAGCATAGCCGCACAATATCGCGGTGATCGTTCCGAAGACCACACAGGGAACGACGATCGTCAGCGTATTCCCTAAATACAACCAGAAGTCATACGTAGTCGGTTTTATGTTGTAATTGGAAAACAACCATTCTGTTGGGAAAAACTGCGGCGGCCATTTAAATATATCGAGGCTTTTCATCAGCGAAGAGCGGAGCATCCACCATATTGGCAGCATAACCAGCGCAGCAATTAAGATGATCGTAATCAACGAAGCAATATCCGCAATCCGCTGGCTTCTCTTTTTACTTTTCATGGACTTGTTGGCGGGCATCGCGTTACTTATTTTTGCGGCTCCGTTCATTTTTTATCATCTCCTCCCTCGTTATATATCCAGCTTTTAGATGTGACGAACAATATAAAGGCCAGGATTGCGGCCACGATAAAGAACACAAACGCAATCGCACCGGCCTTCCCCAATTCCCTGCCCCTAAAGCCGATCTGGTACATCAAATAGGTCATAAACATCGTAGATTGCCCCGGCCCGCCTTTTGTAACGGCCAGCGCGGGTACAACAACCTGCAGATTGACGACAAGGCTCATCAAAAGATTATAGAAAATGATCGGAGTCATGCTGGGGATCGTAATATGCCAAAACCGCTGCCAGGCGTTTGCGCCGTCTATTTCCGCAGCCTCATGATATACCCGGGGCACGTTTTGCAGCCCTGCCAAGAATATCACGATCAGGTTGCCGGATGTCCAAACAGCGATCAACGCCAGCGAGGGTATGGCTGTATCCGCGGAAGACAGGAAAAGGGATTTATCCAAGCCTAAATTCACCAGGATATAATTGATCAAGCCGCCGTCATACTTTAATAAAAACCACCAGCTGATCATGACCGCGGTGGCGGGCAGGATATACGGAATATAGAAAATCGCTCGGAAAAATCCGCGGGCGGGAATCTTGCGGTTTAAGAGCAACGCGATAATCATGGAGTAAATAATACTTCCGACAACGGCGATCAGCGCGAAAACAACCGTTACCTTAATCGAGTTGAGAAAGTCAATACTCGGGCTTTTAAATATTTCAGCGAAATTGTCAAGCCCCACATACTTGACCGGCGGCAGCGTACCGCCTTGAATAAAATGACCTACGTTGAGGTCCGTTAAACTGATACCGAAAACGGCCAGCAAAGGGATATATGTAATCAACGACAATCCAAGAAACGCCGGGATCAAAAACAGATATGCTGCGCGCTGTTCCTTGATTGCGATCTTTGTCCTCTTCTTATTTTTCATGTCTGCATCCCACTTTCCAGGATTATAAACCAGGGAGGGCGCCCGCTACGCATATTTGCTTTTCAGGCGCCCCTAAAACCTCAACCGTTACTTCACAATAAACAATCGTTTCTTATCAGTTGAGCTCAGCCTGCATCGCATCACGAACGCCGTCGACAACCTCTTTAACCGTCTTACTGCCGTTAATCGCTTCAACCATTGCCGGCTGCAGTATCTTGATGATCTCATAGGTGTTGGGCGTATAGTACCATGCGGTTTGTTTGGTTACGTCAGTGTTTAACGCAACGTCCACGATCGCCGTTTTGAAAGCTTCGGCTGTTAACGGCTGGCGGAGTTCGCAATCGTCCACCCAGGATTTCAGCAGATCCGCATCCGTATAATATTCCAAATTGGTAGGCATCCACCATCCGGCCATGATCGTGCCAAAATTGTTTTCTACGCTGTTGTACCATCTCAGGAATTCCGCAGCTTCTTCCGGGTGCTCCGATGTGGCAAATACGCCTGTCGGACCGCCGGTGCAGATGTTCACCTTCTGCTTCATATAGGGCAGCACGCCAACGCCATAATCGATACCTTCAAGGCCCGACCGGAATCCTGTAGCCCACTGTCCTTCTGTGCACATCGCGACGTTCCCTGCGCCCAGCGAGCTGGAAAAACCATTATCGATTGTTCCGTCATTTAACGGCGCAACGTTTTCCACCAGGTGCAGATCGACAACCTTTTGCAAAGCCTCGATAGCCGCGTCATCAAAAACTACCGATTTGCCGTCAGCCGAGAAAAAGCTGCCGCCATTGGAAAGCGCCCATACTTCGAGCTGCCATGTATATTGATTGACATATGCGCCGTACTGCACGATATTGTTTTTGTCGAAACCTTCTTCGCCCGGATGTTTGCCATTGGCGTCTAACGTGAGCTGCTTGGCAACCTCAACAAATTGATCCCACGTCCATGCTTCATCCAGTGTAGCGGGAGGATATTCTACGCCGGCGGCATCGAACATTGCCTTGTTGTACCAGAGACCGAGCACTTCGTTCGCGGCAGAATAACCAACGGTTTCACCGTTATATTTGAACGTAAGATAGTCGAGCGGCTTTTCATCCTGACCTTCATAGATGTCTACATTAGCCAGCAGCCCATCCCTTGCCCAGCCGATAGCGGTATCTTCCGCGACCATTCCGCAATCCGGCATCTCGCCTGACGTAGCCATGGTCTGAAGCTTTTCGTTGTATTCGTCACGCCCGATCTGAAGCGCCTTCACGTATACTTTGTCCTGCGAGTCATTGTATACGTCGAGAGCCTTCTGAGTCGTTTCCTGTTCCGCGGGATCGCCCCACAATGAGAACGTGATCTCAATCTTATCCGCTTGCTCGGGCGACGCGGAAGCTGTTTCCGTGCCGTTGCTTGCCGAAGCGCTTGTGTCATCCGGTACTGTCGGCTGTCCGCAAGCGGCAAAGCCGAGCACCATAAGGACACAAAGCAGGATCCCAAAGACCTTCTTCCTACTCTTCATCATTTACACTTCCTTTACGGTATTTTTATTATACAACACGCGCGACGTTGTATAAACAACTTACTTGTTATTAAGAACCGCTTTTTGCCATACGTACATTTCACCGGGCTGCCGGTTGCCCCAGATGCAGTACGGCACCGCTTTCAGCGGCGCAGGCCGCAGGAAAAAACGCGTCTGGCTGTAGAGTTCATTCTCCTTGCCCTCGCCGCAGAGCCGATGGCCCTCGTAAGCCAGCGCGGGCAGTTCGCCGGGTAGGCCGATATCCTCACGCTGCACTGCAGAATCGGGATCTACAAACACGGAAGCCAGATTTGCGCCGTTATCCACTTGCTCCAGGCAATATACGCACGGACCCAGTTCCAGCGCAACCTTGCCCATATCCTCCCGCACATTGGGGTTCGCCACTGTCCAGCGCGGCCTTATATCCATGCCCATGACAATTTCGTGTTCACCCTGTTTTAAGTCGATCAACGCATACCCCTTCTCCGCTTTTGGCGATACGGATACGCCGTCCAGTGTAAACGTTGGGACACCCGCGTATTCCGGCATCCTAATAGCGATGCGCAAAGAGTCACCTTGCACCGCTGCCTTAACGGACACATTGCCGCTGTGCATCAGGTCCGACTTCATTTCGATCTGCGCTTCCCCACCGGCCAAAACCGTATGAAAGGAGGAAGAGATGAAAAGGTTTATATACGCCGTATTATCATCCGCCGCATAGATGTATTGCCCCAGAGAGGCCAGCGTGCGCGCCACATTAGGCGGGCAGCAGGCCACTGAAAACCAGGGCTGGCGCTGCGCTTTTACATGTTTCATGGAAGTGGCGGGCAGACAGTCGTCCGGCCAGACCTCCAGCGGATTCACATAGAAGTATCGGTCGCCGCTCAGGCTGATGCCCGCCAGCACCGTGTTGTAAAGCGCGCGCTCCACAATATCGAAATAAGAAGCGTCCCGCTCGATAAGGCTCATGCGGCGTCCGAACAGCGCAAGTCCAATGGATGCGCAGGTTTCGCAATACGCCGAGTCGTTAGGGAGGTCATAATCCGTGGTAAAACGCTCAAAGAAACCGGATGAACCGATGCCGCCCGTGATGTACATGCGCCGCTGCGTGATGTTATTCCACAGTGCCCGGCAGGTTTCCAGCAATTTCTCGTCGCCGTCCTCACGCGCAATATCCGCCATGGCGCAGTACATGTATGTGGCCCGCACCGCATGGCCCTCCGCCGTGCGCTGCTGCCGCGGCGGCATATGAGACTGCGAATATTTCAGCTCGTATTCCCGGAATTCGGGGAATATCACTTCTCCGTTTCGGCCTTCAATTTCCTGCCGGAAATAGTTCGGTTCCTGACCGCGTTCGTCAATGAAGAACCGCGCGCAATCAAGATAGCGGCTCTCCCCGGTGTAGCGGTACAGTTTAACGAGTGCCAGTTCAATCTCCTGATGGCCCGGATAACCCTTGCGCTGTCCCTCCTCCGGCCCGAATTCACGGCAAATCAAATCTGCAAAACGACGCGCCGTATTTAAAAGATTGTCTTTTCCTGTGGCTTCATAATAGGCCACGCCCGCCTCGATCAGATAACCGGCGCAATAGAGTTCATGCCCTTCTACGAGATTGCTCCAGCGTCCCTGCGGCTCTGCGACGGTAAAGTAGGTGTTCAAATATCCGTCCGACTGCTGCGCGCGCCCGATAAGCGATATCACTTCATCCGCTATGCTTTCAAAGTCTTTACAGCTCCCGTTATGTATGCAGTAAGCAACGGTCTCCAGCCACTTATAAACATCCGTATCGACAAATATGACGCCTTTGTGTTCCCCTTTTAACTCACCTGCGGCAATACGAAAATTCTTAATGCAGTAGGATTCCATGATCTGCTGTCCGCCGTCCTGCATAACGTTTTCAGCCTGCGAGTCGAGTATGTTCCAGTTATTAAAAGCGGGATCTGCGCCGGGAATACGATCGTTCAATATCTTCCACTGGTACGGAACGATAACGTCCGCGACCATATCGGTATAGTGCTTCCAGAAGGAGTCGGTGATATGGATTTGACCCAGGTCAGGCAACCGCAATGATGACTTCATACTTTGCTCCGTTCAGATGAATTTGCATAGGGTATAGTAAACGTTTAACCTGTGCGCTCACTATAATACACATTATTTAATTTGTAAAGAGCGTATTCTGGTTTTTTTTAAACTATTTTTAGGCATTTTATTGATTATCAATAAATTAGTGCGGCCATTTGCACATTACTTGGTTTGTTAATCGTTTTCTTAATTTTACTACATTTTAACTATCTGGCCTGAATTACTGTCCTTTTTAACATATATGCGGTTATTTTAAGTAAAACGGGTTGAATGTTAAACGTTTATGTGATATTGTTAACATCATCAACAAGGCATACGAGGTATACGCATGGCTACAATAAGGGAAATATCGGACCGCGCAAACGTATCCATCGCGACGGTCTCCAAGGTTTTAAACGGCAAGGGCGGGGTCAGTCAGGCCACGATCGACAGCGTGCTGGCCATCGCGCGGGAGCTCAACTACCGCCCGAATCTGACCGCAAGAAGCCTTAAAAAGGGGCAGAGCCAGACGCTTGGTGTCATTACGGAAGATCTGACCGTTTTCAACACACCGGATATTGTGGACGGCATTGACGCCTACTGCGAAGCCGAGGACTATCATTACATTTTAGGCAATCTGCGTTTCAATAAGCGCTACGGACATCACCCGCAGGACACAGAGGAGTGCTCTCGGCTCGTGCACGCACTCGTTGACACGATGCTATCCAAGCAGGTGGACGGTATCATCTACATCGGCTGCCACAGCCACGCCGTCGTACCCTTAAGCGGTAGCGCCGATATCCCGTTTGTCTACGCGTACTGCTACAGCACCGATCCCCACGTCCCTTCCGTGCTGTACGACGATCAGAAGGCCGCGTTCGAGGCCACGCAGCTGCTCATCCGGCGCGGGCATCGCAGTATCGGCATGATTGCAGGGCAATCCGACAGTATCCATACCGCCAACCGTATCCTCGGTCATCAGGAGGCGTTGTTTGCGGGCAGCATCCCCTACAACCCGCGGCTCACGCTCCACGGCGACTGGGAACGCGATCAAGCCTGCGCGCTGACCGAACAGCTCATCGCTTCGGGCGTGACGGCGATATTCGCGCACAACGACCTGATGGCGCTGGGCGTGCTCGACTACTGCAGCAAAAACGGCGTTGAGGTGGGACGCGACCTCGCGCTGATCGGCTTCGATAACCGCGAGATCGGCACCGTGTGCCGACCGACACTCAGCACGGTATCGCTGCCGCTGTTCGAGATGGGCCAGACCGCGACACACCTGCTGATCGACATGCTCGCGGGGCGGCATATCCAGTGCGGGCAGAAGCTGATGCTGGCGTGTAACGTGATCGAGCGCGAATCGACCGGGATCGGGGTGCTGTGATGGCACTCAAAGCAAGCATCCGCATCAATGCAGACGATATCATATCCCCCATCGACGACCGGCTTTATGGCTCTTTCATTGAGCACATGGGCCGCGCCGTGTATACGGGCATCTATGAGCCGGGCCACCCTGCCGCGGACGCGAACGGCTTTCGGCAGGACGTAATCGACCTGATCCGCCCGCTGAACCTGCCGCTGATCCGGTATCCGGGCGGCAACTTTGTATCGGGCTACAACTGGGAGGACGGCGTCGGTCCCAAAGGCCAGCGCCCTGTGCGGCCCGAACTCGCATGGTTCGCACTGGAGCCCAATCAGGTGGGCACGAACGAGTTCATGGTCTTTTTGAAGAAGGCCGGGGCAACGCCGATGCTCGCCGTCAATCTCGGCACGCGCGGCCCGCAGGATGCCGCGAACCTGCTGGAGTACTGCAACTTTCCGGGCGGCACGCACTACAGCGACCTGCGCATTTCGCATGGCTATAAAGAGCAGCACAACGTCAAGCTCTGGTGCCTCGGCAACGAAATGGACGGCCCCTGGCAAATCTGTGCGAAGACCGCCGATGAGTATGGCCGTGCCGCATGTGAAACCGCCAAGATGATGAAATGGCTCGACCCCGCCATCGAACTGGTGGTGTGCGGCAGCTCGTTCCGCGAGATGCCCACTTTTGGCTCATGGGAGCGCACGGTGCTGCGGCATACATACGAACACGTGGATTATCTCTCACTGCACACGTATTACATGAACCCGGAGGGCGACGTGCCCACTTTCCTCGCGAGCAACATCAAGATGGACCGCTTCATCCGCGAGGTTGCGGCGATCTGCGAGGAGATTAAGGCGGAGAAGGGTTCCGATAAGAATATCAAGCTTTCGTTCGACGAGTGGAACGTCTGGTATCACTTCCGAAAGGACTGCGCCGAACCGCCCAAATGGACCGAGGCGCGGCACATTGAAGAGGAGATATACGATTTTGCGGACGCACTGCTCGTGGGCAGCATGCTCACCACGCTCATCAACAATTCGGACGTGGTCAAAATTGCATGCCTCGCGCAGCTCGTCAACACCATCGCGCCCATCATGACGGAGCCGGGCGGCCGTGCGTGGGCGCAAACCATCTATTACCCGTTCCTGTATACGTCGCGCTTCGGGCGCGGCACGGCACTGAGGTCTCAGGTGGACGCACCGGTTTACAGCTGCGCTGCCGGTGACGATCTCTCCTATATCGACTGTGCGGCGGTGCGTACCGAGGATGGGCTCACGCTGCTTCTCGTCAATAAAAATCTGGAGCAGGATATCGAATGCCATGTATCCCTTGCGGGCCTGCCGGTTACCGAAGTCGCCGAATGGACGGCGCTCGCCGGGCATGAGCCCGGCACGGTGAACACGGCGGATCATGCGCCCGTGCAGCCGGTTCGGCTGACGGGAGCGCAAACCAAGGACGGCGAGGTGACTCTCACGCTGCCGAAGGCATCGTGGAACATGCTGTGTCTGAGCGGACTGAGCGGATAAAGAATATGCACACGTTGTTAATGAAATAGACCGCTAATCACCTCAGATGATCAGCGGTCTATATTCCGGAAAGGAAATCGTTTTATCCACAATGCGGCTATGGGCGCATACTTCGCTTACGCTCACATTTATCTCATGCTCACAAAACCAAAGCCTTCGACTCATCGTCCACACCAGGTGCGCTCAGTTTTGGTTCATACGAGGGTGTTTTTAACGCTCGCTTCGAATCCTGCATCCCGGCAGCGGAACTAGGTTGCGTACTTCCCGTGCTGCTTACCGCGCTACAACGGCTGTACTGATACTGCTCCTCGGATCACGTCTCGCTAAAAACGCGCACACGGGCGCGTTTTTTATACGCTCGCTTCGAATCCTAGTTCCCAGCTGCCAAAACAAAAACGCCCGTAAAGGGCGTTCTGTTTTGGCAGCGGAACTAGGATTCGAACCTAGACAATACGAGTCAGAGTCGTAGGTGCTACCGTTACACAATTCCGCTATATTCTTTTATAAGTATATCCCATGGTGCCGTCCGCCAGGTTTTAACACCTGCCCCTAAAAGCAGGTGGGTGCACTGCCGTAACTTCTGTCCTCCCGTCAAATGCGGGCCCGACATCCGTATCCGGACACGCGCTCCCGTAAGTGTACTGTAGGTTTAAAACACAGGCGTCTATTCGAACACCGCAGGATATGGTGGGGTTAATTGGGATCGAACCAACGACCTCTACGATGTCAACGTAGCGCTCTAACCAGCTGAGCTATAACCCCCCAAAGCCGCAATACATATTATACACAAACGAGGGTTAAAATCAAGCGCTTTTTTATCGTTATTTGCCGAAAGGGCAAACCGCCGCGCAAACTCCGCATACCACACCGCGCCCGATGTGCTGATATTTTTGCTTCATCCAGCGCGAGCAAAGGGCCGCGTCGACGAGCGCCTCGCGCGCCGTTTCCATTGCCCAGGTGTTGCCTGTAATCGCGCCGCTTGGGCATGCCTTCACGCATTTCTCGCAGCTGCCGCACTTTGGCTGCATAATTCCGGGGCTTTCCATCGGCAGGTTCGTCAGCACGGTAGCAAGCCGCACGCGCGGCCCATATTCCCCGGAAATAAACAGCGCCGATTTGCCGATAAACCCGAGGCCCGCCATCGTCGCCGCAGTCTTGTGCGGAAAATCGCCCTCCAAACCGCTCTCGCTGGTCGACTGGGATGCGGGAATCGCACACGCGTCGTATCCATTCCTCTGTAAATAGATTATGCATTTGAGCGCGCACATATCCAAAAACGCGTTCACGGTGCGGTAGTGCTGAAAATAGCGCTGCGTCGGGCCGGATTTCACTTCGTCCATCACATTGCCGCTTAAATGCACGCCCAGCGTGATGGAATAAGGCGTTGCTTCAAACCTTTGCGGCAGCAGATTTGAAAGATCGGCAGTCCCAAAAAGGTCGATGCCTTCTTCAAGCATGCGCCGTTTTATTTCGGCGATCATATATTCTCCTCAACATGTTGTTTGTTAATAAAATAACCCTACCATATTTACTGTACTCCTGCAATAATTGTGGTATAATAGTGTTAACCAGATCAGCGGAGGCACCTCATGCAGATTGAAGCCATTGCACAGAATAAACTGCTGATATTGTACCTCTTGAAGTCGATCAACATCCAGCTGTCCGAATTGCAGATATTGCGGATCGTGACAGAGAACGGCTGGATTAATTACTTCGACCTCAAGGAATGCATGTTCGAGCTTATCGAAAACAAGCTCGTGGAAGAGCGTGAAACGCCCGAGGGCGCTTTCTACGCCCTCTCGGAGCTGGGCCGCAGCACGCTGTTTTATTTTGAAAAGGAGCTGCTGGGTTCGCTGCGCAAAGCCATCGACGCATATTGCGAAGCCAACCGGGACGACCTGCGCCTGGAGACGGAGCTCTCGGCGGACTACATCCGCATAGACGAAGGCGAGTACAAGGTGATGCTCAAGGTGCTCGAAAACCAGATTCCCGTGTTCGAACTCAACCTGATCACCTACTCCAAGGACTCCGCCGAAGCATTTATCAAAAAATGGAAGGAAGCCGCGCCGAGAATTTACAAGAGCACTTACGACAGCCTGGCGGAATAGCCTTATGCGGGCTGCAACGCCCACCATGTGTTGAGCGCGAAGATCGCAGCGCATACGATATAGAAAACGATCATGCCGGCGTTACCAAGCGCCGGCTTTTTCCATGGTACGGGCGGAGCCCACCATTCATCCGCAAAGCGGATCGATCTCCTGTGTTTAAAGAAATGCACCGCTCCGAAGATGACCCCAACCAGCATCAGCATCCCGTATATAGATGTATAAGCCATACCGGCGCGTAGCAGCAACGGTGCCACAACGCTCCCCAAAAAGTTGATCCCCACGTGCAGCGCGATGGTATACTCGATTCGATTGGTAATGGTATAGATATAGCCGAACACGAGCCCCAGACCGAACGCGTAAAACACCTGTGAGAGGTTACCGTGCGCGAGGCCGAACGCCACTGCGGAGACGACCACGGCGGCCCGCTGCCCGTATCCGCGCAGCCGCCCGATCAGCAGCTTGCGGAAGAACAGCTCCTCCACAACGGGCGCGACGAGCACCATCACGACGGCGGTGGTCCATATGTCGCTTTTGTTCACGAGTTCTTCGAGCAGGTTAACCATCTGATTGCCCGACAGGGCGCTGATGATCATCGATATCACGACGCCAATCAAGTTGCCCGCGTACATAAAAGCGAGGCAGACGAGCGCGATGCTGCCGAGCTGCGCACCTTTGAGCTTTACTTTGGGGACGCCCTGCTGTACCGGTATGCGCATGAGGATGATATACGCTATCGGCATGGCGACCAGATACTGCGGCAGCATCGCCACCATATAGTAGCCCCATGTGCCCGCTTCGATCCGATAGCCCATATAAGCAATCGCCCATTGAACGCCGAATTGCAGCGCCATGCTCAGCAGCAGCTGCACAGCCATTGCGATGCCGACGCGCGTATACACTTTCCGGTTCGCTGTCAGTGCGAGTTCCATAAGCGCCCGCCTTTCGTTATTATCTGCGAATATCGACAAGCTTGCTCGGGTCGATCTTGCCTTCCTTAAACGTCGCCATGTTCTGCATCATCGCGGCGGATGCCTCCAAAATACCAAACATCAGCGGGCAGCCGCTGCCCTCGCCGAGGCGCATACCGAGACGCAGCGGGGCGCTGATGCCCAGCGCTTCCATTACAGCGCCGTAACCCGGCTCCGTGCTCTCGTGCGAGGCAAACATGTACTCCGCCGCGAGCGGATTGAGCTTCGCCGCCGCGAGCGCCGCCGTCGCGGAAATAAACCCGTCGATCACGACCGCCATCTGTTTGTAGGCCGCGCCGAGGTAAAAGCCCGTCATCGCGGCAATATCGAAGCCGCCCAGCCTCGCCAGCACGTCGAGTGGGCTGTGCGGATCGGGGTTGTTGACCGCAATCGCTTTTTTCACAATATCCAGCTTTTTTTTAAGCTGCTCGTCGGTGATGCCCGCGCCCTTACCGACCATGATCTCCGGGTCTTTGCCGGTCAGCACGGCGGATACCGCCGAAGCGGTGGTGGTGTTGCAGATACCCATCTCGCCGCAGCCCACGATGCGGTAGTCCTTGTTCCAGAGCGCTTCCGCCGCGTCAATGCCGTGGGCGATCGCCTGCACCGCCTGCGTAATGTCCATCGCGGGGCCGCGCGCGATACTGCGCGTACCGTCGCCCAAGCGCCGGTTCTCGATGCCCGGAGCGCCCTTAAAGCCGCGCATGCCCATATCGTAGACAAATACGTCCGCGCCCGCAACCGCAGCAAACACGGTGACGCCCGTGACGCCTTTCGTCATGTTGACCGCCTGCATGGCGGTTACCGCCAGCGGTACGGAAGTAATGCCCTCGTCCCATACGCCATTGTCCGCCGCGAATACCGCGACGGCCTTCTTAAGCCCTACGAGGTTCGTTTTGCCGAAAATACCGGCCAGTTGCACCGCGTATTCCTCCAGCAGGCCAAGGCTTCCAATGGGCTTAACAAGATTGTCCACGTGCTCACGCGCCTTTTGGGCGGCGCTTTCTGAGACGTCTTTGATATGCATAATCCTTTTCACAAGGCATCCTCCGGCATTTTTTCTTCATTCTACAATATCTCCCGCCGGGAAACAACGCCGCTTTACGTAAATCTTTGATAAATTTATCACAATTTCAAGCATAAAACTCTTTGCATATAGTTGTGATAATGTTATAATGGTAATACCAAATAGACTTCTACTTTATGCATAAGGAGAAATAAGCAGTGTACAGGATCCTGAAAAAACAGGTGCTGAACCCGCAGGTGAAGCTGATGGTCATCGATGCGCCGCTGATTGCGAAAAAAGCGCAGGCGGGGCAGTTCATCATCCTCCGGGTCAGCGAAAACGGCGAACGCATTCCGCTGACCATCGCCGACTACGACCGGGAGGCCGGTACGGTCACGATCATATTCCAAGAAGTCGGCAAAACCACACTGGAACTCGGCACCTTGAACGAAGGCGACAGCCTCAAGGACTTTGTCGGTCCGCTCGGCAAGGCTTCGCATTTCGACAGCAGCGTAAAAAAAGCAGCCGTCATCGGCGGCGGCCTCGGCACCGCCATCGCGTACCCGCAGGCCAAGATGCTGCACAACCTCGGCGTTGAAGTCACAAGCATCATCGGCTTCCGCAATCAGGAATTGATCCTGCTCGAAGAGGAAGTCGGCGCGGTTTCGGACAAGCTTATCGTCGTCACGGACGACGGCAGCAACGGCAACAAGGGCTTTGTCACCGACGCGCTCAAAAAAGAAATTGAAGCGGGCGAAAAGTTCGACGTCGTCGTCGCGATCGGCCCCATGATTATGATGAAATTCGTCGCGCAGCTTACCAAGCAGTACGGCATCAAGACCATCGTCAGCATGAACCCCGTCATGATCGACGGCACGGGCATGTGCGGCGGCTGCCGCGTCACCGTGGGCGGCAAGACGCAGTTCGCGTGCGTGGACGGCCCGGACTTTGACGGCCACGAGGTCGACTTTGACGAGGCGATGCGCCGCAGCGGCATGTATAAGAAGCAGGAAGGCGACTCCTGCAACCTGTTCAAGGGGGTTAAGTAACAATGGCACGCAACATGGATCCGAAAAAGACAGCAATACCCGAACAGGACCCCAAGGTCCGCGCGACAAACTTCTCCGAGGTCGCGCTGGGTTACACCGAAGAAATGGCCAAGAATGAGGCGGCGCGCTGCCTCAATTGCAAGAACAGACCGTGCGTGGCGGGCTGCCCCGTCAACGTGCAGATACCTGAATTCATCGACCTGATCAATCAGGGCGATTACACCGGCGCGTACGCCAAGATCCGCGAGACCAACGGCCTGCCCGCGATTTGCGGCCGCGTATGCCCGCAGGAAACGCAGTGCGAGCAACTCTGCGTGCGCGGCATCAAGGGCGAACCGGTCGGCATCGGCCGTCTCGAGCGCTTCGCCTCGGACTACGCGATTGACAAGGGCGTGGAACCGCCGGTATGCGGCATGCCTGTTGGCAAAAAGGCCGCCGTCATCGGCTCCGGCCCCGCAGGACTCACCTGCGCGGCAGACCTTGCCAAGGCGGGCGTGGACGTGACGATCTTCGAAGCGTTCCATACGCCGGGCGGCGTGCTCGTTTACGGCATCCCCGAGTTCCGTTTACCCAAGGCGCTCGTCAAGAAGGAGATCGACGCGCTCGTATGCATGGGCGTGAAGCTCGAAACCAACATGGTGATGGGCCGCGTGCTGACGATCGACGATCTCAAGGCGCAAGGGTTTGAGACCATATTCATCGGCACGGGCGCGGGGCTTCCGAGCTTCATGAACATACCGGGCGAGAGCCTCAACGGCGTCTACTCCGCCAACGAGTTTTTAACCCGCATCAACCTGATGAAGGGCTACAAGTTCCCCGAGTTCGACACCCCGGTCATTCGCCACAAGAAACTTGCGGTCATCGGCGGCGGCAACGTCGCGATGGACGCCGCGCGCTGCGCGAAGCGCCTGGGCGCTGAAGAGGTATACATCGTATACCGCCGCGGCGAAGCCGAGATGCCTGCGCGTGCGGAGGAAGTCCACCATGCCAAGGAAGAGGGCATCATATTCCAGTTCCTCGTGAACCCGACGAAGATCAACGGCAACGCCGAGGGCGGCGTGGCGAGCATGACGCTGCAGAAGATGGAACTCGGCGAGCCCGACGCTTCGGGGCGCCGCAGACCGGTTGCGGTCCCGGGCAGCGAGTACGACATCGAGCTGGATGCGGTGGTCGTGGCCATCGGCCAGTCCCCCAACCCCCTCATGCGCGAAGCGACGCCGGGCCTTGCGACGCAGAAATGGGGCGGCATCATCGTGGACGAAGCCACTGCCGCAACCAGCATTCCGGGCGTATACGCGGGCGGCGACGCGGTTTCCGGCGCGGCCACCGTTATCCTCGCCATGGGCGCGGGCAAGACGGCTGCCAAGGCCATGCTGGAGTATATGGGCGTAAAGTAAGGAAAATAGATTAGATATGGATGGGGCCTCCGAGAGATCGGAGGCCCCTTTAGCAAAAGTGATCATTTACAATGAATAGCACATTCTTAAAAAGGCATTATCTTAACCCATTCTTTTGTGCTCTATCTTAGCTTTAATATAAGCTCGGTAATCTAGTTTTATCAATAGCAAGTCTAAATATTTATTAATAAATATTTTGTATTGTTTATCAACCTCTCCAATTTCTAAATGATTCATTTTTGAAACATATTCTATTACATTGCAGTAATATTTAGTTTTGAAGAGATCTGAACAAAACTTGTCTTTATCAAAACTATCGTATTTATCTGAAATTATTATTTGTTTTAAGTAAGTATTTTGATCAACAGAAAAAGGCAGTTGTATTCTTTTCTTTGTTCCATATTCCTCCTCAAATACGAATTCTTCTGTTGCAATAGTTTGAAATTCGTAGTTGTTCTCAATACTTCTATTATTCTGATCTATAGATTCTATAAAATCATCCAACAAGGCAACCTCGTCTTTTTGTATAATAACGGTATCTTCTTTAATTCTAAATGGTCGCAATACTTTGCAGTAAAAAATCTTACCACCATAACGTTTTACAGTAATTTTAACAATATCATGTGAAATAATGTTATCACTATATCTGTCTTCCGAATTATCTGCATTAAGGTAACATTCACCATTATCTAATTTCACGGTTTCGAAAGCCTCTTCATTTAATAGGGATAAATATTTATTTTCTACAATGAGATTCATAGTCATGTTATTTAACTGGTCAAAAGTATATACTTGTTCTCCTTTACATACGATTTGATCCGGATTCCATACTGTATATAATCCATATAAATATTCTTTAATACACGCAGTAAACTTATGTAAAAAATCTTCAACTCTATAAGTATAATATAAACATAATTGATATAAAGAAATTAGAAATTGGGAATTTAAATCTTCAGCCTCAATTATTTTATCAATTAGTTTTTTGATTACATGTTCTATGGCGTTATATATTATATCTTCAAAATCCACTTGCGCATCATGCTTAATGTTATTTCTTCCAATAGTTAGTAGATCATCTGCATTTTGGTCAAATATATTTAAAGAAAAATCTATATATTTTAATATCCGATTTTGTTGAAGGGAGTAAGGAAGAGCTGATCTATTTCCAACCAAAATATTTTTATAATAAATCGAGTTACCTAGAATCCGATTATAGCGAACAGCTTTTGGTATTATTCTACTGCCATTGCGAATTTCTACTACCGGCTTTGGTATTGCTATCCTACTTAAGCACATACATTTAATATCGAAATATTCAAGCAGTAAAACTTTCTCATCATTACTATTTCCCGTTAAACATCCATCAAATAATTGTTGTATATGTTCATTAAATACAATTTTATTTACCAACAATAATTCTTTGTTTTCATTTGTAATAGGATTTTTCGTTTCTAGACTAATTTTGAAATAATTCTCCTGCCCAATATTTTTTCTCTTATAATAATCACTTGTTAACTGTAAAAAAATCTCTCTCCAAATCCATACTGCCTTTGGTTGCATATTTAAATCAAGCTCATATATACCTAAATCAGAGTTCTTAATTTTCTCTTCATCAATTCTAACTATAACCTTAGTGCCTCTACTAATATTTCCGCTGTATTCTTCAACGCTAATAAACCCATGGTTTGAATTACCTGATTCTAATGTTATTTTCTTTGGCGGTTCATCGTCAGTTTTAGTAATCATTTCAAATGAGTCAGCTACCATAAAAATGGATTGTAGTCCTAATCCAAAAGCCCCAGACGGTTTTAGCCAATTCGGCATTGAATCAATTTCCATCTTTCTTTTTAATGACTTGTGTGCTCCAACTTTTGCTATAACTTTTAAATCATCACTACTAATACCCGTTCCTTTATCTGTTATTTCAATGACAACTGAATTATCCAAAAGGAATATTTTTATTCTGATATCAAGCTTTTCATATTCTGCGATCCTTATGTCTATTGGTAATAAAGCTTTATTATATCTTTCAGGATCTTGTACTTTTAAATCGGTCCATAATTGAATTAAGGATGTGTCAATCGAATTTTGTATTATCTCTCTTATAAATATGAATTTATCATAATAAATGTTAGCGCCTTGCAACAATTCAATAGCTCGACTTTTAGATATAGTAAATTCGAGGTTAGAAAAACCGGCCCATATATTACTTCCATTAATAGTAATCTTGCTAAAATTAATAATAGGAGCATACCCGTAATCATCAGGAGATACATTTTTCCAGGCCATTGCTAAGAAATTAGTTGTTTTCGTTAATAAATCAATCCATTCTCTTACGATTCTAAAGACGTTTATATCTGGGGTATCTGATTCTATTTCTATACCGCTCGGGGTAACAAGGAACTGTTTAATTGATTTATGCTTTTCAAGATGAAGTTTCGAATTGCTAGGTAGCGGACTAGACGATTCTAATATGTATTCATTAAAACGATCAGTATCTAGATCCAAAAGATCACCTAAACAAAGCATCCCTGCTATAAATCTAGGATGTAAATAATCATCTGATAAGCCATTAGTCATATAAGGAAGCTCAATAATTTTTTCTATATCTTGTTGATGCTTTATACATATTTCATTAAGTAGAGTTATAAATCTAATATTAATAAAATTATTAATATTAAACTTTTCCATTAATTCATCAATATATTTCGTTGACCGTATAGCGTGCTTTTCTCTAAAACAAGTTTCTATTATTAATAGTACATCATTGAAAACATCAATTGATTTTTCATAGACTTCTTTATTACCTTTACTTTTATCAAAATCTATTTTTTCAAACTTTGCTAACCTTCTTGCTGCATTACTAATTTCCAAAGTAGATGAATTTGTTAATTCAAGTAACTTATTTTTAAACTCATCAGAATAGAAAAAATCTATAATATCATTATATTTTAATGCCATACCTAAATCGTGTGAATAAAATACCATTAGCATCATCCACGTATCTGAAACGGAGAGTCTTATAATTCTATCCTGTCCTAGAAAACGTTCAATCTGTTGACAAATGGTCTTTGAATGCGAGGCATCATGTAAACTAAAGTGGGGGAAATAATTGGAGACTGTCTCGAGCTTATTTTTAATTTGAATCTTTAGCACTTCCCATGAATTATAAAGTTTTAAATTATCCTCATTTAATACTGATAGTTCCTTTAAATGCCCCTCTAAAGTTAACATTTCTTCCCCCTTAATAATGGATTCTATTCTTCCTGCCCTTATTCGACAATTATATCCATATTCCTGCAAAAGCTATAAAAAGCCCTGCCCCAGCACGGAAAGGCGCGCGTCGGATGATGCCATAAGCCTTCCCCTGAGGGGAAGGTGGCCGAGCAGAGCGGTGCGAAGCGAGGCCGGATGAGGGGTCAGCGGTGGCAATGATACGGCAGGGCGGGACGTCCCGGAGGCCGTCCCCTACGGTACGGAGGGCGCAGGAGCCGAGCAGAGCGGTGCGGCGCGAGGCCGGATGAGGGGTGAAGTGGCGGAAATGATACAAGCAGGGCGGGCGGCTATTAGCCGCCCCTACGTTGCGGATGGTTGACCGCCGATAAAGCCTTCCCCTGGGGGAAGGTGGCCGAGCCAAAGCGGAACGCTGCGAGGCCGGATGAGGGGTCAGGAATGGCAATGATCTGGTCGGGCGGGACGTCCCGGAGGCTGTCCCCTACGGTACGGATGAAAAGCAGAGCCTATTCTACTCCCTCAACGCAGGCTTTTCCGTCCTTGAAATAGATCAAAGCAATGAGCGGCTGTAAATCGTCGCCCTCGAGGAAATCTTCCGGCCAAAGATCTTCTGCGCTCAGTTTTTCTTGTAACGTTTCGGGATTTAAATCGCTTTCACCGATCTGGGTATCGGGGTTGAGTATGTTATACGTATTGATTCCAGTTGCAAGTATTCTGGCATTGGCTTCGTTGACTTTCTCGTTTGCATTTTCCGAAAGATTCAAACAGCCCGCGAGGGAAATCAGCATGGTGACGCACACTAAAAGAAGCAATATCTTTCTCATTGGAACACTCCCGTCTTTATATTGTCTTGCCTGTTTACTCTATTCGACCAAAATACCCATATTCCTTGCAAAACCCGTAAAAGGCCCTGCTTCAGCACAAAGAGTACGGCCTGTTGGTTTGGAACCGGCATGAAAAACCTCCCAAACCGGATGCCCTAAGCGTTATAAGTACCGATCGAAAAAGGCCAGACACGCTTCGTTGATGGTTTTGAGCGTCTCTTCGCCGGATGCCGAATATCCGCCGCCCAGCAGGGCGCACAGTATCGGGGATTTGCGCACAAGGTCCGTCAACGTATAGTGATTGCTTCCCTCGATGTGGACGTATTCCACGTTCCCTTCGTTCATTAAATACCGCTCGTTCTGCGCGTACCGGATATCGGTACCGATCAGCGGATAGCCGCTGTCGCTGTAGATGTTCAGAATCGCGCAATCATAGGGGGAGGTATCCCATGTAAAGCCGGTATCATTGAAGCCGGTGATGTCGCAAAAGTAGGGAGCCTCCAGCGCCACGACCGCCTTGATATCGCCGCGCTGCCGGGCCACGCCCAGCGCCGCCGCGCCGCCCAGCGAATGCCCCGCCGTCGCGATGCGGCCCGTATCGATCAGGGAATAGAAGCCATTGTTCTGCTTTGCGGCCTGCGTTATCAGGCTGTCAATCACAAAGCCCATATCGGCGGTGCGGGTTTCCATCCATGTCTGGTAGCAGGCAAAGGAGTTTGCGATATCCTTGTTCGGGTCCTCCGTCTGCAGCTGCTTCATATAGCCGCCGTCGATCCAGATTTTCTTGCCGTCTACCGAGGTATAAAGGCTCTGGTACGGATGATCGATGCTTGCCACCACATAACCGTGGCTGGCCAGCTCCTCATATAATGAAGTATTGCTGTCCTTATAGCTGATGCCGCCGTGCGAAAAAACCACCAGCGGGCAGGAACTCTGCGCGATCGAGGCGCTGTCGGGATAATATACGATTACGGACAACTTTCGTTGGCTGCCGTCGTTTCGATACGTTTCCTGCCGGGATGGATCCTCCATCTGCAGCGTTACGGAAGCAACTGCGAAGTCCCCGGTCGTCTCGATGCTCTTCAATTCGGGAAAGAGGATTACCTTGGCGACAAGGGCAAACACCAGAATGAAGCTGAAAACAGACAAAAAGCCGCGCAGCCGCCTGGACTTGGGGATTTTGGATACCCGGCTCATGATGCCGCCAGCCAGCAGCAGCGCTGCAATCGCGATGATGATATAATTTCCCGCAGCCATAAATTCTCCTCATAACCGGGTTTTAAACCCGGTTTTTTAACAGTTCAGATGCAGATTACCTGTATTTGTCCAACCCTTTTATTCGATGTCAATTCCAAAACCCCTTTTAAGGAGGTAAAAAAGGCCCCTTTAAGACACGGCTTTGCGAATAGTGGGGCCGCTTGTACTAACGCCAGTGTGCCAATCATATTCTTATGAAAGAAACATATATGGGAGGTGTCCCATGAAAGTAAATCTGCGGCCCGTTGCGAGCCAAATCAACATGCCCACTGTGATCAAAACGGCGATACTTCCGGGTGACACATCCGAAACGCTGTTTATCGCCACCCAGCCGGGAGAAATCTATCATATCAAAAGCGGCAGCATGAGAACCTTCCTCGATATCCGCCCGTTGGTCCTGAAACTCGGTATCTCTGACGGCGGGTACGATGAACGGGGCTTGCTGGGGCTGGCGTTTCACCCCCGGTTTACTCATAATGGGCTGTTCTACGTTCATTATTCTATAGCCGGATTGCAGGGCCCCGGGGCACTCCCTGCCCCGGCACCAGCAAGGCCGAGCGAAGATGCCCTGCCCCCGTTTTTTATGCCGGACCCGTGCGATCCCGCAACTCTAAACCTCAAGTGGATGAATCGGGAAACCAAGTACGACCATATCGATACCGTTGAAGAATGGATACTGCAATCAAGCGGCCAGCCTCAAAAGCGGCGGACATTGCTGAATATCCGGAGGCCATTTTTTAACCACTGCGGCGTCAACAGCTTAAACTTTTCGCCCGAAACCGGAAGGCTTGTTTTAACCACCGGAGACGGCGGGTCGGGCTACGACCCGTTCAATTTAGCCCAGGATGAGCTGGAGATCGCGGGCAAGATTATTGAAATCGATGTGGCCCGAGGCATATCGGTCAGTCCGCCCGTCGCCACGCGTTTCAGCGAGCTTCCGGTATCCGTTCAGCAAACCCTTACAGTCATTGCCAAAGGGGTGCGCAACATACCGGGCATCTCGTATCAAAAGGTAAATAATCAATATGTCAAATATGTGGGTATCGTCGGGCAGGACATGGTCGAGTCGGTTTATTCGTTTACGGCTTACAAACCCGTACCGGTTGCTCAGCTCGTTCAGGCTTCGGCGCATCCCGATCAGGAAGGCTTCATCAACTTTGGCTGGCGCGGCTGGGAAGGAAATTTCCCCACTTCGATGATGAAGCCTTGCGCTGCGAATCCGGCTGCGGAGCAGGCAATCATCGCGTATTACGATGAGGCGGTCAAAACATCAACGCGTCGTCTTGCGCCGCTGACCTGCTACTATCATGACGAGCCCCGGCCCGATATATTCGGCGGAACCGCGCTTACCGGAGTCCAAGTCTATATGGGCAGCGCTATCCCCGCATTGACGGGAAGCGTCGTGTTTACCGATTTCGCGCGTGATCTCGAGCGCAACCCCCAGCCGCCCATTCGAGGGGTATTGGCCTATGTCAAAGAGAGAACGGATTGCAAGCTCAGCGATTATAACGTGATTGAAATCGGTTATAATTTAGGGCCCCAGTCCGCGTTTTATGTCAGTTTGGGTGCGAGTTTCGATCAAACCCGACTCTATTTAGGCGTATATGGCTCCATGAACGTGGGCGATTTTAACCGGGGCAGCGTTTTCGAAATCGTTCCGTAAGTCGTGACCTAATGGAATAATCCTCATGTAAAAAGGCTCTCCGGTTTCCCGAAGAGCCTTCGTTGTTAGTTAGCCTTATTTGCCGTCAGCGAGGCGCTTGTAGTATTCGTAGCGCTCTTTCGCTTCCTTCTCGGCCGCCGCAAACAGTACTTCCGCCGTTTCGGGGAACTGCTTGGCGAGCGTCTTGTAACGGATTTCGCTGTTGATGAAATCCTGGAAGCTGCCCGTGGGCTCCTTGCTGTCCAGCGAGAAGGCGTTTTTGCCCTCTTCCTTGAGCATCGGATTGTAGCGGTACAACTGCCAGTAACCGGCTTCCACCGCCAGCCTCATCTCGGCCTGCGTCTTGCTCATGTTGATGCCGTGGTTGATGCAAGGCGCGTACGCGATAACCAGCGACGGGCCATGGTAGCTTTCGGCTTCCTGCAGGGCCTTTAAGAGCTGGTTGTGGTTCGAGCCCATGCAGACCTGTGCGACATAGATATAGCCGTATGTCATGGCGATGGCACCGAGGTCCTTCTTCTTGGTGCGCTTACCGGACGCCGCGAACTTCACAACAGAACCGGTCGGGGTCGCCTTGGAGGCCTGGCCGCCCGTGTTGGAGTACAGCTCCGTATCGAGCACGAGTACGTTGACGTCCTCGCCCTGTGCCAGCACGTGATCGAGGCCGCCGTAACCGATGTCGTATGCCCAGCCGTCGCCGCCGAAGATCCAGATGGACTTCTTGACGAACAGATCGCTCATGCCCGCGATTTCCTTCGCAAGCGGATCGGATGCGCCTTCAACGAGCGACTTCAATGCGGCGGAAGCTTCCTTGCTCGCTTCGCCATCGTTGCGCGCAGCCAGCCACGCGTCGCAGACCTCTTTCGCGTCGGCGTTGCACTTTTCGCCATACTGCTCGACGAGCATCGCAAGGCGTTCGCGCTGCTGGGTGACGCCGATGTTCATGCCGAAGCCGAACTCCGCGTTGTCTTCAAACAGCGAGTTTGCCCACGCCGGGCCCTGGCCCTTGGCGTTCTTCGTGTACGGGCAGGTCGGGGTGTTGCCGCCGTAGATCGACGAGCAGCCCGTCGCGTTTGCAACGATCATGCGATCGCCGAACAGCTGCGTGATGAGCTTGATGTAAGGCGTCTCGCCGCAGCCCGCGCAAGCGCCCGAGAACTCGAAGAGCGGACGCTGGAACTGGGAACCGATGACGGTATTCTTGCTGACCTGCACACCCGTATCGGGCAGCTTGGTCGCAAATTCCCAATTGGCATGCTGTGTTTCGCAATGCTCGGCAAGCGGCTCCATGACGAGCGCTTTTTCCTTGGCCGGGCAGATATCCGCGCAGTTGCCGCAGCCCGTGCAATCGAGCGGCGAAATTTGCATGCGGTACTTAAGGCCCGCGATCTCTTTGCCTCTCGCGTCCTTGGTCACGTAGCCAGCGGGCGCATCTGCAAGGTCTTCCGGTTTCGCGAGGAATGGACGGATAACCGCGTGCGGGCAAATGAACGAGCACTGGTTGCACATGATGCAGTTTTCGGGAATCCACTTCGGCACGTTCACCGCGATGCCGCGCTTTTCAAACTGCGTGGTACCAGTCGGGAAGTAGCCGCGCGGATCAAAAGCGGATACCGGCAGCTCGTCGCCCTTCTGCTCGATGATGGGATACAGCACCTTCGCGAAGAACTCGCCTGCTTCCACGGGAGCCTTCACAACCGGAGCGCCATCCGTGGTGGTCGCCCAGCTTTCGGGATACTTGATCTCCACGATGCCATCCGCGCCCATATCGATGGCGTTGTTGTTCATCTGGACGATCTTGTCGCCCTTCTTGCCGTAGGTCTTCTTGACGGCCTGCTTCATGTAGTCGATCGCTTCCGTGTACGGAATGATCTCCGCCACCTTGAAGAACGCGGCCTGCATGACGGTGTTGATACGTCCGCCCATGCCCGCTTCTTCAGCCAGCTTGATCGCGTCGATGTTGTAGAATTTCAGCTTCTTCTTCGCAATGGCGTTCTTGACCACCGCGGGCAGCTCGCATTCCATCTGCTCCGCCGACCAGGGGGAGTT
>JAEWCC010000003.1 GCA_023390815.1 Bacillota bacterium
GGATGGTATATGGCTCGTTGAAATGATCCGCAAAGAAAACCCTCATATTCCGATATTGGTGTTGACGTGCCTCGATGAGTTTTCATCTGCGCGTAACGCGCTCAAAGCGGGTGCGGACGATTACATATTAAAGTCCGAAGTGGAAGACGAAGAGCTGCTCAGCCTCATGAACGGCGTCAAAAAAAAGCTGGATAAACAGAACAAGGACAAGGAAATCAGCCAGTCCGTGAGCACCAGCAAGAACGATATCCGGCGCGTACTCTTAAACGACCTTGTAAAGGCCGAGTTCCAGATCGACGAGGCCTTAAAAGACCGTTTTGATGTGGTGAATATGCCGATCGAGAACACCCGCTTCATGTTCGCCAGCGTATCGGTACCCTTGGATACGCAAAATGGCGATACAGGCAGCGCGCGGCAGATTAACAAAGCGGTCATCAACCTGTTTGCCAACCTGCTTGACGAAAGGGAAATTGCTTACCTGTATCAAATCGTACAGAACCAATACCACTTTTTATTGGCGTCACCGACGCTAAGTGTAACGGAGATGAAGCGCATATTCCAAACCGCCAACCAGGGGGCACAGCAGTACTTTGATAAACCGCTGCGCATCGTCTATTCGGGCATCATCGAACACAGTGGTAAACTGAACGAGGTGCACCGCGAATTTATCAGCAAAGCGGACGTGCTGTTCTATTTGGAGGAACCAGCGTTTTATCTTGAAAATATCGACAACATCCGGTTTGAGGAACTCAACTCCTTCGAACTGAAAAAAAAGTACAGCCAGCTTTTAATGATCGACTCCATTATGAAGGAGAATCTGGAGGGCGCGCAGGAGTTTATCGGCGAGCTCTATAAGTATTTCAAAGGCAAATTTGCACACCCCAACAGCGTTAAGCTGTTCTTCACAGATCTCGTTAATCACCTCTTTGCGCATTACGAGCAACTGCTTAAGGATGGTTCCCCGCAGATCGATCACGAAATCTATCATTTTCGCATCATCAACGCCGCATCGCTGCAGGAAGCGTGCGCCATCATGGAACAACTGCTGGTCAGCTTTATCGGGCAGATGGAGCGGTATGTGCAAAACAATGCCCAGCTGCTGACCAAGCAAGCCGTCAGCTTTATTCAGCAGAATTACGATAAAAAGATATCGCTGCGGGACGTGGCCGATAATGTGAACCTGTCCAAGCACTACCTATGCAACATATTTAAAAAAGAAACCGGAGACAACGTATCCCACTATATCAACAAACTGAGGATTGAAAAAGCGAAGCTGCTGCTGCATAACAGGGACAGAAAGGTCAAGGAGATATTTGAAGAGGTCGGGTATTCGAATCAACAATATTTCAGCAAGGTGTTTAAAAAGCTGACCGGCATGACCGTGATGGAATACAAGGATAAAATCTCGCCTTGAGCGCCCGTCGCTGCGCTTAAGCCCGATATGCTGAATATGAAATGACGCCTCAATCCTGAGGCTTTTTTATTTCACCGTAAAAAAGTATAAATTCAGCGCAATATCGTATAAAAAAAACTGGTTAGTAACCCTAAGTATTAATCATAGCAAAATAGTATAAAAACCACACAATCTGAGCCATTATGTTTATCTGCCTGCCGTTATACAATCCAGCTACCAGACGGCGAAAAGAGCCCGGTTTAAAATATAGAACCTTCGCACCGGACAGTACGGCGAGATAAGGAGAAGTGGTATGAGTCAAACAGCTTCGAATGTAAAACTCAGAGTTGTCGATATAGAAAAATCGTTCCCCGGCGTTAAGGCGCTGGACAAAGTGAACTTCACGGTCAAAAAGGGGACGGTTCACGTGCTGTGCGGAGAAAACGGAGCGGGCAAATCGACGTTGATGAAGATCATCAACGGCATTTACAAACCGGACGCCGGTAAAATTATGATCGACGAAAAGGAAGTCGAGATCAAAAATCCGATCCAGGCTCGGCAGCTGGGTATTTCGATGATTTTTCAGGAACTCAACTATATACCGGAACAGACGATTGCCGAAAGCCTGTGTATCGGCAACTGGCCGACCGGCAAGCTTGGCAAGGTGAACTGGAAAGAGATTAAGAAGCGGACCGCAGAGCTTATTAAGGCGGAAGGGCTTTCATACGACCCCGACACCAAGCTTAAGGACCTCACGGTTTCGGACGTGCAGATACTCGAGATCATGAAAGCGATCTCGTACAGCTCGGATATCATCATCATGGACGAGCCCACCTCGGCGATTACGCTCAAAGAAGTGGACGCGCTGTTCAAGAAAATTAACGAGCTCAAAAGCCGCGGCGTCGCGATCATCTATATCTCTCACAAGATGGAAGAGATATTCCGCATCGCGGATGAGATTACCGTGTTCCGTGACGGAACCGTGGTGGACTCGCGGCCCATTGCAAACTACGACATGAAGACCATCATCGCGCAGATGGTGGGCCGGAAGCTGGACGACAACTTCCCCAAGGAGAAGGTTGAGATAGGCAAAACGGCGCTGGAAGTAAAGGGCCTTTCCGGGGAAGCGTTTCAGGATGTCAGCTTTCACGTAGCGGAGGGCGAGATTGTAGGCTTTGCCGGCCTGATGGGCGCGGGCAGAACCGAGGTCATGCGCAGCGTGTTCGGCCTGGACCCGCACGATGCGGGCGAGATCGCCATCAAGGGCGAGAAGGTCCGCATCAAAAAAGTCAAGGACAGCATCGGCAAGAACATGGTGATGCTGTCGGAGGACCGGCGGCGCTACGGCATCGTGCCGATACGCAGCGTGCGCGAGAACGTCTCGCTGGCGAACCTCAAGCGGTTCATACACGGCGGCCGGCTGCATGCCAAGGCGGAGAACAACACGATACTCGACTACTGCGGCCGCATGAACGTAAAGACCCCGACGCTGGACACCACGGTGGATGCCTTAAGCGGCGGCAATCAGCAAAAAGTGGTGCTCGCCAAATGGATGCTGACGGACCCCGACATTTTAATCCTTGACGAAGCGACGCGTGGTATCGACGTGGGCGCGAAATACGAGATCTACAAGCTGATGACCGACCTGGTGAAGCAGAAGAAGGCGCTTGTGATGGTTTCCTCCGAGCTGCCGGAACTCATCGGCATGTGTGACCGAATCTACGTGATGTCCCGCGGGCGCATTACGGGCGAGCTATCCTCGCGCGAGGCGTTTACGCAGGAGAAGATCATGACGCTGGCAACAGCTCAAAAATAGGGAGTGATAACAATGAAAGCAAAAGACATGTGGGGAAATATCAAATCCAAATACAGCATCTATTTTGTGCTGATCGTCATGTTTTTCATCTGCTGGCTGGTGAACAAGAACTTCGTTTCCATCACGAACCTGTCCAACATATCAAGACAGATCTCGGTGGGTACGATCCTGGCCTTTGGTGAAACGATCCTGATCATCGCAGGCATGCTGGACCTCTCGTCCGCATCCGTACTGGCGTTCTCGGGCGTGCTGTCGGTATCGGTTTACCTGATGACGGGATCGCTGCTGCTGGCGTTCTTCGTGGGCGTGGCGGTTTCGGTGGTGTGCAACATCATCACGGCGATGATCGTGACGCGGTACAACGTGCCGACGTTCATCGCAACGCTGTCCATGATGGCGATGGCGCGAGGCGCTGCGCTGCTGTACACGAACGGCCAGAACATCTACCAGATTGGAGATTACGTGGAATTCGGCCAGGGTTACATCCTCGGCATCCCCACGCCGGTCATCTTCCTTGCGGGCACACTGCTCGTGACGTGGTACCTGCTCCGGCACACGGTATTCGGCCGCTCCATCTACGCAATCGGCGGCAATGAAGAGGCAGCTATCGCCTCGGGCATCAACGTCAAGGCCAACAAGATACTGGCGTATGTCATCAACGGCGTCTATGTGGGCGTGGCGGGCGTGCTCTTCATGTCAAGAAACAACGTCGGTCTGCCCAACGGTGCGGTTGGTTACGAATTTACGGCATTGACAGCCGCGGTTATCGGCGGCACGAGCATGTCGGGCGGTATCGGCTCGGCAGCAGGCACGGTGGCAGGCGCGTTCATCGTAGGCTTTCTAGATAACATCATGGTGCTCTCCGGCGTGAACTCCTATCTGCAGGAGATCGTACGCGGCGGCATCATCACCCTCGCAGTGGCCTACGACATCTATGCGAAGTCCAAGAAAACCAGAAAGAAATTAGGCAGTATTAAAGCCTGATCATAGATTTAAGCGGTAAACCGCTTGAAAAAAAGAAGGAGGACAACATGAAGAAGATCTTATCACTGATTTTGGCACTTGCATTGCTGACAGTCGCATTTGCCGGTTGCAGCGCTCCCGCCAACAACGGTACGGAGAGCGAAGCGCCCAGCACCGAGACCAGTGCCGCCGCTGAAACCCAGACGGCAGAGCAGCCGCAGACGTTCCGGGTCGCATACATTGCCCGTGCGCAGGCTGACTCGTTTGCGGCATGGCTGGCCAACGCGATCGTGGAAGAAGCCGCGAAGTACGACAATATCACGGTCGACGTGTTTGACGGACAGGCTTCCGACGACAAGGAAAACTCCCTGATCGAGAACGCCATCACCAACCAGTACGACGCGATCGTGGTGCAGCCGAACAACGGCGAAGCCCAGAGACCGTATGTCGAAAAGGCTGTGCAGGCGGGTATCGTGACGATCACGACCAACGCGAGAATCTCGGGCATCGAAGGCGCTTCCTCGGTCGACGCCGATCCGTACGCTCAGGCTGCGGTCAACGCGCAGCTGGCTGTGGAGCAGGTTCCCCAGAACGCGAATGTCGTCGTGCTGCTCGGACCTCCGGGAAACTTCCATGCGGATGAAAGACGGAAGAGCTGGCAGGCGGAATTCTTCGACAAACGGCCCGACGTTAAGATCGTTGGCGAAGAAATCGCGAACTGGAACAAAGACGAAGCCATGAACGCGATGGAAACGTGGGTTCAGGCGAACGGCCAGATCGACGCGATCATCTCGATGAACGACAACATGGCAGCCGGTGCGCTGGAAGCCGTGAAAGACAACGCGAACTTTGCCAACATTCTGGCATACGGTGTTGACGGCACAGCCGAAGCTTGCCTGCTGATCAAGGAAGGCAAAATGACCTCCACCAGCCTGCAGAGCGCTTACGACCTCGCATCGTCGATCCTCGACACGCTCAACAAGCTGCTGACGGGTGAAGAGACCCAGATCGATATCGACATCGACTGCCCGCTCATCACACAGGACAACGTGGATCAGTACATTGAAATGCACAAACAGGCTGGCGCTATCAAATAAGTAGCCAGGCGGAACAGAAGGTAAAGAACGTACGCTGCATGCTTTTGCAGCGTACGTTCACATTACAAGAAATTACGAAAATCACTCAGGGGGCCAGGCTCTTTGGGCGTGTGATAAAGAGTTATGAGGAGAAACTTACATGAACAATAAAGCCGTATTTATGAGCGGAACCAACAATATGGTCACAAAGGAAGTGCCGGTACCGACGCCGGGGCCGAAGGATGTTCTCGTCAAAGTAGACGTTGTGGGCATTTGCGGTTCGGACGTACACTATTATCAGCACGGACGCATCGGTGATTTTGTGGTGGAAGGCGACTTTATCCTGGGCCACGAATGCGCGGGCGAAGTGGTCGAAGTCGGCAGCGAGGTGAAAACCCTTGCCAAAGGCGACCGCGTGGCGCTCGAACCGGGCAAGACGTGCGGAAAGTGCAAGTTCTGCAAGACAGGCAAATATAACCTGTGTCCCGATGTGGAGTTCTTTGCAACGCCGCCGTATCATGGTGTATTCACCAACTATGTCACGCATCCCGAGGATATGTGCTTCAAGCTTCCGGCTAATGTGTCCAATATGGAAGGCGCGCTCGTCGAGCCGCTGGCGGTGGGCCTGCACGCATCCGGCATGGGTGAAGTCAAGCTGGGCGATACCGTCGTCATATTCGGCGCGGGCTGCATCGGCCTTGTGACGCTGCTTTCCTGCAAAGCCAGAGGCGCATCCAAGATCTATGTGGTGGACATACTGGAGAATCGTTTGGAAACCGCGCGGAAGCTCGGTGCTACCGAAGCGATCAACGCAAAGGAATGCGACGTGCTGGCGAAGATTGCCGACCTGACCGAAGGACAGGGCGCGGATGTCGTGATCGAGACGGCAGGCTCGGAATTCACCGTGAAACAGACGGCGGATGTAGTTTCGAGAGGCGGTACGATCGTACTGGTGGGTATGACGCCAAAGGACGAGACCTGCTTTAACTTCATGAAGCTGATGGGCAAGGAAGGCCAGCTCAAAACGATATTCCGTTACCGCAACCTCTACCCCGTCGCCATCAACGCCATTGCGAGCGGCGCGATCGACGTGAAGGGCATCGTCAGCCATGAGTTCGATTTTGACCATGTCAAAGAGGCGTTCGACTTCGTATCGAGCAACGCCAAAGACGTCGTCAAAGCCGTCATCAAAATAAAATAGGCGGTGAGCGCTGTGTATTATTTAGGGATCGATCTTGGCACGTCGTCGGTAAAGGTGCTGGCGATGGACGATCAAAACCGCATCGTCGGCGACGTATCGAAAGAATACCCCGTCTCCTATCCACACGATAAATGGGCGGAGCAAAACCCACTGGACTGGTGGCAGCAGACGGTTGCTGCCATCCGGGAACTGGTGGAAAGATACGATATCCCCCGCGATGGCGTAAAGGGCATCGGCTTCAGCGGGCAGATGCACGGGCTGGTGGCGCTGGATCAGCATAACGAAGTACTGCTGCCAGCGATCCTGTGGTGCGACAACCGCACGGAGCGGGAATGCGAGCAGATTACGCAGCATTTCGGCAAGGATATGCTGCGCGAATACACAGGCAACAAGTGCCTAACGGGGTTCACCGCGCCCAAAATCCTCTGGGTGAAGAACAATCGCCCCGACGTATTTGAAAAGATCGCGCATATCCTGCTGCCCAAGGATTACATCCGGTGGCAGCTCACCGGGCAGTATGCCACGGACTATTCGGACGCGTCCGGCATGCTGCTGCTCGACGTGAAGAATAAAGCGTGGTCAAAGCCGATGTGCGATTATATCGGTATCAATCCCACGGTGCTGCCGACACTGTACGAGTCGTACGAGGTTACCGGCAGGGTGAGCGCGGAAGCAAAGCAACAGCTGGGCCTCTCAGGCGATATTTGCGTCGTGGGCGGAGCGGGAGACCAGGTTGCCGGGGCCATCGGCTCGGGCACAGTCGAGGAAGGCATTATATCCGTGACGCTCGGGACGTCGGGCGTGGTGTTTGCTGCCCACAAGGATTTCAAGGTGGATGCGGACTGCCGTCTGCACGCTTTTTGCCATGCCAACGGCCAGTATCACACGATGGGCGTGATGCTCAGCGCGGCGAGCTGCCTCAAGTGGTGGACCGAGAATATCCACAAGGAACTCGATACGCCGTCGCTGCTCGATGAAGCGGGCGATGCCGCAAACAACAGCGTCGTTTTTCTGCCTTATCTGCTGGGCGAGCGCACACCGCATTCGGACCCTCACGCCAAGGGCGTGTTCGCGGGGCTGGATATGAACACAACGAGAGAGGCGATGACGATCGCCGTTCTGGAAGGCGTCGCGTTTGGTCTGCGCGATTCGATGGAGATCCTGATCGATATGGGCATTCCCGTTCACGAGGTGCGTTTGATCGGCGGCGGCGCAAAAAGCGGGCTCTGGAAACAGATCATGGCGAACGTGTTCCAAAAACCGATCGGAGAGATTAACACCCATCAGGGCGGCGCTTTGGGCGCGGCGATACTCGCGGCGGTGGGATGCGGCGTGTACCCGGACGTTGCGAGCGGCTGCAGAGAGATGGTGCATGTGACTGGCACGGTTGAGCCGCAGGCGGAAACTTTCCGTGCCTATGACGACAAGTACGTTAAGTATCGGGGCCTGTACGGGCATCTCGCGCCCTGGTTCAGATAATCAAACATATAAAGCAAAAGCGCAGGAATTCATTCTCCTGCGCTTTTCATTTTGTTCTTTAATCCGATTACTTTTAGGCGGATGGTTAACCTGCATAGGGAGGAATAACGCCGATCTTTCGCATCGTGTCAAAGGAGTTGATAATTTCAACGGCGGCGCGCGTACCGATCAGCTCGGCTCCGGCCATCAGAAAAACAAAGGCGTTCTGAGGGCGGGGAAACTTCACGCCGGAAACTTTTACTTTGGTACGGGTACCCTTCACACAATCGCTCATCAGCATCACTTGCTCGAGCGACGGCCCTTCGTACTGGCCTGACGAGGATTTCACCCAGTCGATGCCCGCTTCGACAACCAGCTCGCACGCGGTCCGGATCTCCTCGTCGGTCAGATAACACACCTCAATGATCATTTTCGTGACGGCAGCCCCCGCGGCTATTTTATATTCCCGGAATTCCTGCTTGATTTCTTTGTACTTTTTATCCTTGAGCGCGCCGACGTTCATGCAGTTGTCCAGCACGGTCGCGCCCAGCCGGACCGCTTCCTCGGTTTCAAACGCCTTTACGGCGCTGCTCTGCTGCCCGAACGGAAACCCGATCCCTGCGCCGACTAAAATACCGGTGCCTTTAAGTTCATCCGCAACAACGGACGTCCAATAGGAGGAAGAAAAGCACAGCGCCTGCACATTATATTCGATTGCTTCCCTGCATGCGTCGCGAATTTCCTTTTCCGTCGTCTGTTTGGGAAGGATCGCGTAGTCAAACAGCTTCCCCGCTTCTCTTTTGGAAGGTATCTTTGTAAAATCGATCATCACCCGGGCTCCAATCAAATATTCAAAGCAGTGTGTATATGGGTCATTATAACCATGCAGAACGGATAGTACAAGCTTAGGCGCGCGCTGCCTTTATGCATTTCAGCGTTCTCTCTCGCCTTTTTGCAGCAGCCGCGTATATTCCCTGCCCGAAATGAAATAATAAACCCTGCACGATGGCATAAACCAGCCATCGCATGGGAGGGCTTGCGGTGCAGTATTTGAAGTGCCGGGCGGAAGATTGCATGTACAATGTGGACACGCAGTGCAGCGCGAACACGATCCGCGTCAGCATCACCGGTCAGGAAACGTTCTGCGATACGTATACGCGCGAAGACGCTTTTGTGGCGGCTGAAATCGTGGACCTGATCAGCGCGGACGCTGAGTTTGGCGACGATATAGGCAGCCCTCGAATCGCCTGTAACGTGATTCAGTGCGCGTACAACCAATCATTCCATTGCAAGGCGCACGGCGTGCATATCAGCAGCCCGCATGACGCGATGATATGCAGCTGCCGGACCTATCGGCCCAAGTGATCTTACAAGCAGTTTTATGTTCTCGTTCAAATAGAAACTTAAATAGCAGGCTTTGAGCCTGCTATTGCTGACTTGTCCCCATACGTTTTTTTCAGCCCGTAACGATCTTGACTGAAGCACTGCACCCGAGCCGGTTCGCGCCCGCATTCAATAGTATGGTTGCGGTCTCCGCATCCTTGATGCCGCCGTCGATCTTGATACCCGTCTTATCGCCGATCACGGAACGCACGAACTGCACGTCCTCCACGCACGCTTTCTTGCCCGTAAGCGCGTTACTGATCTTGATAAAATCGACACCGCACTGCACCGCGATGGTCAGCATTTTGACCTTTTCTTCGTCGGTCAACAGCCCTTGCTCGTATATGGCCTTAAGCTTTGCCCTGCCGCCCGCAACCGCGACCATTTCACAGAGGTCTTTTTGCACACAGTCAAAGTCTCCTGATTTGGCGGCGACGATCATCATCGACACGTCGATTTCGGTCGCGCCGTTCATGATTGCTTCCCGAATCTCAGTGCACTTGGCCTTTGTGGACGCCGCGCCGTGCGGAAAGCCCGCCACCGTGCATACCGCGACGCTGGTGCCGCGCAATAGGTTTGCTGCCATGCCCACGTAATACGGCGAAACACATACGTTCGCAAGGCCGTACTGCTTTGCTTCCTCGCAGCCCTTACGGATGGCATCCGCCGCGATATCCGGATTCAGCAGCGAGTGCTCGATCGCGCCCGCCAGTTCGGAACCTGCTTTCTTTGTATTCATCCCCGCAAGGCGCGCATAGGTCTCCTCCGTTACGCGCGCGATGATGCTCTCAATATCCATATCTATACCCGCCTTCTGTTCGGTCAGTTTTGCAGGGGCATAATCTGCCCATCCACCGCGCAATGATCGATCACCCCGCAGATCGTCCAATCCGCGATGAGCTCGTTATCGTCAAAAAACATCTTTGTCGCGCCGCCGTCCACGTTGACCAGCACGATATCGCCCGTGCCGGAATTGGCACAGTCGAACGCGATCTCGCGGGGCCCCAAAGGCGCGCCCGAAAGATCGATGAACTCGACGATCATCAGCTTATGTCCGTAAAACTTATGATCTTTTATTGTGGAAACAACGTTGCCCACAACCCGTGCGATTTTCAAGATTCACATCCTACCTCGGGAGTATGGTTTCCACTTCGTCATGCGGACGGGGAATCACATGCACGCTGAACAGCTCGCCCACACGCTTCGCCGCGGTTGCGCCTGCGTCCACGGATGCCTTGACCGCGCCGACGTCGCCGCGTACCATCACGGTAACGAGGCCGGAGCCGATCTTTTCCTTGCCGATGAGCGTCACATTGGCCGCTTTCACCATCGCGTCCGCCGCCTCAATCGCGCCCACGAGCCCCTTCGTCTCAACCATGCCAAGAGCCTGCTTCTCCATCGAAATATCCCCTTTCAAATTGACCGGCTTACCGGTTTTCGTTGTATTCGTCGATGAACCCGACGATCGCCGCATCCGCGGGCACCATGCCCTTGCGGAAAATGAGGCTTGCCTCCTTGGAGGCGATGAGGTAAACAAAATCGTCGTTCCCCGCCTGACGCGTCTGGTCTGCGGCGACGATGGTCTTGCCGGGCTTGCCGTTCTCAATTGTCTGCACAAGCAGCAGCTTGATGCCGGACAGCCCCTCGTCCTTGACCGTCGATACGACGGAACCGACTACCCTGCCGGTATACATCCGCTTATTTCTGGGCCTTCGCGGGCTTCACGGGTTCCGCGCCGGGCAGTATGCTCTCCACGTCCTCATGCGGATGCGGGATCACATGCACCGAGTACAGTTCGCCCACGCGCTTCGCGGCAGCCGCGCCTGCGTCCACCGAAGCTTTAACCGCGCCGACATCGCCTCGCACCATGACAGTCACGAGCCCTGAGCCGATTTTCTCCTTGCCCATCAGCGTCACGTTCGCCGCTTTGACCATCGCATCCGCCGCCTCGATTGCGCCCACGAGACCTTTGGTTTCCACCATTCCGAGTGCTTCCTTCGCCATTTTGGTTCTCCTTCCTGATATCCGCTTGTTTAAAATATCGCCTGCAATATATCGGGGTGCGGCGACGGTATCACGACCGTCCTCGCCACCATACCCTGCGTTTCCTCCAGCTTCGACGACGCCTCGACCGCGAACCGTACCGCCGCAACATCCCCCGTCAGCACCACGAAGCTTTTACCGCCTAATCCGCGGCCCAGCCGGACCTCGATGAGCTGCACATCCGCTGCTTTGACCGCCGCGTCGGCACTCATCACCGCAGAGGCCAGCGAGAATGTCTCCAGGATGCCGAGCGCGCCTGGGTTGTGGATATCCGTTGCCGCGCACATCGCGTCGATCACCTGCCCGTGCACATTGGGGATCACGATGCTGTCCACCAGCGCGTAATCCGCGATCTCTGTGCCCATCGCAACGGACGACTTAACAGCCGCAACATCGCCCGAAACGATGACGATGTACTTGCCCGCGCAAACCGCCTGCGCGCTCACCAGGGTAACGGCGGCGGCTTTGAGCATCGCGTCGCCCGCCTCGATGCCTGCCGGTATGGAATTGGTCTCAATCATGCCCAGCGCGTTCACTGCAATCTCCTTTACGCTCTGATCTCTATATAGTTATCTGTCACTTCGCTGACCGTTCCGTCGATGCTTGCATGAATGCGAGCACCGAGCTTGCCTTCCGGTATCTCCGCGACCAACTGGTCCTTGCTTACCCGATCGCCCGGCTTTACGGCTGGTATAGATGGCACGCCGATATGCATCTTCAGCGGCAGCCGGACCCACTCCACCGTCAGGCCGCATTCGTCAAGCGGTGCATCGACGTCGTATCCGGAGAGCCCCATGCGCGCGACCAGCCGCGCTGTCGGTACCTTTACAAACTCCGGCATCACGCTGCCTTTCACCTTCTTCTGCGGTTTCACGCCCCCCGCAGCCAGCGCGCTTTTAAAGCGCGTCATCATGCGGCTGGGGCTAATGCCGAAGTTGCACGCGTAGTAGGTGCACAGGCCGCAGTCACAACAGGAGAACACACCGTTAGGCTCCCCCAGCAGCTTTCCCTGCCCCATTGCCGCCGCGCGCATCGCTTTGTGCGGCTCCACGCCCAGCCCGAGCCCGTTCCTCGGGCACATCAGCGTACACATGCTGCACTGGCTGCACGCCGCTTTGGCAAGCTGAATATCCATATTGCCGCGGTCGGTTTTCTGCGCGATCAGTGGATGATCCGCTTTGAGCACGATCACCCCGCCTGTGGTCTTTTGCACGGGTTCGTTCCAGTCGCGGCAGAGCCTGCCCGTCGCCGGGCCACCTACGATCAGCATATAGCCGTCCAGGCTGTCCGGGCCGCCTGCCGCCGCAACCAGCGATTTCAATGGCGCCCCAATCGGCGCCTTCACTGTGACCGGATGGGCAACCTCGCCCGCTACCGTAACATAACGCTCTGTCACCGGCACGCCATTCAGCGCGTCCGAGACCTGCGCAAGCGTGGTCACGTTGCACACCACTGCGCCCACGTCGAGCGGTATGCCGCCAGTCGGCACGACCTTGCCGATCACCTCGTATACAATCTGCTGCTCGTCGCCCGCCGGATAAAAGTTCTCCAGCAAGTACAGCCGCAGGTTTTTCTCTCCCTGTATCGCCCGCTCCAGTGCGGCGATCGCATCCTTGTTCTTATGCTTGACGCACAGCACGCCTTCCTTTGCGCCGACGGACTGCACCATCGCCGCAAGGCCGCGTACGATTCGCGCGGGTTCATGCTGCATCAGCAGCTTATCAACGCGCAGCAGCGGTTCGCATTCCGCGCCGTTCGCGAGCACGATCTCTGCCTTGCCCGCCGCCTTGATATGTGTCGGAAATCCGGCTCCGCCGGCGCCTACTATGCCTGCTTCGCGGATTGCGTCTGCCACGTTCATGTCGTTCCCCTATACGATTCTGAAGTTGCCATACAGCACACAGCGTCTCTGCCGCGTGAAGGTCCGCGCGCTCGTGAGACCTTCGCCGGTCGGCGTTGCAATCGTGAGCGTGGTATAGCCTTCTCCGCCAAAGCCGAGTCCCGCGTAGGACGGCGCGTTCTTGACGAATATCGTGGTGTCGAGCGCCTTCGCCGCCATAGACAGGTTCGTCACGTTCTGCGAATGCATCATCGCCGTGTGATGACAGCCGTTTTCGGCTTTAATGGCCTTTGCGATGGCTTCGCCAATCGTGTTGACGGTCGCGATACCAAGCACCGGCATCAGCATCTCCACAGTGATGAACGGATGATTCTCGTACACCGCCGCGATGATGAGCCGCGGGTTGCCCGTAAAGGCAACGCCGCTCTCGCGGAGGATTACCGCCGCGTCCCGTCCGACAAACTTGCGGTTGACGACATATTTACCGTCTTTCTTTTCGAATACTGTATTAACGACTTTATCGATGTCCGCGCCGGTAATCCGGTACGCGCCATGCTGCTGCATCTCGCGCATCAGTTCCTCGGCGACGGACGTAAACACGAACACCTCTTTTTCGGCGATGCAGAGCACGTTGTTATCAAAGCTCGCACCATCGACAATGTCTTTGGCCGCCTGCGCGATGATCGCGGTATCATCTACGATCACCGGCGGATTGCCCGGCCCTGCCGCGATGACCTTCTTGCCGGTCTTCATGGCTACCTTGACGACCGCTTCGCCGCCCGTGATGGACAGCAGCGGAATATCCGGGTGCTCCATGATGACCTTACCGGTTTCGATGGTGGGTTCCTTCACCGTGCATATCAACGTCCTGGGACCGCCCGCCTGTGCGATGGCTTCGTTCAAAATGCGCATCGCTTCGGCGGAAACTTTTTTGGCCGCCGGATGCGGGTTAAACACCACCGCATTGCCCGCGGCGATCATGCTGATGGCGTTGTTGATGATACTGGAGGGCGGGTTCGTCGAAGGCGTGATGGAGCCGATCACGCCGAAAGGCGCACTCTCCACCAACGTAAGCCCATAGTCGCCCGAATACGCCGAAGTCCGGAGGTCTTCGATGCCGGGTGTCTTGTCGGCAGCGAGCAGGTTCTTTTTCACCTTGTCCTCGACCTTACCGTACCCGGTCTCTTCATGGGCCAGCTCCGCAAGGTAACGCGCGTTCTGCCTTGCCGCCGCTCGCATCGCTTCGATGAGCCTGCCGCGCTGGTCGAGCGACATCCGTATCAGCTGTTGCTGCGCCTCTTTTGCCGCCGCGATGGCCTGCTCGGGCGTATCACACAGCCAGCCGCACGGGCTGCCTGTCACCACGGGGCCAGTTCCGGCGAGCTGCCTTACCGTATCTTCAACGATATTTCTGATTTGCGCATCCGTTAAACTCATAACAGGACCTCGTTATTTCTGAATGTCCGGCGACGACATGTCTCCGGTCTCGAACTTTTTAAATACCAAGTTGCCGCGCAGCTCCACCGAATCGATGATCGCGATGATCGCAAGATCGGACGGCTTGCCGTCGGTCTGCGCCGTCTGCCGCGACGAACTGCCGCTGACGCACATAACGACTTCGCCTTCTCCCGCGCCCACCGTATCGATGGCGACGAGCGGCGCACCCTTCTCCGCAAACGACTCGATGTCGATCGGCACCACAATCAGCAGCTTGAGCCCGAGCAGCTTATCGGATTTATTCGTACTGACGACGTTTCCCCTGACCCGTGCAAGTATCATGCGGTTTCTCCTTATTCATCGATCCCGACGCCCAGCTCTTTGGCTGCGTCGCGCGCAAGCGGCGTTACAATGGCTCCGGGTGCGCACCGAACGCGGGTAAACCCGCTGCGGTGTGCTTCGCCAATCTCCGTTTGGGTCACCAGCGAGAGTTCGGGCTCCGGCTTGCCTACCGATAGCCCCAGCGATACGATCTTCGCTCCCATGTCCTCAATTGCTTTGAGTGTGTCGTTGAGTTCCGCAAAAAACGTCCCCCGGCTGAACTTCGGCCGCTCGTAATCGAGCAGCACCCACGCATTTTTATGCCAGAGCAGCGCGCGCATAAACGCCTGCTCATAAAATCCTCTGTCATCGCCCTGCGCGATGTTCCTAAGCATCCACAACGGCGGGCAGACCAGCGCGATATCCGCAAAGCCCTTGAGCCGCGCCATCAACCGCTGCTTCTCCTCCGGCGTTTCACTGCCGACCTTCCACAGCGCATCACTTAATGCCGCAGCCCCTTCGCCCGTGCATAGGGCATCGGTTCCATACTTCTGGAGCAAATACTGTTCCAGCGGAGCCGCATCCGGTACGAACGACGGCACCAGCGCAAGCGCGCCGCGCTCCACGCTTTGGGGCTGTATCTGCTCGCGTATCACCTGCTCCGCGATACGGCGAATGAGGACAATTAATTCTCTCTCTTCGATGTTCATCATTTTTTAACGAGCTCCAGCAGGTCTCCGTTTTTGATCGCTGCAGCGTTTGCCTCGTCGGTATCGATATGCAGCTCCAGCGAGTGGCCTTCGCCCGCGCGCACGAGTATGCTGCTCAGCACCGTTTCACGTACACCCCGCTTGCATGCGCTCACAACGTCTCCGTTTTTCAGCCCGTACGCCGCCGCTTCCGCCGTGGACATGTGAAGATGCCTCGCCGCGACGATCACGCCTTTTTGCAGCGCTACCTCGCCTTTGGGGCCGACGAGCTTACAGCCCGGCGTCCCGGCGATATCGCCCGACATGCGCACCACCGGCGCGATCCCTGACGCGAACGTATCCGTCATCGATATCTCGACCTGCGTATCAGGCCGCTCCGGGCCCAGTATCCGCACGCCGTCGATGCGGCCTTTCGGCCCCACCACCGCAAGCTTCTCCTCGCAAGCGTATTGCCCCGGCTGGGACAGTGGGCGCAGCTTCTTCAGCGCATACCCCGAGCCGAACAGGGCGTCCCGGTCCGCAGCCGAAAGGTGGATATGCCGCGCCGATACCGCAGCGGGTATGTAGAATTCTTGATTCCGCGCCAGCGCCACGCAGGTTGCGAGCGTAGTCAGGCGCTTCAGTTCTTCTTTTTCCATGGCTTAATGTTTGGGCTGGCCGTATGTCTTGTGAATGTTGACGGCGTCCTGTGTCTGCTCCTCCGTCATGATGGCGGGTTCGCCCGCGGCCTTCGCCGCAAGGTAGGTCTTCGCGGCATCCTCCATATACACGGCGGCATACAGCGCTTCCTTGAGATCTTTGCCCACCGCGATGACGCCGTGGTGCTTGAGGATTACCGCGCGTCGGTCACCGATGTATTTCACCGTCTGTACGCCCATATCGAGGCTCGCGGCGGAACAATACGGCGCGACGTTGACAGCGCCCAGCGTCACGTTCGCAAGCGTCGTGACGGCGGCGGGAAGCGTATCGCCGAGCAGCCCGGCCGCGGTAGCATAAGGCTGATGGGTATGGATGATCGCATTGACATGCGTCATAAGCTCGTATATGTACAGCAGCGCGACCGTATCAACAGACTCACGCAGCTTACCTTCGATGCGGTTGCCCTTGATATCGACGACAACGATATCCCTGGGCTTCATGCCTTCGTAGGATAATCCGGAAGGCGTAATGAGGATGTGTCCGTTTGGCATGCGCATGCTGACATTGCCGCCCGAGAGGCTGATCAGCCCGCTCTTTTTAATTTCCAAAGCGGTTTCAATGACCATCTTTTTTTGGTTTTCGTACATGGTTTACCCCCTGAAGTTTTGATAACATGAGGTATCGATGAGTGCTAACAAAAGGCGTGACATTTGTCATTACTAATATAACATATGTCAATACAACTGTCAACGCAAGCGGATGGCTTCATTATATAGTGATACTGGTTCCGGTTCTATCCGAAGCGTACGCAGCTTCCAGTACATGCTGGATGTATGCCCCGTCTTTGATATCCGGCGAACACGGCCTTCCGGTATGTACGCAGTCCATAAAGCGATAGAGGCTGTGCACATGCGCCCTTAGCCAGCCGCCCGGCAGCTTGGGCGACGGGAAGCTTCCTCCCGGCGCTTCATAGCGCTGTACGGACTCGATTTTGGTGAAGCCGCTGTAACCGCCAAGACTCCCGTCCGGAACTGTGTTATCGCAGAACCACACCCAGTTCGGGTCCATCAGATCGAAACGGATCGCGCCCTTCTCGCCAAAAATCTCCACCCGGAAGTCGTCGTTGGTGCCTGCCGCGATCTTGGACACATGGATCGTGCCCTGCGCACCGCTCTCCATCTCCGCGATGATGTAGGCCGCGTCCTCCACATCCACAACGCACTCCCGCCCCGCGTTATCCCGCCGGGTCTTGTGCGCGATCTGGGTTTTGGCATAGATCTCGCGGTAACCGCCCATGAGATAGTAGAGCATATCGAGCGCGTGCGAGCCCATATCGAACAGCGTCCCGCCGCACGCGTGCTCTTTGCTGTACTTCCATGTGTACGGTTTTGCGCTGTCCACATTGCTGGGATGCTGATAGGTCACGTTGAAGCTGAGTACCCGTCCCAACCGTCCTTCATCAATGATCTGCCGCGCGCGCATCACGCACGCAAAGCACCGATAATGGAACACGATTTGATGACGGATGTCCTTGCCCTCCAGCGCTTCCAGCATCCTTACGGCATCGGCCTCGCTCGCGGCAAGCGGCTTTTCGCAGTAGATATGCCAGCCGCGCTGCGCGGCCTTGATCACCGCTTCGGCATGCTGAAAGTTCGGCAGGCATACGCTGACAACGTCGATATCATCACGGCGGAATACTTCGTCCATGTCGTCCGTCGCGAACTCAAACCCGAAGCTATCCTTCGCGGCCTGTGCCGTGGCGAGCGTTCGGTTGTAAACCGCTTTAAGCTTCACCCGGTATGGCAGGTTCTCATAGAAGAACGGAAGTGCGGTATAGGCGTAGGTATGGGCCTTGCCGATAAAGCCCATACCCAGCACCGCAACGCGTATCTCGTCCATGCTGCTATATCAGCATGCCGCCGGTGACGTCTACGCAGGTTCCGTTGATGAAATCCGCCTTGTTGGAGGCGAGAAATGCGACCGTATAGCCGACTTCCTGTGCGGTCGATACCCGACCCGACGGAATACGCTCCACGTAGGAGGCCAGTATTTCCGGCTTGGACAGCTTATCCTCGTTGATCGGCGTGCGCACCATACCGGGTGTAACGCCGTTCACGACGATGCCATACTGCGAGAACTCCCGCGCGAGCGCCTTGGTCAGCAGTACAAGACCGCCTTTGGCCGAGACATAATGCGCGTGTCCTTCGGTATTGACCGCAAAACCCGACTTGGAGATAATGTTGACCACGCGTCCGCGTATCCCCGCTGATTTGTAGAAGGCACACGCACGCTTGCTCAGGAGGAAAGGACCGGTCAGGTTAACGTCGATGACCTTCCGCCACTCTTCGTCCGACATGTTCTCGATCAGCGTCGTGGGCCATATCCCGGCGTTGTTGACGATCACGTCCAGGTGGCCATACTTCTCCACCACCGCCGAGATCATGTTGTCGATATCCTGTGCCTTCGTGATGTCGGCATAAGCCGCCATATGTTTTCCGCCGAAGCGCTCGCCCAATGTGCTCACAAACTGCAGCACCGCCGCTTCCTCGACGATATAGTTGACGACCACGTTGGCGCCTTCCTGTGCGAAAACCTCACAGATTCCCGCGCCTAGCCCTGCGCCGCCGCCCGTGACCAGCACGGTCTTTCCTTTTAAACCCAGATCCATCTGTCAGCCCTCCATTGCTCCAATCACTGTTTGTCGGGAAGAATTTTCTCCACGTCCTGATGCGGCCGCGGGATTACATGTACCGATACGAGCTCGCCGACGCGCTTCGCGGCAGCCGCGCCCGCTTCGACGCTCGCCTTCACCGCGCCCACATCGCCCCGTACCATCACGGTCACGAGGCCGGAGCCGATCTGTTCCTTGCCCGCCAGCGTGACGTTCGCCGCTTTGACCATCGCGTCAGCCGCTTCGATCGCGCCGACCAGTCCCTTGGTTTCTACCATTCCGAGTGCCTGCTTATCCATGTCATTTCATCCTTTCAATACTCGTTTTTAACGATCTTCACGTTGCCGCTCGGGCAGGTCGCGGTGCATTTTCCGCAGTGCGTGCACGACGATTCTCCCTCGCCCATGATGATCTTGATGCCTTTGCTCGTTCCCATGCGAACCGCGCCCGCGCTGAGCATCGCGTCGCACACCTTGCGGTCGTTGATGCCGGTAGAAGCCTTGACTTTCATCGTGTCGCCCACGGTGCGTTTCATCAGGCGTACGTCTTCCACCGTCGCGCCGCCCGAACCAAAGCCCGTGGAGGTCTTCACAAAATCCGCGCCGGCACGTTTGGCGAGCTCGCATACGCGCACCTTTTCCTCATCCGTGAGCAGGCAGGTCTCGATGATCACCTTGACGAGCGCCTTGGGGTGCGCCGCATCCACGACGCCCTTGATGTCCTCGAATACGAGGTCGTAATCCTTATCCTTGAGCGCGCCGACGTTGATGACCATATCGACTTCCTCGGCCCCGTTCTTCACCGCTTCCATCGTTTCCACCGCTTTGAGGAAAGGGGTGTTGGCTCCGAGAGGGAACCCGATGACGCAGCACGTCTTGACGCCGGAGCCCGCGAGCTGAGAAGCCACATACTTCACATGCGTGGGGTTGACGCACACGCTCGCAAACTTCCACTCCTTGGCCTCGTCGCAGAATTTCTTGACGGTGCTCCGCACGGTATCGGGCTTGAGCACGGTATGATCCATATACTTGGCATAGGATGGATCGTAGCAAGGGTCTTTGTCGGAAACAGTCTTCGGCCCCGGTACACTGACCTGCGCCGCCGTGGCGGCACCTCCCTGCACTTCCCTTAAAACCTCCGTGGTAATCTCCCGTACGATCTTTTCGATATCCATGGCATGCTCCTTTCGTTAGTGCATCTCACGGCCGCCGGTGATATTGAATGCCTGGCCTGTGCAGTAATCGCCTGAAACGGTCAGGAAGAATACGAAATCGACAACGTCCTCTTTGCGCGTCAGGCGGCCAAGCGGCACCTTGGCGGTGAACTTTTTGACGACCTCTTCGCGCGGCATCTGCAGGTTGTCGATGTACCCGGCGCTCACGCTGGTCCATACGCCCGTCGCGTCGGTGATGCCGGGGCAAACGGAGTTGATCTTGATGTTGTATTGCGCGTACTCAAACGCGAGTGCCTGAGTCAGTACGATGACCGCGCCCTTCGCGGCGCTGTACGGCCCCATCAGCGCGGAACCGGTCTTGCCCGACTTGGACGCGAAGTTGATGATCCGGCCTTCGTTGTTCTTCTTCATGCTGGGCAGCGCGCCCTGGATGCAGTACGCCGTGCCATATACGTTGACCTTGAACATCTTGTCGAAGACGGCATCATCGTTTTCCTCAAACGGCCGCTGATCCACCACACCCGCGTTGTTGACGAGCGCATAGATGTCGCCGACTTCGCTCGTGATTTTAGCAAAGCAGTCCAGCACCGCCTGCCGGTCCGTGATATTGAGGATGATGCCCTTGGCAAAGTAGCCCTTGGCGGCTAAGTCCGCCGCGGACTTTTCCACCAACGGGTCGATGTCGATCAGCACCACCTTAGCGCCTTGCTCGGCATACTTCTCCGCGATAGAGAAGCCGATGCTCTTTGCCGCGCCCGTTACCACGCAAACCTTACCTTTTAAATCGTCGGAATACAACCCCATAATGATCCTCCTTTATGCAATCCCTTTATCAAAACGCCGCAGTCCGAATGGATTGCACCGTTTTTTTCATGTCCTCCGCACCAAAGAGCATGGAACCGGCCACCAATACCTCAGCGCCGCTTTTTAGTGCCTTCTCATATGTGTACTCGCCGATGCCGCCATCCACCTGAATCTCGTAGCGGTAACCGTAGCGGGCTTTCCATTCCCGCAGCGTGCGCAGCTTGTCGTATACGCTGCTGATAATGGCCTGTCCGCCAAAGCCCACGCAAACCGAAACCTGAAGCACGATATCCACCTCTTCCAGCACGCAACGCACTGCTTCGAGCGGTGTCTCGGGAGTCAGCGCTATCCCCGCGAGCTTATCCGCGTCGTGGATATCGCGAATGAGCCGGACGTGATGCGGCGTAGCCTCTGCGTGGATCGTGATCGAATCCGCGCCCGCTTCAATGAAAGGCCCGATCATCGTTTCCGGATTGCTGATCATCAGGTGAGCGTCTTTGCGCAGCCGCTTTTCACCGCGAAGCGCTTTCACCGTGCCGATACCCACCGCAATGTTGGGTACAAAGTGGCCGTCCATGACGTCAAGATGCAGCAATTCGCAGCCTGCCTCGCAGGCTCTGTCAATATCCCGGCCCAAATTTAAGTAATCGGCGGATAGTATCGATGCAGATATTTTCATGGTTCGGGGTGCCTTTCACAAAATTCATGACGTTTGTTATTACTTCTTGATGATAATACGAGTGTACACTCTTGTCAATATAACAGGGCAATATTGAACATTTGTTCATCCGTGTGGCTGTGTCACTAAGGGATATATATGAATCATGCGAATAAAAAATGATAACCCCGGAAACCGGGGTTATTCAGGCTTTCGATAAAGCCCATCACGCCTCCCTCAGATGAGGGAGGTGGCACGAAGTGCCGGAGGGAGTGGCCTATTCTAAGGCATTTTCTCTCCCCCAGTCACCTATCGGTGACAGCCCCCTCGTCAGAGGGGGCCATAAAAAGAACTTTTTTGACACTCTGCATAACCCCGGAAACCGGGGTTATGCTGCGTTTGTGATGTTGTATTTACAGGTTATCTGTAATTGAGTGCGCTCACGGCGGCCTTCTCATCTGTGATGAGCACATCGATATACCGCCCGCGCAGCGCCCCTACGATGACATCGGCTTTCTTTTCGCCTGCAGCCACACCGATTACGGTGGGAATTCTCTTGATGTCCTCCAGTGATACAGCGATCATCCGGTCGCACAGCGACGAGTGGCAGCGGTGCCCGTTGATGTCGATGTAGCTGCCGCAGATATCCCCCACCGCGCCCTCGCTGATGAGCTTCTCGGAGTCCTCCAGATTGATATGGCCGGAACGGAACTGCGCGCTGAGCTCGGGTTTGGTGGACCCAAGGCCAATGAGCGCCAGCTCGGTACTTTTGATCTTTTGGAAGTGGTTTTTGACATGCGGCTCCTCCATGAGCAAATCCCGCAATATCTTGCTTTGAACCATGAACGGTGCCTGCAATATATAGCTGTCGCCGCCGAGCGCCTTGGCGAGCGACAGTGCCATCATGTTGGCATCGGTGTCGTTGGTCTTGTTGCCCGTACCGCCGAGCAGCTGGATCACGTCGGCTTTTACGAAGCTGTTGGGCTTGATGTTCTTGACGATGCTGTGGATCGTCGTACCCCAGGCGATGCCGATCAGCATGCCGGGCGACAGCAGCGATTCGATATAGGCGGCGGCAGCCTGCCCCACCTTTTCCTTATCCGCCTCCACGCTGTAGCTCTGCGGCACCACGATGGCTTCGCGAATGCCGTACGTATCGACGATCCGTTTACCCAGCTCTTTGCCGAAGGAGGATACGTCGTCAATGCGAATCTGTACGATGCCTTCCTTCACGCAAGCCTGCAGCAGCCGTGATACGCTCGGACGGGAGACATGGATCGTTTTCGCGATCTCTTCCTGCGAAAGCCCGTCGATATAGTACATCTTTGCGGCGACAATCATCGTGTCCCGTTTGTCCAAAGCGATCAACCCCTTTCCCATCCATGATACTATACGGCATTTACCTGTGCAAGTATTTTCTTTCAGTGTTTAGTCCTTTTGTGAAATTTTGTTCAGAGAAACAAAAAGCCCTCGGGCAATACCGAAGGCTTGCTATGTACGATATATTGTGTGATTTATTCCTTCCAAAGGGGCTTTAAGCTTTCAATTGCCGTGCAGTAGCGATGGTATTTCCGGTCGTAGACTTCCTTCTTTGCGGGGTCCGGCTGTAGCACATGCGTCACTTTGGAGAACACTTGCGAGGCTTCACTCAGCGAGCCGAAACAGCCCGCGGCGACTCCCGCGCACATGACCACGCCCAGCGTTCCGAGCTCCGCGGTGTCGGATATCTCCACCGGCATCTGAAGCACATCCGCAAACATCTGCGCCCAGACTTCGGACCGGGACGCGCCGCCCGCCATCCGTACCGCCTGCGGCATATCGCTGCGCAGGCTCAGCAGCCTTTCAATGTGCATGCGGTGCGAGAACACGACGCCTTCGAACACGGCGCGCAGCATATGGGCCTTTCCGTGCCGGCCGGCGAATCCCAGAAATCCGCCCTTCGCATCGGCATCCACATTGGTGCCATAAAGGAACGGCAGAAAGATGATATCGCTCTCCTCCGGCGCGGTCGCGCCTACAAGCGCGTCCGCTTCCTTGTATACGTTCCGCCCTGACGGCGCAGTAAAACACTCGTGCACGTACCATTCGAGGTTGCTCGCTGAGGTCATGCTGCCATCCGTTACGAGGTAGTACCCGTCGATGCAGTACACCGACGTTAGCAGCAATTCCTTTGATACCAGCGGTTTCTTCCATATGAACTCGTTGATGCCCCATGTGCCTGCAATCACGCACAACCGGCTCGTATCGATAAGCCCCGTCGCGATGGCACAGGACGTGAGGTCAATCAACCCACCCGCTACCGGCGTGCCTTCGAGTAAGCCGGTCTTTGCAGCAGCCGCAGCATTCACTTTGCCGCACACCTCACAGGATTGCGCGAGCGGTGGCAGCAGCCTTTTGCAGTGCCCGATGCCCATTGCCTCGAGAATCTCATCGTCATATACGCGCCGGTTCTGATCCAGCACACACGCGGCGGACATATTGGTAATCTCGCCAAACGCTTCACCCGTCAGGCGCAGACGGATAAAGTCGATGCATCCGAGCGCCCATTTCGCCTTTTTCAGCAGCTCCGGGCAATTATCGGACAGCCATGCGAGCAGCGGCGGCAGCTGTCCCGGGTACAGTGCCTGCATCGTTTTGGGAAACAGGCGATCCAAAACGCCTGTGTTTTGAAAGCGCTCGACGTAATGCCTGGCGCGCATATCGGTGGAATAAATGCCGTTCATCACAGGATTTAAGTCTTCATCCACCAGATACAGCCCGTTGCCGTGGCCGGATACAGAGATACACGCAATATCTTCGGGCTTCACATCCGCCCTCTCAATCACTTCGCGCACGACCCGGCAATTTGCCGCCCAGAGCGCGTCCATGTCCCGTTCCACCAACCCATCGCGGCCCAGTATCGTAACGACCTCTGCGGATGCAAAAGCCGCGGCTTCGCCGCTTACGCGGTAAAGCCCGGCTTTAACAAACGTACCTCCGTTATCGAGCCCCAGCAAATATTGCTTGCCCATGCTCAGTTCCTTCCAGTGGTTTTGCTTATCCGATCATCTCATCGATCACGCGGACGCGCTGCTCTTCCGGTATCGTCTTGAAAACACAGTCGTTCGCGTATGCTCTCTCGGGCAGTGCGCACAGGATATGCACTTCGCCGCAGCCGTACGGAAATCCTGCCTGATGCCATACGCCCGGCCTCGTCACCACCATCGTACCCTTGGGGATCAGAAATACTTCAAGCTGGTCCCACGGCAGTTCATCCTCGGGGCAGGCAGGTGCCACATGCATCAGGTAATCCCCGTCGAGGCAGATGATCGCCTCACAGGTGTGGTTATGGTATTCGGCGTTCTCGATGATCCATTCCTTCTTCGCCTGTACCACGCAGGCGGAGTAGGAGACCGTGTTGGTGGTGCCGATATACTGCTGCACCATGTCGCGATAGAATTCCACCGGCTTTTCACCCATTTTGCAGCCTTCCGGCTCCATAATGCTCGCGAACGCGCCGTATGGTGCGAAAGCATCCCGCGTCAGCTTACTGATTTTGATCTCTCTCATTACTGCCTCCTGAAAAGACGTCTTGTTCCGGGTCAGCATTTCATGCTTACCCATCAGAACCCGGCCAACTCAAATCAGCCGATGATCTCTTTGTACTTCTTTTCGATATAGGCAATTTCATCCGCGGTCAGTTCCCATTCCGCCGCGCTGGCATTCTCATAAGCCATCTCCGGCGTCGTCGCGCCCATCAGCGAACAGGTTACGCCCGGCTGCGAGAGCACCCAATTGATGGACACCTGCGCCACCGTGGTGTTTCTGTCGCTCGCGATGCCGCGCAGCACTTCCAGGAACTGCTGACATTTCGACCACATCGGTTCCTCGTAGAACGCGTAGAACGCCGAGCGAAGCTCTTTGCCGCCCGTCACCGGCTTTTGCATCTTGCCTGTCAATATGCCGCCACCCAAGGAACCGTATGTGATCACGCCGACACCGTTTTTCTGGCACATGGGGAGTATGCCATTATCAATCGATGTGCGATTCAGCATATTCAATGGCGGCTGTACCGTGGATATATCCGCGATGTCAATCGCTTTTTGAATTTGGGCAGTATTAAAATTGGATACGCCGATGGCGCGGATCTTCCCTTCCTTTTTGAACTTGACCATCTGCTCCAGCGCGGCGTCGATGCTATTGTTATAATCCGGCCAGTGGATGAAATAAAGGTCGATGTAATCTGTCTCCAGCCGACGAAGCGAGTTCTCTAATTCCTGCTGCATGATTTTGGTGTTCAAGCAGTTGACATATCCCCCATAGATGCGCAGCGTGCCCAGCTTCGTCGCTAGCACCACTTTATCGCGCAATCCTTTGATGGCCTTCGCAACCACTCTTTCCGAAGCGCCGTCCAGGCCGTATGCGGCCGCCGTGTCCACCATGTTGACCCCCGCATCGATGGATGCCCGGATCGCGTCGATGGCGAGCTTCTCGTCCACTTCACCAAAGAAGTCGTTGCCCATCTCCCATGTGCCCTGCCCGATTACGGAAATATCGATGCCACTGTTGCCCATTCTCCTGTATTTCATTTTCCGACCTCCATACTCTTAATATTTTTTAAACTCTTCTCTGATTTGCTTACAGTGGGACGACGTTCTGGTCGTTTCCCCATACAATCATTTCTTCCACCACGACATGCGGCGGCAGCGTGCAGATGTTCAGCATGGCTGTTGCCACGTCGTCAGCCGTCAGTCTCATGTTCATGTTCTGCTCGCCCGCGTGCTTCATAAAATCTGTCGCGCCCGCACCCGGTATCAGGCACGATACGCGGATGCCGAAAGGCCGCAGTTCTACGTACAGATTCTTGGAGAAGCCCAGTACGCCCCATTTTGCCGCGGCATATACCGACCAGCCGGGCCAGGCGTGCTTCGCGCAGACCGAGGCGACGTTGATGATCGTACCGGACTTATGCCGTTTCATCATCGGCGCAAAGGTATGTGAACCGTATATCACACTGCTTAAGTTGAGCGCAATGCCCGCGTCAATCTGTGCCTTTGTTTGATTGGTGATCTCCGTGATCGCGACACCACCGCCCGCGTTGTTGACCAACACATCGAGCCTGCCAAACCGGCGCTCGATATAAGGCAGCGCCTTGTTCTCCCAGTCCTCCGGATGCGTGACATCCATGCGGATATAGCCCGCACTGCCCGTTTCACTCTGCGCCTGCTGCAGCTTCTCTTCGTCCCGCGCGGCGATGACGACCGTCGCACCCGCCTGCACGAACGCCTTGGCCGCTGCCTTGCCATACCCTTGAGAACCGCCTGTGATCAATACGACCTGATCGTTTAAATCCATGTCATCCTCCGGCTACGCCGCAACGGTCTCCCTGGACAGAACATGGTTCAGCGCTACCGCGAGCACCAGCACAACGCCCTTGGCGAGCGACTGCCAGTATTCCGGAATCACCGTCTTTAATCCCAGTGTGAGGCAGACGATAATGAGTGCGCCGATCACCGATTTGATGACCGAACCCTCGCCGCCTGTGAAAACCGTGCCGCCCAGCAGCACCGCGATAATCGCCTCCGTCTCCACGCCGACACCCGTATACGGCTCCCCGATGGTCAGGTAGCTGCCGCGGGCAACGCCCGCCAGCGCGGAGAGCACGCCCAGCAGCACATATACGCCCCATACGGTTTTGATGACGTTGATGCCTGACAGTTCCGCCGCGGTACGGTTGCCGCCAATTGCGGCGACGTATTTGCCGAGCACGGTGCTGCGCTGCAGTATGACCAGCAGCACAATCACGACGATCATGACAATCACTGCCCAGGACAAACCGAGGAACACATCCTCGCGTGCAAAATCTTTGATCCAATCGGGCATCTTGAGCACATCGGTGCTTTTGACAGCAGAAACACCTTCGGGCACGAGGTAGCGCGCGATGCCCTGATATACGTTCATCGTGATGAGTGTCGCGATGACGGGCGTGATGCGCATCTTCATGACCAGCCAGCCGTTGACGAAGCCCATCGCGAGCCCCAGCACCAGCGTCAACAGCAGCGCGGGCAGAAATCCCATGCCGCTGCGCACGAGGATCGCATAGAGCACCGTCGAGAGGCTCAACATGCTGCCCACCGAAAGGTCGATGTTGCCCGAGATCATGATGAATGTGAAGCCCGCGCTGATCATGATGACGGGGACCGACATCATGATCACACCCAGAATGTTATCCGGGTATAAAAAGTTCCCCCGTTGGAACAGGTCACCCTTGATGAGGCTTAAAACCACGATGACCAGCAGCAATATGAAATAGACATAAACGGCTTTAATGATCCTTTTTGTGTTTTGAGCCCTGCCGTCGCCTGAGATATTTCCACGCATTTCGCTCACCTTTCCCCTTCCTGCCGTCACTTGTTTCTTCTGTCCAGCGCATACCGCTGCGCCAGTATCGCGAGGAATGTGACTACGCCTTTTAATATGAACTGCCATTCAGGCCGCAGCAGCAGGCTGGTTGCCGCCGAGGCGACGACGCCGATGATCAGTGCACCGACCACCGTGCCCGCCACAGAGCCAAAGCCGCCGTTGATGCTCGTGCCGCCCAGCAGCGTGACCACAAGGGCGTTGAACTCAAAACCTTCGCCGCGTGTCGAGATGCCCGTGCGGGTTTCCGACGCGAGAATGATACCGGTGATCCCTGCAAGCAACGCGCTTAAAAGATACAGTATGGTGATATGGCGTTCCACTTTGATGCCCGAGAGCCGGGCAGCTTCGCGGTTTGCGCCGATGAGGTATGTTCGCCTGCCAAACACCGTCTTCTTTTCGACGAACAGCGCGATTAGCAGCAGCACAAACGCGATGGCCACCGCTACCTTGATGGGGCCGACCAATGCAATGTTGCCCACGACGCCAAATATATCCGGCAGGCCTGCGCTGCGCTGTGCACCCTGGGTAATGACCTGCGCGATGCCGCGCGCTATCGACATGGTGCCCAGTGTGACGATGATGGACGCTACCTTGAGCTTGGCGATAAAGAGCGCGTTGATTGCGCCAATGACCAGACACGCCAGCAGCGAGAGCACAATACTGACGCCATAGCTCATGCCGAGGCCGGTCGCCAGCTCGGAGAAGCCTGCCTTCTGCGTCTGACAGAAGTACGCGCAAAGTACGCCCGACATCGCGATGATGCCCCCCACCGACATATCAAAATGTCCGGTAACGAGCAGGAAGGTAACGCCGATACCCAGTATGATGATGTACCAGTTGTTTGCGAGCAGGTTGAGCACAATCTGCATCGAAAAATACTTTGGAATGAATATACTGGCCAGTGCGAACGCAACGACAAGCACGATAAGCATGGAAAGGTTGATGAAGCTCTCATTGCTCATCTTGCCGCGGCCAGATTTACGCAATTCGTTATTTCCCATTTCAGCATACCCCCCCGGTGCAGATGTGAATGATCCTTTGGGGATCAATATCCTTGCCGTTTTCGATTTCGGATCGCATCTCGCCCTCATACAGCAGGAATATGCGGTCACAGGAGTTCAGTATCTCCGGCAATTCGGATGAGAAAAAGATGATCGACTTGCCTTCGCTGGCGAGTTCCCGGATGATCTGGTAGATTTCCGCCTTCGCACCCACGTCGATGCCGCGCGTAGGTTCATCGAGTATCAGCAGATCGGCGTCCGCGAACAGGCACTTGGAGAACACCACCTTCTGCTGGTTGCCGCCCGACAGCTTGGCCGTCTCCTTTTCCATTGTGTCGGTCTTGATACCGAGCTTGCCGATGTATTCCTTCGCAGCCGCCCTCTCTTTGGTAGCATTGATGATGCCGCCGCTCGATACTTTTTTGACGTTCATGACCGGTATGTTCTGCCGGATCGTCAGCAGTGTAAAAAGCCCCTGGGTTCTTCTTTCCTCCGGTACGAACGCGATACCCGCCTCGATCGTTTTCACAGGGGTATTGCCCAGCTTTTGACCCTTGCATTCGATCGTACCCGTATATTTGTCCGCGCCGAAAATGGCACGGGCGAGTTCTGTTTTTCCGGCACCGACCAACCCGTAGAAACCGACTGTCTCGCCTCGGCGAACTGTAAACGATACATTCTTGAGCTTGTGGTTGCACACGTTTTCAACATTCAGAATGACTTCTTCGGATTGTGTCTCCTTTGGGATATAGCTTTCCATGACCGTTTTGCCGATCATCAGGCGGATGAGGTCCATACGATCCTTCACCTCGCTGAGCGGCTTTGTATCGATATGTTTGCCGTCACGCATTACCGTGACGGTATCTCCCAATTCAAATATTTCATCCAAGCGGTGCGAAATATAGATGACAGTTACGTTCTGTTCGCGCAGCCGTTTCACAATCTTGAACAGCCGCTCGATCTCACTCTCCGTCAGCGCTGCCGTGGGCTCATCCATGATGATGATATCCGCTTCCGACGCTACGGCTTTCGCAATCTCCACGATCTGTTTTTTTGCAACGCTGAGGCTGGAAACCCGCGACTTGGGGTTGATGCTCGAATCGAGGTTTTTGAGCACTTCGACGATCTTTTTAATCTTATCCGTCTTTCGGAGGAAGCCCAGCTTGGTATCCTCGATGCCCAGGGTTAAATTTTCTTCCACCGTGAGCTGGTCCACCACGTTAAGTTCCTGAAACAGTGTGCTGATTCCTTTGTCTCCCGCTTCCTTCGGGCTGCTTGCGGTATACTCTTTGCCATTCAGCAGGATTGTCCCTGATGTCCTCGCGTAAGCGCCAGTCAGTATCTTGATCAGCGTGGACTTGCCGGCGCCATTTTCTCCGACCAGGCAATGGACCGTATTCTTTCTGATGCTGAAGCTGACGTCGTTGACTGCTCTGACGCCCGGAAAATCCTTGACAAGGTTCTTGATTTCCAATGCGTATTCGTCCATAACCTTCTCCCCATTCCGTGTTTTTGGGAGGAGGCACGCCGTGCCTCCTCCCAAGTCGCCATGCTCTTTATTTACAGTTGTTTTCAGCCAAGGTCAGCAGCTGTCAGGCTGGTGCCAAACTGCTCATTGTACCAAGCCAGGGCTTCGTCCAGAGTCATGTTCCAAGCATCCACAACCTGTACAGGCCCGAAGATTTCCTGAGCCGGATCAGAGGTCGGCGGAATCTTTCCAAGGTACTCGTCCACGATCATGTCGATGATCGCCTTGGAGGTTCCGATCGGGGGCAGGCCCAAGGACGCCTTGAGCGAGCTGTTGGGATCGAATATGAGCTTGATTTCGGTCGTCGGGCAGTCTACGCTGCATACGATTTCCGTCGTCGGTTTGCCGTCTTTCATCGTGCCGCGGCCGGCATCCACGAGAGCTGCCATTGCGCCCGGGGTCAGGTCGCCAGCTTCGGAGTAGATGATGTTAACTTCGGGGTTGGTAACGAGAATGTTGCTCAGCGCTTCCTTGGTCGCATCGGCGCCGCCGCTGCAGTCCATGCATCCGAGATCCGTCACCTTGTCGCCCGCAACGCTCTTAATGCCTTCTACGAACGGATCGGTACGGCCGGTCTTGACTTCGCGGTTGTCCGGCCAGCCAAGCTGAACGGTGACAATGGGCTTATCGGGATTGGCTTCCATCCACTGCTTCGCCGCATCAGCGCCCATCTGGAACGAGCCGCCGGCTTCGTCGCTGCGGTATGTGGGGATTCCGGTGTCGCCCAGCGGGCTGAAGAACGACGTCACTGCGATGCCAGCTTCAAGAGCCGCTTCTACGCCCGGTTTCGCTGCATCCGCTTCCCAGATGTGCAGGGACGCGCCGTCAAAGTCCGAAGTCGCCAGCATATCAACGTTCTGGGTCATCACGTTCGCATCCGATTTGCCGTCGATGATCACAACTTCGATGCCAAGCGTTTTGCCGTATTCGACCGCCGCATTCGCACGGGCCTGATGGAACTCGTTTGCCATCGTCGAGACGAAATACGCAATCTTCATTCCTTCTACGGTCTTTTCAGCCGAGGGCGACTCTGCCGGGGTTTCAGTGGTCTCCACGGGCTTTTCCGAAACAGCGGGTGTCTCAGACTGCGCAGGCACATTCTGCTGGCAGCCTGTCATCATGCCGAAAGCGAACAGCAGAGCCAAGAAAACTACGAGAACCTTCTTCATACTTTCCTCCTGATATGATTAATTTTTAATCAACCATCATGCTGATTAAACTTTTATCCCGCCTGACATTTTTGAGCTTCTTACGATTGTGAGTTTTGTGTTGTGCGAATTAACATTTGTCTTAACAATTGTCTAATCGTAAGATAGCATATGCCATGGAATATGTCAAGACTTTTGTCAAAGAAAATTCCACGGCGCTGTCAGGAGGGATTGGGCGTTCGGAAAGCCGATTAGCAGCCAAAATAAGGACAACAAAAAGTCGGCAGACCGGACGTCCCCGCCACTCCGCGTATGATGTTGAAATAGTCAGGATCTTATCATTGTCTGACAGATGATCGTAAGGGTGCCGGAACGCTATTTGTCGAGCAGTTCCAGTACGCCCCTCGCAGTATTCTCATCCGTGACAAAATAATTGATAACGTTGGTGCGCAAAGCGCCGATGATCGAAAGGATTTTATGTTTTCCCGCGGCAATGCAAATGACGTTCTCGACGCGCCGCAGGCTGGCTTCGTCAATGCCCATAATGCGGGCACTGTAATCGTTTTGAATAAATTCGCCCTTCAGGTTAAAGCGTCTCGCACAGATATCGCCGATCACGCGGTTTTCGCTGGTTTCATATTGCTGTTTCTGCGCAAGGTCGATCACCATTCGGTTATCGTAAAACTCGGGCGGCGCACCCGCGGATACGATCGCCGCGTCCATGCTGTTCCATTTTTCGAGTATGGACTTCATCGACGTGCTCTGCATATAGAGTTCGCGATCGGCGATGGTTTCCGCAATCGCGGGGGCGTATATAAAGGAAGGAGTTCCATGCAGTTTCTCCGCGAACATACGCACCATCTCGTTAAGCTGATATTCCGAAGCGATGCGCGAAGTTCCGCCGATCATCGGTACGACGTTGATGTCGTTGAGCTTGTTGCGGTTGGCAAAGGACATCATGACCTCGTAACAAGTCGTCCCCCACGCAATGCCCACTGTGGTATGGCTTTTGAGTATATCCTCCGCAAAATCCGCACCCTGTGATGCGACAACGCGGGTCAGTATGCGGATGTCGTCGATTGCCGTCGGAATGACGAGACAGCCTTTCAATGAAAATCGGTTGATGAACTGATCTGCGATATCTTGCACATTATTATTAGGATCTTTGATATTGATTTCCACGATGCCGAAATCCTTGGCTTCCGAAAGCATCATAGAGACGGATGACCTGGAAATGCCGAGCTGCTGCGCAATCTGCTCCTGCGTCATTCCTCCGATAAAGTACATCTTTGAAGCCTGCACCATCAGCTGTATATCGTAACGCGCCTTCATATTATCCCTCTTTCCGTTCATGCTTTCAAAGCAGTTTCCCTGATTATTCACAGTGAAACGGGTCTGCCAAGCTTGTGATGAGCTAATCATAATTCACCATTAAATTTTATCATGACAAATGAACGTTTGCAACAAGGGGCAATTGGATGCAGGTTACTCTTTTTCATTGCTTTACGCAATCTGTGAGCCAGCCGGCTCACCGGTCGCTTCGTTATACTTTTCTATCAGAAATTCCCGCGCGGCATACACATTTTGCACGGAAGCGTCGCGGTCGGCAACGGCCCACATCTCCGCCACCAGCAGTCCTTTGTAATCCATTTGGTTAATCAACCTGAAAAACGAAACAAAATCCACCGTTCCTTCCCCATATGGGACATCCCTCACCTTGCCTGGCCGGGTATCCTTTAAGTGAATGGCCATGATATGTCCCGCGCCGCTGAGAAAATCTTTCTCTACGTTCTTGCCCATCGCCGTAATATTCCCAACATCAGGATAAACCTGCAGATACGGTGAGTTGACGAGAGTTACATACTTCATCACTTTTTCAACGGAGTCCATCAGTTCCGTTTCAACGGTTTCAATCGCCAGTGAAACGCCCTTTCCAGCTGCGTACTCTACAACCTCCCGCAGCGAATTGACAAAGAGCGCCTGTGTTATCTCGTTTGCTTCATTATAATATTCGTCATATCCCGCCAGCTGCACGATCCGTATGCCCACGGAAAGCGAAAAATCCACCGCGTCTTTAATTAGGCGTATCCCCCGCTCCCGGGTCTCCTCATCCATAGAACCGATGGGAAACCTTCGGTTGCCTGAAAGACACATGGTTAATATCGGCATATTCTGCCGCTTAATCGCGTCGATCAACTTTTCTTTTTGTGCGTCAGTCCACTGGACCCGTGCAAGCCTCTCCTCTGATTCATCGACGCTGATTTCAACAAAATCGTAACCAGCCGCTTTTGCTATGGAGAGGCGTTCATCCCAGTTTAGATCGCCGGGCAGCGCTTTTTCGTAAAGGCCTAGCAGGCAGCCATTGATGTTCATCGTTTTTGACCTCGTTATTCCCCAATTTCAGCAGCTTTGAACCCACAATTTTTTGTTATTTCCGGATGTGTAAAAACATTGTTTTGAATCCTCACACGCCAATGTTAACATATGTTATGACTCATGTCAAACATTTTCCGTGACACATGTATTTGTGAGGACACATCAGGCAGGAGTATGTGAATCTCTAAGATGATACCGTACCACATACGCCGCGATCCAAGCCGGAGCGGTCAGCGGGAAAAGCGCTTTAGCCGGTGTCATGAGGGCATGCCGTGCAGTCCATAACCCGATGTTTGCGATCGGTCATTCCACTGCCGAACACCATTATGTCACATGCCCGTACGGCAGTTGATATGCAACTGCTCCCGCCAGTATGGATTTATGGGATTAATGATGCAATCGGAATATAAGGAAAACCACAGCTTTCGCTGTGGTCTCCTCCGCCTTTTCGGCATGAAGCTTTATGCAGGGGATGGTGTCGCGTGGTGTAAATAAGTGCTGTGATGCTGCGATCAACCATTGGTGCAATAATTCATTAAACATTGCTGTGAATGCGCAGGCTTTTGGCCGACGCGGGGTATGAATGGTGCTGTCGATGCATCCCCCAGTTTCATATACCCTGCGAATCAGGGTTTAGGCGCGTTTTTTCCCGGCCAAGCACCTTGCCCGTAAACATGTGGGCCTCGATACTTGTCCCTTGAATATATATACCCCGGGAAATACGCCTTAAACAAATATTCTCGTCTAATTTTTTAATATATTGGGTAATATGATGAATAAAGGGTGAATGATATTGACAATGGGAGCCGCACGATTATATAATGTTTCCGGTGTAACAAGCCATACCTTTAAATGCGTTTTTCCCTTATTTGGTTGAATAGTACCTGGATACGCGTTTTTGCTGTAGTTTAATTATTTTTATATATATCAAGGAGAATAATCGGTGGACTTAAGTGTTTTAAAGGAAAAGAGCCTGCTCGATTTGCGGGAAATCGCAAAGATGGCCGGCATAAAATCGGTCACCAAATACCGCAAGCCCGAGCTTTTGGATATGCTTTTTGATCTTGACCGCAAAGCGCGTACGGAACAATCTCCGGTAAGTGAAGACTCCGCGGCCCAAAACGAAATCGAGCCGGAATATGAGCCAGAGATTGAACCGGGAGAACCGGATTACGAGCCGACGGAAGCACCGGATTACGAGCCGACGGAAGACAGCGCAGCCGGTGAAAACGCCAGTGAAGACACCGAAATTCCGGTCTACCAGCAGGACGAGATCGATCGGCGCGAGCGCAGGAAAAAGGCAGACGAAACAGAAGACCAGCCGATTCGGCGCAAAAATGAGGATAAGAAGATTATTGAATACGTCATGGGCAACGACGCGGTCAACGAGCTTTTAAACAAAGGCGACTGCGGGGATGCGCTCGGTATACTCGAAGTGCTTCCCGAAGGCTATGGCTTTTTGCGCAGCGAAAACTATCTGCCCGGTAGCAAAGACGTATACGTATCGATGGCGCAGATACGCAAATTCAACCTCAAGACCGGCGACAAGGTAAAGGGAAAGACCCGCCCTGCCAAGGACGCGGAAAAACTCAACGCGCTGCTCTATATTGAACAGGTGAATGATGACGCGGGGGAAAAGTGCCTCACGCGCAGACCTTTTGAGGAACTGACGCCGATTCATCCCGAAGAGCGCTTCACGCTCGAGCGGACCGACGCCGCGCGGGACCTCGCGATCCGCCTCATTGACATGATCGCCCCGATCGGCAAAGGACAAAGAGGCCTGATCGTCTCCCCGCCGAAGGCCGGTAAAACCATACTGCTCAAAAAGATTGCCAACAGTATCACGGCGAATTACCCGAATGTTTCGCTGATCGTGCTGCTCATCGACGAGCGTCCGGAGGAAGTTACGGACATGCAGCGCAGCATCGACGGCGAGGTCGTATATTCCACATTCGACGAGAAGCCCGAGAATCATACGCGCGTGGCCGAAATGGTCATCGAACGCGCAAAGCGCATGGTAGAGCAGGGCAAGGACGTCGTCGTGCTGCTCGACAGTATCACGCGTCTTGCGAGGGCTTACAACCTCATTATCCCGCCCACAGGCCGTACGCTCTCCGGCGGTCTCGATCCGGGCTCGCTGTATAAGCCCAAGCGTTTCTTCGGCGCGGCGCGTAAGGTAGAGTTCGGCGGCAGCCTCACGATCATCGCGACGGCGCTCGTGGATACCGGTTCGCGCATGGACGAGATCATCTACGAAGAGTTTAAAGGCACCGGCAACATGGAAATCCATCTCGACCGGAAACTTTCTGAAAAACGTATATTCCCTGCGATCGACCTCAACAAATCGTCTACGCGCCGCGAGGAGCTGCTGCTCTCCAAGCGCGAGCTCGACGGTATCTGGGCGATTCGCAAGGTCATGGCCAACGGCAATACCGCCGAGGTCACCGAGCAGCTCATCGGCATGCTGGCTAAAACGTCGACTAACGCCGGTTTCCTCGAGAAGCTTCGCAGCTGGCTGAGCGTCTGGGACAAGGAAGGGTATAACTTTACGCCGAAGCAGCGCTTTTAATGAGCCCTGAGAATACGCTGCAAACCGAGCGGCGGCAGCTTTACCGGAAGATCATTTACATTTATTTCGGACTTTTTTCGATGGCGCTCGCAGAGCGCTTTTCGATTAACCTCGCATATGGCGCGGCGCTCTACCTGTCGCTCGCCGCGCTGCTGCGCATGCACAGCTTCATATTGCGAACACAATACGACACCCGTCCGGGCAAGGTGCTTAAAGCGGTCACCGTCGTATTTTTTGTACTCTCGACCGCCTATATCGTCATACTCTATCCGCTGCTATACCGGCCGAGCTACGCGGTGTATGCCATGGCGATCATCCTGCTCCCGTTTATCGGGCGCGGCCTGGAGAACGCGCTGCTGCGTCGGCGTGCAGGCTCAAAACTAAGCAAGCGCAGTATCCTGTGCATCACCTTGCCAACCTATGTACTCGTCGTTGGAACGTCTGTGCTTGCGGCCTTGCCCGTGGGACCGGGCGCGGCCGCGTTTACCGCGGGCGGTATGGTGCTGGGCATGGCGTTATGCTTCCCGCTCAACTTCGTATTTCGGGATTTCGAAGAAAACATTCAAACTGACGCCCGGCCTTCTGCCGATGTGCGCGCTATCCGCAGCGTACGCCTGTTTGACGGCATGACAATCACGTCAGGCGTTGCGCTCAATATTTTCGCGTTTACCTACATCCTGTTCCTGATGTTTACGCGCACGCATGATGTGTTCTGGGACTTCTTTATTTCGTTCGTGATTGTGGCCATCGCGATCTTCGCCGCGTACCTCGGCGTACGCCGCGCGCGCAGCTCCGTATTGATGCAGAAAATCGGCAAGAACGCCGTATATGTACTGGGTACCGCCATCGCCATATTTGCAGCTTACGGGCTGCGTGACAGCTGGTTTGGCACCACGCTCGATATCTCCATCCAGACGCTGGTGCTGCTGCTGGGGCTGGTGCTGCAAATGGCAGGCACATTCGGGTTGCAGGAGGATATGCTGCTGCTGGTACGGCTGTACAAGGATGATGCAGACCCGGAGACGATGCGCGGGCGTTCGCAGCGGCTGGAGGTATGGACATCGATACTCTCCGAGGCCGTTATCCTGATCGCCCTGCTTGTGCTGATATCCTCCCCCCTGTTCCCGGCTTCCGAAGTGGATGGCTATATCATCTACGCTCCGGCAATCGGCTCCAGCCTTGCGGCGATTCCCACGGTCCTGCTGCTGGCCTCGCTTTGGCTTTCGGTGCGCCAGCCTCTCACCGCCAAATACAGCCGCCGGCTGAAGGCCTACGCGAGCATCCGCGAAAAAGGTAAAGATAACCCGGCCATGGAAAAGCGGCTCCGCAGCGTACTCGTTCAGAAGTACAAGAAACGTATCGGCGTACACATCATCCGCGCGCTGCTGCGCCCGGTGATGCACCATACCGTAACGGGCAGGGAGAACGTCCAGGATCTGCCCGGCATATTCGTATTCAACCACCGCGAGGTATACGGCCCCATCGCCGCGGTCGTGTTCCTGCCGTACGATGTCCGCCCATGGATACTCTACCAGATGATCGAGAAAAGCGAGATCACACGGCACATGTACGAGGGTACGTTCAGCCGTCTCAAATGGCTGCTTCCCCCGCTGCGCAAGCTGCTGCCCAGGATTTTAAGCCCCATCATCGTATGGGCGCTGCGCTCGTTCGATCCGATTCCGGTCTACCGCGGTGCGCAGGCGAACGTAATCCGCACCTTTACGCTGTCGATCGAATGCCTCGCCGCGGGCGACAGCATCCTGCTGTTTCCGGAAAACCCGGCGCACACCTACGAGAAAAAGGTCAGCGATTTCTACGAAGGGTTTGCGAACCTGGGCAGGCTGTACTACAAAAAAACGGGCGAACAGCTCGTGTTCTACCCGGTATATGCAAGTTCGAAAAAAAGGGAACTGCGCATCGGCGAGGGCGTACGCTTCGATCCCGCGGGCGGCGTAAATGAGCGGAGCCGCATCGTGGAAGCGCTGGAAAGAAAAATGCGCACGCTCGAAAGCGTGGACGAGGGTTAGATGTCGATCTCGACAGCCCGCGTTCCGAGCGCCAAGGGCGACGTCTTCCCCTGCGTAAGATTGATGACCGCCTGCATAAGGCGCTCCTCCTCCCCCGGGTTGACGCAGTAGTCCACGGTTACCGCATCGGTATACCGCACCTCCCCCGGTGCGAAGCCAAGCGAAACGAGCGCTTTTTCGGCCCGCGCCCATACAGGGAAATCAAACCGGCATTGAAATATCCCGCACTCTATGCGCTGTACACGCTTTGCGGCAGCCAGCGTATCGGCAGCGCTCTGCGTATACGCGCGCACGAGTCCGCCCGCTCCCAGCAGCGTACCGCCGAAATAGCGCGTGCTGATGACGATGACATCAGTCAGCCCTGTTTTTTTAAGCACTTCAAGCATCGGCACGCCCGCCGTCCCCTGCGGCTCTCCGTCGTCCGAATACCGCATTGCGCCGTTTTCAAGAACGTAGGCAAAGCAGTGATGCCGCGCGTCATAATGCTGCTTGCGGCGCTGCTCCAGAATGTGCTGCGCCTCCTCCTCGCTGCCCGTGCGGCTTGCGAGGCCGAGAAAACGCGACTTTTTGATGACGATCTCCGTCTCCGCGGGGCTTTTGAGGGTAATCATCCTATGATTGTGCGCTGTTATAGCGCATGATGGTCGCGCGGGGCGCAAAGCCGAGCGAGGCCCAGAACGCCTTGCCGCGCTCGTTCCAGACGAACACGTCGAGGTCGATCGTAGCGGTATCCAGCGCTTTGAGAAGCGCGTGAAACGCCGTGGTGCCGTATCCTTTGCGGCGGGCATGGCGGCAAATATAAAAGTGGCGCAAATAGAGCGGTTCACGGTCGCAAACCACGAGTGCGTATCCGACGGTATCGCCCTGCACCCCAAACGCAAACGCCTGATCGCCGCGCGCAAGATACTCCTGCATGCGAAGCTTCGCCTGCGCCTCAGTGACGGGTCTGTCGGTTTTCTCGTCTGCCATCAGCTCCAAAAACAGGCTCGTCAGCAATGCCGTATCCGTGCAAGGGCTAACTTCAATTTCGCAGCCAGGGTTTCCGGTATTCAAATCCTCTCCCATCTCAGCCGATCACGACCTTGTGGTAAATCTTCTTGCCCTTTTTAATCAGCATCTGTCCGTCCGCAAAGCTTTCCTGCGTTACGGGCGCAAACTCGCTTTCCACTTTTTCTCCGTTGACGACGATGCCGCCCTGCGCAATCAACCGCCGTCCTTCGCCGCGCGAGGCGGTAAGCCCGCACGTCTGCAGCAGATCGATCAGCAGCAAATTTTCGATGCTTTCAATGGTGGTGGTCGGCACAGAGCCTTCCTGCGCACCACCGGTGAACAGCGCCTCGGCTGCGGCCTTGGCTTTATCGGCCTCGTCCTGCCCGTGAACCTGCCGCGTCACTTCGTAAGCCAGCGTAATCTTGGCATCGTTGATGCGTTCATCCGTAAAGCTGCACAGCCGGTTTACCTCGTCCATCGGGATAAACGTCAGCAGCGAGAGGCACGTCTTAACGTCGCTGTCCGCGACGTTGCGCCAGTACTGGTAGAATTCGTAAGGAGTGGTCTTCTCCGGGTTAAGCCATACGGCGCCTTTTTCGGTTTTGCCCATTTTGCGCCCGTCGCTCGTCAGCAGCAGTGCGAACGTCATGCCGTAGGCTTCCTTGCGCTCCTTGCGGCGTATGAGATCGGCTCCCGAGAGTATGTTGGACCACTGGTCGTCGCCGCCCAGCTGAAGCTTGCAGCCATAATCCCGACTCAAAACGAGGAAGTCGTAGGACTGCATCAGCATATAGTTGAACTCAAGGAAGGTAAGCCCTTTTTCCAACCGGTTTTTGTAGCATTCGGCGGTCAGCATGCGGTTGACGGAGAAAAGCGCACCGATGTCGCGCAGAAAATCCACATAGTTAAGGCCCAGCAGCCAATCTGCGTTGTTGACCATCTGCGCCTTACCCTCGCCAAAATCGAGAAAGCGGCTGATCTGTTTTTTAAACGCGTCGGCGTTGCTTGCGATATCCTCCTTGGAGAGCATCTTGCGCAGATCCGCCTTGCCCGAAGGATCGCCCACCATCGTGGTGCCTCCGCCGATCAGCGCGATCGGCTTATGGCCTGCGCGCTGCATGTGCGCCATGGCCATGAGCTGCACATAATGCCCGACGTGCAGGCTGTCCGCCGTCGGATCGAAGCCAATATAAAATGTGACCGGCTCCCGCGCGAGCATCTCTTTGAGCCCTTCGTGCGTCACTTGCCGGATAAATCCTCTTTCAGTTAAAACATCGTATACGTTCGTCATGATGCGCTCCCTTCATTTGTAATGTATTATAACGACAAATTCCACCGAAGGCAAATCCGTTTTTATTAATGAGTACCCCACGTTTTACACCCATAGACATTTCCAACTTGATTTGTTATAATACATTGAATATATTGTTGGTGTTACATTGCTCGACCTCCTTTGTAATTATTACATCTCATGTCCTGCAAGCGCAAAGGAAACAAAACGCGTAAAAGTCTCCAGTCTATTTGTCGTTTTTTAGCCTTTTTGGATATTTTGTCAGGTTTTACGGATAAAAAGAAGGAATAATCAATATCCGTATCGAATTTTATTGTGCATATCATAATATCTATTCAGGAGGTTATGTATGGATATCACGGACATTCGTATAAGAAGAATCGATACAATGGGTAAGCTAAAAGCTGTGGTGTCTGTGACTTTCGATGATATGTTTGCGATCCACGACATGAAAATCATTGAAGGGCAAAACGGTTATTTCATTGCGATGCCGTCCAGGAGAACGCCGAACGGGGAATACAAGGATATCGCGCACCCCATCAATTCCACAGCAAGAACTCTGATACAGACCGCCATACTCGAAAAGTTCGAAAGCCTGCCGGAAGACGAAGGATACGCCTCTTTTCAGATGTAGTTTGATCAGCGCTGATTGCAAAAAAAAGCCCGCTGCCACGGGCGGTTTTTTGTATTCTCTTCAGGATTTGACTCTTGCGAATATCATGCGCCCCGCCGAAGTCTGAAGCACACTCGTTACAATCACAGGGATCAACCGTCCCGTTTCTTTTTGCCCATCTTCCACCACAATCATCGTACCGTCGTCCAGATAAGCCACACCCTGGCCTGGTTCCTTGCCGTCCTTTACCACCGTTACCTTCATCTCTTCTCCCGGCAGCACGACAGGTTTAACCGCGTTGGCAAGCTCGTTAATATTCAGCACGCGCACATTTTTCACCGCGGCCACTTTATTCAGGTTGTAATCGTTGGTTACAACGACGCCGTCCAGATCTTTTGCCAGAGCCAGCAGTTTGGAATCCACATCCGCGCCATCCACCTCGGCATGCACCACCTTAACGGGCATTTTAAGCTCGCTTTGAATGCGTCCCAGCACGTCGAGGCCCCTGCGCCCGCGGGCGCGCTTTAAATCATCGGCGCTGTCGGCGATGTGGCGCAATTCATCGAGAACAAACTCGGGGATGATGAGCGCCCCTTCGATGATACCGCTGTCACAAATATCAAATATCCGCCCGTCGATGATTACGCTGGTGTCAAGCAATTTAGGCCGGGCACCGCTGTCGTCTTTGCCTTTGTCTTCCCGATGGCGTTTAAACATATCGGGAAGTTCCGGTTTGTGCCGTACGAATATGGATATGCCGAGGTATGCACAGATGATATATACTACCACATTAACCACGCCCGAAATCCACGCAATCAGTATGCTGTCGAAAAGGTGCGAGAGCAGATAGGCCACGACGAGCCCCAGAATGAGGCCAATCACTGCGGGCATCACCACGCCCGCGGGCAGCCGCGCAATCTTTTTATCCGCTTTGCTGATCGACTTAAATATAAACTCAACGATCGGCTTGGACAGAAACAGAAAAATAATGCCCGAAATAACGCCGGAGGTCATAAATATCACGAGGTTAAGCCAGAGCGGAAGCTGGATATACCCGTTTGCGCCGCCCAGCCGCACGAGCAGCTCGAACACCAGAATTACGATACCCGGCCCCACAAACAGCCCCATCAATGTAATTAAAAATCTGGCTATGTTTTTTGCCATACCTCACCTCTTACGAAATGTTGTTGTGATAACACGCGGTTCGGGGCAAACGAACAGACGGATTACAACATGTGGGCGATTGTATTGCGAACTTCGTCGTCGCGCTGGTCGCTCGCGAGCGCAAGTTCGGAAACCAATATCTGCATGGATGTACCCAGCATCTTTTTCTCGCTGGAGGACAAGCTCTTTTTTTCTTCCCGTTTCAGCAAGCTTTTAATCACAGATGCGATCTCGAATACGTTGCCGGATCTCATCTTTTCAAGGTTCTCACGGTTTCTCCGGTTCCAGTTGGTGCTCTCCTCCACGTCCTCGAGCGATTTAAACGATTCGATCACACGATGGCATTCGTCCGGTGATATGACGCCCCTGAGGCCCGCCTGCTGCGCGGTCTCAACCGGCACGTGTACCTTGATGTCCCCTTCTGAAAATCTCAATATGTAATAACTCTTTTGTTCGTTCAAAAAAAGCTTTTCTTCGACTGCTTCTATAATCCCGGCCCCGTGCATCGGATATGCAATTTTATCCCCTGCTTTAAACATCGGTGCCTCCTGTTACTTAAAACTAATGATATAGCAGGCGAGCAGCTTTGTCAAACACCGCACAAGACGCTCCAAGGCGTAAAAAGCCCCGATAACCCGATTACACGCTCCCGCCTCCGCGCGCATAAGCTGTATCAAAACAAACAAGGAGCCGATTATGGAACATATCGCAAACGGCGCGATTGCTTTGGTACGCGGCAATTCGCTTGCGCCGGGGCTGTCGGGCGTCGTGCGCTTTTTTGATACCCCCGCGGGGGTGCGCGTTGACGCGCGCATTCAGGGCCTGCCCCGCAATAAAACCGGCTTTTACGGTTTTCATCTTCACGAAACAGGTGAATGCGTGCCGCCGGACTTTGTGAGCGCGCAAGGCCATTATAACCCGTCGGGTGCGGAGCATCCGCTGCATGCCGGGGACTTCCCGCCGCTGCTCGCGACCGACGCGCTCGAAGCCTGGCTCGCATTTGTCACGACGCGCATTACGATCCGGGATATCATAGGGCGCAGTGTGATCATTCATACGCAGCGTGACGATCTCACCTCTCAGCCCGCGGGCGATGCCGGACAGCGCATTGGCTGCGGCGTGATACGTATGCTGTAGCGGCGGGTGTTCGTTTGGCTTATCGCGGCTTTCCGCATTATTCGCTAAAATTGGACATGTTGTTTCCTTTTTGTTTACACGGTTTCATCAACTTGTAGGATTCACTTGCCGTCAAATATGGTACAATGCCAGAGAGGTGATGATATGAACGGCGTGTACGAGGCGGCGTCACTCGCGATGCGATACTGGTTTGTCATCGTGGGCGCCATCGTACTGCTCGGCGTAACGAGCATTTCTATCAAAGAATACCGCGACAAGCGTTATGTATTGGGCGTGGCGAAAAGCAGCATCGGTTATCTTGCCGTGGTATCCGGCCCGGATGAGATCCGCGGAACCAAGATGCAGCTGATGCCCCAGAATACCATCGGGCGCTCGCGCCGCGCAGATATTGTGATTGCCGACCGCAGTGTGGACAAGGCACACGCCCAGATTTACCTTGCCGACGACGACGCGGTCTATTTGAGCCGACTCGGCAGTGGTGAAATCACCTTGAACGGTACACGCGTGGAAAGCTTTGCGCGCGTTAAAGCTGCGGATATCGTTTGCTTTGGAAACGTCGTTGTACGTGTGCACTTAAAAGAGGTGGAATGATGGTACTCGAACGAAGAGGCGCAGGCGCGCTGCTCGCGCTCACAATCATGCTGCTGCTGTCGGCCTGCGGGCTGCTCTCCTTTAGGGAAGGCAGCTTTGACGTCGGCATTGCCGCGTTTGGCCTCGGGGCCACGCTGCTGATGCTGCTGGGCTACAACCTCGCCGCGATCATATTCCGTCATATTGACCGCATCACGCTGGTCATATGCTTCTTTCTGTGCAGCGTCGGCCTCATCATGCTCGCGCGGCTCGATATGGAGACCGCGGTGCGCCAGCTGATTTTTCTGGCCGCATCCTGTGTAGTCATGTTTATCGCCGTAGCGGTCATCCGCCGCACACGCGATTTCGGCAAGCTCAACTACCTGTTCATGGTGGGTGCCGTCGGCCTGCTCATGCTGTCGCTGGTGTTCGGCCGGGCGACGGGCGGCGCAAAAAACTGGGTTAACATCGCCGGTTTCACGTTCCAGCCGAGTGAATTTGCGAAGGTGCTTTTCATCATCAATTCAGCCTACTTTTTCGCGCAGCGGCGTGCAAAAGCCGCCTTCATCGCATACGTCATCTATTCGGGGCTTTGCGTGATGATTCTGGTGGTTTCGAACGACCTCGGAGCTGCGCTGCTCTTTGGAGGCACGTTCCTGATCGTGTTCTTCGCCGCCACAGGGCGCGTACTGCTGACGCTCGCAGGGCTCGGCGTAGGCGCGGCGGGTGCTGTCGCCAGTTACTATGTGGTTTCGCACGTCAAGACGCGCGTGCAGGTTTGGCACGATCCCTGGACCTACTACAACACTACGGGGTATCAAATCGTACAGGGCCTGATGGCGATCGCGGCGGGCGGGATGTTCGGCGCAGGGCTCGGCCTCGGCAGTCCGAACCTCATACCCGTCAATACGAGCGACTACATCTTCGCGGCGATCTGCGAGGAGTTTGGGCTGCTGTTCGGCATCATCACCATTCTGCTGTACCTCGTATTCATCATCCGAGGCATGATCATCGCCATGAACGCACGCTCGCGTTTCGACGCGCTGCTCGTGTTCGGCGCGACGTGTATGCTCTCGCTGCAGTCGTTCATCATCATCGGCGGTGTCATCAAGCTGATTCCGCTGACGGGCATTACGCTGCCCTTCATCAGCGCGGGTGGCAGCTCGATCATCGCCTGCATGGGCCTTGTGGGCATCATCGAAGGCGTAGCCGCCAAAAACGGCGAGGGCGATGAGCAGGAAATCGTTGAAGCGGGAGGTGAAGTGCTGTGAAGAACGTACTGCGCAGAAATATCCGCATACTGCTTTTCGTATTTACGTTCATGTTCGCGGGGCTGATCGTCTATTTGGCCTATGCGGAGGCCGCCTACGGCGAGCGCTGGTTCGCAACCCCTTACAACCCGCGCATCCAAAACCTTAAAGCCGACATCCTCGACCGCACTGGACTCACGCTGGTCCACTCGGAGGACGGCGATACGGTATATGTAGACGACAAGGGGATGCGCCGGGCAACCGCGCACATCGTGGGCGACGAATACGGCTTTTCGTACGGCGCACAGACGATGTATTCCACCTATCTGTACGGTTTCGATAAGGACACAATGGGCAAGATTGCCGACCTGATATCGGGCGAAGAAAGCACCGGCAGCAACGTCACGCTGACCATCGACGCGGTGCTCAGCGAAACGGCGCTGAAAGCCATGGACGACCATTACGGTGCGGTGGTGGTGATGAACTACAAGACCGGCGAGATCCTCGCGAGTGTCTCCTCCCCCACTTTTGATCCCAGCAACATGGAGCAGTTCATGGAGGGCGGCGGCGACAGCGAGCTTGTGAACCGCGCGTTCTCCGGGCAATATCCGCCCGGCAGCATATTCAAGCTCGTCACCGCTTCGGCGCTGATAGAGAACGGCCTGGACGATTTCACGACACACTGCAACGGCAGCGCCGAAATCAGCGGTAAAAAAATCGCCTGCACGGGCGAGCACGGCGACGTGGATCTGAAGAAAGCCATCGCAAAATCGTGCAATACCTATTTTGCCGAGGCTGCGCAGGAATTGGGTGCGAACGCGCTACTCGCCGAAGCCGATAAGTTTATGTTCAACAACTCCATGACGTTTAACGATATCATGATGGGAAAAAGTGCGTTCGACAAACCGGCGGGCAGTATCGATACCGCATGGTCGTCGATCGGCCAGTATCATGACCTGATTACGCCGCTGCACGCCTGCATGATGGCGGGCAGCATTGCAAATGACGGCGTGATGATGGAACCCAAGCTGCTGCTGTCCGTATCGGGCGGCGCTTCAACGGGATATACGTTTACACCAAAGGCCGCCGCACAGCCCATCGACAGCGCGATCGCCGAGGATCTGACTGAGATGATGATCGAGTGCGTGAAAAGCGGCACCGGCAAAAAAGCAGCGATCAAAGGCTACGTCGTTGCCGGAAAGACCGGCACCGCCGAAGTCGCGGGGGAAGAAGGCAACGCATCACACGCGTGGTTTGTGGGCTTCATCGACGACGAAGAACACCCTCTCTGCATCGCAGTCGTGCTGGAGCGCGCGGGCTCGGGCGGTTCCAACGCCGCGCCCGTGGCAAAAACCGTGCTCCAGAAGGCGCTCGATCTGGGGTACTAAAAGCAATATATGAACAACGAGATACTGGAAAAGCTGAAGACCCTGCCCAAAACCCCCGGCGTATATCAAATGAAAAACGCCGAGGGTAAAATCATTTACGTTGGCAAGGCGCTCGCGCTTAAAAACCGCGTGAGCAGCTATTTTCAGCAGGGAAAAAAAGACCCCAAGACCGCTGCGCTCGTCGCCGAGATTGCGGATTTTGACTATATTCTCGTTTCCACGGAGCTTGAGGCGCTGATCCTCGAGTGCAACATGATCAAGCGGTACGCGCCGTATTACAATATCATGCTGCGCGACGACAAGCATTACCCGTATATCCGCATCGACTTCAACGAAAAATTCCCGCGTGTCAGCGTCACGCGAAAGGTCGCCAATGACGGTGCGAAGTATTTCGGGCCGTATATCGCCGCGCACCTGCTGCACGACATCCTTGATACGCTGTCCGCGATGTTCCCGCTGCGCACCTGCAAGAAGGACATCACGCCCGACCCCAAGACGCGCCCTTGCATCAACTACGAGATGGGGCGCTGTCTCGCGCCCTGCGCCGGCAAGGTCAGCGAGTACGAATATAAGCGCATGACCGCCGAGGTCGCGGATTTTCTTTCAGGCCGTTACAAGGGGCTCGAAAAGCAGCTGCAGGAGGATATGCACACCGCTTCGGAAAACATGGAGTACGAAAAGGCCGCCGCCGCGCGGGACCGCATCAACGCGCTGCACAGGCTGTTCGAAAAACAAAAGGCGGGCTTCCCCGACCTCAACGACAAGGACGTATTCGCCATTTACCAGCAAAACGACGAAGCGGTGATACAGGGCATGTTCGTGCGCAAGGGCGAGCTCAACCATATGGAACGCTTCTTTGTCAACTGCGCGGGAGAGACTGAATGCGCGGTACTCGCGCATATATTGAAACAGTACTATTCCGACACCGAAGGCGTCGCCAAGCAGATATACACCAATGTGGAGCCAGCTGAGAAGGAACTCATTGAGGAATGGCTTACGCAAAAGCGCGGCTCCCGGGTGGCGCTGCACGTACCCGAAAAGGGCGACAACAAAAAGCTCACGGATATGGCCACCGCCAACGCGAAAGAAACCCTCACCCGCCGTCTCTCACGCATCCGGCAGGAGTATGACGCCACGCAGGGCGCACTCGCCGAGCTCAAGGCGGCGTTATCACTCACGACCGAGGTCGACCGCATGGAGTGCTACGATATTTCAAACATCCAGGGTACGGATTCGGTGGCTTCCATGGTGGTGTTCCGCGGTGGCAAGCCCGAGAAAAAATCGTATCGGCGCTTTAAGATCAAGACGGTGGAGGGTGCGAACGACTTTGCCTCCATGAACGAGGTGCTGACGCGCCGATTAAAGCGCGGACTACAAGGCGCGGAGGGCTTTGACGAATTACCCTCGCTGATCATCGTGGACGGCGGCAAAGGACAGCTCTCGTTTGCGTATGACGCATTGGCTTCGCTTGGTCTCGAAGACCTCCCGCTCATCAGCCTTGCGAAACGCGAAGAAGAGGTTTTCGTGGTGGGCCAGAGCGATCCGATCATACTCGATAAGAACAGCCATGCCTTAAAGCTGCTGACGCGCATCCGCGACGAGGCGCACCGCTTCGCGATTACATACCACCGATCGCTGCGGCTCAAGAAGGTCGAGGACTCTGCCCTGAATAAGATTCCGTTCGTCGGCCCAGCGCGTGTGAAAGCGCTGCTTACCCACTTCGATACGGTCGGCGATATCCGCGCCGCCAGCTTTGAGGAGCTCCTCGCCGTTCCCGGCATGGACGCGCGTTCGGCGCGAGCGGTCATAGAGTATTTTGAATCGGATATGTAGCGGGTGTTGTGTAAACCGCATGCTTGCGGTACACTGAAACTAAGAGGTATGGTATGGATAAGCACGCAGTGCAAAAGGCATTGTGCCAATATATCAGCGATGTGCGGCTCGATGAGCCGATGTCTGAGCACACCTCCTTCAAGGTAGGCGGCCCGGCGGACGTGCTGGCGCTGCCGGAAACGAAGGAACAGCTGCTGCACGCGGTTCAGACGCTCGCGGCAATCGGCTGCCCCATGTTCATCATGGGCCGCGGCACGAATCTGCTCGTGCGCTCTGGCGGCATTCGCGGTGCGGTCATCAAGCTCGCCGACAACTTCTCGGGCGTGACGGTACAGGGCGAATACGTCACGGCGCAGAGCGGGACGGCGCTTTCCGCACTGATACGCTCTGCCATGGGCAAAGGCCTCGGCGGCGCGGCGTTTCTTGCCGGCATTCCCGGCACGCTCGGCGGCGCGGTCACTATGAACGCGGGCGCGTACGGCGGCGAGATCAGCGAGGTCGTCGACGAGGTCTATCTCGTATCGCGCGTGGGTGAAATTACGCTGCGCAACGAGGAGATGCGTTTCGGCTACCGCCGCAGCGTGCTCAGCGATTATCCGATGATCGTTACGGGTGCAAGGCTGAATCTGCAGCGCGTTCCCGCTAAAGAAACCAAGCAGGAAGTCGCGGAACTGGCCGAGAGGCGGCGCGAAAAGCAGCCGCTCGAATACCCCAGCGCGGGCAGTACGTTTAAGCGCCCCCCGGGTTGCTATGCGGGCACCATGATTGATCAAGCCGGCCTTAAAGGGGTATCCGTCGGCGGCGCGCAGGTATCCGAAAAGCACGCGGGATTCATCATCAATACCGGCAATGCCACGCCCGAGGATATTTTAAACCTGATCGCGCTCGTTCAGCAGCGCGTGCTGGCAGCCCACGGTGTGAAGCTGGAACCGGAAGTCAGGATCGTGGGGGAAGAATGAAGCTCACTGCGGATTATCACACACATACGGTACACAGCCACGGCAGCGGCAGCGTGACGGATAACATCGAGGCCGCGATATCGCGCGGGCTATCTGCGGTCGGCATTACCGATCATTCGATCGCGCATCCGCTCTACGGTGTAAAACGAAGCCGGGTTGGGTATTATCTGGAGTGCATTGCGCGCGCAAAGGAAGTTTTTGCAGGGCGTATCGAGGTAAAGGCGGGCATCGAGCTCAACCTTACCGGCCTTAGCGGCCGCTACGATCTGCCGGAGGGCGCGTTTGACGTGGTGATTATGGGCTACCATAAGGCGGCCCTGTGCACGGACCTTAAAACCGTGTGGACTTTTTTTCGCGGCAAACGCGTAAACGCGATCACGCAAGCCTATGTGCAGGCGATACAAACCGGGCATATTCACATCGTTTCGCATCCTGGCTACGGCATACCGGTAGACTATCGGCTGCTCGCGCGGGCATGCGCCGATTATGGCGTACTGTTCGAGATCAATGAAAAGCACGGAGACCTGACGCCTGAAGATATCAACCAAGCGGCAATTGAACCGGTAAAATTCCTGATTTCGAGCGACGCACACCGGCCTGAGGATGTCGGCTGCGCGCCAAATGCGCTTCGCCTTGCGCAGCGAGCTTCACTGCCCTTAAGCCGCATTGTCAACATTACGGAGGAGTAACAGATGCAGTTTATCATCGTCACGGGACTTTCCGGCGCGGGCCGTTCGCAGGCTTTAAAGCGCCTTGAAGATATGGGCTATTTCTGTGTGGACAATCTGCCCCCCCGGCTGATCCCTGATTTTGCGCGCATCTGCCTCGCCGACGATCACATCAATAAGGCCGCAACCGTAGTGGACATGCGTATGGGCGGCATGTTCGACGATATATTCGGGGCGATCCAGTGCCTTAAAGAGATGACGGATATCGAGCTGTGCATCCTCTACCTCGACGCGGACGACGAGGCGCTGGTACGCCGTTTCAAGGAGACGCGGCGCCGCCACCCCATGGCCAAAGACGGCAACATCACGAGCGGCATTACGCGCGAGCGCGCCAAGCTGCGCAGCATCAAGGATATTGCCAACCATACCATTGATACCTCCACCTACTCCATCAAGAAGTTGGGCGAGGTGATGGAGCATCTGTTCTGCGACGACGCCGACAGGGGTATATTGATCACCGTAACCACATTCGGGTATAAGCGCGGCATTCCGCTCGACGCCGACATGGTTTTCGACATGCGCTTCCTGCCCAATCCTTTTTATGTGGAGCAGCTGAAGGATCATTCCGGCAAAGATCAGGACGTGCGTGAATATGTGCTCTCGTTCCCGCGCGCACGCATCTTCATCGACAAGGTCACCGAGCTCGTCGCGTACCTTGCACCATATTACCTGGAGCAGGATAAGAAACAGCTTATCATCGCGCTGGGATGCACGGGCGGCATGCACCGCAGTGTGGCGGTCGCTGAGGAGTTGTACAGCATTTTCAAAGCACAGGGCCACCGCGTGACCATCGAACACCGTGACCTTGGGCTCGACGTGAAGTGACGGAGGGGCCATGTCTTTCTCTTCCACCGCAAAGAGCGAAATCTGCCGCATGGCAGCAGAAAGCGACTGTTGTGAGCTTTCGGAGCTTACAGCGCTGCTGCATACTGCGGGCTCCATCCGCATCTCGGGAGACGGAGTCGCGCTGCGCCTCGATACGGAACATCCGGGCGTCGCAAGGCGGGCTTTCCAGATCATCAAGTCGCTCTACGGCACAAGCGCCAAGATGGAGATGCATACGAACCGGCTGAAGCAGAACCATATCTATGCGCTGCTGATTGATCCGGGCGCGGCACAGATGATCGTACTCGATACGCACCTGATGGACCCGGACGGTATCCGTATGAGTGCGCAGGCAGCGTCACAGCGTGAATGCTGCCGCATCGCGTTTGTTCGCGGGGCGTTTCTGGGCGGCGGATCGGTAACGAATCCTGAACGGCGCTATCATATGGAATTTGTGTGCAGTCAAAAGGATTTTGCGCATGAATTGTTGAATATAATGGTACAGCTGGACATTACCGCGAAGATGATCATGCGCGGCCAAAGCTTTGTTGTATACCTCAAGGAAAGCGACGCGATCGTTACGCTGCTGACCATGATGGGTGCGCATACGGCCATACTGAACATGGAAAATATCCGTATCTTTAAAAGTGTGCGCAATAACGTCAACCGCAAGGTCAACTGCGATTCGGGCAATCTATCCAAGACCGTGAACGCATCGCTGCAGCAACAAGATTATATTGAGACCATTCGGGATCATATGGGCCTTGAAACCCTTAGCGCCCCGCTGCGGGAAATCGCGGAGGCGCGCCTTAGTTTCCCCGAAGCGACGCTGGGCGAGCTCGCAGAAACGCTCGGCACCTCAAAATCCACCGTCAATCACAGACTGCGCAAGTTAAGCAGCATCGCGCTGCAGCTAAAAAACACAAGGGGGTAGACCGATGGAGGCAAAAGAGCTGACCATACAAAGCGAAGACGGGCTGCGCGCATCCAAGGCAGCGATGTTCGTACAGGTCGCGGGGAGGTTCTCCTCGCGCATACTCGTAGAAAAGGGGAATAAAAAGATCAACGCCAAAAGCATCATGGGCGTTTTGTCGCTCGGCGTTAAGCAGGGCGAAAAAATCTACATATTCGCCAACGGTGACGATGAGGAAGAAGCAATCGCTGCGCTCGAAAAGTTGGTCCATACCGCGCTATAACCCGCGTACGATCCTGCCGTTATTCGTTGTGCGCGAAAAACGGCGCAGGCTGACCTGCGCCGAAGACGCATACCCATACCGCTTACCTGAATATCGTCACAAACTTGACCGAAAACAGGTCGCACATCAGCAGGTCGTCGGTTTCGGTCGGCCTAAGTACAATGTAACTTGCACCCACCTCCATCAGCGTTCCCATCCTGTCCACCAGTGCGCCGCTTGCGCCGATAAGGAACTCTACCCGCATCTGCCTGCCGATATAATTCCTCAGAAATCCGGCTGCGAAATACGGATTCTGCACCGATTCCGGCGTTTCGGCGGGCGATGGTGCGAGCGGCATTGCCGGAGCCTCCATGGGCATCACGCTTTCCCCTGTAACCATATCGATCGAAGGCGGTACAAACGTATTGACCCCGCCTTTTGGTGTGTGCAGATCCGGATGCTGTATTGGCGCGCCCGTCTGCTTCAACGCTTCCTGCATCATTCGCTTTCCTGTGATTGTTTCCATCGGAGGCGGTACGAAAGCATCCCCGCTCTTTTTTGCCATATGTAAATCTGGTTTCTCGCTGCGTCCGGCTTTATCCGGCACAGGCATTTTTTGCACCCGTATATTACTGTTCGCATTTGCACGATTATTTTGATATTGATCGGCCATAAGAATTTCACCCTCCATGATTTGCTGCGGCCCATACCGCTGCCCTCGCGCAGTGGGTTGCGTCATCTGCGCATTCTACGTTATCATACGCGCGCAGCAGCATATCGGTGTCGGCTTTGACGCATGAAAGAGCCGCAGAAAAAAAGCAGGCCTGCGGCCTGCTTCTTCGTGGATTTTTGTGGTTTGATCTGATGAAAACGATCCGTTATTTGCCGAACAGTGCGAGCAGTACGCCCGCCGCAACCGCTGAACCGATAACCCCTGCGACATTCGGTCCCATTGCGTGCATCAGCAGGTAATTGCCGGGTCTTGCTTTCTGTCCTTCCACCTGCGAGACCCGCGCAGCCATCGGCACCGCCGAAACGCCCGCCGAACCAATGAGCGGGTTGATCTTTCCGCCGGAAACCAGGTACATGAGCTTGCCGATCAGTACGCCGCCCACTGTGCTGAACATGAAGGCTAGCAATCCAAGGCCAATGATCATCAAGGTTTCCGTCTGAAGGAAGTTTTCAGCCGCCGCGGTTGCGCCCACCGTTACACCCAGGAATATGGTGACGATGTTGATCAGCGCATTCTGCGCGGTTTCGGAAAGCCTCTCCACCACGCCGGATTCGCGGAACAGGTTGCCCAGCATCAGCATGCCGATCAACGGCGCGACCGAGGGCAGCAGCAGAATGCAAAGCACGGAAACAACGATAGGGAAAATAATCTTCTCTGTTTTGCTCACATGGCGAAGCTGTTCCATCTTAACCTCGCGCTCCTTCTTCGTTGTCAACGCGCGCATGATGGGCGGTTGGATGATTGGAATGAGCGCCATGTACGAATATGCGGCAATCGCAATCGCAGACAGCCGGTGCGGCGCTAGCCTCGACGTTAAATAAATCGCCGTCGGGCCATCCGCACCGCCGATGATACCGATCGACGCGGCCTCCTGCGGCGTAAAGGCCAGTGCAATCGCAACAGAAAAGGCAACGTAAATACCGAACTGTGCGGCTGCACCCATAATCAGGCTGGACGGGCGCGCAAGCAGCGGGCCGAAATCCGTCATCGCGCCGATACCGAGGAAAATCAGCGAGGGGTATATGCCCTTTTTAACGCCCAGATACAGATAGTAGAGCAGACCGCCCGGCTCGGAACCAACTGGTTCGGCCATCAGACCCGCCAGCGGCAGATTCGCCAGCAGCATGCCAAAGGAGATCGGCAGCAGCAGCAAAGGCTCATACTTCTTCACAATCGCAAGATAGATCAGCACGCATGCGACGAGTATCATAACCCCCTGCTGCCAGGTCATCGCAGAAAAGCCGGAATCCGTCCAAATTTTTGCCAGGGTTTCAGTAAATGATGTCATATCCCGCCTCCGTTATTGCAACACGGCAAGGATATCGCCGGTACTCACCGATGCGCCTTTTGCAACGATGATTTGGGCAATCACGCCATCTCTGGGTGCAATGATCTCGTTCTCCATCTTCATGGCTTCCAGGATCATGATGGTCTCGCCTTTTTTCACCGTTTCCCCGCCGTTTTTCTTGATTTGCAGAATTGTGCCGGGCATCGGCGCGGCAACCTTTTCACCGGCGGCGGTGACCACAGGCGCAGTCGGCTGCACCGCAGACACGGCGGATACTGCAGGAGTAGCTGCCTGTACCGTTGTTACAGCTACAGGGACTGCAGCTGTTTCTGTTGTTTTAACGAGTCTCGCTTCTCCCTGTTCGACTTCGACCTCATAGTTCTTATCATTGATCGTAACGATGTATTTCATTTTATAATCCTCCTATTTCGTAAGCCGGATCGACTTGAAGCGCAATTGAGAGAGCGGTATGCCTGATTCATCACTGACAATAGCCATAATCAGCGCAGCCGTTTTTTCATCTACATCGATGAGTTTGAGTTCGCCATCTGAGAACTCAGCCCCCTCATCACTCTGTACTGCAATGGTCATTGTATCCGCAACAGCTTCCCCGCTGCCTTTTTTCTGCAGTCTGATGATGATGATTGAAATCAGCTTGATCACCAGACTCAACGCTATCAGCACCACAAAGACAATAGCAAACCCAAATGCGTCTACGCCCAAGCTTTCTAGAACTGTCATATCCATCCTCCTTTACTTCTTGACGATGGAGTAGGAAACTTTGACCGCTGCCGCGTCTTCCCGTTGCTCGAAGAATTTTTCTGCAATCTGCGGGAACGCGATGTAGGAAAGCACATCCTCGTCGTTTTTCGCCATACTGCCAAGCTGTTTCTTCGTTTCCTCGAACGCGGGCTTCAGCGTATCCGCGAAGCGTACGACAATCGGCTTTTCATCGCCCAGCACCTTCTTTTGCAGCTCTGCGTCCACCTCCCCCGGTGCCTTGCCGTATTCACCACGCAAGTAGGATTTCACTTCTTTGGAAACTGACTTGTACCGTTCACCCTGCAATACGTTGGTCGCGGCCTGCACGCCTACCATCTGGCTCATTGGCGTCACGAGCGGCGGATATCCCAGATCTTTTCGTACGCCCGGTATTTCCGCTAAAACCTCATCCAGCCGGTCAAGGGAATTCTGGGCTTTCAGCTGCGCAAGCAGATTGGAAAGCATGCCGCCCGGCACCTGATAAACCAACGCATCGGTTTCCGTGCCCATGACAAACGTATCCATCAAGCCCGAATCGATATATTTTTGTTTAACCGGCTTAAAGAAATCGTTGATCTGCTTAAGAACCTTGTTATCAAGGCCTGTCTCATGACCTAATTGTTTAAGGGCATAATCCATCGTCTCCGTAGAGGGCTGGGAGGTACCTCCTGAGAAGGATGAAATCGCGCAGTCGATGCCGCTGCATCCCGCTTCAATGGCTTTGAGATACGTCATCGGGGCAAGCCCTGTCGTGGAGTGCGTATGTAATACGATCGGTATCTTTACCGTATCGGCCAGCGCCTTAATGAGGTCATACGCCTCCTGCGGCCCCATGATACCGGCCATATCCTTGATACAGATTGAATCCACACCCATATCTACCAGCTGTTTGCCCATCACCGCATACTTCTCGATGCTGTGAATCGGGCTCGTCGTATAACAGATTGTCCCCTGCGCATGCGCCTCGCGCTTTTTCGTTTCATCGACAGCAACCTCGATGTTACGAAAATCGTTGAGCGCGTCAAAAATTCTGAAGATATCCATACCGTTTTCAGCTGCGTGCGCAACGAACTTGCGAACGACATCATCGGGATAATGCTTATAACCGAGGATGTTTTGCCCGCGCAGCAGCATCTGAAGCTTGGTATTTTTGACTTTGGATTTAATCTTACGCAGCCTCTCCCACGGGTCTTCATTGAGATAGCGCAGGCAGGAATCAAAAGTTGCCCCACCCCAGCATTCCAGCGAGTAATAGCCGGCCTTGTCCATGGTCTCCAGTATTCCTTCAAAATCGGAATAAGGCATTCGTGTGGCGACAAGGGACTGGTTCGCGTCTCTCAGCACGGTTTCAGTAATATTGATCTTCATTCTTGTCCTCCTTCAGCAATAGACCTTTTTATAAACAAAGGGCGGGAAGCGCAGCTTCCCACCCTAGAAACCCAAGTCTTGAAACCACTATAAAAAATATGGTTCCAACCGAATGATGCAATATTCAATTTGGTTCCGATTATAATACGTGAAGTTAAAAAAAACAAATTAAGAAAATATTACGCACCATCGGTTTCTTACGTTAATGCATAGATTAAAAAGAGCAGGCTCAGCCTGCTCTTAGGACCATATCCGCCTTACTTTGGCATTTGCGCTGTGCTGAAGCGCTTTTTATTTCCGAGGTATTCCTGTACATGACGCAGCGATTCTCCGAAACGCTGGAAATGAACGATCTCTCTCTCCCTCAGGAATTTTAGCGGTTCAATCACATCAGGGTCATCCGCCATATTGATAAGGTATTCATAAGTAGAACGTGCTTTTTGTTCGGCTGCCATATCCTCATGCAGATCGGTGATCGGGTCTCCTTTTGATTGAATATATGCTGCGGTAAATGGGCTGCCCGAGGCGCTCGTCGGATATACCGCTTTATCATGATCTACATAATAAGGGGCCATACCCCCGTCCTTAATCTCCTTCATGGTTGCGTTTTCCGTAAGCTGCTTCACCATGGTTCCAATCATCTCTAAATGTGCCAGCTCCTCTGTGCCTATGTCGTTCAGCGTAGCCTTGGCTTCGGGCGTCAGCATTGAGAACCGCTGGCTAAGGTACCGCAGTGACGCAGCCAATTCGCCGTCCGGCCCGCCATACTGCGTAACGATCAGGCTCGCCATTTTCGGATCCGGCTTCCTGATTTTAATCGGGTACTCCAGCTTTTTATCATATACCCACATTTACTTTTCCTCCCCCGACAAATCAAAGTTGAATTTATACTGCCATGGCCAGGGATCCTCGATCCACTGCCAGGGGTACCTGCTCGTGGAAAACTGAGAAGAGAGCATGCCAAATTGCTGCTCAAACTGCTCTCGCAGGTCCCTTGCTTCCTTGACCACTGCGTTATATTTTTCTATCGCTTCGCGATCATCTGGATGCGTATTGAGGTAAAGGTGCAGGTCGATGATATAAAAATCCAAGGCCGAAAGCCTTTGCAGCATTTCATCTCTGTTCATATCATATATCCCCCATCCTCTTTCTTTCCCAGCCGGATACTTCGTACAGCGGCGGGAATATCGTGCCATTCTTAAGCCCGGTTAAGGGCGTGAAGGTGGAGCACATTTTTTCAAAAGGCACATAGGCCTGCGCCAATTGCACATTATTAATCACTGTTTCCTGGGGAACACATGATTTATCGGCCATCGGCATCATATTCGACGACATCGGGGCCATGTTCGACGACATCGGAGCCATATTCTCCGAGTGCCGCATTGGGGCCATGTTCTCCATGGGCTTCATCGGCGCCATATTCTCAGAGCGCCTCATCGGAGCCATGTTCTCAATGGGCTTCGGCGGTGTCATCGGAGCCATCTGCGACATCGGCGCTGTGGATGTCATCGGAGCCTTCGGCGGCATCGTAGTCATCATCGGGGCAACCGGCGCCATCGGTGCTTTCGGAGCCGGCGTCATTGCCGGGGCTATGGGCGCCATCGGTGCCTTCGGAGCCGCAGTCATTGTTGGGGCTATGGGCGCCATCGGGGTCATTGGTGCCTTCGGAGCCATAGGTGCCATCGGAGTTTTCGGCGCCATGTATGCCAAATCAGGATAATAATCCATGATCATATAGATCTCCTTCCTCTTTTAGTAAGCCATTGCTTATATACTATTCTATGAAACTACAACTAGATGGTGACATAAAAGAAGCAATGACGGAAGGTTGGAAGGCCTATACCCGCAGTGCAGGATAGCAGCCATCAAAGCCGCGGGTGATTAAAACAGATAGGCTCAGCTGCATATCCTCAATGACAGATGACTCTTCTTTGCCACATACCAACAGTCTGATTCGCAGCTTTACTCGCCATTGTGATCATAAAAAATAAGCTCGGCAAAAGCCGAGCTTTTATGCAACTCTGATGGTTATAATCAGCCGCCCGAGCCCTCCGTCGGAATAGGCTCTTCCAGTAGTGTATCCGTATAGGGGCGCGCCGCCATCACAAGGCGCCATCCCCCGCCGGTCCAAAGCTTGCGAATGATCACACGCCCTTTGGATGAACTCGCGTCGACCACCATGCCATTGCCAAGGTATATGCCGGCGTGGTGAATTTCGTGCCAACGCCCGCAGTTGCAGGATGGCTTCGACCAGTAGAGCAGGTCGCCCGGCTGCAGATCGTCCATGCTGACCGTGTAGCCATGGCTGCTCATGTATTTCGCCTGTTCAACGGACGAGGTGGGAACCGTAATCCCGGCTTGCTTGTATGCCCAATAGGTGAAGTACGAGCAATCCACATAATCGCTGGACCCTCTGCGGCCGCGCGAATACGGGTCGCCTACACGCGTAAGTGCCGCCTCTGCGATACGCGAACCGATTCGGTTCGGATCCAGCCCTGCAATAATGTTCTGAAGCTCCTCGGAATTGAGGCCGTCGTACAGGTCTACACCGAGCAGGGCTGCAAAGGTCATATAGTAGTCCGGCTTCATCAGCTTTTCGAGGCCGTTTCTTTTGTCCGCATCCCATCCGCATTGCTGCGCATACTCCATGCAGTCCATGCTGTTGATGGTGACGCAAAGTGTCAGCTTTGTAATCGCAGCTTCGGGCTGTCCGTCCGCCCCTTCCGTGGTGACGGTCCGGCTGATCTCGAGCTGATTCATGTCGTCGTAAATCTGTTCGAGCGAGGCATAGTCGGTCTCCGTGATCGTCTGAAGCGTTGTAAGATCATACCCCGAGAAAATCGTAAAGGCAGCCAGCACGTCCGCCCAGTTGTTCACGGTATCGCTGTCGCCTTCCACATCACCGCTGTAAACCACCTCGATTGTGTCGGCGGGGGTTCCCAGCTTTGCCACCGCAATCTGCTCTTCTACAGCAGCCTGAAACTCTCCGTTTATTTTTTCCACCGCATCGCGTACAGCGATCGCCAAGGCGGAATTCTCCGAAACGCCGAGCGCAGAGCCGGGCCTTTCTTCCGCCGCCAGCACAGCGCCATCCCCCGTATCCGGATTATCCGGCGATTCAACCGGTGCCGCAATTCGTTCCGGCTGCCCGAGCAAGGCAATCCTTGCCTCATACCCGCCGATTAATGACGCACGCTCGTTTACCTGCCGGGTGAGTGCGTCGGCTTGCGACCGGTAGTCGTTCGCTTGAAGCATCGTAAAAAGCGCAGCGCCGATGGACATCAGGATGCCAAGTGCAGCGCAAACAATCACTGCAACAATCGAGCGGCGCGATACGTTCAGCGACCTTGCCTTTTTGAATGCATCGGTCTGTGAGGCGATGGTGATGCAGTAACGGTCTTGTTTGGCGGATCTGCAATGTTTCATAAGTGTCTCCGTCATACGTCGTTATCGTTTATTTATAAACCTCTGCGAGGCAAAAGAAACAGATTTTCGTAGAATTTTGACATATCCTGCGCCTGAAGCACGCATTTGGTGTCATTTCATGCTTGACCCCTGTTTGTCCACATGCATATAATAAACGGGTATGTCTGGCGGCCACTCCAATGCGCCGGACATCCGGGACGCGCCGGAAAGGGGCGTCAATGCAGCATGCTGTCCCGGCTTGTGAAATCGCTATGGCTTTAAGCTTTTTGAAACAGAACACGTCACAGCGCTGTGACAACATACTCGGCGGCTCTATCACCAAGACGCTGCTGATGCTCTCGCTTCCCACACTCATGATGGGTGTTGTGCAGTGCGCGATACCGCTCATCGACGGTCTTTTCATCAACAATATCGCGGGAACCAACGCCGCAGGCGCCATTACGTACTGTACGCCGATCATCGGCATGGTCGTGGGTCTCGCGCAAGGCCTCGGGTCCGCGGGCATGGCGGTAATCGGCCAGACCAATGGCAAGGGTCAGCTTGCGGAAGGCCGCCGCATCTCCACGCAGCTGATCGTGTTCACTTCGATGCTGGGCATCGCGCTCGCACCGGTTCTGTTTGCTTTGGCTTACCCCTTATCAGGTTTTGTCAATTCAGAGATATCGCAGGGCGTATTCACGTATATTGCGCTCAACGCGCTCGTCATCCCCTTCTCTTTTCTCGAATCGATCTACAACGCGATCAAGAATGCCAACGGCAACCCCGAAGCGACGTTCATACGCATGGTCATCCTGCTCGTCGTAAAGGTGATATTCAACGCGCTGTTCATTGCAGTGCTGCGCTGGGATATCGTCGGCGCTGCGATGGCTTCGCTCGCTTCCAACATGGTGATCACCATTTGGATGTACTTTGAGCTTTTTATTAAGAAGGGCCCAGAACAACTGAGTTTGAAGGGCTTCAAGCTTGACAAGGCCGTTATCCGCATGCTCGTCCGGATCGGTCTGCCCACCATGCTCTCCAATCTTATGATCTACATCGGCTTCTATCTCATCAACAACGAGGTGGAAAAGTACGGTCCCATCGTGCTGACCGGTCAGGGCATCGCCAACAACATCGTCAATGTTTGTTTCACGCTGCCTGCCGCATTCGGCTCCGCCGTAACGACCATGGTCAGTATGAACGTGGGTGCATGCCAGAGTGAGCGGGCGCGCAGAACCTGCTTAATGGGCTGCTTGTGGAGCGCCCTTACCGCTGCCGCGCTCATCGCCATCATCGTGCCCCTCTCCGGCAGCCTCACCGTTCTGTTCACCCGTGAGGCGAAAGTGCTGGAAGTAGCCAACCGTTCGCTGCATATCTATACTTATTCCGTCGTGGGCTTCGGCGTCTGCATGACGCAAATCGGTGCTTTTATCGGCCTTGGGCGCACGCACGTATCGCTGGTCATGGGGGTGCTGCGCATCTGGTTCCTGCGGTACCTGTTCGTGCTCGTGACAGAACCTCAGCTTGGCGTTTACTCCGTGTTCTGGGGCAACCTGTTTTCCAACTATGTGAGCGCTGTCATCACCACGGTGATGATACTGCGCGTCAAATGGGTATCCGTCATCGATAACCGCTCCGGCTTTGCGGCCTCCGCCCGGCAATGGATGGAACAAAAACGTGCACGGCTGCGGGACCACTTCATCAGCTGAATTCAGTATTTGATGTTCTTTGGCCTGGGAGCCAAGTGATGGCGGAAGAAAAGGGGCGTTTCCACGATGGAGCCTACTTGCTCCCAAAAAACCTAGACACATTATCTTCCCGTTTTAACCCCCTGTCAATACTTTCGGACAAGTCCTTGAGTTTGCGTCATCCATGTAATAAAATGGGTGCAAAAGATCAACACTTGTCAGGACGGTTTTATGGAAGACACACTGCTCAGCGCAGCCCATATCTGTAAAAAATATAACGGCCGTACGATTCTGAACGATATTTGCCTCTCGGTGCGGCGCGGCGAAGCGATTGCGCTGGTCGGCGAAAACGGCTGCGGCAAAAGCACGCTGCTGCGCGTCCTCTCCGGCCTCACCCAACCCACGGCAGGTACAGTACAGACCAATCCCTCTGCGAGGCTGGGGCTCATCCCCGACCGGTACGAAAAAATCAGCCTGACCGTCACGCGTTTCATGTCGCACATGCTGGCGCTGGAGAAGCTGGAATCCGACGCTGCGCAGCGTTATTACCGCATGTTCGCGCTTGAGGATATGCTGGACATGCCAATGAAATATCTGTCCAAGGGTACGCTGCAAAAAGTGGCTGCTGTGCAGGCGCTGGTCGGGCAGCGGGACCTCCTGTTCGTAGACGAACCGCTTTCAGGACAGGATGCGGTCTCCAGACGAAATTTTGCCGAGGAGCTGCTTTCCCGCAAAAACGCGGGTACGGCCATTCTGATGGCGGTTCACGAGCCGCTGCTGATTGAAACGCTGGCGGACCGCATATTCGAGATTCGGGACGGACTGTTGGAAGACGGCACAGCATATGCATGCCGGCATCAAAGGACGCGGTGTGTTTTTCTGTTGGATTGCGGGGAGACCGAACTCGGCGTTTTACTGCGCGGCGCAGTGCCCGAAGCGCAGATTGCAATCAGCTCCTTCGGGCAGCGGATGCGGCTCGAAGCCGACAGCACCCACTCTGTCAGCCTGCTGCGCGCGCTGCTCGATGCGCGCATCCGTATCGTTAAATTCGAGGAGGGCGAAACGCCATGCTGAGGGCACTGTTTCGGTATGAGAACGACAAGCTGCTCCACAGCGGCAGGTTCGTGCTGCCATTGCTGTTGCTGATCGGATATATCGGCATCGCCTATGCGATCGCTCCGCTCAGCATACTCGACAGCTTTTCGATCTGCGCGCTGGTGGTCTTCGCGCTGATGCTTGCTACAGGCGTGATGCTGGGCGCTTTGAGCGAACCCGCGGTTGAACAGACAATGCTCGTTAAGATGCCGCGCCCCTATTTTCTCTATTTGGCGAAGGTGTTGCTCACCGCCGCGGTCAGCCTCGTATTCGCGCTGATTGCCGCGCTCGGTCCATTGCTGCTGCACGTGCTGGGCGGATTCAATCTGTTTATCCGCCCGGTGGTATTCTCCGACATTGCCTCCGGCATCGCGCTGTTCTGGCTAACCGGCCTTTGCGGCGGCGTGCTGGGGCTGCTCGCAAACCCGCGCATCCTCCCAAGCCGCAAATCGGCGGTACTTTTAAGCGCCACAGTGGGGCTGATCATCCTCGTAAAAGGCGCGCTCGTCAAAGCGCTCGCGGCGCTTCAATATCTGCTGTGGATTCTTCCGCCCATATACGACGCAAGCGTTGCCTACAGCGCGGGCGATTATTTCAATCTGGCCCACGCATGGCCGTGGCTGTTATGGCTTGCCGCTTATACTGCTGCCGAGGCTGCGGCGTACATCCTGCTCATGCGCATACGGCGTTTCGAATAGCGGATATAAAAAATGCCGGGATAACCCGGCATTTTGTTTTGTCTATTATGGCTCTGAATCAGACACAAGCGTCGATTCTCCAAACATCAGCGCATCGGGGATGCTGCGCTGACCGTAATACTCGCCGCTGTACAGGCTGATATGCTCGCCCAGGAAAGCCATGGTAGCGCTCGCGCCGCCGTCAAAGTTGTAAGCGACCTCGCAGCCGTAGGAATCGAACAGTTCGGCCAGTTCTGTCAGCGTCATGCCATTGGTAGGCTCCGGCGGCCGACCCTGCACAACAACCAGCAGGTAATGATACGGTTCGATCATGCCTGCCGCCGCGCGCGGATTCTTCTTTCTGAGACGATGCTTGTCTAGACCCTCCTGGATCACGCCGTCTTTGATCAGCGTCGGCCCGAATGAATAAGCGTTCACGACGCCCTGCGCCAGCAGCTCATCCGCGGTGGTTTCATCCGGCTCAAAGACACGCATCGTGCCGTCCGGGAAGAAGGCCAGCGTATCCTCTTCGTCGTCATCCAGATACACCTCGCCGTTGCGAATGATGATTCCCTTGGGGTCTTCGCCGTTGCTGTGCATGTAGTCGCCGTTAATCCCGATGACCGCATCATAAGCCTGGGTAATCTCCCAGAGCTGCCCGCTGGACCGGCCCGGGTGATCGGGGTTGCTGAAGCCCGCGCGCTCCGTCTCACCGGGTTTTATTCTGATCTCCGCCGCTAAGTAAGTGACCTCTTTTTCTTCGTCCAGCACGCGGTGAATCTCCACCCAAAGCGTGGGCGATGAATACGCCCAGTAACCGCTCTCCTCGTCGCTCGTTACTTGCTCTTCCTCGGTGAAAAAGGGGTCGGGCGTCGGTTCGGGCGTCATTGTGGGAACGGGGGTAGGCTCCGGAGTGGGGATGGGTGTTGGGGTGACAACCGGCGTCTCGGGTGGTGCAGTGGTAACCGTCACAGTATTGGCATTGGTGCAGCCCGCCAGCATGAGCGCCACAATGACTGTGGCAGCGATTTTTTTCAACTGCATAAACTACTCCACTTCGGTTTTGCTAATCATACGTCCTATACAATAATATGAAGATTCGCGTTTTGTCAAACTAAATTTACGACCCGATAATATGAGCAAACGCCGAGCATTCCGGCCTTTTCGGCTCAAAATTCGTCTGTAAAACGCCAGCCGCCGCGGCGATTTTTTCACGTTGTTTTCAGCGGATAGATCCTGACCTTTGGTGTGCATCTGCCGGAAAAAGCGGAGAGACTACGAATCAGAGCAGCGGATTTGCTCCGCGTTCTCTTTCTTCGGGTGATGGAACAAAGCATGTGTATAAGATGCTCCTGAGTCAAATCGTCTTTCTCCACATTTAGGATATGATTATGTTTGTTCCTTTATTAGAACCTCCATTATCGAGACAATTTACACATTGTTTTATTGCGGGTTTATGCGATGCGTGGTATACTCTGTATATTATTGCTATTGCATAATAATGTGTAAATAAGAAAAGGACTAGGTTCTTCCCATGTTTCCTTTAATGAATACTACGGTGCAATACGGGCATCATCCGAGAACAAATGCTTCGACGCAATATGGGTATCATTCGAGCAGAAGGCATAAGCGCAGGCGGAAAAGAGCGAAAGGCACGCGGAATTTTCGCGCACTCTGGGTTGTACTCACCGGCGGTGTGGTGCTGTGTCTGGCCATCGTCGTCACATTGCTGCTGGTATATGCGGGTATCCGTTTACAGGTTTGTGTGGAACTGGGGACCCCCCTCCCCTCCGCTAACGTATTTTCAAATGACGGAAAAACCTCGGTTGCTTATATTTCCGACGTATCCTCCATCGACACGTCTGTCGCGGGCGATCACTGGATCCACGTTTCCGCGAGCGGCAACGACCGCCTCGTGGTTCTGACGGTTAAGGATACGGTCGCTCCTCTGGCACAGCCGGTCGAAATCGAAATATCGGTCTCGCAGGAGATTTCGCCAGATCAACTTGTCACCAGTCTTCAGGACGCGAGCGCGGTTAAACTGCAGTGGGAGAAAGCGCCCACTTTCGGTACCGTGGGTGACTACCCCGTAGTGATCAAGCTGCAGGATATGAGCGGTAACACCTCTACGGTAACCTCCATGGTGCATATACGCGCCGTTGAGGATGCGATTACGCGTGAATCGGGTTCCACGCCGCCGGTGCTTGCTGATTTCCTCGTGGACGACAGCCTCAGCGCATCCTTGGTCACCGATATCGCTTCGCTGCCGCTCGATACGCCGGGCCAGTACGATGTACAGATTGATATCAGCGGAACCAGCTATACCTCAAAGCTGGTGATTGCCGATACCGTGCAGCCTCAGGCAACGATGAAAGCCGTATTTATCCATCCGGGAGAAAGCGCCGCGCCGCAGGACTTCGTTGAAACCGTTACAGACGCTACTGCGCTTTCTTACGCGTTCGAGGCTGAACCGGATTTCAGCCATGTCGGCACGCAAGATGTTGGCATCGTTATTACGGACCTCGGCGGCAATGCTGTGCGCCAAACCGCAACGCTGTTGATTTCCAACATCGCGCCGATTACGATCGAAGCGCGTGAAACAGCCGTCACTGTCGATGAGTTTAACGTCTCCGGTTATTCCAGTGTATCGCTCGTTACGCAGCTGATTCCGAGCGAACTGGGCGATCACGTGGTGGATCTGCTCCTCGACGGACAGACAAACTCCAGTATCGTCACCGTGGTCGATACAACGCCGCCGCGCGGCCAAAGCGTAAACGGCCATTGGTATCTCAACCATCCCATCACGGCCAACAGGCTGGTAAAGAACGAACACGATACCACGGGTATTACCTATACGTATGAAACGGAGCCGGACTGGACGAAAACGGAGATGCAGAATGTCAATGTCATTCTGACCGACGCGGCGGGCAACACTGCGACCGTCACCAGCCAGCTTACACTGACGGCGGATACGGAAGCGCCCGAATTATATGGCGTGAAAGACCGTTACTGCTACATCGGACAGGCCGTGGCGTATTTCGCAGAGGTATCCGCAAAGGATAACTGCGACGAAGAAGTTACCATCGATGTGGATAAATCCCAGGTGAACATCAACGCCGGAGGGACATATACGGTCACCTATACCGCTACGGATTCTTCCGGTAACACGGTGAGCCACTCCTGCAAATTCACTTTCATCGAGGAGTCGGTGATGGACGATGATCTCGCGGCTGTGGCCGATCAGGTGCTCGCCGAGATCATTACGCCGGATATGTCCATTGGAAAAAAGGCTTGGGCAGTATACGAGTACGTATTTGGTCATATCCGGTACAACGGCACCTCCAACAAAACCGACTGGAAATATGAGGCGTATCGGGGAATTACTGAGGGCCGGGGCGACTGCTTTACGTTCTATGCAACGGCAAAATGCCTTTTGGAGCGCATTGGCGCGCAGACCATGTGTGTGGAACGTCACGGCGGTAAATCTACCCATCACTATTGGTTACTTGTCAATCTGGGCACGGGATGGTATCATTTTGATGCGATCAATGTGGGGCCGGAGAACTATGTATGTTTCATGCGTACAGATCAAGAAATTCTCGCCCGGTCGGGGGACTACTTCTGGAGCTTTGACAGAAGCCTGTATCCGCCGTCGCCCACGGAGAAATTTGTGCTTGAATAACATGGAGATTGCGGCTGAATGATCAACATACTGGAATACCTCGAGAGCACCGTACCCCGCTTTGCGGGCAAAACCGCCTTTGCGGATGAGACCGCTGAGATTACCTTTGGGGAACTCAGTCAGGGCGCGCGCGCAATCGGCTCCTCTCTGCTGAGCCGGGGGCTAGCCCGCGAGCCGGTCGTGGTGTTCATGCAGAAATCACCGCAGACGATATGTGCTTTTCTGGGCGTCGTATACGCCGGATGTCATTATGTACCGATTGATGAGGAGATGCCCGGACAGCGCATTCAGTTGATACTCGCGCAGCTGAAACCCCGCGCTGTAATCTGTGACCGCATTTCACAGGAAGCGGTTATCCGGCATGGCTTTGAGGGTACCGTGCTGCTGTACGACGATATTGTAAGCGCCGCAGTCGACGAAAGCGGGCTGCAAGCCGTGCGCGCGCGTGCGATCGATACGGACCCGATCTATGTCGTGTTCACCTCTGGTTCCACCGGCATTCCCAAAGGCGTAGTGGCCTGCCACCGCAGCGTGATCGACTATGTCGATACGCTGTCCGAAGAAGTGCTGCGTGTAAGCGAAAACACGGTATTCGGGCTTCAGGTGCCGTTGTATGTGGACGCGTGCCTGAAGGAAGTCTTCTCCACGCTGAAATTCGGTGCAACGACGTGGATGATCCCAAAGCAGCTGTTCATGTTCCCGATTCAGCTCGTGGAATACATGAACCGGCACGAAGTCAATACGGTATGCTGGGTGGTATCCGCGCTCACGATGATTTCCGGGCTGGGCGCTTTCAAAAAGGTCGTTCCCCAGCACCTTAAAACCATCGCGTTTGGCAGCGAGGTATTCCCCATCCGGCAGTTCAACCTCTGGCGGCAGCACGTGCCGGGCGCGCGGTTCATCAATCTGTACGGTCCGACCGAAACGACCGGCATGACATGCTGGTACGAAGTCAACCGGGAGTTTGAACTGGACGAAGTGATCCCCATCGGACATGCCTTCCGCAACCGGGAGATTCTGCTGCTCGACGGTGACCGGCGTGCGCAGCTCGGCGAGCCGGGCGAGATCTGCATCCGCGGCACCGGCCTGACACTGGGCTATTACAATGCGTTTGACAAAACTGCCGAGGCGTTCGTGCAGAATCCGCTCAATCCGCATTATCCCGAGCTCATATACCGCACGGGGGATATAGGCAGGTACAACGAACGCGGAGAGTTGATGTTCGTATCGCGCAAGGACAACCAGATCAAGCATATGGGGCAGCGTATCGAACTGGGCGAAATCGAGATGGCTGCAAACTCCATCGATATCGTCAGCAGCGCTGGCTGTATATTCGACGGCGAGAAGAAAAAGATCGTGCTTTACTATGCGGGCGAGGCCGATGAGGCCTTCGTCTCTACCTCACTGAAGGACAAGCTTCCGCGGTATATGATCCCGAACCTTATATTCCGTCTGGAGCGCATGCCCTATACCACCAACGGCAAGCTCGACCGCATCGAGCTCAAAAGGCTTTACGAAGCCAGGTAACCAACAAGCAAGAGGAGTTAAGCAATCATGGAACCATTAATGGAAATTCTTTCTAACTTGCACCCTGAAGTGGATTTTACGACCACCGACAAACTCATCGACAACAAGGTGCTCGATTCATTCGATATCGTAACGATCATTGCCGAAGTGGACAACGAGTACGATGTCGCCATCCCCGCGGAGGAAATCGTACCGGAGAACTTCAACTCCGCCGAGGCGCTTTACAAGCTGATCAAAAAACTGATGGATGAGGATGACTGAGGGTAGCCATGCTTTTTACGTCCTGGGAATTTCTGCTGCTCATTACAGCACTTTTTCTTCTATACTACCTGATCCCCAAGCGGTTTCAGTGGATATTACTGCTCGTCGCCAACGCAGTTTTTTATGCGTTCGCCGGTTGGAGCGGCTTTATTTATATCTCCACGACGATCTTGTCCACCTACCTTGCCTCGCGCCGAATCGAAGCGATCCGCAACGCGCGCGAAAATTATCTTGAAACGCACAAGTCCGAGTGGTCCAAGGACGAGCGCAAAGCCTATAAAGCCGCCACCAAGGCAAAGACAAGGGTCTGGCTCATCCTGTGCCTTGTGCTGAACTTTGGTATCCTCGCGGTTCTAAAATACGCCAACTTTGCGATATCGCTGTTCAGCCCGATATTCTCGGTGGACCCGCATTCCATGTTCTTAACGCTTGCACTGCCCATGGGCATATCGTTCTACACGTTCCAGACGATGGGCTATATGCTGGACGTGCAGCACGGCAAGTACCCTGCCGAGCGCAACGTATTTAAGCTCGCGCTGTTTGTATCGTTCTTCCCGCTGCTGGTGCAGGGCCCCATCTCGCGCTTCGACTCGCTGAGTGAAACGCTTTATAAGCCGCACGAGTTCGACGGCAAACAGGTGGTATTCGGCCTGCAACGCATACTGTGGGGGTACTTTAAAAAGGTAGTCATCGCGGACCGCATACTGGCTGCCGTCACCACGCTGATCTCCGATCCGCAAACGTATCAGGGCGTATTCGTGCTTTGCGGCATGTTGTTTTACGCGCTGCAGCTCTACGCGGATTTCACAGGCGGCATCGATATCACGATCGGCATCGCGCAGGTACTGGGCATTCGGGTACAGGAGAACTTCATACGTCCGTATTTCTCCAAAAGCATCGCGGAATATTGGCGTCGCTGGCATATCTCGCTGAGCACGTGGTTCCGCGAATACCTGTTTTACCCCATATCCACCTCGCGTCCGATGTTGGAGCTTTCCAAAAAGGCGAGGGCAAAGCTGGGCAACGGATTTGGCAAGCGGTTATCGGTTTATGTTGCGACGATCGTGGTATGGCTGATCACCGGTCTGTGGCACGGTGCCGCGTGGAACTTCGTAGTCTGGGGCCTTTTGACGGGATTGATCATCATCATCTCGGAGGAGTTCGCTCCGCTCTACAAGAAATTCCATCACCGTTTCCCGAAGGCGGCACACAGCTTCGGTTACCGGCTGTTTCAGGTGGTTCGTACGGTCCTGCTGATGTCGTCATTAAGGATGCTCGATTGTTACCGCGATGTGGCTGTAACCTTCAAGATGTTTTTCTCGATGTTCACGAACTGGAACTGGGGTGCGCTGTTTAGCGGCGAACTTTTAAAGCTGGGCCTTACCGTCTCCGACTACGTCGTATTGCTGGCGGGCACGGTGCTACTGATCACCGTTTCGCTGATACAACGGCGCGGCAGTGTGCGCGAGATGCTGTATGACCGGCCTTATATGCTGCGTTACGGGCTCATTGCCGTGTTGGTGTTGATCGTGCTGATTTTCGGCGCGTATGGCATCGGCTTCGACTCGAGCCAATTTATCTACAATCAATTTTAGGTGCTGATATGGAAACCGTTTTAGCCGTTACACAAGTCAAGACCAAAGTCAGAAAACGTGCTGCTGCAACCGCCGTCATCGCGGTTGTGCTGGCAATATTATATCTGTTGCAGATGCTGCTGATGCCCAAATATTCCGGCGCGATGCGGGAAGGCTCGCTCATATCTGAGTATTACGACGAGACGAGCCCGCACGACGTCATTTTCGTCGGAGATTGTGAGGTCTACGAAAACTTCTCCCCCATTACGCTTTGGGAGCAGTATGGCATCACAAGCTATATCCGGGGCAGCGCACAGCAGCTTATCTGGCAGTCCTATTACTTGCTGGAGGAAACGCTGCGGTACGAAACGCCCAAAGTCGTCGTGTTCAACGTACTCTCGATGAAATACGGCGAGCCGCAGAACGAAGCGTATAACCGCATGACGCTGGACGGCATGCGGTGGTCGGATCTAAAATTCAAGGCGATCGAGGCGTCCATGACGGACGAAGAGACGTTGATCTCTTACGTTTTCCCGTTCCTGCGTTTCCATTCGCGCTGGAACGAGCTTACCGCCGATGATTTCACCGCCATGTTCGGCGAAAAGAACGTATCGCACAGCGGGTATCTGATGCGCGCGGATGTAAAACCGGCGACTCAGACCCCTCAGCCTCCGGTCCTCGCGGATTATACGTTCAGCGATACGTGTTACCAATACCTCGATATGATGACGAAGCTCTGCAAGGATCGCGGCATTCAGCTGATCCTGATCAAAGCGCCCAGCATCTACCCGAACTGGTATGACGAATGGGACAAGCAGATGGTTGACTATGCGGAAAAGAACGACCTCACATACATCAACTTTCTCGAAAAGTCTGATGAGACGGGTGTCGATATGCAGACCGATACCTACGATATGGGATTGCACCTGAACCTTTCGGGTGCGGAAAAAATGTCCTCCTATCTTGGCGGGCTACTCGCTGAAGATTTCGGTCTGGAGGATCACCGCGGAGACGCGGAATTGAGTCGGATATGGGTGGAAAAGGTGGATGAATACAACAGGGAAAAGGCGGCTCAGGATGCCGAGATTGCACAATACGGTTACCTGAAAAGCCTTACTGTAGATTTTAAGGAGGAAACATGAAAAAAGTTGTTTGGTTCGTTTTGGCACTCACTATCGCGGTTGGCCTCTCGGCCTGCGGCGGCGCGGGAACTGATGTCGTGGTAGACCCCAACGCCAGCGGAAGTCAGGCCCAGGTTTCGCAGAGCGGTACGGAAGTATCCGGCGCGGAGACTGTGGCAACGGAAAGTTCGCTGTATTACGACGCGAACGGCGTCAAGATCCATACGTATGATGAAGCCGAAGCAACTCTCGCCAGCCTTGGAACACCAACGGGTACGTTTGAGTCCGCCAGCTGCGCATATCAGGGTATGGACTACTTTTATTATTACGACGGCTTCCAGCTTACTGTCAACGACGTGGAAGGCGTGAAGCGTGTGACGACGATCACCGTCACAGACGATACCGTATCCATCCCGCAGGGCGTTAAAATCGGCACCCAGGAAGCGGATATGGTGGAGAAGATGGGTAACAATTTCACCCAATCGGCTGGTCTTTACAAGTTTGTGGATGGCAACACGACCCTGCAGATTCAGGTCAAAGACGGCAGCGTCGCTTCGATCCTGTATGTATATACGCTGCAGTCCTGACCATCCCGTCCAAAGTCCTGACGGCCTCTCGTCTCCCGGTCCCGGCGCTCAGAAAACGCTCGGAATCATCGGAGGCATGGGGCCGCTGGCCACAGCGGATCTTTTCTATAAAATCGTTGCGAATACCGACGCCCATTCGGACGCCGGTCATATTCGCATTTTGATCGACAACAACCCCAAGATACCCGACCGCACCGCAGCCCTGCTGGAGGGCAGCGACGCGCCGCTGAGCTTTATTGTGGACGCAGCGCAAACGCTTGCCCGCATGGGCGCGGACCTGCTGTTGCTGCCGTGTAACACCTCGCACGCGTATTATCCCCAGCTCTGCGAAGCCGTGAGTACGCCGGTGATCAACATGATCGAGGAAACCGCGGCGCAGGCGGCGAAGATGAGGCTTAAACATGTCGGACTGCTCGCAACCAAGGGCACGCTGTTTGCGAGGCTCTACGATGATGCGCTTGCCCAATATGGCATTGAAGCGGTACGTCCGAGCGAGAGCGGGCAAGCGGAAGTGATGGCACTGATATACGACGGAATAAAGGCTGGCGAGGACACATTTGATACAACCAGGGTGTGCGGCGAGCTGAACCGGATGAGAGACCAGGGTGCGGAGACGTTCATACTGGGCTGCACCGAGCTTCCGGTGGCGTTTGAACGATACCGGATCGCCTATCCTTCAATCGATCCATCGCTGATACTCGCCAAAGCGGCGATCGTCCGCGCGGGCTACCGCGTGAAGGCGGATAATCCGGCACCATACGAGGTGTAGGATCAATCAAGGAAACATCATATACCCAAAATAATAAGCCGGTCGGGCTTCAGTGCCAGACCGGCTTTTATCATCCTCTTGCTTATCGGTACGCTTCAAGCAGCGAATGGAATACGCCCGGTTTACCGGGATAGGGCAGATTCCGCACCCGGCACACGTTGTCGAGGTTCACTAGTTCCTCATCGCTGATAAACTCCAGTTTACCTAGCTGCATGGCCACGCACACCGATGCCGCCATCGCCTCCAGCATCTCCAGCAGGTCTGCCGCGCGCTCGATCCCTTCATAGCTCAGCACGATCACGCCATGGTTCTCCATCAACACGGCATTGGTGCGCTCGATCACCGCGTCCATCTCGATCGCCAGTTTGTCGGTCAGCGGTTCGGCATATCGCGCGTTCAGCACCGGCCCGAGTTCCAGAACAGGTTCGGGCAGAAGGGGCCTTGCCAGCAAATCACTGTGCGCGATCGCAAAGCCCGTCAGCACGGGAGGATGCGCATGCACGAGTGCGCGCGCATCCGGCCTTTTCTCAAAGATGTGCGTATGCATGGGCGTCTCGCCGGTCGGCTTGCGGCCTTCCCTCGCGTAAAGTACCTCTCCGTTCATCCGGATGATACACACGTCGTCAAACGTCACCTTGCGTTTAGCGACCTTCGTGGGGGTGATTAGCACAACGTCATCTGCAGCCCGGTAGGACAGGTTGCCGCCCTGCGAAGCCACATACCCCAGCTCCGAGATGCGCATGCTTGCCGCAGCAAGCTCCTCGATCTGTTTCTCATATTGTCTTTGCAATTCAGTCATCGTCCCGCTCCTTATATCAGTTCGTCAAGCGTCATCCCGTCACGCGGGATAAACTCGCGCCAGTACTGCACGCTCGATCTGTAATCGGTCAGCGTATCGTGGTTGTAAGAAGCCGTCCCTGTGAACGCTTCCAACGTCAGATAGATGCGGTTGCAGCGTTCCGGCATCCCTGCCTCAAGCGGTGTGTCGTAGCTTTGCTTGAGCGCCGCCAGCACGGATTTCCCGTCAATCTTGCCCCACGCGTTGTTCTCGGGCGTGAAGTGTTTGTGCGCGGACGAGAAGCCATCTGTCTGCTGTAAATGAACGATGGGTGAATAGCAGCCGATGCGGCGCAGCCATTCATAGCAGTCGCCGTCCTCGGTATGCGCGAACATGTGCGGGTTGTCTGCGATCTCGTTCATCACCGCGTCGAGAGCCTTGGGATCGCCGCTTGCCGCCCCTGCCTCAAACAGCCGGTAGGCTTCCACTGTACCCAGCCAAACGGGTATCTTGCTGCCGGGTCTGTGCTGCGCCAGCGCCGCCTTCACTTGCTCCGCCGTCGGCGCGATGAATTTGATATGGTGATGCCCCACGTCCTCGGTCATATAGAAGCTGCGAGCGCTGCGCCGGGTCACCTCGCGCATCAGCGTCTTTGTCTCTTCGATGCGCCACGGCACCATATGCGGCGAATACATCTGCTCGAGGCCCAATTCACAGCCTGCCTGCCCCGCGTAGACATTCAGTTCCGTGAGGTTCTCATAAAGCATCTCTACGTACTCGGCGTAGAGCGCCTTATCCTGCAGCACGAAATCCGCAAACCCGTGGGCGTAGAAGCCCAACCCCGCCCCCATCTGCGCCGCGACGTCGATAAGCGGCTTGAACCAATCGTCGATCATTCTGCGGCGGACCTGCGCATCGGTATGCGTAAGCCCCAGCGTGCTGTAAGTGCCGTGGCCCGAATAGAGCGTGGCAACGCGTACACCGGTCTCCTGCTCCGCTTCCCGCGCCTCGACGGTCCAGCGCTTTAAATAATCCCTGCCCATAAACAACGGATCGAGTTCGGTATCGGCACTCGCTTCAACACAGAACACGCCGAGGTCCCGGATCACGCGCGCCCAGTCCATCGGCCGCGTCCAGCGCTTGAAGCCAAAGCAATTGTCGATCGCCAGATAGATTTTGGGGTAATTCATTGCCTCTCCTTTATGCCTATTGGTTCAACTTGAAACGTCCGGTATGATCGGGTCTCTGGAAGTGCAGAAGGCCGGGACCGTTGCCGGACCAGCCTTCATTCTATCACAATATCCATCGCAAGGGTATTTTTACGTTCCATTTTTGCCGGGAATGTTATTTGGTTTCAGAACTTTAGTGCGCACTGCTTACGCCTTGTTCCCGAGCAGTCTTTCGCCTACCGCGCCGCCCGGATGGATCAGCGCGAACTGTTCGCGCGTATAGCCCGTATGGTACATCAGCGCGATGCATATGGCATCGAACAGCGCGACCACGGCAAGCGTGCTGGCCGTTGCGAGCATGTTAAACGGACAGGGCTCCTTGGCGACCTTGACTTTTAAGAGTACGTCGGCGTTGCGCCCCAATACCGAGCCGGGGTTCTCCGTGATGCCGATGAGGGTAGCACCTTTTTCCTTGCACGCGGGAATCATATTGACGATCTCCTGCGTGTTGCCGCCCTTGGTGATGAGGATCAGCACGTCGCCTTTCTGCAGCATCCCGAGCGCGCCGTGTACGGCGTCTGCGGGGCTTAAAAACGTGGCGGGCCGCTCCACACAGCACAGACTGTGCGCAATCTTCTTGGCCGCGGCTCCCGAGGTGCCGCAGCCGGACACGATGGCTTTGCCTTTCATGCTGCCCAATACCTCTACGGCTTTGAGCAGCGCTTCCATATCCGTATCGTCCGCCAGCGCGCGGATGCTCTGTGCCTCAATCTTCCAGGTATTCCTTACAGAATTCAATATCGTCTCTTTCATATCCTGATTCATCATGATCTCCTCACGGCATAAATACGACTTTGAGCGCTTTGCCACTGCGCGCGAGCTGTACGCCTTCATCGAACTGAGACAGCGGCAGCCGGTGCGAAATCAGCTTGTCCGCCGGAATGCGGCCGTCGCGCAGCATCTCGAGCGAGGTTAAGTGGTGCTGCGGCGCAAAATTCGTCGTGCCGATCACAGTAAGACCCTTGTAATGGATCATATTGGTGTCGATCATCGGCGTGCTTTTCCCGCTCGGCAGTCCGCCAAAGAATGCGATGCGCCCACCCTTTTTGGCGACTTCAATCGCCTGCACTTGCGTCTCCCCCACGGGATTGGCCGTGATCACGACGTCCGGGCCCATGCCGTCGGTGAGTTCCCGCGCGCGCTGCACGGTATCCTCTTTCGACGAGTTGATGGTCAGCACATCGCCAAACTCCTTGCAGCGTTCCAGCCTGTCCTCCGAAATGTCCGCCACGATGATTTTGCGTGCGCCGCGCGCCTTCGCAACAGAGACGTGGATGCAGCCGATCGGGCCGGAGCCGATGATCAGCACGGTATCGCGCAGGCCGATGTTCAGCTTCTCCTGCGCGTTAATGCACGACGACGGCGGCTCGGCGATGGCCGCGGCAGCCATATCGTCTTCCGGGTTGATCTTGACGATGCAGCCGCGCGCGAGCGCCTCAGCCGGTATCGCCATATATTCCGCAAAGCCGCCCGCCCATTGCTGGGCAAGCTCGCGCAGGTTCATGCACAGATCGAGCCGTCCTGCGCGGCAGTACTCGCATTCGCCGCAGTATACGTTGGGAGCAACAGTCAGTACGTCGCCCGCTGCGTACGGCCCGCGATAGGCCGCACCGGTTTCCTCTACCACACCGCATACCTCATGCCCGATGATCCATGGGAACGTGACGTTGCGATGCCCGCTGGAGAGTGTGCGCATGTCCGAGCCGCAAAGGCCGCATGCCTTTACGCGGAGCAACAGGCCTTCATCCGGGCATGCCGGTTTCTCGACGTCGGTGTATACGTAGTCCCCAACGCCCCTTAAAACAATTGCCTTCATTTTATGCCTCCGTTATAAAAGTGGTTTCACATTTTATTGACCGATACCGACCGGTCGGATTCGCGCAGCGCCGCTTCGCGCGCCGGGTTCCTGAGCACGATATTGACGTAGATGCTCTCGATGATCGCGAGCTGCGCGACACGCTTGGCCATGACCTCGCCGTTGGCGCTTTCCTGAAACGCCGAAGTCACCAGTTGGATATCGCTGTTGCGCCCGAGCGGGGAGAGCGGGAAGTTCGTGATGGCGATAGCCGGTACGCCCGCCGCCCGCGCCGCCTTGGCGACGTGCACGATGGGTGCCGTCTGGCCGGAGTGCGATATCAGCACGACCACGTCATGAGCATCGAGCTTGGAACAGATCATCAGCATCTCGTCGACGTCGCATGTGGAATAGCTTTGGACACCGATGCGCAGGAATCGGCTCTTGGCAAGGTCGGCAATGCGCGACGAGTCGCCAAGACCCACAAACAATATTTTACCCGCTTTGTCGAGCATTTCGATCGTTTTATTGTACGTTTCAGAGCTAAACAGCTTATAGGTATCGCTGATCGCGTCGATGCACGAGTTGAATACCTTCTGCGTAATCTCTTCCATTGTATATTGCGTAGTTAAATCGCTGTATTCCCGCTTCGCATAGCTTTCCGTTTTACTGTTCTGCCGGAGGCACATCTTGAGCTCTGCAAACCCCACAAAGCCGATTTTCTGCGCGATTCTTACAAACGTGGGTTCGCTGCATCCCGCGGCTCTGGCCGCCTCCGCAATGGAAGCGTCCGCTAAGAAGCCCGAGTTCTCCAGTATGAAGTCCGCTGCCTTGTGTTCGGCCTTTTTCAAGGACGGATAGATCGCCTGCAGTTTCAGCAGGTATTCCAGCGGTATCTTCCCGCTAAGATCCCGGTCCAGCAGCATTCGGTGGCTCCCTTCATCTTTACAAATTCGCTTGTATCGATTTTAAGGCCGGATATAGCTTCTTATAGACCGCATACTTCTCTGCATAGCGCGCCGCGTTCTTCTCGTCCGGTACGCAGGTCTTTTCAATTCGCACCATGGCGTTTACCGCGGCCTGAATGTCCGGGTAAACCCCGCTGCCCACTGCGGCGAGTGCTGCTGCGCCGAGGCACCCGGCCTCTTTGCACTGCAGCGTGACGATGGGCATGCCCAATATGTCGGCTTTGGTTTGCAGCCACAGCGGCGACTTAGCACCCCCGCCCACCGCGCGAATCTCATTCAGCACGATGCCGGCGCTGCGCATCGTCTCGATATTGAGCTTGAGCTCGTAGGTAAGCCCGTCGAGGATGCCCTTGAAAATCTCCTCGAGGCTCGTGGAGAGCGTCATGCCGATGAACGCTCCCTTGCTATGCATGTCGCACACCGGCGTGCCGCTGCCGTTGAAGTGAGGCAGCACCAGTACCGGCGACGGTTCATTTTTGATTTTACGTTCGATGTACGCATAGAAGTCCGCATTGACTTCGGCCGCTTCGCGCGCCTTGCCCTGTGCGATGTTATCGCGGAACCACCGGAGTACGATGCCGCCGGTGTGGTTGAGCGCAAAGGTAAAGTGCAGGCCCTCCACCGCGTGGCAGTAGCAGGGGTAGTATGCGTCGAACATGGCGTCATCGAGCCGAGGAGAAGCGAACGCCGAGGAAAATACCGCCGCCGTGCCGCTCGAATCCACGCCCATCCCTTCGTGAATCATGCCCGCGCCGATCGCACCGCAAGTCTGGTCGTGCCCGCCCACCACAAGCAGCGGAGCGTTTTCCAGCCCCCACAGCTGCCGGATGCGTTCGCTGAGCCGCCCGCAGGGCGTGCCCGACGGTTTGATGACGGAGAGCAGCGCTTTATCCACGCCGCAGGTATCGAGTATCTGCGCGTCCCACTCGCGCGTACGGATATCCATCGCCATGGTGCGAGACGCCATTGTGAGATCGATCACGGGTTCCCCACCCAGGTGAGCCATGACAAACTCGGAGTAGGTCATAGCCTTATACGCCCTGGCATACGCCTCGGGCGCGTGGTTCTTGTACCAAAGGATCTTGGCCAGCGAATTGATCGGGTGAATGGGCATACCGGTACGCCGGAACGCCTCCCGGCTGCCGATGCGTTCCTCAAGGAAATCGCATTCAGCCGTGTCGCGGTAGTCCATGCCGAGCAGCGTCATATGAAGAGGCATAAAATTTCGGTCCACCAGGATCGTGGCGTCGCCCTGCACCGAAACGCTGATGGCCTCGACGCGGCGCACGCCGCTCTTCTGTATCGCCTCGCCGGTGACCGCAATCAACTTCTCCATGACGTCCATCGCATCCTGCTCGGCCTTGGCGGGCGCGTCGCAGATTACCGGGTACTCGGAAAATCCGTACCCGTGTATCACGCCGCGCTCATCGAAAACCACGGCTTTGCATCCCGAAGTGCCCACATCCAGGCCGAGCAAGATTGCTTTGTCCATTTGTTCAAACTCCTTAGTTTTAAGCCTTATCGATTAAAGACCGGTTCAGATCTCTCCGCGCAGCCAACGCTTCACGGTGGTCTCCTGTCCGTCGTAGAAGAAATCGGGCCTTAAGCCAATATACTTGCACGCCTCATAGAGTACCGGCGTAACGTCGCCATGGATACCTACGCAGTGATGCACGTACGGGCCGGTCACGAGCTTATCCTCGAGCTCCACCCAGTTGTCGACCTCAATCCATACGTACGTACCCGCCGTCGAGGGGCCGGGTATGCCGCGCGCAGGTCCCAGCAGCAACGAATATTCGCCGTGGTCGGCATCGAAGCGCGCCAGCGTCATTTCGCCGCCGCGAATCTCCGCGAACACCGCACCCGGGTAGTGATCTTCGAACGCGAACGGACCGGAGAGCACCGGCTTGTCGACCGCGAGAGAGAGTGGCCACGGACCGCAGTGCTGCAGCAGCTCGCCGTTCGGATTTTCCGGATGGCGCACGGACCAGTCGGCGAAGAACGAGGGCGTCTTGCCCATGCCGGCAGCCTGCATCATCACCGCGGTGATTGCGCCGTGGATGTCGGTTTCGCACGCCACGGGGATACCTTCGTCCGTCAGCAGCGCGTTGGCAACGCACGGATGGATCTGCAGCTGGCGCTGCAGCGCGTTCCAGCACTGAATGGCAATCGCGTTGCAGCCATTGTTCAGTGCGAAGTTTTTCATCGCGCACTTCAAGGACGCAAGGCGCTTCACGCTCTTTTCGGGTACCTTGACGTTCATTTTCTCATGAATGGTCGCAATGGTCGCGAGTACTTCCGGATCTTCCGTCGCCTCAAGGCGCAGCACTTCGTCGATGATGTCGGGAAGCGGCACGGGCAGCAACTGGATATTATAGCGTTCGAGCAGCTCGCCTTCGTTGCACATCATCGTCCAGAAGTCCGCCGGACGCGTGGAGATCTGCAGGATCTTGCACTTCTTAAATTCCTTCACAACGTTGACCGCCGCGAGGAAGTTGCGAACGCCGCGTTCGAAGAGCGTGTCCTCAAGACGGCAATTGGGTATATAGGTAAACGGAATGTTCATGCGGCGGAATACCTTACCGGTGGCGAACAGGCCGCACTGCGTATCGCGCAGACGGGAACCGTCAGCGAGCGGTGCTTCGTCGCGCGGGCCCCAAAGCAGCACGGGAACACCCAGCTCCTTGGCGACCTTGCAGACGATATCCTCCGTACCGAAGTTGGCGTGCGGGAAAAACACCGCGTCCACCTTGGCTTTCTTAAACTTCTCCACCACGCCGGTGATGTCTTCGCCCGGGCGCAGCATGCCTTCTTCGTTGACATCTTCCATGTCGATGAAGTCGATGCCCATTTCCTTGAGTTTTTCGAGCGTCAGATTCTTATACTTCTGCGCATCTTCCTTGGAGAAGATGAACCGGCGCGTTGCCGCTACGCCCAACAATACCTTATGATCCATTCGCCTGTCCTCCTACATCATTTGATTTTGCATTCTTCTCAGTTTCACAAACGTCGAGTCCTCATCGAGCTCAACCATATCGTACGTGATGATCTCGTCCCTGGCAACATCGCATTTGAGTTTTGCGCCGTAAGCCAGACCCACCGGCAGCATATTGCCCGCTTTGGCAACCTCGTACCGGTCGATCGATGCGCGGTAGCAGAACTCGCCGATGCGGTCCAGCACTTCTCCGGCCTTCAGGTCGCGCTTGGCGACCGTGATGCACTCGGAGGTGAGCTTTTTGCCGGGGTAGCCGGTCGACTCCCCGTAGATGACCTCCTGCGCCACGGTCAATGGCACCTCGATGCTGCACAGATGGTACGGGCGCAGCAGCAGGTAGTTGGGGCCGAGGCCCATATCGCGCTGGATAAGCCCTTCGCGCATCTTTTCGTTGTACGTCTGAATGATCACAAATACGCCCGGATTGATATCCCCGATACCGTAATCCACTACGCCTTCCTGATTCAATATACCGCCCTGCTCCTTGAGGCTGAACACCTTGGTTAAGTCCTTGATGTTGGCCTTGGGGCCGTGCATGCCTCGAACATCCGGAACGAGTCCCGTCGCGTTCGATACCGCAGCCATTTCGACCATCGTCTTGGAGCCGTCCACAAACTCGATCAGCATGCGCGCCGACATGTTGCGCGCGGCAGCCTTATTGGCCCATTCTTCGTCGCCGGGCGTCGCGTAGATGTCGAGCGGATTGTTCTTACCTTTGCCCGCCGCAACGATCTTATACCCCAGCGCATGCGCAAAACGGTAAAGTTCGATGATTGAGCCCGGCTCATCCCCTGCCGCGAGCGAATAGATTACGCCGCTTTCCTGGGCCTTTTTACGCAGTATCGGCCCAATTGTCACGTCGCATTCCACGTTCATCATCACGATGTGCTTTTTATGCTCGAAACACAGCAGGCTGATCTCCGCGCCCATCTGCGGCAGTCCCGTCGCGTCGATGACCGCGTGCACCGCAGGCAGCTGTACCGCGACATGATAGTCGGTTGTCGCCACCTTGGCACCTTCGCGAATGGCCTGCTCGGCTTCGGCCAGGTCATTGGTTTCCACGATTTTTCCGGTGTAGCCCGCAGACCGGTAAGCCTCAGTCACCCGGTCAAAAGTCAGGTCTACCGCGGCCACAATCTGCATGCCGGTCATCATGCCGACCTGAATGATGATCTCCGACCCCATCTGTCCGGTTCCGATCAGGCTGACCTTAATCTCGTCCCCTTTTTTCGCTCTCTCCTCAAGTTTTCTGTCAATCTCGTACACAGCGAACCCTACCTCCGTTTATTAAAAAAATAATATTGATGACTTTTACAGCCTTGCTCCAGCTGGTTTCCATTGCGTGACGCATCCTTGTTTACATAACCGATTATAGTATACGCAGTTCTGAAAATCAATACATTTTTCTTTTCTAATTTTGTAATTTGTATCCCGCTGATTCTCTGCTCTTTTATAACGAATCGAATCTGCCTTTGATGGCCCCGCCAATTCAAATTGTGGATTAATGATATATTTTCTTTGTATCACTGCGTATATTTTCATATTACTGTTGTATATTTTTACTTAAGAATAAAGGAGATTTAGATTCTATGAAGAATAATACCTGTTAGAACAAATCACGAACGGCAGGTGGAATTTCATGGCACAGACAATTACGTTTACGACCATTACGGAAAGGCTCAAAGAGCAAAATCAGGAATTTTCGGTCATTTCATTACACAATTCATTCTCAATTATTGTAACTAAACGCGGTGGAAGGGTATTTGGACCTTTTAAAGGCGAGCATAGCACGGGCGTTTTTTGGGCTAATGCGGCGTTTGAGGATCAAGCGAAGTTCGCGGCGTTTATCGCTTCTGGCGACTGGAACCTCGGCGGCGACCGCATCTGGGTTGCGCCCGAGCTGCCGTTGTTTACGAAAGACCGCAAGGACTTCTATGCGACTACCTCGCCGCAGGCGTCTCTGGACCCAGGCGACTACACGTTTGAGAAGGAGCCGGGCAGTGTACGCCTCACGCAGCACGTTGCAGCCGATGTATATGAATCTGATATTACGCACAAATCCTTCTATATGGAAAAGGTGCTGCGGCCCGCAGCGGACCCGCTGCGCCAGCTGAGGCGCTATGCCACACTGATGGAAGGCGTTACTTACTGCGGTTATAATCAGACTGTCACGGTGGCAGATGAATCGCCCGAGAACCCATTGTATCTGGAAGGCTGGAACCTCTGCCAGGTCGTCCCCGGCGGAAAAATCTATTCCCCGTACAACGGCGAATTCGAATTTGTAGACTACTATGAGCCCGCGGAGACCATGCAGACGGTTCGCCCGGGCTGTGCCATACTCAGCGCCACAGGTAACCGGCGCTATAAGGTCGGTTATCCGTCCGCCATTGTCACAGGCCGCGCGGCATATCTGCTTCCGCTAGAGAACGATGAGTACTGCCTCTATGTAAAGAACTATTTCAACAACCCTTCGAGCGTGTACTGCTGCGAACCGTTCGATCAGCCCGGGCAGACCGGCTGTTCGCTGTTCGTCTATAACGATGACGGAGGTCTGGGCGGTTTTACGGAGTTCGAGCATACCTTCCAGACGCTCGCCGGGGATACGCAGCTTAGCTCCTCTACCGACAGCGTCCAAAACTGGTTTTACAACGGCTCTTTTGAGCGCGTCGGAAAGATTGCCAGAGCGCTTCTGGGCATATCGCTTTAAATCGCCATCACCAGGATATCAGCATAGAACCGGAAAAAGCCTGTTATGGGCTTTTTTCGGTTAACTCAGATACAGTGAAACTAAATATCGTCAGGATGCTTTAAAATATGACTTATTATGCTATAATAAAACAATTGATTTTAAATTGAGGGCTCCATGAAAGGTACGATACTGCTTCTGCGTGTGTTTGAAGAAAACTATAAGATGCTTTATAAAATCGTCCATTCCATCACACGCAATACGGAAGACACATTGGATATACTTCAGGAAACATTTCTGACGGCTTATACCCGTTATAATTCCCACAGGTCGAAAACAGATACGTTAAAACTGCTGATCACCATATCTCAAAGTACAGCCAATTCTTATAAAAAGCGCGGGAAAGCTCCCGATAGCCCGGACTGTTCTGGAAAAGCGACGGATGCTCCTGCGCTTGCCCAATTTTTGCAGGAGCTGAAGTCGCATGAATCCGTTGTACCGATCGATATATTCAATCAATTGATGATTAATATTATCGGCGGTGTACCGTTGCTGGAGGTTTCCCGAAAATCTAAAGTACCCTATACACAGCTCTTGCATTGGAAAAGCATTATTTTAAAGGATGTATCCCAACGGATAAAGGGCAATACACTCACATAAATATTTTCTTTCCCATATCATAAAATTTTTGGTTATGTATAGCTTTTTGTGGGTATATATGTATATAATAACAAAGGAGGTATCCCCAGTGAAACTAAAGAAGTCAATCAAGTTTGTGGCGGTCGTACTGATATTCGCAATGGCAACTCTTGCATTTCCGTTATGTACTTTAGCTTCAGATGCTACCCAGAACGTCTCCGTACCGGAGTCTGTGACAGACATCGTTCCACCCGCATCGGAAATCTCTGAAGATACCGATTTTACGCAGGGATTTTCACCGAATCGTCCATCTTTCGGCAGAATGACGATGATGGCGAGCAGCAATACGATCAGCGGGGGATGCAGTTTTACAAAGGTGTCTTCTACAACCGTTACCACATCGGGTTATTCGGTTTGCACGGCATGGGACCCGGGAATTTCCGTTGGGACATCACTCCAGGCTTATTACAGCGGTGCGTGGCATAATATGCATACCAAAGTAAACACCACAGGCGGTACCTATGTGAGCAATTCGCAAGGATACACAGTCACGTCCGGATATTATTACCGTACTGTCGGTACGCATTGGCTTTCAGACGGTACAACCACAACATCCCGGACCAATGGGATGTTGGTCTCCTGAGAATGAGATCGCCCTTTCTATGACGACCGGCTGCCAGAAACGGCATGCTGAAAACGGTAAAAGTTATGACGAAGCAAGCGCGAGTTAAAAAATACTTGACCGGACATCCGGAGATTGTGGAGGCGTTGAAAAGTCAGCTGCTTTTGCATTCTGATACAGATTACCAGCTGAATGATGAAGATATCCCGGACTTTCAGGAATTTTTAGCGCGCAATAAAACCATTGCCGAATACTTTTCCAAATCTGGCGTAAGCGAAGAGAAAACGTCTTACCATAGGCCGTGGTACAAAAAAGTGGGGATCGCAGTTCCTGTAACGATTGCATTGTTGGCTTGTTTTCTGGCGTTTACCACGACGGGAAAGGCGCTTGCAGAAAGCCTGTATAAGACCATAATCCATTGGTTCGATCAGAGCGTCGAAATTCAATACGGTCCGAATGCGGCTTCCACGGAACCCAATAACGGCGAGATCCAATACTGCGATTCATTCGACGAGGTTCGCTCCTTGCTCGACATGAAAATTGCGCAAAACGATCAGGCGGTTCTGTGGGATCAAATTACGATTGAACATCATGCCGATAATTCGTCCGTTATCCAATCCACCTATATATCGGATTTCCATGAGCTCGTTGTCACCCAATCCAGTTTTTTCGGCGAAACAGACTGGAATTCTAATCTTAAATACAGCGAAGGCGAGGTCGTTGACGTCACCGCAGATGGGATGCAGTTTGTAGGATACGTTCTGAACAACCACGGATACGCCATTGCCTATACCGAAAAGATGTCCGTTCAAATCAGATCAGACGACATCGATTATGATCACTTTGTCAACTTTTTAGAGGGCATGATCATCGAATAATAATCTTTGGTTCAATGACCATGCTATCGCAATTACCTCAACGAACGCTCTATTGAGTACAACAAAAGCCCTTACGGGCTTTTGTTTATTACTGGTATTTTACGCTGTAAATTAATCGACGCTTGATCGATTGTCATTATCTGATCTGCAATGCGTCGGCAGGATTCTTCGTCATCATTTGATCGACAGTCTCCGAGCCAACCCGCTCGTCAAGTATATATCTGAAGCGCGTCAGTATGTCATCCAGTCCGAACGGTGCCCCGTAGCTCTTGAGCCGCTGGTTGGTTGTATCGAGGCCCAGCAGCAATTTCGAGGCATAGCCCGCCTTCACCATATCTTCGATCAGCTGCGCCTCCGCTTCGTCACTGTGATATTTCTCCCGATGTATCGTGTCGTATTCCGAGTATACCCCCGCCTGCGCAAGTTCCTTGTGATAGCCAGTGTCATACCGCGCGCGGTCGAGGTGGCAGAATATCAGCCGCTCGGGGGCAATGCGATACCGTCCGAAGAATTCGACCAGTTCCACCGCATCCGCGCCGGGGTCAAAATGAACGAATATGGGCGCTCCCGTGGCAGCCGCCGCATTCGCAGCCGCCGAAAAAAGCTTTGCATAAACACGGTTTGCTTGATAAGTGTCCTTAATCGCCGCGCACTTGACAAGACCTGCCTTCGCTGTTAGCCCCGAACCTTCGTACATCCCCTCCTGCACTTCACGGATATAGGTTCGGGTCAGCGTCTCTTCGCTTTGGCCTTCGAGCCAGGCAGCATCCTCAAAGAATTCCGTCTTATGAAAGCCGGTGCAGGCAATGATATGGACCCCGGTCTGCTCGCTCACCTTCACAAGGTTCGCCGCCATCCGCCCGCATCCATGCGGCTGGGCGTCCACAAAGCTATGGCCTCCCGCAGCTTGATACAAAAGAACCTCCGCCCGCGATTTTTCATAATCGTCCATATAGAGCGCTTCGTTGATTTGTCTCGAAGGGCCGTCCGCAAGAAAAATATGCTCGTGGCATTGGCACCAGCCAAGCTGCTTCGGTTCAATATCGCCTGTCACTGTTCTGATTATACTCATGCAACTGCTCCGCCTATGTTTTCTCGGGAAAAACCATAAGGGGCGACTATGCGCCCCCCATGGCCTCTCCCCACCCAGAATTACTTCTGTCGCGCGTTATCTTAAGTTTACTTGCTTCTGGCTTTTTTAACTTCCTCGACCATCTGCTTGCCGATGGTCACGATGGATTCGTAGTCGCCCTTCTTGGCACCCGCGGTCAGGCTGCTGCCTGCGCCGACGGCCACCGCGCCCGCCTTAATCCATTCCGAGATGTTCTCGACGGTCACGCCGCCTGTGGGCATCATCTTCATCTGCGGCAGCGGCCCTTTAAACGCCTTGATGATCTTGGGCCCGAACAGCTCGCCGGGGAATATCTTGATGATGTCCGCGCCCGCCTTCATGCCGTCCACGGCTTCCTTCACCGTCATGGCACCCGGCATGCACGCAACGTCGTAGGTGTTGCACAGCTTCACCGTCTCCACATCCAGACACGGGCTGACCACATACTTCGCCCCTGCCAGTATCGCGGCGCGTGCCGTTTCCTTGTCCAGCACCGTTCCCGCGCCGATGAGTATCTGGTCATCCGAATACTCGCTGGCGAGGCTTTCGATGATCTTCAGCGCGCCCGGCACTGTGAACGTAATTTCGATACCGACGATGCCCGCTTCCATACACGCCGCGGCGATCTTCTTCGCCTGCTCTGCGCTCTCGGCGCGCACTACGGCCACCACGCCGCAGTCCGTCAGCCTTTTAATAACTTCCGCTTTTCCCATTTTCCGTTCCTCTCTATACGATGGTATATCTGCAGCCCTTGCCCTGCAGTACGTCGATCAGGTTCTGTGCCGCCATAATGCCCATTCCGGCAATGGCTTCGTTGGTGTGCGCGCCGGTGTGCGGCGTCATTACCACGTTGGCAAGGCCGAGCAGCGGTGATTCGGTCACCGGCTCCACCTCGTACGCGTCGAGGCCGATGCCGCCCAGCTTCCCGCTATGCAGCGCCTTCGCCGCCGCCGCTTCATCGATCAGCCCGCCCCGTGCGGTGTTGATGACGAACGCGCCGTCCTTCATGCGCGAGATGGCATCCTCGCCGATCATGTACTTGGTTTCCTTGGTGAGCGGCACATGCAGCGATATGAAGTCCGCTCCGGCAATCACTTCGTCGAGGCTCTTCTGCGCCACGCCGTGCTGCGCCGCAAACGCCGCGTCAAAATACGGGTCGTACGCGATCACGTTCATGCCAAACGCCCGCGCTCTCGTCGCGAGGTTTTTGCCGATTGCACCGAAGCCCACGACGCCGAGAGTCTTGCCTGCCAGCTCCGTCCCGTTGTTGCGCGGCCATTCGCCTTTCTTCACGGCGTTGTCCAGACGCGGTATCGCCCTCGCGAGGCTGAGCATCAGTCCGAACGCCAGCTCACACACGGCCACCGCGTTGGTGCCCGGCGTGTTGGTGACGGTAATTCCCTTCGCCTTCGCGGCTTCGAGGTCCACCCGGTCCACGCCCGCGCCGTAGCGTGATATCACCTTGAGGCTTTCGGGTGCGCGGTTGATCACTTCGGCGGTGATGTAGTCCAGACCCGCGATGTATCCGTCCACGCCATCCAGAAGCGCGAGAACTTCCTCGGCCTCCAGCGGGCGCGTCTGCGGGTTGTAAACGATCTCATCCGCAAAGGCTTCGACCATCGCCTTGGCCTGCGGGTTCTTTAAAAACGATGTGGGTGTAACCAGTATCTTCATACGCTTACTTCCACTTCGGGTTGTCGATGATCTCCGGTTTGCCGTCCTTCTCGACGATCAGCTTACGATAGCCCTTGGTCTCGATCGTGCCGTAGTCATGCCCTGCGTCGCCGCGGAAGCAGAATATGGTCACCATCGGGACGTTTCCGGTGTTGATGCTGCGATGTGCATACCGGGGCGGCACGTAAACGGTCATGCCGGGCGACAGCGGCTGCGCGCTCCAGTCGCCTTCCGGGTTTTCCAGCAGCATATAGCCTTCGCCGCTGATGCAGTAATACACTTCGCCTGTCGCGAGGATCGTGTGAAAGTGGCCTTTTGTCATATAGTACTCGTTGCCAACCTTGCCCGGATACGTGATGCTCGAGCCGAAGGCGAGGTCGCCAGCCTTCTCGGGTGCGCCCAGTTCATAGAACTCGTAAACCAGCGGATCGCCATTCTTGATCATCTCTTCCGTCGCCGCCTCGTCAACGAACATGCCGCGCATGTTGGATACACGGCGCTTGCTCGACTCGGCTTCGCTTTTGGAAAGGCCGGTTTTAAGGTCAAAATCGATGGTAAACCCTTGCAACCAGTTGAATTTATTCGCGTTATTGTTGCTGCTCATATCGTTTCTCCCCGCTTAATTTCTGAATCCGCTTGCGATTTCGTCGCACTTTGCCAGCGTTTCGCCTTCAATCGGAAGATGGAACACTTCGGAAATAACCGCTGTCCAGCCGTAGATGAAATACTTCCAGCCGTCGATGACCGTGAGCTCCTGCTTCTCCTGCTGTGCCAGCGCCTGGTGCATGAACTTCAAGTCTCCGCGGTAATTGATTTCCCATACGAACGATTTCTTCGGGAAAACGGCGTTGTCGGTCAGCGGGCTGCCCGGTCTGTCCTTGCCGAGGCCCGTCGCGTTGACGATGATGGAACCCTCTTTGATATGCGAAAGCACTTCGTCGTTCTGCTCCGCTTCCGGCGTGAGGTAGTACTCGAACTGGATGCCGCCGGGATTGAGCTGCTTAAATATCTTTTCAATTTCAGACAGACGCGGCTGGCTCCGGTTCGCGATGACGATCTTGCTCGGATAGTTGCCCTTGAACCGCTCCTGCATCAGGTGGTAGCCCATGGAGATGGCGCTGCCGCCTGCGCCCATGATGAATACTTCGGCTCCGGTATTCTTAAAATGATCTTTCGGCACGAACTCATCGAGAGACAGTCCCGATGTGATCGGGTCTTTCGCGTGGCCGCAAAGCTGACCGTCCAGCTTGGAGATCGACGAAAGCTCGCCGAACGCCTGCGCGAGCGGATCAAGGTAATCGAACATGTCCTTGGTCGCCTCAAAGAGGTCAATCTTGTGCGTGGTGACAAGCGCGCCCATAGAGAGTGGGTCGTGCTTGATGAAGTTCACAACCTCACGATAAACCTCAGGCTTTTCGTGGATCGCGATGTCGATGCCTTTCATCACGGCATCGATGCCGAGCGCCTTTGCCCATTCCGGAAACACCTTCATGATGGACGATTTTGTGGTCGTTACCCCGATGAAATACATGGTTGGCTGTACTGCTGCTTCCAAATTCATCCGTAGTCATACTCCTTTAAAATATTTAAAACTCAATGTGGATAGACTTATTCAATTCTTTGGAGCAGCGCAGAAAAGCGCTGCTCCAAAGCTTATTCGATCATACCTTCACTTTGGTTCCGCTTGCCGCAGACTTCTTCGCGGCCTCGATCACCTTGATGATGTTAACGCCGTCATGGAAGTTCGGCGTTACCTGCTCGCCCTTTGCCAGCGCGACCAGATAATCGTACGCGGCATTGACGAACGTGGTCTCGTAGCCCACCAGATGGCCCGGTGCCCACCAGTTTCCCGTATACGGATGGGAGCCATAGGTCGCCATAATGTTCCTGAAGCCCTGCTCGGGTTCCGCATCGGAGGTGCTGAGGTAATTGAGCTCATCCATGCGCTCGAGATTCCAGGTCAGGCTGCCTTTTGATCCGTAGATTTCAAAGTAGTTATAGTTGCGTCTGCCGGCTGCAAAACGCGTGACATCGCACGATCCGAGCGTCCGCTTGCCCGCGAAATCCATCACGATAAAGCAGGCGTCGTCCACGGTGACTTTGCCCTTCGCCGTCGCTTCGCCGGAACCCTTAGAGAACGTCGCTGAGCCCGCGCCGGGCAGCGGCCTTTCCTCGATAAACGTACGCATATCGGCATACACGCTTTCGACTTCGCCGACCAGATATCGCGCGAGGTCGATCGAGTGAGACGCAAGGTCGAACAACGGGCCGCCGCCCGCCGTCTCCTGCTTGAGGTGCCAGGTCAGCGGGAAGTTTTCGTCCATGATCCAGTCCTGCAGGTACGCGCCGCGGAAGTGGTAGATCTCGCCGATCTTGCCTTCCTCGATCAGCTGCTTGGCGTAGCTGACCGCGGGTACCCGGCGATAGTTGTGGTTCAGATAGTGCAGCACGCCCGCCTTGTCGCACTCGGCGGCCATTTCTTCCGCGTCCTTTACGCTGAGCGCGAACGGCTTCTCGCAGAATATGTGTTTCTTGTTCTTCGCCGCGTGGATCACCATCTCCTTATGCAGGTACGTGGGCGATACGATATCAACCACGTCCACATCGTCCCGCTCGATGGCTTTTTTCCAGTCGGTGGTGTAATCCTCGAAGCCCCATTTCTCAGCAAACGCTTTGGTCGCGGCTTCGTCCGTACCCACAGCCACCTTCAGTACGGGTTCAAACTCGACATCGAAAATCTTGTCCACAGTACGCCACATGTGGCTGTGAACCTTGCCCATAAAGCCTTTTCCGATGATCGCAACATTCAGTTTCTTTTTCATTATAACGCCACCCCGCAATTAAAGCGCATTGACGATCGCTTTGAGCCCTTTGACACTCTTCTCGACGCACTCGTCTTCGCGGCCCATCCAGTCGTAATGCGGATGATCGATCTCCACTGCGAGGAAACCCGTGAAGTTGGTCTTATTGAGGATGTTCGCAAGCGCCTGATTGTCGATGAGGCCTTCGCCCACCGGAACACCCGAGAAGAAGAACCAGTCGTTCGGACGCGCCATACGCGGGTTAACCTGCAGATCCTTCAGATGAACCGCAAACACATGCGGCGCTAGGATTTCCATCGCCTTGATCGGATCATCGAGCAGGCGCAGGAAATTGCCCGTATCGAAGTTGACGCCGAAGTTTGCGGAACCGACGTTCTCCAGCAGCTGCAGTATCTCTTCACCCGTATAGTCGATGTGGTTTTCGACCGCGAGCTTGATGTCGTTGTCTTCCGCGATCCGAACCGCTTCTTTAAACTGCTTGGACAGCGCTTCGATCTGCGGGCCGTGCGGCTCGTGACGGAACATCAGCGAGGAACCCGTAACGCGCATCACGTCCGCGCCCATCAGCTTCGCCTTGGGGATGCAAGCTTTCATTTCTTTGAAAGCTTCCTCGTTCTTGCCCCTTTCGAGACCATCCGGATGTCCCCACGCAAACACACGGTCAAAACCATACTCATCCAACTGTGCCTTGAGCTCTTTGATGTACGAATCCTCAAGCGATTCAAAGAAACACGATTCCAGCGATACGCCGTCCACGCCCAATTCCTGCGCTCTGGTCAGGAAGTCGCCCATCGTCATCTTCTTCTGTGCGGGCTCCTGATCGGGGTATACTTCGCCGTAAAACCTGTGATAACAATAACTGTCGATCCCTATTTTCATAACTCGGTTCTCCTTTTCTTTATGTTCTACAGTATTTCAGTTTTCCAACCGAAAACTTTGGCAAGCTGTGTCAGTTCAGGCACCCGGTTGCCCGCGATAATCAGCTGATGGTGAGACGAAAGCACCTCCATCACCTTGTGTCCGTCCTTATAGCGGATCAGCGCGCCGTTCCTGCAATCCGAACCGGGATACTGCACATAATCCTCGATCTCGGCTTGAATCACGGTCAGCTTCTTAAAGCTCGAATCGATCTTGGTGAGCGTAACGGGGCCTTTCTGGAATTCGCAGTCAATCACGATGGCGTTTTCGTCCACGATTTCGAGTGCCTTGGGACGCATGCACCACTTGGAGCAGAACGGACGCGGCGCTAGGCCGAAGTATCCGCAGTGTACGCCGAGCGCGTGGTTATCCGGGTCGTCGATGTCCGGGAACTTGTCGATCTTCTCATGTGCCAGTGCCGCCATGCCCACGAGGAACGGATAGATGTTGGTCATCATGATCGGTGCTTTGAGCGAGCGGTACAGTATGAATGTACTCAGCAGTGTCAGCGTGTCGCCCTCGCAGGCCCAGATGATGTCGTCCTTTTCAAACAGCATCGTCCACGCGAGGCACGGTGTCGTATCAGCATTGAAAGATTCGTTGAGGCAGTTGCTGCCCACGCCCTCCACGCCGCCGATCTCCGCAATCAGCTCCTTCACGGCGATGTATATCTTCACCGCGCGCAGATAGTTCGCTTCCGGCACGCCCTCCATGCAGATATCCCAGCTCTTGGCCGCTTCACGCGCCGCCTCATCGCTGATCTGCTTTGCATGGTCGGCGGTCTCCTTCCAGCTGCGGTAGATGAGCTGGATACCGAAAGTCTCCTGCATGATGCGTGTGCATTCTTCTTCCCACCAGTAGAAGCGCTTGAATATGTTGGCCTGCATGCCCTCACCGGGGCTGTCCTGTAACATCAGGAACTTACCGCCCTTCGCCATCGTCGTTTTTGCGCCGATCGCCCGCAGGATCACCTTGGCCAGTTCCACGTTGTACGGCGAAAACACGTTGAGCCCATTCGCGCGAAGGTAGTTCACGATCTCCCAGTCCCACATCTCTACGGTGCCGAATTTGGAGGTCAGCACGATGATGGGCAGCGTGATCTTTTTGAGCCCTTCGATCTCGCGAAACGCCGCGCCGATCAGCTGCGGAAATACAACGGCATCCGCCTCCGTGGGCAGCTCGCCGCCTACGGCAACGGGCTCCAGCAGCTCGGCTACATCGCCGTACATTTCCTCGATCCGCGCCAGCTGCGCTTTAAATTCGTTGCGTTCCCGCTCGTTTGCGGCGGTAAAATACAATGGGACGAGACGTGTCTTCATAGTGCCAACTCCCTTATGTTTATTTCTTTACGATGCCTTTTGGGCGTTATGCGATGTCCAGTGTAATACCGAGCTGCTCCAGCTCGCTGACTTGCTGTTCGGATAACCCCTTATCCGTGATGATGGTGTTGATCGCGTGAATATCCGCGAACTTGACAAAGGAAGCCCGTCCGAATTTGCTGCTGTCGCTGAGCAAAAAGACCTCTTCCGCAAAATTGACGAGGCTGGTTTTGATTTGCGCGAGTTCCAAACCGGGCGTCGTGAGCCCGTTTTTGACGCTGACCGAGTTGCTCGCGACAAAGGCTTTGTCTACGCGCAAGCCTTCCATGCATCGCAGCGCAATCGGACCTACGCTGCAGTGAAACCCTCTGCGCAGCCTGCCGCCGATGAATACGATATCGGCATCCGAATTGTCTTCCAGAAAACCAGCGATCTCGATATCGTTGGTGACGACCGTCAGGCTCTTTTTGGAGACGAGCTGCCGTGCAAAGCACAATGTCGTCGTACCGGTATCGATCGCGATCGTATCGCCGTCATCCACATAGCTCACCGCCTTTTTCGCGATGGCTTCCTTCTCGTGGATATGCTCCACCTTTTTCTGGCTGGAATTCAGCTCGTAGTTTGCTTTTACGTTGGGTATCGCGCCGCCGTGCGTCCTTTTGAGCAGCCCCGCGTTTTCCAGTTCGGTAAGATCGTTGCGGATCGTCGCCGGAGAGACCTTAAATATTTTGCAGAGCTCGCTCACCGTGGATTTACGGTTTTTGTGGATATATTCCGCGATCGCAGTCTTTCTCTCTTCTGCAAACATGGACTCGTTCTCAGGTTCACTCATGGATATTTCCTCCAAGCGTATGAAATATTTTTCTCAGTGCTGAAAACGACTCCAAATACGCCCGCGAGTACGGCTTGTAGCTTTCGCCGCGTTCCGGGTTGCTCAGAATCTCGGCACCCGGTTTTTTGAAACCTTCAGCAGTTTTAGCAATATTATCATACACCCCAACCGCGTAACCGGCAACGATGGCGCTGCCCAATGGAGCGGTATCCACGTTTTGCAGCGGTACGTACGGCAGGCCCAGCACATCCGCTTTGATCTGGTTGAACAGCGCGCTCTTTGCGCCGCCGCCCATACCAAACACCTTTTCAATTTTCGTATCGATGCCGATATCTTTGAGCACGTTCAGGTAGAACTGATACTCGTACGCGATGCCTTCCATGATGGCGCGGTACAGATGGCCCCGCTTGTGGGCAAAATTAAGGCCGATGAAGCTGCCCCGTATATCCGGGTCGTTCGGGCATACCCTGCCCGCAAAGTGCGGGATGAATACCAGCCCTTCGCTGCCCGGTGCAAGCTCAGCCGCTTCGCGCTCCAACGTCTCGTAATCCACCGCGCAGCTCGCGCCCGTAATGCTGTCCTTATACCATTTGAGGCACAAGCCGCCGCCGTTGATATACGCCAGTGGCATCCACAACCCGTCAATTACCGAGCGCATCAGCATCAGCGCTTCGTGTTTGGTATCCGGTTTAAACGTATCGACGCAGCAGGACAGTATCGAGGCCGTCCCCGCTACGTCAAAAACCTGCCCGGGCTTTACGATGCCCGCGCCCAGGCAAGTTGCGGCGGAGTCACCACAGCCCGCTACGATCGGTAGCCCTTCCGTGAGGCCGCACGCGTCCGCATATTCCTTCTTCAGTCCGCCGACGATCTTCCACGGTTCGGCGATCTCGGGCAGTTTCTCCCGTGCCACACCGAACGTATCCATCAGCTCTTCGGACCAAGCTTTATTCAGGTTATCCGCGAAGCCGCTGAAGTGGATGCAGGTATGGTCAATGACCGCCTCGTCCGATTTCAGGCCGCAAAGCCTGCCGCCGACATAGACGTGCGGCAGCACGAACTTCTCTACCTGTTTGTAGGCCTCCGGCTGTTCGTGTTTCCACCACAGCACCTTGGGGCCGTGCGTATAGGTCACAGGCGCGCCGTTCAGTTCCACGGATCTTTGATTGGCGAGGCGCTTGATCTCGGTGATGTATTTGCCGCACTTGGTGTCGAGCCAGCTGTCATAGTACGTGACGGCCTCAAAATCCTTGCCGATGCCCATGATGCCGGCCATCTGAGAGTCCATGCCGAGCGCCCGGATTCTGGCAGCATCGACGCCGCTCTTCGTTACGGCGTCCCTGACCGTGTTGATGACAGAGGAAAAAATCTCGTCCGCTTCCTGATAGACTTCGCCCGTTTTCGGGCTGATCAGGTTGGACGCCTCGAAGCTGCTGCCAAGTACCCGGCCTTCCTCATCGTATAGGATCGTTTTCGTTCCCTGCGTGCCGATATCAACGCCGATCAAATAATTCATGCAAACCTCTTAAAATTCGATCACGTGCTTTAAGCCGATCGCCTTTTCAGCGTTCTCAAAAGCCTTGCCGATCTCGTGAATGCTGTATCGCCCCGTGACGATGCCCGAAAGGTCGATCAAGCCGTCCGCAATGAAGCCCATCGTGGTGCGGAAATGCGAGATGCTTGCGCGCGTCGTTCCGGTGACGATCAGCTGCTTGTAGTGAATCAGGTTCGTGTTGATCTGCACATTCTCCTTGGTTTTGGGCAGCCCGCCAAAGAAGTTGATCCTTCCGCCTTCGGCCATCAGCTCCAGCGACTGCCGCTGCACGTCGGGAGACGGGCAGGCTGTGATGCATACATCCACGCCGCGTCCTCTCGTCTGCTCTTTGATGAAGCCCGCGAGGTCGTCGCCATGGTAGGTGATGATGCTTTGCTCGATGTCCTTGCACAGCTGCAGCCGGTCGGCAGACAGGTCGTTCATGATGACCTTGGCTGCCCCGTAAATCTTCGCGAGCTTCGCGTGGAACAGGCCGATGGTGCCCGCGCCTACGATCAGTACATAGTCGCCCGGTACGATGTTGCAGTGCAGCGCGCCGTTGTACGCGCAGGACAGCGGTTCGTTGATCGCCACTTCCTCCGCCTTCATTCCGGCAGGCGTCACCATCAGGTTGCCCTGACGGATCGCTTTTTCCGGTATTTTTACGTATTCCGCGAACGCGCCGTCCATGTTGATGCCGAAAGCGGTATAGCTGTCGCACATATGGCCGTTGCCGCGTACGCATTTGTCGCAGATGCCACAACCGATATTTGGGGCTACCGCAATCTCCATGCCTTCCTGATAAAAGTCAACATTCTTGCCTACTTCTTCGATCACGCCGCCGAACTCGTGGCCCAGCACGCGCGGGTTGGTCTCGCTGATGTCGCCGGAGCCGTTCTGGAACATGCGGACATCCGTGCCGCAAACCGCTGCGCTCTTGATCTTGAGCAGTATTTCGTTATCGTTTATTGTCGGTTTGGGTATGTCTTCGACGACGAGTTTCCTGGGTCCATATAATCTTGCTGCTAACATGTTGCCTCCCTACAGTTTGATGATCGCTTTTTCCTTTATCGAACGGTTCCCGGCCTTCACGACCGCCACCGCCATTTTCCCGTCTTCGCCGGTGACCTTCGGCACTGTATCATTGAGTATGCACTGTACAAACTGAATATCCTCTTCGAGATACGCATCCTTAAACAGCGTTGTCCAGCTTGTGATGAACGGTGCGTTGGTTCCGCTTGCTTCGCTGACGACTTTGAGATGATACGCGTCCGTCCGGCCAATGAATACGACGCCCTTTGTTCCCATCACCTCTACCCGCGCGTCATAGCCGTACCCGACGTACTGCGCACCTTCGATGGTAAACTGGATGCCGTTTTTGAGCATGCCCGACATCACGACGTTATCGTAAAAATCCGGATACTCGGCAGCAATCTCTTTATTGCGGTAGTTGCCCGCAATTGCGTAGAGCGATTCCATGTCGCTTTCCGCCAGCCAGCGCACGCAGTCGATATCATGGCTGTTCACTTCGGCCAGCGGCCCGTTGCTGATCTCGATATCATACATCCACTTCTGCGGCTTGCTCGGCCCTCTCGTAAGAGACCGGATATGCACGATATCGCCGATTGCGCCGCTGTGGATCGCTTCCTTGGCTTTTTGAAAGCTCTCGTCGAAACGCCGCATAAAGCCGACCTGCAGTTTGACGTTGTTCTTCTTCGCCGCGTTGATCATCTCTTCGCATTCCTGCACCGTCATCGCCATCGGCTTTTCGCACAGGATGTGCTTGCCCGCGTTCGCGCAGTCCACGACGATATCCTTGTGGAACTTGGTGGGCGACACCACGACCACGGCGTGGATGTCCTCCTGAGCGAGCACTTGCTTGTAATCCGTATAGTATCGATCGATTTCGAGTTCTTCACACGCCTTCAGGCATGCCTCTTCAAAAGGATCTGCGACCGCCACGATACTCGCGTTCGGCACTCTCGATTTAAAGTTTCTCGCATGGATCATTCCGGCCCGTCCGGCACCAATCAAGCATACATTTACTGTCTTTTTCATCGTCACTGCTCTCATTTACTCATATTTTTTTGTAATCGTTTGTTCTTTTATATTATTGTTTATTGTTATTTTATATTGATTGCTATGCAAAGTCAATATAAAAATGGAGAAAATGCTTTCCTTTACGAAAAAGATTTGAGCAGTGTTTTTAGCAAAAAGGGACGCACCCAGCCGCTGTTTTTGCCCGTGTGCAATCCCTTCTCCCCCATATAAAACAAAGATACACATCAAATTTAACGGCTATTCTACAGAACAGAGACGGTTTTCGATACGGTACCTTGCGTACATCTCCTGCCATTTTTCCTTGCCGTCGGGAAGAAATTCCGCCACATCGGCAGACCGGATCAGCGCGCTCCGCGCTTCCGGGAGTGAACTGAACTCCCCCGCCGCGATGAGCTGAACCATCGCGTTGCCCAGTGCCGTGGCCTCGGATGGGCCGGCGTAAACAGGCTTGACAGTGATATTCGCGGTAAACTGATTCAGCAGCTCGTTTTGCGCGCCTCCGCCGATGATATGCACTGCGGGCAGTTCATATCCGCAGGCGTATTCCAGGCACTCCAGTACATAACGGTATTTGCACGCAAGGCTTAAAAGCACGCAGCGCACCACGTCCCCCGTTTCTTTCGGAGCAGCCTTGCCCTGCGACTCAAAAAAGCGCGCGATGAGCTCGGGCATCGGCCCCGGCTGATAAAACATCTCGTCATCCGGGTCGAACAGATGCGCTTCCCATTTGGATTCCGCCGCCAGACGCGCCAGCTCTGAAAAGTTGTAATCACAGCCGCGCTCCTGCCAGTAACGTTTGCACTCCTGCAATATCCAAAGGCCCATCACGTTCTTGAGCAGCCGGATACGTCCCCCGACCCCGCCTTCGTTGGCAAGGCCGTGCCGGTAGCTTCGCTCGTTGATGAGCGGCTTATCGATCTCCGTGCCCACGATTGACCATGTGCCGCTGCTGATATAGGCGAATCTCGGCGCCAGGCTCGGTACCGCCGCCACCGCCGACGCCGTATCGTGCTCTCCCACCGCAATCACGGACAGTTGTTTCACAGAGAGTTCCTCGCTGACTGCGCGCGAAAGCTTGCCCGCCTCTTCGCCGGGCCGGACGATCCTTTGCAGCAGCCGTGCAGGGAAGCCGACGCTTTCGAGCAACGGCAGGTCCCATCCGCCCTCGCTTGGATTATACCCCTGCGATACGCTCGCGAGCGTATATTCCGTCACCTTCTCGCCGGTCAGGAAAAACGCCAGCGCGTCGGGTACAAAAAGCAGGCTTTCTGCCGTCTCAAGCATCCAGGGGCGCTGCTTTGCCAGCGACAGCCACTGGTACAGCGAATTCATGCGGTTAAACTGCAGCCCGGTACGATAATAAAGCTCTTTGCGGGAGATGTGTTTGTCCATCTCCTCCACCATCCCGAGCGTTCTTCCGTCGCGGTAGGCATGAGGCGGCTCGATGATCGCACCGGCACTGTCGAACAGCAAATAATCGTTGCTGAACGAATCGATGCCGATCGAATCCGCATCTTTTCCGGCGGCCGCAATCCCGCGCTTCAATCCTTCGTGCAGCGCGAAGATATCCCAATAAAGGCTGGTGCCAACGATGATCGGCTTATTCAAAAACCTGTGCAGCACTTCAAGCGAGAGCTTTCCGCCGTCATACGCAGCCCCGAAAACCCGTGCGCTGGATGCGCCGATATCGCAAACGATCAGCTTTTTATTCATGGCTAGATGAGCTTCCCGAACAGATTGCACACCGCGTCGGCTTCGACGCGCTCTACGACGGAAAACGCCTGCTCAATATGCTTGCCCACCGCGACCGTACCGTGATAGGGCAGCAGACCGCAAAGGCCCGTGATTTTGAGCTGCTCGCGCTTGGGCAGGAAGTATTCGTACGCGTTTTCGGCAAGTTCCATGCTGTATGCCTTCGCCTGATGGATCAGCCCGGTCTCGCCCATTTTGAGTGTCGCCTCGGTGACCTGCGGGATCGGCTTGCACGCCGCCACAAACACCATCGTGTAGAACGGATGCGCATGAATGACGCCGTTCACCTCGGGGATGTTCTTCATAATCAGCGCATGCATCCGGCCCTCGCGGGAGAACGCGCCCGTGCCTTCAAGTATGTTGCAGTCGTAATCGATCAGCAGCGGTTCCTCGATATCGATGCGGCAGTGCTTGTGTTCGCTCATCATCGAGGGGGACAGCAGGATGCGGTTGTCGTCCACGCGCATGGCGAGGTTGCCGCCCGCCGCGTTGGTGAGCCTGCGTTCCCACATATCGCTGGCAATCTGCAGGATCTTCCTGCGTTCATTCATGTATTGCATTTAAAGTGCCTCCAGTTCTTCAACCTTAATATCTTCACAAAGCGCTTCCGCCTTGCTTTTATCCAATCCAACGGACAACGGATTAAGCGCCTCCGCCGCGCCGCATGCCGCCGCAAACTTCAGCGCGTGTTCCGGTTCATATCCGTTTTTAATCGCGTATACGAGCCCGCTTAAATAGGCGTCGCCGCAGCCCACCGTATTGACGGCTTTCACGTTGGCTATGCCTGCACGGTAAAAATCTCTTCCTAACTTTATGATGCTGCCCTTGCTTCCCATCGAAACCGCAATGATTTCGATATTATAGCCTGCAAGGCTTTGGATCGCCGCGATGATCTGTTCATCCGTGGCCGTGGGCATTCCGGTCAGCTCGGCTAACTCTTCCGCGTTGGGCTTGATCAAAAACGGGCTATGCTTAACGCCCGATTTCAATGAAGCGCCTGCGCTGTCCAGCGCAATCCGAATCCCCTTTTCATGCGCCGATGAGAGAAGTTTATCCTGCAATGAAAAACCCGCGCTGTCGGTAAAGTTCGACGCGTCGCCCGAAATAATGACCCAGTCGGTCTTATCGGTCAGCGCGTTATACCGCGCGTAAAACGCGTCCAGAGTGTCTTTGGAGACCTCAGGGCCTTTTTCACAGATCAGCGTACTGGACTTTTCATCGACCAGCAAGTAATTCGTGCGGGAGTCACCCTGCTCCGAAAATACAAAATCGCAGGTCACTCCGCTGTCTTCAAGGCTTTCGATAATTTGTCTTCCGGTGTCGCCCATCGCGATGCCCGTTGCGATGCTCGGCTCTCCGAGGCAGGCGAGGTTCACCGAAACATGCGTGCCTTTGCCGCCCACGCAATTTTCGCGGCGATATATGCGGTTAGTAACGTTAAAAGTAAACCCGTTGACAAACAGCAGCCTGTCCATAGCCGGGTTCAGCGTGACAGTCAATATCATTGGATAATTAAGGGCTGCCCCATAACCGGAGCAGCCCTTCTGCCTTTCGATTAGAAGTAGACTCGTTCGGTCAGTTCGGGGCAGACAAACACCTTCACCAGGTTGTTCTGCTCTCTGATCTCCTTAAGCGCCGTTTCGAGTTCCGCCAGCGGCACCGCCATGGAGAACATGGGCTTGGGATCGATGATGCCGTACTTGAGCAGCGTGATCGCTTCGCCCCAGTTGTTGCCGATGCCCGCGCACGAGCCGCTCACTTTTTTCTCGCCCAGCACGAATTCGTACGGTTCCAGCGCGGCCTTCTGGCCCTGCGCCGCTATTCCGAACGCTTCCACTTTGCCGCCGCGACGCAGCATCTGGAACGCCTGCTCGTAGGTCGCCGTGGAGCCCACCGCTTCAATTACGTAGTCCACGCCGACGCCGCCTGTGATGCGTTTGACTTCCGCCACCACATCCGGCACTTCCTTCACGTTGATCGTGATATCCGCGCCCATCTTCTTCGCTGTTTCCAGACGCGCCGGATCGTCGCCGATCACGATAACGGGAGCGCAGGCTCTCGCCTTTGCGAGCGCACCGTGCAGAATGCCAAGGCCACAGCCGATGACCGCAACGGACGATCCGATTTTGGCGTCCATGCGCTGCGCGGCATGGAGCACCGCGGTCAGCGGTTCCACAAACGCGGCGGTGTAGTCGTCCATCTCATCGGGCAGATGATAGCAGTTCTTCCACGGAGCCTTCACGTATTCGGCAAAACCGCCGTCCGTGTGAATACCGAGCTGCGTGAACGTCTCGCAAAGCAGACCATCGCCGCGGCGGCAGAAATAGCAGGTGCCGCAGGTCAGGCAGATGTCAGCCGCCACGCGGTCGCCGACTTTGAGGCCCTTCGCGTTTTTGCCGACTTCGGCGATTTCGCCCCAGAACTCGTGTCCAGTGATCATCGGGAGCTTGTCCGCCGCATATTTGCCGGTATAGATACTCCAGTCGGATCCGCAGATACCGCAAACTTTGATCTTGATGAGTACTTCGTCATCGTTGATCTGCGGGATCGGCACATCGACATATTCCATCTGATAAGGAGCTTTTACTACTTGCGCTTTCATTGTTTTCGCCATAATTTCACCTCTTAGTCTCTGGGATTGTTGAATATCTTGTCGCGGCGGCCTTCATACGGCGCCTTGATAATGAGCGGCTTCAAGAACGGAGCCACCTTCTCCACGCCGTCGCCGACGCTCATGGTTACGTCTTCATGCTCGTAGGAGAGCACGTAATCGTAGCCGACCATGGCCAGCTCGGTGATGACCTTTTTCCACGGCACGCTGCCCCAGCCCGGAATGCGGAACCGGAACGCGCGGTCGATGCGCTGCCAGTCGCCCTGCATCAGGATGCCGCCGCGCTGGATGTTGTGCTCCACGATTTCGCCGTCTTTTGCGTGTACGTGGAAGATGCGGCTGCCGAGTTCGTCGATGAAGTTTTCGACGCGCAGTCCGAGGTAGATCAGGTTCGCGGGATCAAGGTTGTAACCGAAGTTCGGATGTCCGCCCAGCAGTTCAATCGCGCGCTTCGCTGTATGGATATCGTAGATCATGTTATTGGGATGCGGCTCCACGGCGAACTTGACGCCGTATTCCTTGAACTTGTCCATGAGAGGCCCGAATATTTCGACGAACTCCCGCTCCATCTTCTCCCAGCCGTCCGCGCACGGGAACGGGAAGTAACGGCCCCAGTTCGTGACGCCGGTGAAACCGTTGACCACGGGCACTTCCAGCGCGTTCGCGGCCTGCACCGTTTTGAGCAGGTTCTCGATGCCGTATTTGACCTTTTCTTCTTTAGTACCCTTAAACAGCTTATCCGTATCCTCAGTATGCGGCCCTAAGATGAGCAGGGAGTCCGCGTGGTTGGACAGACCGGAAATCTCAACGCCGTAGCTTGCGAGCGTTTTCTTGAGCTCGGCCGCTTTACCCGGCTTTAAAATCTCGTCACAGTTAAACTGATCGCATCCGCTGTACGCGGGGATTTCCATCATCTCGTAACCATGTTCCACCATGATCTTCGCGACTTCTTCCAACGACAGGTGCGCATAATTGGCTGCAAAAAAACCTAATTTCAAAGCGATTTCTCCTTTAATTTTATTTTCAAGCTACAAGCGCTTCTCAGGTGTGCATTTTGCGCAGCGGCCCGAATTCTTTTCTGGTTTTCACCAAAACATCCGTGTAGTGTTTGTTATAGGTGCAGCATCCGATTTCTCTCTGGCGAATCAGCAGTTCAAGGCAGTTATCGCACAGCGTGCACCATTTGATCTCGTCCTCGCGTCCCTCGCGGAGCTTTTTGGGCAGGAACGGATCGGCGAAGGATTGCCGACCCAGTGCAACCATATCGACCTTTCCTTCCTCAATAAACTTCGAACCGTAGAAGAACATCGAGTTCTTTTCGGCTTCCGCCGCAAGGCAGCCGTTCTTGCCGTTCCTGAATACCGAGTAGTTCGAACCAATGATGGCCGCGTTCTTGACGGCGTTCTTAAACTCCTTGGCCCAGGTGGGATGCAGATACGCAAAATACGGTGCATGCTTATCCGCCTGAGTGATGGCCACGGTGATCGACGGGCTGCCGCCGGACTGTACGAAATACTGTGCGCCGCGCTCTTCGAGGCCACGGATCAGATCCAGAGGCTCGGTCAGGTCGATGATCGGGGAATCCGGACCTTCGGTACCGAAGCCGCCCGGGAAGCCTTCCCATGCGGATACCTTGGAGCCGATCAGGAAGTTCGGATCGTTGATCTCCTTGTTGATCCTCTCATAGAGGTCAAAAGCAAAGCGTCTTCTGTTTTCCCAAGAGCCGCCGTATTTCCATTTGCGATCGTTATAGGGCCGGAGGATCTGGGAGCCCAGGTAACCGTGGCAAAGCTTCAAATCGATACCATCCGCGCCGGCATCATAAGCGATGCGCGATGCGAGCACGAACTGATCCATTATGTGATCAACTTCTTCCTCCGTCATCACTTCGCCGCCGTAACCCGGCAGCGGTTTGACCGTTACCCTGCGTGAGAAATCGGGGTTGCTCAGTTCGCCGGAATGGGTCAGCTGAAATACAAACAGTGTATCCGGGTTCAGCTTCTTTAAATCCCCCACAAATTTTTCAAGCGGCTTTGCGTTCTTCGGCATGATGGAAAGCTGATTCAATCTGCTGCGGCTCTCATCCGTTACGGTGATAGCCTCGAGCGTAACCATGCCGGACTCCCCTTCAAAAAGGTTGGCATAGCGCTCTACGGTTAAGTCTGACGGGTTGCCGTCTTGATCGGCGTCGGTGCATTCCATGGCCTGAATGAAAAACCTGTTCTTGCATTCCCTCTTGCCGATGTTGATCGGACTCAGCAATACGTCCTTGTAACGATCCATTTGGTCCCCTTCCTTTGCACGTTTATTTCACTTTTATGTTCAGCCTGATACTTTTCCCCAAATACCGCGTAAAAACGCCTTTAAATCAAGGAATTGTATCAAGATAAAAGGGCATGATGCCGTATTCGTCACCATGCCCCTATGATAAATCATCAATTTGAACGTGTCAATAATATATTGTTGTCATTTTATTGCATCCCCGAGACAGTGAGCGGCTTCCTTGAGCGCCTCTTTGGCGGTCATTCGCTTCTCGATCGTTTTATGGACGGCGTTACCGATGATCTGTTCCAAAACGGCCTCCGAAACGCCTTCTCCCTTGGCATTCTTGGGCATCGTGCGCCTTCTCGTGCACGCAAATGCACTGGGCAATATACGATACCATGGATACAGGTTGTGCAACTCCGCGCTTTCAAAAACCGAACGGTAGGGAACAATCCGTCCCAGCATGGCATTGGGCATAATGAGCGATTCGGATGCCGTCCATTTCGCGAACTCAAACGCGTCGTTCTTCTTTTCCGTATAGGGATTCACCCCGATCGACCAGCCGCCCAGCACGCTGGCTTTCCCGGGTATCAGCGTAAAACCGACCTTGCCAACCACGGAGGAAACGCTCCGGTCTTCCAGCGGCGTCGCATGATCCGAGAACAGCACCATCATCGCCGCATCCCCGTGTCCAAAAATCTCCACCTGCTCGTCCCACCAATGCGAAGGCGAATCCGGATGAGCGAAATTAAAGCTTTCCGCGTAGTTCGAGAGCGCCGCGATACATTTTTCGCCGGCGATAACGGCTTTGCCGTTTTCAAATACATTGCCGCCCATACCCCACGCGCGCGGCAGAAACTCACACACGGCTCCCGAGGCGTTCATTGCGCCAAGGGTAGTGCCATAGGTCGTCTCCGATTCCGGATTGAATCTTTTCGTAAAGAAGCCGGCAACGCGGTTATATTCCTCCCAGGTCGTGGGCACCTTCAGATCCTTCTTGAAACGTTCGTAAAACAGCCTTTTGTTTTTAATCTGAGAGAACAGGTCTTTGCGGTAATAAAGCAGCTGAACCGTATGGCTGAACGGAAGCGCATATAGCCGATCCCCAAAAAAGCAATGCTCACGCAGCACATCGTCCGAAAACATCCGGCTCAGTTCGGCTTTATCGGTATAAAACTCCGATAGGTCCTGCACGTATCCCCCGAGGATCAGTTCTTTCATCCAAGCGAGGTCGAACGAGAAAGCGTCGTATTCGCCCGCGGGCATTCCCTTCAATATCTCTTTGAGCATCCGGTTATACGGCACCTGATTCAGTTCAAGGCCGATACCGGTAGTGCGCTTGAAATCAGCCGCAAGCGAGGTAATCGTGTGGCTGGACGGAGACTCCTGTAAGAGCACTTTGATTTTGCGTTGTATGCCGATATCGTGGCATCTTGCCGCCGCGAGCCCTCTGCTCTGTGTGCACGGAATTGAGATGCTTCTGCCGCCGCGGGGGTCTTCCTGCTCCACCACTTCTTCCAGCATTTTAAACGCGGCTCTTGCCATCTGGGCATAAGGCAGGAATAAGTAGCTGTCCTTTTCGCTCTTTGCTTTAGTCCATTCCTCTGCATCCAGGGTAATCAGTTTCGGCATGGATATGCGCGGTTCCGCGCCGATTGCAAGCGCGCATTCCACGCCTTCCCGAAGCATTCTGTTGGTGGTATAGATGATCTGCGGCGGGTTCTCCAGCTCCATCAGGCGGATGGCCGCCCGCATTGCGCTTTCCCGATTGCCGTTCACGGTCTCCACATATTTGGCGTCGATGTTCTTTCTGGCCTTATGCATCGCGTTAAAATAGGCGTCGATACACTCCATCTCAAAGGAGTATTCCTGGGGGCCGGCGATAATGGCGATCCTCTCAAAGCCCGCGGCAATCTGATCCTGAACGTTGGCCATCATGACAGCCCGTATATCCATATCCACATTATTCATGGCGTATCCGGATACTTTATGATGTATGAAAACAATTTTCAGTCCTTCATCAATCACGCGGCTGAAAAACTCCGTATTGCCGGGTTGGCAGCTCAGCAAAATCACTCCGTCGGCGCCCATCATCTGCGCGTTTTCAAGGATCGCGCATTCACGGTCGGGAACATCCGAGCAAACCCGCATGTACGCCGAATATCCTTTTTCCGAGGCGTATATGCTGATCTCATCGAACAGCTTTGCATACGCCATGTTCGTAATATCCGGCAGCACGACCTCAATACGCCCCGTTCGCTTCGTCTTTAAGTTCCGCGCAAGTTCGTTCTGTTTATATCCAAGTTCAGCGACTGCCTGCTCCACCCGCCGGATCTTGTCACTGCTGACCGATTTTGACCCGTTCAATACGTTCGAAACCGTGCCGTGGGATACGCCCGCTAACCTTGCGACATCCTTCATGGTCGCCATATGATTACCCCTATCCAAATCGTTTCTAAATTGAACTATTCGCTATAATTGTTTCAATCATACCATGCGCGACTATTTTATCAAGTGGAATTTCAAGATGCATGCAACCGTTCCATACTTATCTTCTACCGTTCCATACTTATCTTCTTTAGATGTAAACTTTTCTGACGTTTCATCTCGGTATGGTTCGGGATGCCTAAATATCTATTGACACACCCCGTTATATGATATAAAATAACAGCAATTAATAACAAACAATAATAGAAAACAACATTATGGCGTGTAAAACTGTAATGCACGCAAATACGAGCCGGAAAACACGAATTTGCAGCAAAGGCACTGTCCAGTGCTGCGCGCGCAATATGCAAGCACCCGCTATATCCACTAATGACCATTCGGGAACGCTTAAAAAACACTTGCAATTGTACTGTACTGCATATAGAATAACATTTGGAACGTATCATTTTTAAAGGGGATAGGACATGACCGCAAAAGAAGCCGCAAGGCTGATCGACATCAGTGCAGTAAGAACTCACCACGCTTTGGCCGACATTAAAGAGATGGTCGATATCGCGCTGCGTTATCGCTTTATAAACGTACATACGCTGCCCAGCTGGACGAAAACCGTCAGCGAAATGCTCAAAGGTAATGAGGATGTGCGGGTCGGCGCGCCGGTAGGTTTCCCGGGCGGCGGGCATAAGACTGCTGTGAAAATGCTCGAAGCGGAGCAGCTCATTGAGGACGGCGTTCAGGAAATGGACATCGTCATGAACGTTGGAAGGTTCAAAAATAAAGAATTCGGCTACGTCGCAGACGAGCTTAAGCAAATTGTTAGACTCGCGCCTAAAGAAGTACTGACCAAGGTGATCATCGAACTGAATTGCCTGGAAGACAGCGAACTGGAAGATGTCTGCCGGATCGTCATTGACAGCGGTGCCGATTTCTTAAAAACCGGCACAGGCTGGGTTCCGGGAGACGCCAATATTACACGGATCGCAAAAATCAAAGACTTTACGCGCGGCAAGGTTCAGGTAAAGGCCGCGGGCGGCATCCGCACCCGAGAGGAATTTGACGCGCTGCTGGCTCTCGGAGTCGAGCGCTTCGGCATCAACATCGCATCCGCGCTTGCTATTGTAGAAAGCTTCAAATAAGAGAGGACATCACAGATGCACGGCAAAGACATGATCATCGCTTACGACCTGGGTACCGGCGGTATCAAAGCGTCGTTATTCGATTTAAACGGCAACTCCTGCTGTGATATCTTCAGCCAGTATGATGTCATATATACAGGCAGCGATTATCACGAGCAGGCCCCCCAGGCGTGGGTAGACGGAATCAGCAGCACCACAAAACAGCTCCTGCAAAAGAGCGGGGTGAATCCGTCCAGCGTTGTCGCGTTATCCATATCCGGGCACTCGCTCGGCGTAGTCCCGGTGGACCGGGACGGACGGCTGCTGCGCAGCATGACGCCAATCTGGAGCGACACGCGCGCGAAGCAGCAGACGAAGGAGTTTTTTGCGAAGGTTCCTTATTCCGAGTGGTACAAGAAAACCGGAAACGGATTCCCGGCTGAATGCTACTGCATCTTTAAGATTATGTGGTACCGGGATAACGAGCCGGAACTTTATGCAAAGACCTATAAAATATTGGGTTCTAAAGACTATTGCAATCTGATGCTGACGGGCACTATGGTGACGGATTACTCCTATGCATCGGGCAGCGGCGTATATGATCTGGTGGAAAACCGGTATGACGAGGAATACATCCTTGCGTCCGGCATACGCAGAGATTTGCTTCCCGAGCTGGTTCATTCTCACGATGTGATCGGGCATCTCACTCCGGAAGCGGCGGCGGCGCTGGGTTTAACCACCGACGTTAAGGTCGTGGCAGGCGGGGTCGACAATTCGTGCATGGCGCTGGGCGCAAGGGGCATCGAAAACGGCCGGGCGTATATCTCGCTTGGCTCCTCCTCGTGGATTGCGGTCGTGAGCGACACGCCGCTTGTGGACGAGGAAAAGAAACCGTTCGTGTTTGCGCATGTAATCGACGGAATGTACGCTTCCGCAACCAGCATTTTCGCAGCCGGTTCAAGCTTCCGCTGGGTGCGCGACGTGCTTTTCCCGGATCTCGTCCAGAAAGAAAAAAGCGGCGAGATCAAGGATGCTTACGTAGAGATGAACGGGCTCGCGGCGCTTTCCCCCATCGGATCGAACAATCTTCAGTTCAATCCCAGCCTGGCGGGCGGTGCAATGATCGAGCAGAGCAAGAATATCGTGGGCGGGTTTGTCGGATTGCAGCTTTCCCACACAAGAAACGATATGGTCCGGGCGGCGCTCGAAGGAATTACCTATAACCTGTGGTATGCGATGACGGTACTGAAAAGCTGCGGCGTCACCGTACCCGAGCTTTTAATGGTAGGCGGCGGCGCCAAGAGTCCGTTCTGGCGTCAGATGTTTGCGGATATATTTGATATGAATATGATCAAAACGAGTGTCGATCAAAATGCAGCCTCCCTGGGCGCGGCGGCATTGGCAGCCTATGGCCTCGGGCTTTGGAAGGATTATACCCCCATCGACAAAGCGCATGATCTGGAAAGCATCGCCCAGCCCAATAAGGAAAAAACGGCTTCGTACCGGCGCCACTACGAGCTTTCAAGGTACATCGCAGGTTGGCTGGCCGATACGGGCGACAAACTGGCTCTCGGAGTGTGAAACAATGCAAATTAAAGAAATCGACCATATCGCCGTCAACACGGTAGATATCGAGCAGTCTGTCCGGTTTTATTCGGAAGTCCTGGGGTTTGAGCTATTAAGGCGGGTTCCTAACGGGGATAATGTGCTTGTGTACTTAAAGATCAATGACAACAGCACGATGGAACTGTTTGACCACGAAAAAGAAATCCGGTATCATGAACATCCCGACAGCGCATCGGGAACCGCGCATATTGCTTTTAGCGTGAATGATATCACAGCGTGGAACGAACACCTGAAAAAACACAATGTGGAATTTACGCTACCATTGTGCGCCCTTGATCATTTAGGCAAAAACGTGCTGCTGTTTAAAGATCCGAACGGGGTCATCATTGAACTGAGCGAAGATCTTTAAACCGTACGTTAGGTATAAAGAACATTCCAAGGAAAGGGAACGATACGAGCAATGGCAAATCTATTGGAGATGAAAAATATCTCAAAAAGTTTTTACGGCGTCAGGGTGCTGTCAGAAGTCGACTTTAGCCTCGAACGCGGTGAAGTTGTTGCTCTTTGCGGAGAAAACGGGGCCGGCAAATCCACGCTCATGAAAATTTTGGCCGCCGTATATAAAAGCGACGCAGGAGACATTTATCTCGATGGCGAGCACCTCTCCCCCAACTTGCAGACGCTCGACATGCAACAGCGCGGCGTATCCATGATCCATCAGGAACTTAATCTGATGGAGCATCTTACCGTTGCACAGAACATCTTTTTAACGCGGGAACCGAAGGGAAAAAGCGGCCTGATCAATTTCAAAAAGATGAATGCGGACGCAAAAGAGCTTCTGGCATCGCTCGGGCAGAGCAATATCAGCCCAACGACGATGGTAAGCAGCCTTAAAACCGCGCAGAAACAGATGGTAGAGATCGCAAAGGCCATCTCGTTTAACTTAAAAGTGCTGATTATGGATGAACCTACGGCGATGCTCACGCTCAAGGAGACGGAGATCCTTTTTGATCTCATCCGGCGTCTGGCCAAGCAGGGCATCGGGATCATCTATATATCCCACCGTTTAAAAGAAATCAAAGAAGTCTGCGATCGCGTTACCATACTGCGGGATGGCACGTTCATCGTCACCAAAAAAGTATCCGAAGTCACGGAACAGCAGATCGCCAACTACATGGTCGGGCGTGAAGTCAGTATTTCGCGGGCGACAGATTTCACAGGCGATGTCAGCGATGTCGTGTTGGAAGTACGCAACGTATCCGACGCGCTGCTCAAGAACGTAAACTTCAAGGTTTCACGCGGAGAGATTCTCGGGTTTTCCGGTCTGGTGGGTTCGGGACGCTCTGAGCTGATGGAGTTTATTTTCGGCGTCCGCAAAATGAAGACCGGTGAAATCTATCTGAATGGCCAGCGCATTTTAAACAAGATTCCTGCATCGGCCATTAAAAGAGGCATTGGCTTCGTTACCGAAGACAGGCAAAAAACGGGTGTTGTCATTAAGCGAAATATCAGAGAAAATGTATGCCTGATCGATCAGGTAAAAAACAAAGGGTTCTTTAACCGTTCCGCAAAGCAGAAGAACAATACCGCGGAAATGATCAATCGGCTGAATATCCGGTGCGCGGGGCATCAGCAGCTGGTGAGCAACCTTTCGGGCGGCAACCAGCAAAAGATCGTGCTTGCCAAATGGCTGCTCGTAGACTCGGACATTCTGATTCTGGATGAGCCTACGCGGGGTATCGACGTGGGCGCCCGCGAGGAGATTTATAGGATCATCCACGAGTTGTCTGAATCGGGAAAAACCATCATCATTGTATCTTCCGATTTGACCGAGGTACTCAACATATGCCAGCGTGTCATCGTCATGCATGAAGGGTCGATCAAAGCTGAACTTACCCAAAGCGATCGAACGGAAGAAACCATTATGTCCTATGCGACGAATGCGTCTTAATAATGCGGAGGAAAAGCCAATGAACAGCGTAAAAAGTGAAAAAAATCAATTGGGTATGGTCAGGCAGGTTTGGTCCAAATATAGTATCGTATTTGTGTTTATTATACTTTTCGCGATCTGTACACTATTGACAGGGGGCAATTTCGCGAAATGGAATAACATCACGACGATATTCAGAAACTCGTCCACCATCGGCATCATCGCTTTGGGAATGACGTTTGTGATTATCTCCGGCGGTATCGATCTTTCGAGCGGCCCGGTTATGGCGACGGCGGGATTGATATTGGTTAATTTGCAGAAGAACGGCACGCCCCTGGTTCTCGCAATCCTCGCGTGCATCGCAGTTGCGGCAGCTTTCGGGTTTGTCAACGGTATCATCACCACAAAGGCAAAAGTACCGCCGTTTATCGTCACGCTCGCAACCGGCATCATCGCGCGTTCCGTCACGATGTATATCGGCAACGGCGCAACGGTAACGGGCAACAATCAGGATACGCTTTTTAAATCCATCGGCAATGGCAACCTGCTGACCGTACCTACCCCGTTCGTCATCATGGTGGTTGTCGCCATTTTGCTCACGATACTGCTTATTAAAACGAAGTTTGGTACATTTGTGTTTGCAGTCGGCTGCAACGAACAGGCGGCAAAGTATTCAGGCATTAAAGTGGACAAGATCAAAATACTGACTTATATCATCGCAGGGATATGCGTTGGCATCGCCGGAGCGCTTGAAACTTCAAAAATGGTTGCTGTTTCATCCACAACGACGGGTAAAGGCTACGAGTTCGATGCAATCACCATGGTGCTGGTGGGTGGCACATCGCTGGCGGGCGGACGCGGAACCATATATGGTACGGTGATCGGTGCCATCATCCTGTTCTTCGTCAATAACATGATGATACAGCTTGATGTCTCCACTTACCTGACAGACGCAATTAAAGGCGCGGTCATCCTGATCGCAGTCCTGCTGCAGTCCCGCAGTAAAAATTCGTAAAAGTTTCATAAACTATTGTTTATGAATGAAACCATAAAAAACAGGAGGAACAAATGAAGAAGATCTTAGTGTTGGTTCTTGCAGTTCTTTTGGCCATGACTGTTTTCGCAGCTTGCGCCCAGAACAACGCTCCAGCAGAAAGTTCTGCCCCGGCAGAGTCCCCGTCCGTGTCCGCAGAAGTATCTGTGGAACCCTCGGTAGTGGCTGAAGTGAAGAAGGTCGCGATCTCCCTGCCCCCGGCGGACAACGCATGGCAGGCAGCGCTGCTGGCTTCCATTCAGGAAGCGACAGCTGGCGATACGGAAATCGAATGGACTGTTAAGAACGCGGTTGACAATGCGGATCAGCAGAACATCCTGACGACGTTCAAAGACGGCGGTTACGATCTGATCGCTTGCCTGCCGGGCGACGGCACGCTGATGACGACGATCATGGAAGAGATCTATGATGCGGGTATCCCGACGGTCATCATCGACAGAAACATCGCGTCCGACAAGTACACCTCGTTCGTTGCGGAAGACAACTACTCCTGCGGCGTCATGGCGGCTGACTACATCGGCAAGTTCTTCGAAGGCCAGGAAGATATCAAGCTCGTCAACCTGAGAAGCTACACCGGTATCCCGATCGACCTCGCAAGATATCAGGGCTTTGCGGATACGATCAAGAACTACCCGAACATCGAGATCATCGGCGAAGGCGATGGCGAGTTCAACAGCACCGCTGGTTTCAATGCGATGTCCGACCTGCTTGCGGCTTATGACAAAATCGACGTCGTATTCACGCATGACGACGAAGCCACGACCGGCGCTATGACTGCGATCGAGCAGCAGGGCCGTACCGACATCAAGCTGATCACCGGCATGGGCGGCACGGTAACGGCGCTCAACGAGATCAAGGCTGACAACACGATCCACAAGGCGACCTCTTCCTACTTCCCGAGAATCGGCGCTGCGGCGGTTGAAGTTATCAGAGAATACTTCAAGACCGGCAACATCGAAAAGGACAACGTAAGAGAGTCCACGCTGATCACGAAGGACAATGTTGACCAGTTCATGGAATGGGCATATCAATAAGTCCAGACAGTGATCCCGGAATAAAAAAACCTCCGGAAACTCCGGAGGCAAAGACATGATGAGTAACACCCCGCGGCTGCTAAATCGTCGGGGTGTTATTCTTTATATAAATGTTTTTCCTATCAGATTAATATGGTTTTACTTCTAGCAACCTGCACAATTATCCATGCTTTTCCGATTATATCACACACCCACTATGGAGAAAAGGCCGCTGACATACGCCAGCAGCCTGAATAGTACGAATACTCCGCCATAACCCTGTTTTTTAAAGCCTTATCTCTGCGAACGCGCCACTTTCAATGCCGTTTTTGCTATTTCTTCGCGAGAATCCGGCTGAATCGACGCAATCACGTGCGCCCGTTTTCTCTCTACTTCCCCGTCAAAGTCCGCATGATGCTCTCTGCGTCCATCACAGTGCCGTACTTCATGTGGATGTTCTGCAGCGTGGCGTCGTGAAGCTCCTTCGAGAAAGAGGCGACCGCGTCGCTTGCTACGAGCACATGGATATGGTTGTGAAACGCTTCGTGGACGGTATCCTCCACGCAGATCTGCGTGACGGTTCCCGTTACGATGATGGTATCCCTGCCGAGGCTGCGCAGTACGTCGAGCAGGTTGGTGTTCCGAAACGATGAATACCCATATTTCTCGACGATATAGTCCTCATATTGCGGATAGATTTCGTCGATGATATCCGAACATTCCAGCTCCTTGTTCACATCGGGATAAAATCGCTTAAAATGCCGCCTGCAGGCGTTGGATTCGGCGATCTGCGGGCTCCAGTTCCAAAGCAGGGTTTTTACCGGACCGGTTAAAAACTTCGTATAAATCACGGGTACCCCGTTCTCACGCGCAAACGCGATCAGCTTTTGGTTCGCTTCGATGGTATCCCGGGTACTCTCCACTTCCATGGCTGCGCCGATCCGGACAAAATCGTTTTGAAGGTCCACGATTAAAAGCGCGGTCTTTTCCAGCCTGTAATTCTCCATGATTTCCTCCTATACGTGATTTTTGATATGCATTTGATACAGCGGCGTGTATACATCCTTATCCCGAATTACACATCCCGCCGTGATCATGCTGCGCATTAACTGGGAGCATTTTGAACAGGTGATGCACGTTTTATTCCGCGCAATACGCCCCTCCCGCAGAATCTCGCCCGCAAACCCCGGGTCTGCAAAAGCCTGCCGGCCAAACCCGATAAAATCGGCCAGATCGTTTTCAAGCGTATAAGCGCCCGCCTGAACCGCAAACTCCCTGAGCCAGCTGTACCCCGCTCCGATAAACCGCATATCCGGCACCATCTGCTTGATGGCGCCCGCCAGCGATATCAGCCGCTCCACGCCTTTCACCGGCGGCTCCGGGGGCGTGTACGCCCCGCTGTCAAACGGACGGTTGATATGGGGGTTGAAGTATGGGTTACCCATGGTGACGGCGCAAATCCGCACTCCGAAGCCACTCAGCTCGTTTAGAAGCGCCGCTGGCTCCGTCAGGTCGGGCTCCCCCGTTTCCCCGACGCCGAAGCCTTTGTCCATCGCGTCGTAAATTCCGAGCCGCGTCGTCAGGACCGCACGGCTGCCAACGGCCTGACCGATCTTACGCGCCGCGTTTTTGATAAAGCGCGTTCTGCCGGAATAATCGCCGCCGTATTCACCGTCCCGGGTATGGGCCGATAACAGCTCGGACAGCAGATAACCATGGCTGGCCTTGATGTCGATGCCGTCAAACCCCGCGCTTTGCGCAAGAACCGCGGCCTCGGCAAACCGGTCCTCCAGCTCCCTCAATTCCGCGTCGCTGATCAACCTTTGTTCGGGGCTGATATGATACTTCTCATCAAGCACCGCATTATGCGCAGCCAGTACCGGGGAAGGCACGCCCTTTGGCTTGGAGTACCGTCCCGAATGCGTCAGCTGAATGATAGTCATCGGAGTGTATCCGTTCGTTTTGAGCGACTTCTCCTTTACATCTTCGAGCAATCTCTTAAATTCGTCAAGATTGCCTTTGTGAATGTAAAGCTGCCCCTGCGACGCGCGGCCTTCTTCCACAACGGCAATCGCCTCAAACCAGACGATTCCCGCACCGCCCTCACCGAATCGGACATACCTTCTTTTCGTCAATTCCCCCGGCGACCCGTCGGGCAGCGCGTCGCATCCCTCCATCGGTAATATAGCGATGGAGTTATTAATATTGAACCCGTTCATATCATGGCTCTTGCGGTAAACCTTAACGTTTTCGGAAAACCCGATACGGACGTTTTCCTGTGTGCAGTATGCCCTCATATCCTCAAGTGTTTTAAATTGATTCCTCATACCAGTCCCCTGCTTAAATTGATTTTTCAATAGATGTTGCCGTTCTCCCTGTACCCCTTCCAGACGTTTTCAAAAAAATCTTCCTCGTCCGGTATTGGCCTGACGTTCCGCCATTCGAACGCGCAGCGTCCGGCTGCGTATCGAACTTCCTGTATCCTATCCGATTTTTCACCGGCGTCCGGCTTAAACCGGAGGCTCTCATCCAGAGCGGGATGCGGCTTCACCCCTGCGTCGTCATGATATAACGCGGAACCGCGGCTTTTTCCGCCGTTTTCGATATAATCGATCATGGCGGAAAGATATACGTATTGGCTCACGAGCAGATCGTAAAACCGGTACAGCTTGCCGGGCGAGTCGCAATCGGTGATTTTGACTTGGCTTTCAAAATGCTGAAGTAAGACCTGCGTCTCACGCACCATTTCCCTGATCTGACCGGCGTCGCGCATAGCGGCCCCTGCCCGGCTCATACCCTTCCGGGCATTTCGCATCATCTCGTCGATATTGCTTTCGGGGGACAACGCTTTACGGTACATCCCAACAGTTCGCTCTATCTGCTCCTGAACAGCCTCTTGAAAACGCTGGGCACCGCGTACAGCTTGGCTTCGATGCGCGGCAATATATTGTGCCGCCCGCATCGATCCGACCTGTCCGGCGTTCAGAGCGCTACCTCCGGGCCGGTATACGCCGTGGCTGGCGCTCACCTCTCCGGCGGCGAACAGCCCGCGGACGTTCGTCTGCCACCAGCAGTCGATCGCAAGCCCGCCGTTGTTGTGCTGGGCGCACAAGGCAATTTCCAGCAATTCCTTCTTCATATCGATGCCGTTATTTAAATAGAAGTCGTAGGCCGGTCGGTTCATATGGATCAGCCGGTCCACCGGCTTTCCGAAAAGCGCACCCGCCTTACCGAGGTATTGGTGCGCTTCCTCGCTCAGCTCCTCAAAATCAAGCCCCGCGGGATTCTCACGGTAATCGAGATATACCCTGCGGTTTTTCATGCACCGCTCGATGTAGACAAGTATATCGATGATGGACGAGCCTTCCGCAGCGCGCCGCACGTCGAAAGGCCATTGGTATCCCTTTAAAAAGATCTTGCTCAGCATGTCGCCCGTGCTGCCAAAGAATTCGGGCAGGAATTCCCGCTCGTCGCCGCCGTCAGGGTCCGTTGAAATGACTCTTGGCAGGGCCTGCATGTAGGTTCCGGATACGTTCCACCGGGGCTTGAGGGAGGCGAGGCCGTACTGCCATTCCGTCAGGTTCCTGCCCTTAGCGCCTGCCGCAAACGCCATGCCCGTCGCGCCAAAATGGCCTTCGGGATACACGGAGTCGGCATACATGCCTGCCGGTCCGCCCGTCGCATAGATGATATTCTCACAGTTGAACGCGATAAATGTATTTTCTCCACTACCCGCATTGAGGTTTAAGCAAAGCAGCCCGAAAACAGCGTCCGCTTCGGTCAGGATCGATATCACCTGCAGCCCCGAATAGATAGGGATATTCTTCCCGCGAACCGCCTGTTCCAGATGCTCGGTCATGAGCCTTGAGGTCAGCGGCCCGGCGGACGTTGCCCGCCGCCTCGGGTCGTGATCCGTCTTGTAGCCGATATACTCTCCATACCGATTGACCGGGAACGGAACCCCCAGCTCGCAGAGCCGAAGAAAACAAGTGGCGGAATTCGCCGCTTCCGCGAGCGCGATATCGCCGTCTACGCATCCGCCGCTCATGAGCGTCTGTGCAAGCGCCGCGACCGAGTCGCCCTCGCTTCCGGCCACCGTGAGCTTGTAATAAGTCTGTTTATCGGAACCGGCGTTCCGGGAGGTGCTCAGTGAGACATCCTCGCAGACGATTGCAACGTCGTGGTTGCCATAGGCATAAAGCCTGTCCGCAGCGTTGAATGCCGCCGCCCCCGCACCCACAACGACGGTATTGAGGGTTATTACCTCGATGCGATACCCTTCTGTTTCAATAAAACTCATAGCGGCCCTTTCAGCGCTTACAGACGGCGAATATGGAATCCTCCGTCGACGTTGATTACATCGCCCGTCGAGTAGGACAGAAGCCCCGAACATAGCAGCGATACCGCTTTTGCTACGTCCTCGGGCTGTCCCCAGCGGTTGATCGGGCAGATGCCCTGCGCAAACAGCGCATCGTATTTCTCTTTTACGCCCGCCGTCAAATCGGTTTCGATAATGCCCGGCCTCACCTCATAGACGCAAATGCCTTCCCCAGCGAGCCTGGTCGCGAAAAGCTGGGTCAGCATAGACATACCGGCTTTCGATATGCAGTACTCACCGCGATTCAGCGAAACGGTGTCGGACGAGATGGAACCGATGTTGATGATTGTCCCCCGGCTTCCCGGCTGGGCAGGCTGCGAGATCATTTGTTTTGCCGCAAGCTGCGTTAAAAACATCGCGGCTTTGAGGTTGACGGACAATACCCGCTCGAAGCTCTCCTCCGTCATCTCCAGAAGGTCTACGCGCTCAAGCGGCGCGACGCCCGCGTTGTTGATCAGGATATCCAGTCTGCCGTAGGTTTGTACCGCGATCTTAATACACCGTTCACGGTCCTGCGGGTCCGTGATGTCCCCCTGAATATGCGTGAAGCTGCCCTGAAGACCGCGCAGGTTCTCGCTAATTTTTGCGCTTTCGTGTGCGTGCATGACGACCACGTTCAAACCCTCACCGAGCAGCTGTTTGACAATCGCATAGCCGATGCCCCGGCTTCCCCCCGTCACGATGGCAGTTTTACGCATCCGTTCATCCCTTCTTTCCAAACCATAAAAATTCATAATTTTATTCTAAAATAAACGTCCAGAAAAGACTATAATAGTGTTGCAATAAAATTAGCGTATCTTGCTGTAGCGAGGTCTTACTGTGAGTATTCAAAGCGCAAAAACCGATATGGATATCTACTTTAGCGAAACCGCCGATTCCACTTATGCGTCGACGCATTTTCACAATGTCCACCGGATCATCTTGATTACGGACGGCGAGGCAAGAATTGAAGTCGCGGACAAGAGCTATTCCGTTTCGGAGAATACGCTCATTTTTATCAGCAATCTTGAAAAACACTCCGTTAAAATACTGAGGGCCCCGTATAAGCGCTACGTCATATCGCTGCCTCAGGATTTCGGGTATATGGTACCCAATCATTCACCGCTGCTGTCCATCCTGGTGCAGCGCCCCGAAAGTTTTTCACATGCGATTAAGCTGGACGCCGGAACTGTCGATGAAATACGCAAACTGGTCACTTTGATGTTGGCGGAGCGCATCGAACAGCGCGCTTTCTGGACCGAGCGGTTTATGATTTCCGCGATGGAATTGCTGATTCTCCTGTACCGGTATTCGAGCGCCGCGTTCCCGGTCAACGAGGTCAACAACGCCGTCAGGATCGTCTCGGAGGTGCAGCAGTATATGGTGCGGAACGGCGATCAGGAAATTTCGCTCGATTCGATGGCAAACCGGCATTTTGTGAGCAAGTATTATCTGTCCCACATATTCAAAACGATAACGGGCTATACCTTCAAGAATTACTTGATCCTGCTCCGGCTGTCCCTTGCCAAAGACCTTTTGCTGCACACCGATCATTCGGTAACGGACGTTTGCTTGCAGGCAGGCTTCAACAATGTGAACCACTTCATTCGGATATTTAAGGATGCAGAGGGAATAACGCCATACCAATATAAAAAACGAAATTTACATAGAGAATAGACTGCGCTTACTAATCGCCATTACTGCACAAGCGAGCAACCAGACTCTTTTTGAGATGCTGGTCTGAAGAGGCATAGTAAGGCCGACAGGGAGCATTCGTAGCCACAACGGCAATAAGACGACCAAATGCTTATGGGCTAATCGACATGTTGCAGGGGTTCTCCGTGATCGCTCAGCGCCTGACCACAGCTTTGCTGTAGAGATAAGCCCTTGAAACAAAGTTTCAAGGGCTTATATTTTACAGTTTCCAAACCGAAGTTATGATCTTCTACGGTATCACAGATACCACCGCGGAAGGTGCGCTGCTGTAGTTCGAGCTACCCACCTTAAGATATGCCTGAACCTTGTAGTAGTACGTTACGCCCGGCGTCAATCCGCTATCCGTAAAGCTCGTACTCGTTAACGATTTGATGGTTACAAACCCGCTGGTGGGATTCGTCGAACGGGAGATTATATAGCCCTTCCGCCCGGAAACTGCGCTCCACGTCAGCTTGATCTTGCCGGTACTGCTGCGTACCGCCTTGAGGTTTGTTACCGGAGCAAAGACCGGCCTCGCCGAGACAGGCGCACAGGGCGTGCTGTATACCTTGCCGCCTACCGTACGGTACGCGACCACCTGATAGTAATATGTTGTGTTCGGGGTCAGGTTACTGTCGGTATAGCTCTTGCCGGTTACCGTTTTAATGGCGGTATAGGTACCTTTTACCGCGGTCGACCGGCGGATCTCGTACCCGCTGCACCCCGATACCGAAGACCAAGACAACTTAACGCTGCTCGGCGAACCCACCACCGCTTTGACACCCGTAACGTTACCGAGGACCGGCCTTGCGCTCACCGTTGCCGATGCGCTCGCACTGTATACCGGCTTACTGCTCACCGTGCGATAGACCCTGATCTGATAGTAATATGTCACGAACGGCGTTAGGGTCGTATCCTTGTAAGACGTGCTGCTCACGGACTTGATCTTCACAAATCCGCCTGAAGGCGAAGTGGACCGCCATACTTCGTATCCCGACTTGCCCGACACCGAGCCCCACGTTATCTTCACGCTGGTGGGGTTGTATGCGGAGGCCGAAACACCGGTTACCGCCGACAGCATCGGTTTGATGGAGATGACCGCGGAATAGGTGCCATAGACTTTGTTTCCCGCATACGCCCTCACCTTATAGTAGTAAGTCGTACCGGTGTTAAGACTTGTGTTCGTATAGCTTGTGGCTGTGACCGATTTGACCACGCTGTATGAGCCGTTCTGCGATGTGGCACGAGAAAGCTCATACCCGCTCGCTCCCGGCACCGCGCTCCACGATACCTTCACGCTGTTGTAGCTCGTTGCAGAGGCGCTGATAGTGGGCGCGGCGGGGACCGGTGTCGCCACGGCATAAGCCGACCGATTACCGTACGTCGTCGCGGTTGTGGCGGTGCAGTACGCATTGACTTTGTAATAATACGGCGTATTGAGGGTGAGGCCGGTATTCGCATAGGTGGTGCCGGTCGCCGTTCCCAGTTTAATATAGGTCCCGTTTGCGGTTGAGCTGCGCCACACCTCGTATCCGGCGGCTCCGGTTACGGCTGTCCAGGTGAGTTTGATGCTGTTATACCCGGACGACGCCGCCGTGAGCGTGGGCACACCGATCGCGGCGAACTCGGCGGTGATGCTCCGGTCCGCATTGGCCGTGAGCGTATACTTGGCGTTGGTAGAAAGCTGCGTCGATCCGTCTGTCCAGCGCACAAAGCGGTATCCTGCCTTCGGCGTTGCATAAAGCGTAACGCTTGCGCCATTGCTATATACGCCGCCGCCCGTCACCGTGCCGTATGCGGCGTTATTGGCGGCAGCCGTGATGCGATACTCGGCCGGGACTACAGTGATCTCACAGGTATCCGACACGCCGTCCGCCGTTGCCGTGATGGTGGCCTTCCCGGGAGCGACCGCTGTAACCTTGCCCGTTCCATCCACCGTGGCGACATCTTCATCGTCGCTAGACCACGCGACTTCCTGATAGGTTGCGTCAGCGGGTAAAACCGTCGTAGTCAAAGTTTTGGTGTTGCCAACCACAATCGCTTCCGTTTCGCTGCTGATCGTGACGCCCGACACCGCGATCTTTTGCACCGTGATTTCGCAGGTATCCGATATGCCGTCCGCTGTTGCGGTAATCGTTGCGCTGCCAACGCCCACGGCCGTCACTTTGCCGGTTTGATCCACCGTCACGATATCCTCGTCGTCGCTAGACCATGTAACCGTTGGGTAAGTGGCGTCAGCGGGCAAAACCGTCGCGGACAATGTTTTGCTGTTTCCGATCACGATCGTTTCTGTTTCGCTGCTGATCGTGACGCCCGTTACCGCTTTCTTGATCACCTGAACTTCACAGGCATCCGATACGCCATCCGCTGTCGCGGTGATCGTTGCATTGCCAATGCCCACCGCCATCACTTTGCCGGTTTGATCTACCGTGGCCACAGCTTCATCGTCACTCGACCATGTAACCGTGGGGTAAGTGGCATCAGCAGGTAAAACCGTCGCGGACAATGATTTGGAGTTGCCGACCACAAGCGTCTCCGCATCGCTACTGATCGTAACACCCGATACCGCTTTCTTTAACACCTCAACCTCGCAGGTATCCGACACGCCATCCGCTGTTGCGGTAATCGTTGCGCTGCCGACGCTCACCGCCGTGACTTTTCCAGTTTGATCCACCGTGGCTACAGCAGTATTGTTGCTTTGCCATGTGACAGCCGGATACTTGGCATCATTAGGGAGGACTGTTGCAGTGAGTGTCGTTGTATCTCCGTGAACCAGCGAAACAGTACTTTTGTTTATCTCAACACTAGCGACAGGCTGAATGACGTTGATACTGAACGTGTCTGAATAACCGCCGTAATTCACCGTAAGTGTTTGGCTTCCCAACTGGCTGGAATTGTAGCCCGTCACGGTCACATCATCCTGATCCAGCATTTCAAAATAACCGCTGGTATGATTCGCCATCACAGAAAGGCCGGTCAAATTCGGTGCCTGACCTTTCCTGGCTTCTAAATTTTCAGGTTCTGTGATGATCTCGATGCCCTTTAATGCGCTGGCTGCTCTTTCTATCAGGAACGTGTATGTTTTTGTCGTCACACCGTTTGCCGCAGTGACAACCGCCGACAGCGTATTGGGCCCTTCATTCAGGTACAGGCAGTTCAGACTGAAATGATTTCGTGTAATGATCAACCTGCCGTTCAAATACACGCTGCATTTTGCGCGGAAATCCTCCAAATACACTCCAAATTCCGCATTGTTCTCGTTACTCTCTACATTTAGATTATAGTTCGTGACGCCATACTGAAAACCATCATATTCTTCATCAAACCACATATTAACACCCAGGATATTGGCGTTATCATCGCTTGGCTCAGCCCCTCTGGTGATGTTTAATGTGTATTCTTTCTGTGTAACGCCGTTCTCTGCCGTTACCAGAATTCTGTATGTGTTCAGGCCAATCTCAAGGCTGAGATTTGTACTTAAGTTTTCAATATCACTCGCCAATAAAGTCTGCTCTTTATATAGCTTTATCAATTGTCCCGCCTGGTGTGGACAATCAGCGTATAGATCCAATTCGTCATCATAGTAAGGCGATGACGCTGAATAGGTCACTTCAGTATCCTGAATATCGATACTTTGATGATACCCTGTATCATTATTGGTATCAGATAACAATATACCATCCAATTCTGCAGAACTGCCTACGCTGCTCAGGTTGATGGTGTACGTTTTTGTCGTCGTCGTGTTGGTCGCGGTCACTCTGACGGTAATGACAGCCGATGAACTCGTTGAACAATCAGCAGGTGCATTGGTTGAGATCAGGCTTCCATCCTTATATATTTTATAGGTTGCACCCGAATTGGAAACAACAGGCCGTATGGTTACTGCATACGGATATGTGAAATCGTAGCTTGTATCACTTGCGCTGAAGCCTTCCATTTGGTCATAGCCCACATAAAGGTTGCACAGATCGGCATTGGATGCTGCCGATGCAGCCCGCGTGACGTTGACCGTATAAGTCTTTGAATACCCCACTAACGGATGAGATACCGTGAAGGTAACAGTGTTGAGCCCTGCGGTAAGACTGACAGTATACCCGCTTCCTTCAACATACGGTATCGTTGTTGACCCCTTTTTCACGACCATTGTGGCATCATCATCGAAAGGATAAGCAGAGAATTTGACGGAGGAAGCGGAATTCGGCAAAGAGATGTTATAACTCATCGTGTCCTTTTTAAAACCATTGATGCGTTCTTTACTGTAATCTTCGGAATAGGATGAAGACAACACACTTGACATCCCCAGCTCATCCAAATCAACCAGGGAATCCAGATTATCTCTGTGCACATAAAACGTATAAGTCTTGTGAACGCCTGTGCTTGAAGTTAAAACGGCCTCCACTTTATTTGTACCCACATTAAAATCAATAGAAGCCGTTTCGTTCGTTGCAACAAGCTTTCCATTGCGATATATCTCGTAGGTCGTCCCTGCATCCATAGGATATACTTTCAAATCGCCGTTTTGCATTTTGTAAGGCACATAAGAATCGTATTGATAACGAGCGCTGAAAATATCAGGTATAACATCATCGATATCGCTTGTGAATTCTATCCAATACGGTTCGGCCTGATTGGCAGCGCTTGCCCGCTGAATATTGACCGTGTAAGTGCGTGTCTCTCCGCCTTCCGCAGTGACTATTACCGTATACGTCTGCGTTCCAGGGGCTGGTATTGTGACGGTATATGGCGCATTATTGCCGACGATTTGCGAGCCGCTTAAAATCTGATAGGTGCTTTCCGCACTGCTGCAATATGGCTGCAGTTCGCATTGGCTGAAGTAATTCGGCATGGTCAGATTGATGACCGGATCAAGGATGTCATCAAACGAAACGTCTCCAATCGATGTCCCCCAAACACCTTCGAGAACGCCAATTCCAAAATCAATATTACAGCTTCTTAAATACGTTGCACAATCTGAAGGTTGCACAATGATTTTGCACGAGCCGGATACTCCGTCCGCCGTTGCTGTTATTATTGCAAATCCGCCCTGGACAGCGGTTACTGTGCCGGTTTGGTCCACTGTGGCAACGGTTTCATTGCTGCTTGTCCAGACTACATCGGGGTAGGTCGCATCTTCTGGCAAAACAGTCGCAGTTAATTGGAGGGTATCGCCTTCTGTGATGGTTTCTCTGTTACTGCTTAGCGTCACGCTGCTTACAGCGATCTTCTCCCCCGCATCGCTGTTGGCCGTGTTCCTTGATTCGCCCGCGCCTTCATATTGCGCAAAAAGCGTAACATCTTTAGTAAAAGTATACTCGCCCCCCGCTGGGTAATCATCACCGGTGCCGTCCGATTCTGTATTCCAACCCACAAACCCCGTTAATCCCGCTCCGCCGGCAATCGTCGTTGTTGTGCCGGAAATTTGCATCACTGTAGCCGGAGCAGTTCCGATTCCGCCGTTTGCATCATAGGCAAGATCAAAAAGGTTGTTGTCATTCAGATAAATATAGATCGGGGCGCTCCAGGTGTCTGGCACAGTAAGTCCGTACGCCTTGCCATCCGTCAGGACGTCAACCGTTTTGAGCGTATGGGTGGCTGACGACGACGATATGCAAGTTCCATTCTTCAAAAACAGTGCGGAGTCGCCGGAAAAGGAAAGGGCCATGGAACCGTCCACTCCATCACCGATATCATACGCGGCACCATCCCCGCTTTGTGCGTATACGGTTCCGCCTTGAATGGATAGGCTGCCCCCGCGGCTTTCTTGTCCGGCTCCGATACCTGCGCCACCCGGTACTTCACTATCCGCGCCCGACGCTCCGCCATAAGCGGTGATCGTTCCGCCCGATATTGTAACTGCTCCGCAAGCTTCTCCGCGCCCTGCGCCAATACCGGCGCCGCCGGTACCGCCTCGGACGGTAAGAGACCCTTCTCCGAGTATCTCGAGCGCTGTGCCTGTCTCCACCTTGATTCCCGGTGCATAATACCCGCTTGTCAGGCTGGAATTCCCGGCTAAAATCAATTGATTGTCGCTGCCTGAAAAACTCAATGCACAGGCATTATCGTTCTCATTTACAATTTTAATGCCGCTGATCGTCAGCTTAACCCCTGTTCCGCAGATGATCTGCATATCTGTATAGGTCAAGCTACTCGTATTGGTTAATGTTACATCAAGACCGGAGTCGATTGTAATGGCCGCGCCATTTCCGTACATTCCAATATCATATGTACCGCTTGTACTGATTGCCCCGCTTGCAGCCAATGTCGTATTTGGGAACAATAAAAGGACCATCATAATGGCCAGTACCAACGATATATGTTTTTTCATATGAACCCTCCGGCTGTAAAATTGCTGATTTTTCCCTGTTGAATTATATCATGACTGTACAAATAAACCAACACAAAAAACCAAAAAACGTTATCTGTTTAGTTCTTTTGTCATAAAAGCGTAAATTCTTACTTTCGCAGTGCAGCAATGAAAGCGAAGGATGCCCTCAAATGTAATCAGCCCTTTTCGAGGCTTACATTACGATGTTCGTGTTATGGAAAAGCCCTTGAAACCGTTTGTCTCAAGGGCTTCTTGTCTGATAACCCACCAGAGACTCGTCATGCTATAACAATCGACCCGATCTAAGATACTTAAGACATCTCAGACATCCGCCAGATGTTATGGGCATAAATTACACTCTGAATTCAGGCCTTACCAAAACGGCCCGCGCGTTCGCGCCGTCGGTGCCCTTTAGCTTGAGCGGCAGACACATCAGGTAGTACTCCCCCGGCTCCACGCCATCGAGGTTAATGCACTCGATGATGCATACGCCGTTACCCAGCAGCGTGTGGTGTGCCGGAAAGTCCGCCGTGCCGTAAGGGTCCACCGTGATGTAATCGAGCCCCACCGTCAGCACCCTGTGTTTTGCCAGCACCTCGCACGCGCTCTTGTCGAGGTAGATGAACTTCTCGTAGAACGCCGCGCGCTTGTAGTAATCCAGCGAGTTTTTGGTTTTGAACAGAATGCGCTTGTGCTTCTCGAGATCGATGCCTTCCAGCGTTCTGCCCGTTACGCACTCCTCCTCGTTTGTCGCGTCCACCACCAGCGCCGGACCTACCCAGTGCGTCAGCGGCATCTGGTCTATGGTCCGTTCATCGCTGTTGAAGTGATACGGCACGTCCACATGGGTTCCGTGGTGCAGCCCGTGCTTCATGCCGCCCACGTTGGCGATGCCTCCGTCCGCAAGGCTGAAAAACAGCTCATACTCCGGCGCGGGGTCGCCCGGGTAGATGACCGTATCCTTTGAAAGCGTCACGCTGATGTCAATGATCTTATCCGTCTGCTCCTGCATGGCTTACTCCCAGTACTTCGCGTCGGGCAGACTGCCGTCCATCTCGTATCCGCCGTCGATACAGATGCGCGCGCCCGTCATGTACCACGACTCGTCGGACGCCATGAACAGCGCGCCGCACGCGATGTCCTTCGGCTCCGCGATCGCCTTCAGAGGTATGCGCTTGAACAATGCTTCCTTGACCGCGGGTGTATACATCGGCGTCGTGAGTTCACTGTAGGTTGCGCCGGGCGCCAATATGTTGGCTGTAATCTTATGCGGCGCCAGCTCTGTCGCAATGGTGCGCGTAAACGCCTCAATGCCGCCTTTAGCCGCGGTGTAGGGCGAGCACGAAGGCTCGGATATTTTCGCGTGGATCGACGATACGTTGATGATGCGCCCGCCGTGCCCCTGCTTCACCATCTGGATCGCGCCGTACTTGCTGCCGAGGTACACGCTTCTGAGGTCGTTCTTAATGATCCTATCGAAATCCTCGTCCTTTAAATCCAGCAAGCTGCCCTGATGGATGCTGCCCGCGTTGTTGACCATGATATCGAGCTTGCCGTACCGTTTCACGGTCTCGCTGACGATCATCTGCATGTTTTCCGATTCGCTGACGTCGGTGGAGATAAAGAACCCGTCCGAGCCTGCTGCCTTGACCTGTTCCACCGCTTCCGCGCCGCGCTTTTCGTTCCGGCCCACGATGCAGACCTTCGCACCTTCCTGCGCGAACATCACGGCGATGCCTCTGCCGATGCCCGCGTTGCCGCCCGTTACAATCGCTACTTTCCCTTCCAGTTTCATACCCTTGCTCCTTTTCAGTTAATTGATAAACAGCGCCTTGATTCCCTTCTCGGCCACCAGATCATTGAACACTTCTTCCCAGCTTTCGAGCCCCGTCCTGTGTGTAATCACGTTGGCCA
>JAEWCC010000047.1 GCA_023390815.1 Bacillota bacterium
GCCGGTACCGATCATGCACTTTTCCCGCTTGCGGCGGAGTGCGTCCTCAAGCAGCTGCGGCGCGTTAATCTTGACCTCGATATCCGTGAATTCATGGTCCATGCTGTAACAGCGGCTTCGACTGTCGCAGTAAATACAGCCATGCGTACAGCCCCGATAGATATTTATGCCGTTATAGCGCGACAGGATCGATTTGGCTTCCTTGAAATGCATGGGAATTCCTTATTGGTTTGATATGACTAGTCTATTAATTCGGAACGGCACAGGGGCCGTTCCCTATGATTCACGGGATTATTCGGGCGGCTAATAGCCGCCCCTACATATTCAGATCGCCTGCATCATTGCTTTTGTAACCTCGGCAATGTGGCGCAGAGTATCCCCTGCCGTCATCGAAAGCTCGCCGAGCTCGGCTGCCGCAGCCTCCCCCGCTTTGCCGCAGATATAAGCACCGTATATCGCGGCGTCGAAGCCTTCCATGCCGCCTTCGCGCCCCCCGCACATCAACCCCGCTATGACGCCTGTTAAGACGTCGCCGCTGCCGCCACGCGCCATGCCGGGCGAACCGGCTGTTACAAAGGCGACGCGGTCGCCGTCGGTTACGATCGTCGTCGCGCCTTTCACGAGCAGCGTCACGCCGTATTCCGTTGCGAATCGCTTCGCATGGCCGATCAGGCCTTTGCGCAATTCCTCAGGCGCAATACCGCTGAGCCGCGAAAACTCCACAGGGTGCGGTGTTAAGACGACATCCCCTGTTTTATGCCGCAGCAGGCCTATATCCTGCGCCAAAATATTAAGCGCGTCCGCGTCGAACACCTTGCGGATTTCATGGTGCTCTATGAGATACCGGACCGCAGCCGCCGCGCCGCCGCCTGTGCCAATACCCGGCCCCGCCGCGAGCGCCGTTTTGCCTGCCATCAGTTTCTCCAGCCCCGCAACGCAATTCTCGGACAGCCCGCCCGAAAAGTCGTCGAGCGCGAACGTCATGGCCTCGGGGATGGCTGTGGAAAATACGGGCTGGAGGCAAGCCGGTATGCCCGCCGTCACAAGCCCCGCGCCCGCGCGCAGCGCCGCGTTCACGCACATGAGCCCCGCGCCCGAAAACCCCTGACTTCCCGCAACGACCGCGAGCTTGCCGAAGCTGCCCTTGTGGGTATCATTTCTTCGCGCGGCCAAAGTTAGGTCATCTACCGCAAACATACTGCCGATTCCGTCAAAACCTTCAGCGGTGCCAATCTCCTTCACGATAAGCTTTCCGGTCAGTTCCCTTCCCGGATACAAAAAGTGCCCCGGCTTGGCGCACTGAAACGTCACTGTCTCATCCGCGCGGACCGCACAGCCGAGCACCGCGCCGGTGTCCGCAGCCACGCCCGAGGGAATGTCGCAGGCGACGACATATGCGCCGCTCGCGTTAACCGCGCCGATAACCGCGGCATACAGACCCGTCACTTCACGCGAGAGCCCCACGCCGAACAGCGCGTCAATCAGCACACAGCCGTGCAGATCATCCAGACAGCGCTGCACATCCGCTTCGCTTTGTATTTCTATGATGCGCGTACCAAAGTACGATGCGTTGACGGCGGCGTCACCCTTGAGTTCATCCGGTTTACCCACCAGATATACGGAGACGCTGTATCCCTTTGCAGCAAGCTGCCTCGCCGTGGCGAAGCCATCCCCGCCGTTATTGCCCGGCCCGCAAAGCGCCACGATGCGCGTATCCGTACCGAATTTGGACTCGATCAAGACCGTCATGCCAAACGCTGCGTTTTCCATCAGCAGCAGCGACGGGATATGCAGCGTATCGATCATATGCGCGTCCAGTGCGCGCGCGGTGTCCGCAAATACGACAGGGATCATGCTATTCTCCTTCCGCAAGCGCCTGCGCGATGGCGTATGCGCCGTCATGCGCGATGGATATATGGATGTGCCTGGTGCCGAGTGACTCGGCTTTTTTCTTTGCTTCTCCGCTCAGCCTGACCTCGGGCTGTCCTGATGGCAGCTTGATGATGGATATCTCGCGCAGCGGCATATCACCGATCCCCAGCCCCAGCGCCTTTAATATCGCCTCTTTCGCCGCAAAGCGGCCCGCAACCGTCTGAAGTGCGTATTTACACGCTTTGAACACTTCAAGTTCCTCGTCCGAAAAGAAGTCCGTATAGAACCGTTTGTTCTGCGCGGGCCGGTCGATACGCGCGATCTCCACAATATCGATGCCGATGCCGATGATCATGCGCTGGCCTCCACGGCGTTTTGGATCGCTCGCGCGGCGGCTTCCGCCCCGGCCGCGAGCACGGCGTGGATGCTGCACTCCAGGCTGCCCGCTGAGAACGCAAATACCGTATCGCCGTCGAACATGGTATGCGCGGGGCGTACGCACATCGCGATGCCGTCCTGCCCCATTGCCGCGAGCTTGTTCGCCTGTTCCTTGGTCAGCGCCGCGTTCGTGCCGATGATGCCGATGGTGGTGTTCTTTCCCGAAAAATCCTCCGCAGCGGCTTGCATCAATGCGTCCGCAACCGTGCCGCCGCGCATGCCCGCGATGCGTTTCCCCGTTTCGTGGCTGTATATGTCGCCCAGCGCATTGACTGCGAAGCAGGCCGCAACCACGATGCCGCCCGGAAGCTCAATCGAAGCCGCGCCGAAGCCGCCGGGCGCGGCGAAGCCTGCCCCTGCCGCCTTGCCGACCGTCGCGCCGGTGCCCGCGCCGAAAAGCCCCAGCATCAGCGCCGTCTCGCCCGCGCTTTCACACGCGGCGTAGCCTGCCTTCGCGTCCGGACGCACCTGCGCGCTGCCCGTGTCGAGGTCATACAGCACCGCTGCCGGTACGATGGGCACGAACGCATCGCCCGCGTCGAAGCCCATATCGCGCTCTTCGAGCCAGCGCATCACGCCGTCCGCCGCCGCGAGGCCAAACGCGCTGCCGCCCGAGAGCAGGATCGCGTTCGCGCGCTGCACGGCATTCATGGGGCGGCAAAGGTCGGTCTCGCGCGTGCCCGGCGCGCTGCCGCGTACGTCCACGCCCACCACGCCCCCGTCCGGTATGATGACCACAGTGCAGCCCGTCTTGTTTTCCGTATCCGTATAGTGCCCGGCCAGTACGCCGGGAACATCCATAATGCAGCCTTTATACATAGCCGTTCTCCCCCCGCAGCGATACCTCGCCTGCGACAAAACGCTTAATTTCTCCATCGCTGTCGATGAGGATCGCGCCTTCGTCGTCGTAGCCCGCAAACGTTCCGGTAACGCTGCCGCCCGCCGATGTCAGCGTGACCGTGCCGTGCACCGCGTTTTTTCCCTGAAACGCCGCCATAAAAGGCGCAAGGCCTTGCTTTTCAAAAATGTCAAAAGCGTTGAAGAAGCGGTCGATCACCGCCGCCGCCAGCACCGTGGGGTTGGCTTCCACGGCGGATGCGATCGCTGCAATCTCCCCTTCCAGCGCTGCCGCGCACGTATTGATCCCGATGCCGCACACCACAAACTCCACGCCGTCCATCTGCACCATGCTTTCAGTCAGGATGCCTGCCGTTTTTTTGCCGTCCAGCAGCACGTCGTTCGGCCACTTGATGCGCGGCTGAACACCGGATACCGTTTCGATCGCCTCGCATACGGCGACTGCCGCCATCATTGTGATGCCGGATACACGTGCGGGGTCCGTTTTTGGCCGAATCAGCATCGTCACATAGACGCCCTGACCCGGGCGCGATACCCAGGTACGCCCCAGACGTCCTTTTCCAGCCGTTTGCTCGCCCGCGAGAAAAGCAGCTTGCTTCAACCGGCTGTCGCGTGCCGCTGCTTTTGCGGTTTCATTGGTAGATGCCGCTCTCTCTTCAAAGAATATCGGCACACTGCTTTTGATGCAGGCCTGCACGTACTCCGCGCGCGGTATCATCGGCGGTTTTAGCAGCCGATAACCCTTGTTGGTGACGCTTTCAACCTCCGCGCCGTCCGCCTGCATTGCCTTGATATGCTTCCAAAACGCAGCCCTTGTGACGCCGAGCTGCTCACTGAGGGCTTCTCCCGATACAAAACCGTCCGCACCCAATAGCGCCTTTAATATGTCGGTTCTCAATCCTCGTCCTCCGAAAACAGGGAGCTGATGATGTCGTAGCTGAACCCGTGCCGGATCAGCACCGCACTGAGCCGCCTGCGCTGCTCGCGCGGGTCCAGTCCGCCCGCCAATTTGGCGAGCTGGCGTTTGGCGATCTCGCGCTCGTCCTCCTCGGTGTAGGCCTCCATCGCTTCATCCAGCGCTTCTCTGGCAAGGCCCTTCTCCCTGAGTTTGTATTCCACCGCCTTGCGCCCCATGCGCCCGGTGTCCATCATGCTGCGCACGTACTCCGCCGCGTAAGCTGCGTCGTTTACGTATCCATAGGACGCGAGCTTATTAAGCGCCGCCTCGGCTGCGGCTTCGTCGATCCCGCGTTCCTTGAGTTTTCGGGCGAGCTCTGCGCGCGTGCGCATACCATGCGCCAGTATGGCGGCGGTGCAATCGAGCGCGTATGCCGCGTTGTCCTTCTCCACCGCTTCGCGCAGCGTTATCGCCTGGATTTGCGCGCCAACGCGTAACCCATAGGTGACGATGGCTTCCGCGCCGAGCGAAGCGACGTACTCGCCGTCCGCATAGATATTGTAACGGTCTTTTTTCTTCTTCTGCGGTTCTACCGCGCTGATCATCATGCTGTCTTCCATAATTTCGATTATAAATGAAACCGCGCAAAACATAAAGCATATTTCATCCTGTGCCGTGCAAAATAGAAAGGCAGTTCGGGTAACGTGTATTTTCTGAGAACGTCAGGCCAATTTGAAACAAAAAGCCTGATGCTGAAACCAGAGACACTCTCTTGTTCAAGTACTTGAATCGTTTGCGGCAAGAGAGTGCTAATGTGCCGTCTTCCCAATGATATATTCCGTATACAGTTTTTACGACAGGCCAAGCCTTGACCCATATCAACAATACATTATAATGGGAACAGGGAGGCAGGCTATGTTTTTTATCGGCATATTCGGTATTGAGGAAAAGGAAAAAGAACTAAATAACTTCGCCCAAGTGATCTGCCCCATATGCGGACGTTTCACACAGGCGGTTCTTTTCGAGCATTATACCTATTTGCATATATTCTTCATCCCTACGTTCCGCTGGAACAAGCATTTTTATATCAAACTGCGCTGCTGTGGCGCGCTCTATGAAGCCGATGCGGATTACGCCGAACAGCTTAAAGCCGCGGAGACCATCGATTTTACCCGTTTGAAGCTCATATCCAGCGGTTGGGGCGGATTTTCGGACTTTGGGAACCATGATGCCGTCTGTCCGAATTGCGGGCGCAGCTATGATAACAGCTTCGCGTTCTGCCCGCACTGCGGCACGAAAAAACTTTGATCCTGTATTCAAACATGACATACTGCTGTCATAATACCTCTGTTAAACTGAATGTATCGTTAAAAGCATAAATTCGGAGGTTTACGATGATGAATGATCAAGGCCGCGAGACGCGAGCAGAGGATTCTGGAACGATCCAACGGCACGACACCGGAAAAGATTTATACGACCGGCTGATTAAAAGCCTATACTTCCCCTCATCGAAAACACCTGTTGTCGTTGAAGTGCCGCCCATGCAATATGCGATGATAGACGGTCAGGGCGACCCGAACACGAGCGCAGCGTTTCAGGATGCCGTGGGTGCGCTGTATGCCGTGTCCTATGGCATCAAAATGCTGCCCAAAAAAGGCATCGTACCGGACGGGCATTTTGATTATAAGGTTAACGCTCTTGAAGGGCTATGGGATATGCCCGCCGGTGTAGATTTCGACGTGACCCGCAAGGACAAGCTCGTCTGGACGCTGATGATCATGCAGCCGCCGTTTGTGACGCAAGGCTTGTTCGAAGACATCCGGGCGCAGGCGATGAAGAAGAAAGCTGACAACCCCGCAATAGGGCGCGTGCGTCTTATGACGCTGGACGAGGGCTTATGCTGCCAGACGATGCACATCGGCCCGTTCGACAATGAGCCCGCCACGTTTGGACGCATGGAGCAGTTTACTGAGGAGCATGGATACAGGCGCGCTTACCTGGGCCACCATGAAATCTACATGTCGGATTTCCGAAAGGCCGCGCCGGAGAAGCTGAAGACGGTGCTGCGGTTCAAGGTGGAGAAGCAATAAAAGTTTGAGTCGGCTGTAATGCATGGCGGGACGCTCAAGGGAGCGTCCCCCACAGGTTTGTCAAATACCTTCATATTCCAACCCTGTAGTGGCAATCCATTGTCACCCGCTCCAGAGACAGATTACAATCGGAAAAACTCGATCACTTCCGCTGCATATTCGTCGGCCCCCTCCATAATCTCTCCAGGCGTTGGTGAATCTGCGACTCGCCGGATATCCCCAGCCAGTAGTTTTACAGTTTCCGGCGGGAAACTTTTCACCAAAAGCAGCACCCAGCATTTCCAAATGTCATCATCCGACTTTAAAATGAAATTGATATGGGGAACCATGCTCGAATGAAAACGCGGCAAAACCTTGATCAGTGGCCATGCGACAGGCCAATTAATGTCCTGTATCCATTCCAGCAACTTGCCGAGTATTGGCTCCGCCTCTGAAATATCAATCGTCTTCAGAGATTCGATGCCTGAAAGATCGGATTTATGCTTTGGAATCAACTCGAAAACATCCTTCATAATGGCTCCTGTACAATGTCAGCCACATTTAACGGGTTTCTCTGCCTTTCATCCTTTTCATCAGTGCCGTCAACGCAAGCTCATACGAGTCGAAACCGAAACCGGCGATCTGCCCGATACAGCCCGCGGCGGTAACGGATTTGTGGCGGAACTCCTCGCGCGCGGCGATGTGCGTCAAGTGCACCTCCACCGCAGGCACCGGCACGCTCTTGAGCGCGTCGAGAATCGCCACGCTGTAGTGCGTGTACGCCGCCGGGTTGATCACGATGCCGTCGTATACGCCCGCCGCGGACTGAATCTTCCCGACGATCTCGCCTTCGATGTTGGATTGATACGCGTCCACCGCAACACCGTGCTGTTTTGCGAACGCCTCGATGCGACTCAGCAGCGCCGCGTAATCCTGCTTTCCGTAAAGTTCGGGCTCCCGCGCGCCCAGCATATTGATGTTCGGCCCGTTAATAACCAGCAGTTTCATTTTTGTACTCCTCCAGCATTTTAATGACCGCATCGACGCAGGACTCCAAATCCGCGCCGTTGATTACCCGTATATCGGCGTATTCCTCGTAAAGCGCCCTGCGTTTATCATACAGGCCGATCAGCGCTTCGCGCCCGCCCGAGAGCAGCGGACGGTGCGCCGTTTCGGTCTCATGCAGCAGCAGCGCCAGCGGCCTGTCGATGTACACCGCGATGCCCGATGTTTTGAGCGTTTGCATGGCGGCAGCTGTCTGCACGACTCCACCGCCCGTTGATATCACCGCGTGGACGCGGCGCGCGGCATGCTGCGCGGCCTCCAGCTCCATGGCGCGAAATGCCGCTTCCCCCTGCGCGGCAAAGATATCCTTGATGACGCCGTGCCGTTGCTCTATCTCCGCGTCGGTGTCCATAAAGCTCATACCAAGCTTTTCCGCGAGCCGCCGCCCTAAGGCCGATTTCCCGCTGCCCGGCATACCGATCAGCGCGATGTTGGTGCGCAGCATCTCCGCCGTCATGGCATGGATGCGCCCACAGACCGTCTCGTCAAACGGCTTTCCGGTCCATATCTCCTCCGCCTTGACCGCCTGCGCGCACAGCATCCAAAGTCCGCCTGCGCATCTTTTTTTTAAAGTCCCCGCCTTCTGGAGCAGCAGCGTTTCGGGCGGGTTGTAAATGAGGTCTGCGATTGCGCCGCATTTTTGGATGATGTCGTTGCCGACCGGGCAGCTGTCAATATCCGGCTGCATGCCCGCGGGTGTGGTGTTGACGAGCACGCCGATGGCATCCATCTCGTCAAGCGCATCGTACCCCACGGCCTTCAATGCCGGGTCAGAATTCTTCGGGTCGCGGCTGATCACGGCAACCTGCTTCGCGCCCAGATCGTGCGCCAGCGCAAATGCGCACCGCGCAGCGCCGCCGCCGCCGAGTATCGCCACGGACTGCCCGCGTAGCCCAATATTGCTGCTTTCCAGCAGCGATTTCAGCCCGAAGTAGTCTGTATTATACCCCACGCTTCGCCCCTGCCTGAAGCATACGGTGTTGACCGCGCCGATTGTCGCCGCTTCGGGCGAGATTTCGTCGAGCAGCGGAATGATTGCCTTTTTGTATGGAATCGTCACGTTGACGCCTGTGTATCCGTCTTCGCGCAGGCGCGTTAGCAGCGTCTCTAGCCCCGGCAGGTCCGTTTCGTGCAGCGCATAGCGAATCTCCTGCCCTGTAAAGCGCCCGTATGCTTCATGAATCTGCGGAGACAGGCTGTGCCCCAGCTTTCCGCCAAGCAATCCGGCTTTAAGCATCTTCATCTCCTATATCGTCTGGCGCGAGTACGAACCCAGCCAGATCAGCTCTGCCGTGACGCCGCGAGCGGCTTCGACCACGCGCGAGACGCGCTCGTCGCCGATGCTGCCCTCGAAATCCAGATGGAACAGGTACTCGAACGGGCAATCCTTGAGCGGGCGCGACTCCAGCTTTAATACGTTGACGCCCCCATCCGAAAACAGGCGCAGCACGTCGCAAAGCGAGCCCGGCTTATGCTCCACCTTGAATATGATGCTCGTTTTATCGCACAAAGCGGAAAGCTCCGGCTGCCGCGCGATTACAACGAAGCGCGTCCGGTTTCCGCTGCTGTTCTGAATGCCTTCGGCGAGCACGGTAAGACCGTATATCGGTGCGGCCTGCGCCGAGCCGATGCACGCAACGGTTGGGTCCTTTTGCTCCGCCACCTTCATGGCTGCCTGTGATGTGCTGAGCGCAGGATAAGGCTTCATCTCCGGATGTTCCGCCAAAAAACGGCTGCACTGCATAATAGGCTCGGGATGCGTATAGACCTCGCGCACGCCGCCAAGCGTCGCGCCGTTGATACCCAGCAGGCTCTGCGTGACGGAGAGCAGCCGCTCTGCGACAATATAAAACCCGTACCGGGCGAGCAGATCGGCGACCGCCGTGATGCTGCCCGTGTCGGTATTTTCGGCCGGCACGATGGCCCTGTCGATCTCCCCCTGCTGCAGAGCGATGAATATCGTTTCAAACGTATCGAAGCCGCGCAGGCGCGACCCATCGAACGCGGCCATGGCTGCGATGTGCGAGAACGAGCCGGGCAGACCCAGAAAACCGACCGCCCCGCCGCCGGGTTCCGGCTGCGAGACGGGCGCAATGCGCTCGTGCTGGCGCTGCTTGCTGATATCCATCAGCGCCCGGTAAAACCGCCTTACAGCCTCCGCGTTGCCCGTGTCGGCAAGCCGCGACACAGCGCGCGCGATTACAGCGTCCTCGCGGGCTGCGTCGAACACCGGCTTGCCGTACCGCTCTTTCACACCTGCGACATCAACCGAGACCTTCATCCGCGCTTCGAACAACGGCACAAGCTGTGCATCCAGTTCGTCGATACGCCGCCGGAGCGGCACGAGTTCTTCTTCGTACCCCATCACATGTTCCTTTCCAGCATCAGATCGAGCAGCGCGATGCATGCCGCGGCCTCCACCGCTGCTGCCGCGCGCGGTACGATGCATGCGTCATGCCGGCCCTTCACAGCGATCGTTTCCGGCTCCAGCGTATTGAGGTTCACCGTCTGCTGCGGCATGGATATGGAGGCGGTCGGCTTGATTACTGCTTGGAATACAACCGGCATTCCGGTCGTGATGCCGCCCAGCACGCCGCCGTTATGGTTGGTTTGGGTAACGATCTTCCCGTCCTTCACCATGTATGCGTCGTTGACCTCGCTGCCGTTCAGCCCCGCGAAACCGAAGCCTTCTCCAAACGATACCCCCTTGACGGCAGGCACCGCGAACAGGATGGACGCGAGTGCGCTTTCCACTGTATCCATCATGGGGCTGCCGACGCCCGCCGGCACGCCACACAGCGCGCATTCCACAATGCCGCCCACCGAGTCGCCCTTGGAGGCAGCTTCGACTACGGCTTGCTCCATTAACTCTCGCTTGGACTCGTCGATCAGCGGGAGTCGCGAAGCAGCGAGCCGCTCCGCTAGCGCGCGCGGGATGTCCGTTTTATCGAACGGCGCATCCTCGATATCCGCGATTCGCTTTACGTGGGTGGCGGCGTATATGCCCTTTGTTTCGAGCATCTGCGAGGCGACCGCGCCCGCGAAGACGAGCGGCGCGGTGAGCCGTCCGGAAAAATGCCCGCCGCCGCGCGAATCGTTGAAGCCGCCATAACGCACAAAGCCGGTATAATCGGCATGTCCCGGTCGGTTGGGATGTCCGGCGTAATCCGCAGAGTTCTGCTGCGCGTTGCGGAATATCACGCACAGCGGCGTACCTTCCGCGTGGCCATCCCGATAACCGCTGACCACCTCGAAATCATCCGCTTCACGCCGCGGCGTAGACCATGCCTCGCCGCCCGCGCGCCGCCGGTCCAAAAATGCGCGCACCTTGGTAAAATCGATCACTGTGCCGGGCGTAACGCCGTGCATTACGACGCCGATCATCGGCCCGTGCGATTCTCCGAATATATCGATGATGAAGTGTTTGCCCCAGATACTGCTCATTGAATCTTCCCTCCCAGCTTGATGAAGTCCTCAAAGAATTTTGGATAGGATTTATCGACGCATTGCGCCCCACGCATGGAGATACCCTGTTTCGATACGGACGCCGCGACGGCAAACGCCATCGCGATACGGTGATCGCCGAAGCTGTCGATTTCTCCGCCCGTCATATTTCCGCCGTGGATGGTCAGCCCATCCGGCTGTTCCTCTGCCTTAATCCCCAGCACAACGAGGTTCTGCGCCAGCGCGCTGAGCCGGTCGGACTCCTTGATGCGCAGCCTCGCCGCACCGGTGATGCGCGTCGCTCCATGAGCAAACGCCGCGGCGATTGCGAGCGGCGGCACGAGATCGGGGCACTGCGATACGTCGATCTCGATGCCCTTCAATCGCGACGGTGAAACGACGAGCGTATCTCCTTCGAAGCGGATATCCGCGCCCATACGTTTCATGATCTCCACGATCACGCCGTCGGGCTGAAGCGAATGCGGCGAAAGCCCTTCGATACGGATCTCCCCCGATATCGCACCGGCGACGAGGAAAAACGCCGCCTGCGAATAGTCTCCTTCTACCACGATACGCTGCGGGCTGTATATCTGGTTGCCCCGCACGAAGAACCGGTCCCCTTCGCACTCGATTTGCACGCCAAACCGGCGCAGCATATCGACGGTCAGATCGACATATCCGCGCGACTCGAAGCCGCCCAGCACCTCGATTTGGGAGTCGCCGTTCAGCAGCGGCAGCGCGTACAGCAGCCCGGTAACAAACTGTGAGCTCACGCGTCCATCGAGCCGGAAATGACCGGGCTTCAGCACACCCGTCACGATGAGCGGCAGATTTGTACCATACGGGCGGCTGTAGGCGATGTTTTGCTCATCGAATATCTGTAAATACGAATCGATAGGGCGCTGCGGCAGCCGTCTGCGGCCCGTAAACGTGCGCTCCCCGGCCTGCGTGCAGGCAACCGGGATCATGAAGCGAAGCGTCGAGCCGGACTCCGCGCAGTCGATGAGCGCACCATGCTTCGGCTTGAGTCCGCCGCGTACCGTCAAAGTACAATAGCGCTCTGCCTGCTCGACAGATATAGAGCAGCCAAGCTGTTCGCACGCACCGATGGTGGCGCGAATATCGCTGGAAAGATCGACATTTTTGATTACGCTTTCGCCTTCAGCCAGCGCCGCCGCAATGATGGCGCGGTGCGCGGCGCTTTTAGAGGGCGGCACGGTCACCGTGCCGCATAGCTTTCCCGGTGAAACCTTAGTGTCCATATCGCTCCTGTTACAGGTAGTTTTTCATGTCTTGCGGATCGATCTTGTGCAAAAACGCTTTTCCCGGCTGCGATATCAGCACGAGGTTCAGCGCAGCGGCGACGTTCTTCTTGTCAACCGCGATACCGCGCAGCAGCTCGGTTTGGTCATAGCCACTGATATCATAGGGCAGTTTATACTTTTGCAGCACCGCGACGACGCGTTCAGCAGTCCCGGGCTGCGTCATTCCCATGCGCTCACCGGCCTGCGTGATCGCCGCCATGCCCATCGCAACGGCGCGCCCGTGGCTCATCGAAAGCCCCTGATGCGTGCAGAGCCGCTCGATACCATGGCCGATCGTATGGCCGAAATTGAGCATCATGCGCTCGCCGGTATCGCGTTCATCCGCCGCCACCACATCGCGTTTGATGCTCACGCAGCGCGCAACGAGCTCTTCGAGCTCCGGCGAATCCGCTTTTACAGCAGGACCTTGCTCAAGCTGCCTGAACATCTCTTCATCCCGGATCAGCGCGTATTTAATGAGTTCCGCCATACCATCCGCAAATACTTCATCGGGCAGCGTGCGTAGCATTGTGGTATCGGCGTACACGAACTCCGGGTGATAGAACGCACCCGCAAGGTTCTTGCCTTCGGGCAGGTTCACCGCGGTTTTGCCGCCTACGGCGCTGTCGATCTGCGCCAGCAGCGTAGTGGGTACCTGCACATACTTCACGCCGCGCAGGTAGATCGAAGCAGCAAAGCCCGCAAGATCACCCACGACTCCGCCGCCCAGAGCTATAATCACATCCGAGCGCGTATAGCCGTACTTCGCCAGCTCGCTAAGCAGCCGCGACAGCGTCTCCATACTCTTGGAGCCTTCGCCCGGCGCGACACTAAACGTACGGCACCGCGCACCCGCATTTTTCATACCCTTAAAAAAACCCTCGGCGTACAGCGCAGCAACGTGTTCATCCGTGACTATCGCAAACCAGCTCATCGGATACGCCTCGTCAAGCCGCTCGGGCAGCGCCTGCAGCAGCCCCGCGCCCACCTGAACGGTGTAGCGGCTCGAACCTGCCTGTATCGCAATTTCGTTCATGCCCTCTCCCCCTTGCTCATCTGCTCCAGCAGTGCTTGCAGCGCCGCAGTATCCTGCGCCTCGATAGCCTGCTGCAAAGCATCCAGCGCTTGCCTGTACTGTCTGATGCTTTTCACCACATATTCTGCGTTATCCGTCAATAATCCTGCCCAGAGCGCCGTATTGAGCTCCGCCACGCGTGTCACGGATTTAAAGCTGCCGCCCGCAAAGCGCTCGCTGCCCGCTGCCGCGGCCTGTACCGCCAGCGCCGCAACATGCGGCAGATGGCTTACAGTGGCGATGATCTCGTCGTGGCGGTCGGCGGTCAGCGTGGGCATATCCCCAGAACCGAACGCCTCCTTAAGCACCACCGCCCAGGCAAGGGCTGCATGGCCTGTACCGGCGTTAGGCGTCAACAGGAGCGGCGCGCCGCTGAACATCCGTGCGTCAGAGAATGCATATCCCGTCTTCTCGCTGCCCGCCATGGGATGCAGGCACAGCAGCTCATGCTCCGGCAAGTGCAGCGCCTCCAGCTGTGCGGTGACCTTCTCTTTGAGCCCGCCCAGTTCCGCGAACACCCCGTGCTCTTTGATATAGGGCTTTGCGAGTTCATAAAACTTCGCAATGCCTTGCGGCGGCAGGCAGCACAGCACAAGATCATATTCGCCTGCCTGCAGCGCGGTATACCCCGTGCGTATCACACCGTCCTTTTTAGCCTGCGCAAGCGACATACTGTCAGTATCGTACGCGTCAATGTAGGTAAAGCCCGCCGCGCGTAGCGCTTTTGCTGCCGAGCCTCCGATGAGGCCCAGCCCCGCAATCAGGATATGACTGCTCCTAAACCCACTGCCGTCCATTTCACACGCTCCGGTCCATGAGCGCGGCGGCCTTACGCATCTTTTCCATCAGCCCACTGAACTTTTCGGGCAGCAGCGACTGCTTGCCGTCCGAGAGCGCCTCAGCGGGGTTTTCGTGCACCTCGATCATCACGCCGTCCGCGCCCGCGCATACCGCCGCGACGCTGAGCGGCTCCACCGCCCACCAAAGTCCCGTGGCATGGCTGGGATCGATGATAATGGGCAGATGGCTCTGGCGCTTAATGACGGGAACCGCGGAGATATCGAGCGTATTGCGCGTCGCCGTTTCGAAGGTACGGATACCGCGCTCGCAGAGCACCACGTTGGGGTTGCCGCCCGCCGCGATGTATTCTGCCGACATCAGCCACTCTTCGATGGTTGCCGAAAGACCGCGCTTTAGAAGAACCGGCTTATGGGTCTTGCCCAGCTCTTTGAGCAGCGCGAAGTTCTGCATGTTGCGCGCGCCCACCTGGATCACGTCCACCATATCCACGAACGTATCGATATCGCCGATGCTGATGATCTCCGTCACGATGGGCAGTCCGGTCTCCTGCTTGGCGGTCTGCAGATACTCAAGCCCTTCGTGTCCGAGGCCCTGAAACCGGTATGGGTTGGTGCGCGGTTTGTACGCGCCGCCACGCAGGAAATTGGCGCCCGCGGCCTTAACCTGTTTTGCGACGGATACGATCTGCGCCTCACTCTCTACCGAACACGGCCCGGCCATGATTGCGAGCTGCTTCCCGCCGATCGTGAAGCCCTCGCCTCTGACTATCGTATCGTCCGGGTGAAACGCGCGGTTGACCTTCTTATAAGGCTCCTGCACACGCATCACCTTCTTTACCGTCTCGTGTTCCTGAATCGGGTCGGTATCCAGCTCCGCCGTGTCTCCGATGAGGCCCAGTATGGAATAGTTCACGCCATCCATTCGCTGGACCTCGAGCGAATAGTCCCGCTCGAGTGATTCGACAAGCTCCGAAATCTTTTGCCGATCCGCGCCGGGCTTCAGAATAATGATCATCGTTTTTCCTCCATCTTTCAATCTGCAAGCATATAATCAAAAAGGGAGCCCGGCTTGAGCTCCCTTTCATCTTCTATGTTCCTAAAAGTTTATACAGCTCTATCCGCCGGTTTCCGCCGATATTCGTTTAACGTAAAGTATCCGAAGCCATAATAATAGCTCCGGTTGATAAACGAGAAATAACGATTTGCGGATAAACCAGCGTTCATACGCGTCTCCTTAGGGTTTGCATCATTATATGCGTAAATCAAGGGATTCGTCAAGCAGAAATATGAAACCTTTTCCGCTTCGCTGCCTGTCGCTCGTTTATAACGGAATGCCCCCGCAGAGGATTCCAAAGGCGACGCTATTTTCTCTTATCCAGTGAAATCGTGTTGCACAGCGCGTCGTCCTCCGCGCGGAACAGGATGAAGCGCCGTGTGGTTTCATCAATATATCGCGCCCATTCCTCTCGGTCGATAAACGGGTTGCCCGCCTCGCCCGCCTGCCTGCGCCCCAGCTTTTCGAACGCAGCGTTTGCCTCCGGATGATTGCCCAGCATCACATCCACGGTTTCATTGCGTACCTTCTCCAGCGACTCCATGAACTGGTTGCGAATATACGGTGGAACGCTGAAGTCTGCAAAATAGTCGTGGCACAGCGTGTTAAAACCCGCACCGCCAAATATTCCGCACGTCAGCTTTTGTCCGTCCTCAATCGTGTCAAAGAAGAAAGACATCGTTCCTGCCGTATGCCCCGGCGTCAAAACCGCCCGGACGCGGACGTTCCCAAGGCGGATGGAATCCCCGTCCTTCAGCAGGATATCCGGCGAAAAAACGCCCGGATCGTCTATCATAGCCATCAGCAGTTCGGGACGCGCCTCAATGCTGCGCGCATCCGCATCGCTGATACAGGTCTTGCAGCCGAACATTTCGGCCATCGCGGGCGTGCAGCCCATATGATCCGCATGCGCGTGCGTATGCAGGATATATCGGATATCAGCGGGGCGAAAGCCCGCTTCCCAGATGGACTCGATAAGCAGCGGCAAATGCCGCGCGAAAGGCGTATCAATAAGCAGCAGGCCTTCTCCCGTATCCACCAGATGCGCGCTGCAGACACGGTTGCCAACATAATAAACACCACCCGCGATACGAAATGGCACTACACGATGCAAATACGGATAGCGGCGCACGGTTTTCAGATCCAGCGATGAAGCAAGCGTTTCATACTTCCTCATGGGATTCTCCTGAAGAGTGTTCTTCGGTAATATATTGAGTCTATGCGGCACTGCAAGTCGGATGGTAAAGAGGCTTGGTCCTGTGATGACCGGTTAACTTTTTACATAAGCGCGTGTAATTGCAATATCTGAATGGCCGAGTATATCACACAGGCTGCGAATATCGTTCCCGGAATTCAAATAACGGCGTGCGAAGCTTCTGCGTATGGTCTCCAGCGTAATTCCTTCCATCTGGGCTGCCTCGGCATATTTCTTCAATGTCTTCCATACACCCTGTCTTGTGATCGGCTCACCGTATACGTTGAGAAACAGCGTTCGGTCGTCTTTGGGGAACAGCATGTCCCGCGCCGCAAGATAAGCGCCCAGACAACGGCATACTTCGTCGTCAAGCTGCAGCTGGACGGCTCCCCCTTCCCGGCTTATACCCACACATTTTTCCGGCATCCGCAAATCCTCCATGTGCAGCGCAATCAGCTCTGAGACCTTGATTCCTGTTGAGTTGATGAGTGCGAACATGGCTTTGTCACGAATACCGCCTACGCTGCGCGTATCCGGCATGGAGAGAAGATAGCTCAGCTGTTCGTCGGTTAGAACCTTAGCTTTAGCAGCGCCTCGTTTGCGTATCAGGACGCCTGATGCGGGGTTGCACCGGGCTTGTCCGCTTTCGCAAAGATATTCAAAAAGCCGCTTGATGGAAGCGATCTTGCGCTGCATACTCACCGCTGCAAGACCTTTCTGCATCATATAATCACAATACCGTTTGATTTCGTGCCCGGTAATCTCACTGATGTGATAAATGCCTGCATGTGTCAGATAGTCGCAAAACTGCTCGATATCGCGCATGTATGAGTCGATGGAGACCGCTCTTAACTTGCGCTGCTGCAGATATTGCTTGAATTGTTGCGTATTGATCATTCAAAATCCACCATAAACGATTATATCAGTATCTTAAGTTATAACAGCACCATCAGTGCAGGCGTCAGCAATGTCTCAAGCGCCACTCCCACCAGCGAGACCAGGTATATCTGCAGCATTTTAACAAGATGCGGCCGGGCTGAAAAGATCTTATCCCGTGCGGTTGCAGGAATTCTCCTGCACTTTATGACAATGATGGATTGGTTTAAACCCATCACGCCCGCCTTACACACGCATGGCAGCAGCACCAGGTTTGGTAAAAATGTGCAGACGATGATTGCCAGGAATCCACCTGCACCGATATTGAGCGAAAGCACCCCTACTGTGAAACCCACACAGAATCCTTTAAGGATCATCGCCGCACAGATGACCGGCGTACCCATCATCGATAACGAGAACACCGTTATTATCGCAAAAATTGTCGTATTTTGCAAGAAAGAATTAATAAAAATGCTAAAATAATCTATACTATTGTATTTAACGGTAACAAATATCAGATTTATGTATTCCGAAAGCTGCTGTTTCGAGCCGCCGCCCAGATTGCTGACTGAGAACGTGCCTGCCGTGATGCCCACTAAAATAAAAAAAATCAACAAAAGATATTGGATCTTATTATCCATCACATCAAACCATATTCGTCTCTTTACATTGCCTGCCAACCCGAACCGCCCCCGCATTCTTGCTACAGATAGATATGCCGCAAGGGCACCGGGTATGCGCGGAGGCGTTTCGGATTTAAGCGTATGCTATGGTAACGACAGGATCGATAATTATTCGGAACATCTAGTCCACATATTTCAGTTCGGTATTCAGCTTGTCCGCCAGCATTGCAATGAATTCTCCGTTGGTCGGTTTGCCTTTCGTGTCGTGGATCGTATAACCGAAGAACTCCTCAAGCACCTGAATATCGCCACGGTTCCAGGCGGTTTCAATGGCATGGCGCATGGCTCTTTCCACGCGCTGCGGCGTGGAATTGTACTTCTCTGCGACGGTTGTATACAGGCCAGTCGTCAGGCGGCTCATCAGCTCAAAATCGTTGTGCACCAGCAGAATGGCATCGCGCAGATAATAATACCCTTTGACGTTCGCCGTAATGCCTACCTTTTTGATGTGCTGCGTAATGATTTCGCTGGGATCGGCAGAATGTTTGATGGTACGTACGTCATTCCGGAACTGCATGAGCTCGATGATTCGCTTTTTAAACACGTCTTTGTCAAACGGCTTTAAAAAGATGTAATCCACGTTGAACGTCTCTGCTTTTTTAAGGATAAAATCCAGTGCAACCGCAGAGGTCATCACGATGCGGGTTCCGGCATCATATCCGGCCCGGGCCAGCTCCTCCAGAACAGCAAAACCATCCAGTACGGGCATGATGAGATCGACAATAAACAAGTCGGGCTTAAATTGCTTCACAAGTTCTACCGCCTGCCGACCGTCGAATGCGTACTCGCAGATTGTGAAACGGCCTGTTTCACATAAAAAATCGGAGATCATTCGCAGATAGTCACGGTTGTTGTCGGCAAGGATAGCAGTGAATTTGGATCGAGCGCGCTCTTTTTCCATAATAATATAATTCCTTGTCTTTACATGGGAATGATTTGTTCCTATGTTAATTATTCAACATATCCGTTCAAAACCCTTTTAGGATGACTGCACATAACAAAATTGGTCAGAATATTACACGATTCGACAAAGGAAATCACTGAACCTGATTAAGCATCCAGTCCACATACAGGCCATATCCTTTGGTGGGATTGTTTACGAATACGTGGGTGACTGCACCAACCAGCTTTCCGTTCTGCAGTATCGGGCTGCCGCTCATGCCCTGCACAATACCGCCGGTTACTTCAAGCAGGTCTTCATCGGTAATACGCAGAACGATCCCCTTTTGTCCCGGCTCGCTTTGACCCGTCAGCTTGATGATTTCGCAGTCGAACTCCTTTACGCCTTCGCTGTCGATTGTCGCGAGAATCGTGGCTGGTCCGAGCTTCACCTCGTCGCGGCTCGCCACTGGAATAGGCTGATTGAAAGCTGACATATCGACATCCTGATATAGCGGTCCATAGATGCCGTACTCTGTGTTTTTATCGATAATTCCCATCGTACCAGATGCGCTGGAAAAATAGCCTTTAATCTCACCGGGCACCCCATTTTCGCCCTTGTTCACCTGAATCACTTCCGAGAAAAATATCTCGCCTTCACGAACGGTCAATATGCTCCCGGTATCAATATCGCATATCGCGTGTCCGAGCCCTGCAAACCATTTGGAATCAGGCGTGATAAATGTCAGCGTACCTACACCCGCGGTGCTGTCTCTAACCCATATACCAAGCCGTTTTTTTCCATCCGAGTAATCGGTCACCGGTTCGATTTGCAGGTCGAGTTCGCGTCCGGCGCGATCCACAACCACATCCAGTACCCCGTCCGTACCCTCAACAATCTGCGCAACATGATCCGCGTTTTTAACCTCTGTGCCGTTAATGGTGAGAATCACGTCGCCGGGCAGCATTCCGGCGGAGCGCGCAGGGTTCACAATCTCGCCGCCTTCGAGCTGTATGCCCGTGATGCCTACGACGAGCGCTCCCTTAGTATATAAGGTTACGCCGATACTCTGCCCGCCGGGAATCACCATCACATCGTCGCTGACGTTGACCTTGACCGTTTTAACGGGCAGGCCAAACAGCGAAAGCGATATGGTGGTTTCCCCGCTGTCCACCGATTCAATCACGAGCGAACGCTGTCCGGTCGCTTCCTCCAGCGTTTCGCCTGCAATATTAACAACGCCCGTAGACCCGACATCCGCCTGCACAGGCAGGCCTAATTCGAGCGTACGTGACGTTCCCTTTCGTAAATATATTTCATCGGGAACGCTTGAAAAGCGCTGTACCGATGGAAGTAAATGAACGGCGCACAGCAGTACGACGAACAGTATACCAAAAACTCTGACGGCTTTTTTCACAAAACACCCCTTCGACAATATCTGTTGTTATTGTCGTTAGGGGCGGTTGAATTTATGCTTTGAAATATTTACTTAACAAATCACCAGCGAGGCTGTATTTGCCGTGATATTTCTATTATTCAATGATTTATTCCTGATTACTCAAAATATGATTTGCCGTTATTCACCTTGATATACGGTGATTGCCACGCCAAATTATTGCATAAAAGTCTCGACAAGCAGTCGCTGTTTGATTTTTACTATTTGTTTATCCGCTGTTGTGCTAACAGTAGTATTTTCTCTCATGAATCGCTGTTGATTAAAATGCAGACTGGACCTTATACGCAGCAGCACGCTCCAGCATTTCTTTCGCGTGCGCCTGGGTCACTGCGCTTTCGCCGCCCGTAAGCCGTGCGATTTCATCGATGCGGTGTGCTTCGTCAAGCGGTATCAAATAAGTATGCGTTGCGCGCTCGTCGCTTTCTTTGGTGACCAAAAAGTGCGCGTCCGCCATGCTCGCAATCTGCGGCAGATGCGTCACGCAGATGACCTGACGGCCTTTAGAGATGCTGAATAATTTTTCGGCGACGACCTGCGCCATGCGTCCGCTGATGCCCGTATCGATCTCGTCGAATATCATCGTGGGAATGCCGCCGCGGTCTGCCGCGATATTCTTGAGCGCCAGCATGATGCGCGAGACTTCGCCGCCCGATGCGACCTTTCGAAGCGGTTTTTGCGGCTCTCCGCGGTTCGCCGATATGAAAAACTCGACTGTATCAATTCCGTTCTTGGTAAACGCGCATTCCTCTTCGCTTTTCAGTTCGGCAAACTGAACGCTGAATACCGCCGAGACCATGCCAAGGTCCGCCAGCTGCCGGGTAACCTGCTGCTCGAAGGTCTGAGCAGCCTCGCGGCGCAGATTGGAAAGCTGCACGGATTTCACGTATAACGCTGTCCGAGTGCGCCGCGCTTTCTCCCCAAGCTCAATCGCGAGCGCTTCGCTGTCGGTAAGGTCTAAAAGCTCCTGCTCCGCTTTCTTTAAAAACATGCCGGTCATGAGCGGGTCGCCGTATTTGCGCGTCAGCGTATGGATCAGCGCGAGCCGTTCCTCGATTTGTTCGAGTTCGTCCGCGTCGAAATTGCACGCATCCATCTCGTGCCGGATATCGCCGGAAAGCTCCTCCAGCGTATAATATGCCTCGTCTGCGCGAGAGGCGAACGCATCAAATTTTTCATCGACATCGCCGATGCCTGAAAGACGCCCGGATATATCCTTCAGGGCGGCAAGCACGCTGCGCGCTTCCGACTCATAAAGCTGCTCGTAAGCGGCGCCCAGCGCCTCAGCCAGCCTTTCGGTGGCGTTCATGCGCCGCTTCTGCTGCTGCAGGTCCTCCTCTTCGCCTTCGGCAATATTGGCCTGACGGATCTCGGAGATCTGATAGTTTAAAATATCGATGCGCCGTTCGCGGTCATCCCCCGCAAGCAGCGTTTTCAGCCGTGCCTGAACCGCCACATATTCGCCGTAAGCCGATGCAACCTCCATCGCAGCCTCAGCGATACGGGGATCGAAGCCATCCAGCATCGCCATGTGATTCTTTTCGCTCAGCAGTGACTGATGCTCGTGCTGTCCATGGATGTCCACCAGCCGGTCGCTGATTGTTTTCAGTGCGGCGAGCGTAACGAGTGCGCCATTGATGCGGCAGACATTCTTGCCCGAAATGCTGATCTCGCGCGAAATAACGAGTTCTTCCTCGGGTTCAATCTGTTGTTCTTCCAGCAGATCATCCACGCTATGCGCGCCGGTGAACCAAGCCTCCACCACCGCTTTTTCCGCGCCGTTACGGATCATCTCCCGGTCGGCACGTTCCCCCAGCACGAGGTTAACGGCATCGACGATGATCGATTTGCCAGCGCCCGTTTCACCTGAAAGCACGTTCATACCGCCCGAAAGCGTAAGCTCCAGTTCCGTAATCAACGCGATATTTTTGATGACCAGTCTGCTCAGCATATTCCCATCCCTCAGGCTTTAACGCTTACTCCTCATCATCCTGCCCAGCTCTTCGACGACCTTCCTTTGCATGCCTTCCTGCTTAACGGCAATGAATATGGTATTGTCGCCCGCAAGCGTCCCCGCTACCTCGGGCATGTCCATCTCGTCGATCGCTTCGGCGGCGGCATTGGCACTGCCGGTCATGGTGCGTACCACGACCAGCGAAGCTGCTTGCTCCACCGATACAACGGTGTCACGGAACACGCGCTTGAAAACATCAAGCTTGCCGAGCTGGCCTTTGCCCGCAACCGCATATTTATAGGCCCCGCCCTCGCCCTGTACCTTGACGAGTTTGAGTTCCTTGATATCGCGCGATATCGTGGCCTGCGTCACCTCAAACCCCATGC